>NZ_CP075189.1:1162500-1762500 GCF_020510565.1 Ferribacterium limneticum
TGCCCGTGTGGCTTGATCCTATAACCTTGTAATCTGCAGTAACTCATATTCGCAGTCACAACAAACAACCTTCTGTCCCCATTTTGCGCTTGGCGCGGTCACCCGCGACAAGCATACAAGTTACGTCTGGCGTCAATAGCCTTCTGGTACCACCCCTTCCCTTCCCGAACAGGACCGTGAAACAGATGAGCGCCAATGATAGTGAGCTTCCGCTCGCGAAAGTAGGTCAACGCCAGACCCCCCATGAAAAACCCCGTTAGCAAAAGCTAACGGGGTTTTTGCTTTTGCTGAAGCTGCTACATTAATTCGAAAAAAATTTATCCACCGAGAATCGGGGGAGTTCGGGTTTTACGAGTTGACGATCTGCTTGATCGCCTGTGCGGCCGCCGCCATCCCGAATGCCGAGGTGACGCAAATAGATGAACCAAACCCGGCACAATTGAGCCCTGCTGGACCGCGGTCCGTATTGCAGGCTGTATCAGCCTCGGGGTAGCGCAACTGCTCGGTAGAAAAAACCGCAGAAACACCAAATTTCTTTTTTGTGTCGCGTGGGAAGCCGTGTTCACGGCGCAGCAGCGAGCGGACTTTGGCAAGCAGCGGGTCTTGCACTGTTTGGCTCAGGTCGGTAATACGGACCTGGGTTGGGTCCATTTGTCCTCCGGCTGCCCCGGCAACGATGATCGGCGTCTTTATCCTGCGGCAGAAGGTGATCATTGCTACTTTGGCGCGTACCTGGTCAATTGCGTCGATTACCACTGAATAGTTGTGGTCAAGTATGCTGCTCACGTTCTCTGGACTGACAAAATCCTCAACACAAGAGACTTCGCAATCGGGATTGATGGCCCGTATACGTTCGGCGATGGCATCGACTTTGGCTTTGCCATAGATCTCGCCTAGAGCATGGATTTGCCGGTTGGTATTCGATTCGGCCACCATGTCGAGGTCCACCACGGCAATGCGGCCAACCCCTGTGCGAGCGAGAGCTTCTGCACTCCAGGAGCCGACGCCGCCAATGCCAACAATGCAAACATTTGCCTGCCGCAAACGTTCGGCACCAACGGTGCCATACAGGCGGCTGACGCCACCGAAACGACGTTCGTGATCAATTATCGACATTAACTTTCAATCGTCTTACGGATGACTGAATTGAACGGTGAAATCCAATCGGGTGAGAACTGGTTGTCACAGGCATTGATTTCGGCAATGGCGCGCAATACTGAGCGATTTTTTCCGCGGTGGATGTGCTTGAGCATCACGGCCTCAAAGGCGTCAACAATGGCTATGATCTTGGCGCCTGTGCATATGTCCGCATGATGCAGTTTGTTTGGATAGCCGCCACCATCCGGCATTTCATGGTGTTGGGCCACCATTTCTGCGGCGCCCTCCCAGCCGGGAATTCTTTGTAAAAGACCTGCCGCGAAACTAGGGTGATTTTTTAGTGTGAGTTTGTCTTCTGAGGTCATTTTGCCGACTTTTAGCCAGATTGACTCTGGTAGAAGCATCATCCCAAGATCGTGTAGATAGACTGCTGCTTCCAGCTGAACGGGGTCAACAGGGTTTTTGCCAGCCTTGTTTGTTTCCAGTGCCAGGCGAAGGATGCGCATGGTGCGTCCCTTGAACAGGGGGGAGCGGCTTTCGAACTGGAGTGCAAGTGAGCGGAAAAACTGCAGATCTGCGCTGGCATTTTTTTGCTCAGGACTTGGAGCAGAGGATCGTGGTGCGCGGCTTGAAATGTCGGGAATTACCGGCGGAAAACCGCTAACCGCTTCAATCAGGTCAGCGCAAGCGGAATCTATTTGTTCTGGTGACTCCTGCGCGAGGGCATCAAGGCCTTGTACTAGGATAGCAAGTTGGAGCTTATCCAGCGATTTATTTGCTAGCAAGGCTGTGGTCGCCAATTCCAGGCGGTCAACGGCAAGCAGGATCATTTCGGCCAGCAACTCTGAGAAAGGTATTTCACCTTCTCGGAAACGAGCCATCATGGTTTCAATGGGGTGTGCAATGGCCACCCCCAGGTCAAACTTGCAGAGCGATGCATCGCCCTTGATGTTGTGAACGGCGCGAAAAAGGCTGGCAATAATCTCCCGGTCGACCGGCCTTTTCCTCAGGTGGGCAACCTCACGTTCGATCTCCGGTGCCCGATCAGTCAGAACCTCGGCGAACTCTTCCAGCGCTTCGCGATCTTGAATCGCTGGTGCGATGATCGAACGAATGTCCATGCCCTCTCCTGTTAATTCTATTAATCTGAAGAGTTTAACAAAGTGTCGAGCAAAACAGCGTGGGTCCTTGATTGCTCGGCCTTGACTGTGCAACCTTCGCCACCTAAGATTCCGCGCTTCATCAAGGAATTACCTTACGTGACTCTGGAACAGCTCTACGCCCTGATCGGGCCCGACATGAAGGCCGTTGACGCGGTCATCCGCGACCGCCTACATTCCGACGTAGTTCTGGTCAGGCAGGTTGCTGAATACATCATTGGTAGTGGTGGTAAGCGCATGCGTCCGGCACTCGTGTTGCTGGCTGCCGGGGCGCTTGGCTATCAGGGAGTTCGTCATCAGGAGATGGCGGCGGTTGTCGAATTTATCCACACGGCGACCTTGCTGCACGACGACGTTGTCGATGAGTCCGCATTGCGGCGTGGGCACGATACGGCTAACGCCATGTTCGGCAATGCGGCCAGCGTATTGGTGGGCGATTTCCTTTATTCACGTGCCTTTCAGATGATGGTTATGGTCGATAACATGCGCGTGATGCAGGTCCTTTCCAATGCGACGAATATCATCGCCGAAGGGGAGGTTCTACAGTTGATGAACTGCCACGACGCAGACGTCGACGAGGCGCGTTACATGCAGGTTATTCACTACAAGACGGCCAAGCTTTTCGAGGCAGCCGCTCAGTTGGGTGCAATTCTCGGTCAGGCATCGCCAGAAATCGAAACCGCTTTGGCTGCGTATGGCATGCATCTGGGCACAGCCTTCCAGCTAATCGATGACGTGCTCGATTATTCAGGCCAAGAGGCTGATACCGGCAAGCACATTGGCGATGATCTGGCCGAGGGAAAGCCGACATTGCCGTTGATCTACGTCATGCAGCATGGAACTGCCGAGCAGGCAGCATGCGTGCGGAAGGCAATCGAAGAGGGAGGCCGCGATGATTTCCCTGCTGTGCTCGATGCCATCAGGAGCAGTGGTGCTCTGGATCATGCGCGGGAGCGTGCAGTTCGCGAGGCCGAGCTCGCCAGAGCATCAATTCAGTGCCTGGGGGATTCAAATTATAAAAAAGCTCTGCTACAATTGACGCTCTTTGCAGTTGAGAGAAACCATTAGGCTTCTTTCTCATGTCGGAGTGTAGCTCAGCCTGGTAGAGCACTGCGTTCGGGACGCAGGGGTCGCAAGTTCGAATCCTGTCACTCCGACCAATCAAAGAGAGAACGAAGCCCTGATTATTCAGGGCTTTTTTCTTTTCTGGCTTTCGAAGACTTTCTGAGTTCTTCTACTTTTTTCTCCTCCGTTGTGCCAAGAGTGTGCCACGCTTGTCTTGGTTGTGTGAGCCAGAAATTTTCTTGCGGATGCCTTTTCACGGATGAATTGCTTCCTGAAGTTTCCTAGGCTTTCTGAGTGTTTCTATGACCGTCTAGTTGTTTTATAAGGTCTTGAAAATAATTGGAAAGTTGTAGAAATACTCTTGATTTGCATAATCTAGATTTGATAGCATGGGCCGCATGCAGTTATCTTCCTATGATCTCTTCCAGTCAGTGGGTCGCAAAGCCAAGTTGCTTTGGGATAAGCACAAGGCTTTGGCACTAGCCGCAGTAGTTCTGTGCCTGTTGGCTGCTTTCCTGGAGAGCCTGAATGGCAAGGAAGATGCGTTTTTTAGTGTGGCTTCGTTCGCACTCGCTGCAATCTTTGGGGTGCTTAAATCCGTTGTGCTGTTGGCCGACCGAATCGGCGCGCTGGCATATGCTCCCATTGGCATCGTTGAAACGCTCCAGAGGCTAGTCTGTACTGCTTACAGGCACCTACTGGACCAGACTCTCCTCCCTGATAGCGATCCGGTCAGGAAAGCGCTCCTGCCGCAGCCTCTGGCGCCAGCTAACTACTCCCTCGTTTGATTTGACTGCCCGGCAACGGGCGCTATCTGACGTTGGCGACTTAAATACCCCCTAGGCGGTGTATTGGGTCGCGGGAGTGACCATGAATTCCGATATTTTCTTTGCGCTTGCCCAATCGATGGGGCGGCCTGACCTTGCTGGTCCCTTGAGCTTGGGATTTGTAGCAACCGACCTCTTTGCCCTTGCCCTAGGCTTGAAGCGGCCCAGTAGCTTGTTTAAAAAGCTGGACCAGAATCCAAATGATTTCCCATCGCTGCATTTCTTGCCAGGGACGCGCCGCAAGTATTTCAAACTGGCCGAGATTGAGGTTTGGAATGCGTCGGCCCTACAGTCGGCTCCAATCCCAATTTCGGCTGAAAAACCGTTGGCAGGGAATCGCTCAAAGCGTTTGGGGCGGCCAACCAAGGTTGAGCAACGCGAAGCCGCTCGTCGGGGAGTGACTGTTTACGAGCTCCGCCAAGGTGCAGTTGCGGGAGCGCGACAGTGATCTGGCAAATATTTCCTGGCGCAATCAATCGACGCAAAAATCTACTGGGGCAGACCGTTAGCTCAGTGAAGATATGCGTGATTTGCTAAGCCCTGAACAGCCGCCAGATCTGCTTGCTGGCCAAATTGCATGGGCGAGCCAGAAGGCGCTGCAGGCTAAACGACATCGAGAGCTGAAAGCTGCCGAAACCCCAGTGCAAATGTTTTTGCCGGGAATGGAAGAGTTTCTTCGCGCCATGCCAAATCACATTGCTAGATCCAGTCTCTTCTCACCGGTAGCACGTGGTCCAAAGAAGATACACGCTGGATCTATTTTGGTCAGCAGGGGGGATGCGGAGATCAAGTTCTGGGGTGAGCAATTAGACGAAGCGCAAGCGGATGTCTGGATGCAGGCAATCTATGAGGCGACTGGGGTGCCGCTGGGGGAGCCTGTAGTAGTCACCCGCGCCTCGTTCCTGCGAGGCATAGGTCGTGATACTGGCAAGTCCCAATACGAGTGGTTGCACAGGACGATGCAGGCACTCTCATTCGCGATGCTTGTCATCGAAGTAAAGCAGGCTGGCAAACATAAGCTGGCAATTGGCCAGGTTCGTGCCCTGCATTTGGTCGATGGCTTTGATTTCGACCCTCGTGCAGAAACCTACTCGCTACGAATTGATCCCAGATGGAAGCAGATGTTTAGCAACAGGGAGTTTGCCCTGATTGATTGGGGCAAGCGCATGCAGTTCGGGAGAGGGCAGGATATGGCCAAGGCACTACAGCGGCTGATTGCGGCATCATCAGATTCAGTCCAGCGCCATGGGCTTGATTGGCTCAAGGCAAAGCTGGGTTATGGCAGCCCAATTCGCAAATTCAGGGAGGCATTGCTCGCAGCCATGCGGGAACTTGAAAGGCTTGAATTGATAGCTGGCGGTCGTATTGAAATGAGTAAAAGGGGAACCGAGCAAGCGGTGTGGATAAAGCTAGATTCATCGGCATAGCGTTCCGGGGTCATCGGCATAGCGTTCCGCTTTGTCGGCATAGCGTTCCGCTTTATCGGCATAGCGTTCCGCTTTATCGGCATAGCGTTCCTCCCCACCTCTCGAGATCCTTGTGCCGCAATCGTTTCGGAGGGCAATTTCGACGTCTACCTTTCTTCTACCTTATGTCTACCAGGAGGGGCTGTGGATAACTCTGAGTTCTAATGAGTCTCGGTGCCAAAAACGAAGGTTTTGTGGTGTGGTTGCCTTGGCCAGCAAGCTGGCGATAGGCCGTCAATTGGTATGCGATATGATTCCCTTCCTCGGCAACTGGAACAGTGGTTTTCAGACCGTTGAACGTGCCATAGGTAAACCAACAAATGATTGCACTGCTGATTGATGCCGATAACCTTTCGTCGCCTGCATGGGTTGATGAGGCTGTAGAAAAGCTTGAACTAGAGGACGGTGTTATTGCCATTCGTCGCGCCTATGGCTCTGCTGAAAACATGAAGGGGCTGGCTGATGTGTTGCGAACGCGTGCCATTCGCCCATTCGTCAATCTCCCTCTTCCCAAAAACACTACGGATATGTCATTGGCCGTGGATGCGATGGAGCTGGCCTGCTTGACCCCGCGACCGAAGCTAATCGCTATTGCATCGGGGGATTTGGATTTTGTCCCTTTGGTCGTTCGGCTTCGGGAACGAGGTATCAGAGTCGTCTGTATAAGCGAGCGAGCCAAATTGTCTCAGGATGCTATCCCGGCCTACGATCAGGTCATCTATGTTGGAGCGGATCAGGTAGTTGTGCCCGCTCCGGAAAAACCAGAAATATTGCCACTTGTGGTGGAGGTGGTTCGCCCTGCCCCTAAGAAATCCGTAGCCAAAGTAGCACCTGTAAAGCCGGCTGTGCCCAAACCCCCAGCGGTAGCGACAAAAAAAGCAGCGGTAAAGAAGGTAGCCAAGAAGAGCCCAGGGAAAGCAATAGAAGTTGTTACTTCGCCCCAAACCATTGTTTCAGCGTTTCCCAATTTGCAGGCAGGGCAGTGGTTGGAGTTGTCCGACGTTGCCAAGATACTTCACGACAAAAAGCTTCTCGCAAAGAGTGCGACGTCAACGAAACTGTTTAAGAAATTTCCTGAGCACTTTGAACTAAGGCCAGCAGGGAAGCCGAATAAAGTCCGACTCATCAAGTTGTAGGCGTGAAGCCGAAAGCTATGCTGCCGGCAGGTCTAGGCACAACCCCTGAGTGGTTCAACAAAGTGAAAAATGACCAGTACGAGAAATAGCCTCCGTGCTTTCGATGGCCTTGTTACGCGCAAGTTGCTGATTTACGTTTATGCGTTGATCGACCCGCGGACACGGCGCGTGTTTTATGTTGGCAAGGGCGGTGGCAACCTCGATGGAAGTGGTAACTCCCGCCTGTTTAGCCATTTCTTCGAGGCTGAGAACCAACGTAATCAGTCAAAAAAGGTGCTGACCATCCGCGAGATCTGGGCGGATGGATTGGACGTTGAGTGGCAGATACTACGCTGCGCGCTGAGAAGCGTTGATGAGGCCTTCCATGCAGAAGCGGCGATCATCGATGCATTGGCGCTCAGCTCGAATGGCCGTCCGGATAATGATATTGATGGCCAGGGAAAAGAAGATCACGGGTGGCGTCATCCGGCAGAGGTTTTGGCAATGGGGGCCGCAAACGTCAATCCTGAATTGCCTGGTCGGGTTTTCGTTTTCCCGATTCACAACGCGATTCGCGAGCATCCGCTCAGGCAGTCAGATTGGGCAACTGCCGTTTATGAGTCTACCCGGCAGGCATGGAACCTGGGGGAGTGGCTCCTCAATGAGCCCAATAGCCGCGCAGTCGGAATTATCGACAACGTCAGCTTTGGCGCCTATTCAATTGACCATTGGCAACGCCACTCGACTCGGCCATCCAAGGGCGAAACCAGAAAGCCAAGACAGATATCCCTCTGGGAATTTTTTAAACGCGATGATGAAGCCGCTGCCGAATTGCGGAACAAGAACTGGCAGCACGTCTTGGGGCCGGAGGCCAAGTATCGAATGCGGGCCGGCGGGGTGATCGTCGTTGAGTTCAGAGGAGCGGGGCAGCAAGAGTTGCGGTATTTGCGCCCAAGCCGTGAACGTTGGCAGCCTTTCGAGGTGTGAGCTCGTCTGTGCGGATGCCTACTCTATAGACACAGCCTGAGATTGATTAAAGAAGAATGGCCAGACGGCCATGTGCCCCTTGCCCAAGGCATGGCCTTGGGTTGGGCGGTAGGAGCCGGGGCGGTAGCCCTTGAACGCGCTTTAGCGGGTTCAACTCCGTATCCCGCCCAAGGGTATGGCCGGAATCTCGATGCCCGAGGTATATTCGCTGTTGATCGGCCTTGCAACCTGAATCGGAGCGTGTCCTTGGTGTTGATTGAGGTTGATCCTCGTGTATTCGTGTCTCTTCACGTCGTTCCACGTGGTTTCGCATCGCTCCACATGATTCCACTCTTAATCCACTTCGATTCCACATGCTGTTGCATCGATCTGCATCATTTTCGCGGGCGCGAAAATGTTTCGGGAATCTAGGGCGGGAATCTAGGGCAGGATAGGCTTTGCGGCCGCTATCGTATTACAACCGACCTTTTGAGCTGTTGGAAGTCGAGGGCAGGATAGGTGCCGGCGCCGCTATTCGGTACAGATCATCTGTGCGTAAGTCAGTCTGCTATGCATTTTGCATGAATAGATTGAGGCAAAACTGAGGGCCTGGCTCCTCCTAGCTCCGATCGCGCTGCAGTTGCTCCCAAGCTCTCCTGGCCGCTTCGTCATCGTTGATTGATGGGGCACGCCGGTATTCGAATTCCATCAGCCGCTCAGCCTTCTGCCGATCCCCTTGGCAGGCAATGATGAGTTTGTCCTTGGCAGTCAGCCCATGAAAAATTGGTTCTTCTGCAGGGCGTGATCTGAAGGTGGGTTCTCGCACAATGCGCAAACCTTCCCGTCGCCGGACGTCTCGCCGTTTATCGAACCAGAGGTAGAGAAGCAGCAAGCCGAGCATGCCGGTCAGCCATTGCCACATACGAATTTTTAGCAATGCGGCTCGGATCTCTGGCGGCACCTCGAACCCAATCAGAACATCTGTGTTCCCTGCCGACGAACCATGGGCTTGTGCAGGAGATGGCTGAGCCTGGCTGGCAACCTGAATCGTTGGCTGGCTACCAGGAATGATGCCTGGTGACACGTAATCCGCTTTTGCCAGCATGCCGAATTGAGGAGCGAAGGCAACCGGCGGATTGCCGACGTAGAAATTGAAGGGCAACGATACCGTTTCCAGCTTTTCGCCATTTCTGCGAACTGCCTGCACAGCGAAGTGCAAATGAGGCCCCGAGGAATAGCCTGTAGAGCCCGCTAGGCCGATTTGTTGGCCCGAGGTAACCCGTTGCCCCGGATAAACATAAACGCCGCCGTGAGCGAGGTGTGCGTAGATTCCAATCGTTCCGTCGATGTGCTGGATGCGGACCTCGTTTGCTTTGCTCAGCATGTCAGGAATCTGGGCGCCGTAAGTCTGATTTGCTTCCGTGTAGATGACGGTACCTTCGCGGGCAGCCAGCACAGGGGTTCCCTCGGGCATGGGAATGTCGACGGCGTATTGACTATCCGGACTGTGATGCGTCGTGGTCGGTCCGCCGGGTGCTTGGCCGATACGGAATGCCATGCCATCCCTGAAGGGCAGTCGATAGACAGCATCTGGTGATTGATTGGCATTGAAGTCGCCGAGCGTCCAAGTGGATTGGGTCTGGAAGGTATAGCCCACACCAGACATGGCTGCACGGATGTTGCCGAGGTAGAGGGTTCCACCGCCAGGCGGAACAACCACGTAAAGCGGGAATTGCCGATCCGTTGCGATGTATTGCCCGTTGATGATCGACACCTTGACCGATACCGGGGCAGGGCCGGCGTTGCGGGCAACCAGGCGGTGACCGTCCGGCGTTTTTTCGGAGTCGATTGAGAACGGATAGTTGTCGTTCTGGCCGGCAGAGCAGGCAAGGCTTAGAAGCCAGCAAGCCAGACAAATCAGGTGGCGCGAAGTCACGGTACAGACCCTGTCATGAATATGCCGTGATGATAGCGCAGCCCATTTTTACAGACAGCTGATGTGTATCTATGTGGAAACACGTGAATCCATGTGAATTCAACGTGAAGTGATGGAATTCACGTGAAGTGATGGAAATTGACGTGTAATTCCCGTGAATTGATGTTGATTTTCGCGGACGCGAAAATTCGAGCGCGGAGGGAAACAGGGGTGTATCGCTAGGGCAGGATACGCGCAAGCGCCAGCTTTCGTGGTACAAAACCATTCTAATAAAATGGTTTTGTTTGCTCGTGGGCCTAAACCTATCTTTCGTGTTTCATCACGTCATTTCGCATGATTCCCCTCAGAATCCACTAGTGGTCATGTCGTTCTGCATGATTTTCGCGGGCGCGAAAATGTCTAGGAAATTAGAGGGCAGGGTAGGTATTGATGCGGCTATTTGGTACATGCCCCTAGTTGCTATCGTCGTTCGGCGTGACGGATGACCTACGGCTAGGATGCCACCGCAATTGATATTCGGAAGTGTCGTCAAATTTGAGGCTCGCATATCAATTTTCGCGGGCGCGAAAATCTGTTCTGTTTCCAGGTTGCCGGTCTTGCGGGGCGACGACTCCTGGCGGAGCGAGATTGGTGGTTTGGTCGGTGCCAATTCATAATGCCGGCCTACTAGCCTCAAAGACATAGCCCACTCAATGCTGGATGACATCAAGAAGACCCTCTGGGCCACTGCCGACAAGCTGCGCGCCAACATGGACGCGGCCGAATACAAGCACCTGGTTCTCGGCCTGATCTTCGTCAAATACGTTTCCGACACCTTCGCCGCCCGCCGGGCCGAACTGACCCGGCGCTTTGCCGATGAGTCCGACGACTATTTCCTGCACGATTGCGACGACGAATTGCTCGCCGCTGAACTCGAAGACCGCGACTACTACCGCGAGGTCAATGTTTTCTGGGTGCCGGAGTCGGCTCGCTGGGAAGCTATCCGCGCCGCCGCCAAGCAGACCAACATCGGCACGCGCATTGACGACGCGTTGACCATCATCGAAGTCGAGAACCCCAAGCTCAAGGGCATCCTCGACAAGCGCTACGGTCGCGCCCAACTGCCGGATGGCAAGCTCGGCGAACTGGTCGATCTGGTGTCCACCATTGGTTTCGGTGATGACCCCGGCAAGGCGCGCGACGTGCTCGGCCAGGTCTATGAATACTTCCTCGGCCAGTTCGCCAGCGCCGAAGGAAAGAAGGGCGGCCAGTTCTACACGCCGGCAAGTATCGTCAAGACGCTGGTTGCCGTCCTCGCGCCGCACCACGGCAAGGTTTATGACCCCTGTTGCGGCTCCGGCGGCATGTTCGTGCAATCCGAGAAATTCATCGAAGCGCACGGCGGCAAGATCGGCGACGTTTCCATCTACGGTCAGGAATCCAACCCGACTACCTGGCGTCTCGCCGCCATGAACCTGGCCATTCGCGGCATCGACTTCAACCTCGGCCGCGAACCGGGCGACACCTTCACCCGCAACCAACACCCGGATCTGCGCGCCGACTTCATCCTGGCCAACCCCCCGTTCAATATCAGCGACTGGTGGCACGCCAGCCTGACTGGCGACCCGCGCTGGGAATACGGCCAGCCGCCGGCCGGCAACGCCAACTACGCCTGGCTGCAGCATATGCTCTACCACCTCAAGCCCAGCGGCCGCGCCGGCATCGTGCTGGCCAATGGCTCGATGAGTTCTCCGCAACGCGGCGAAGGCGACATTCGCCGTGCCATGGTCGATGCCGATGTGGTCGAAGTAATGATCGCCTTGCCTGGCCAACTCTTTTTCAATACCCAGATCCCCGCCTGTCTATGGTTTCTCACTAGGCAGAAGCAAACCCGCCAAGGTGAAGTGCTGTTTATTGATACTCGCAAACTCGGCAGCATGATCAGCCGTGTGCAGGCCGAACTCACCGACGAAGTGATCGAGCGTATTGCTGGCACCGTTGCCGCCTGGCGCGGTCAACTCGGCGCTGGCGATTACGCTGATATCCCTGGTTACTGCCGTAGTGTCAAACAGGCGGAAATAGCCGAACATGGCCATGTCCTGACTCCGGGCCGCTATGTCGGCGCCGAAGAGGTCGAAGACGACGACGAAGCCTTTGCCGACAAGATGCAGAAACTCGCCGAGCAGTTGGGCGAGCAGATGGCGAAAGGGGCCGAACTTGACACATTGATCCGGCAGAAATTGGGTGGGCTGGGATATGAGTTCTGAGCCGCTGATTGGTAAAGAAACCCGTACCGGCGGTCGTGCTGCGACAGAGGGGGTAATTCTCGGAAAGTACGCGTTGTCGGTAGGCATGCCTCCGGTTAGGCCGCCAAGTGGGTGGTGGTGGACTCCGCTATCTACAGTTGCTCGCTTGGAATCTGGGCATACGCCAAGTAGAAAACATCCCGAATATTGGGGTGGAGATATTCCTTGGGTGGGTATTCGTGACGCTACTGCTAATCATGGGCAAACGATCCATGACACGCAGCAACGAACCAATCCTCTGGGGATTGCCAATTCATCGGCTAGAGTTTTGCCCACCAATACTGTGTGCCTATCAAGAACGGCCTCCGTTGGATATGTTGTCGTAATGGGTAGGCCGATGGCCACCAGTCAAGATTTCATAAATTGGGTTTGTACTGACGCAATTGACTATCGCTTTCTCAAATATGTTTTTTTGGTAGAGCACGACTCGATGTTGCGTTTTGCTAGCGGTACTACCCATCAGACTATTTATTTTCCTGAAGCAAAGGCTTTTCACATATGCCTTCCGAGCATCAAGACGCAACGTTCAATCGTTGAGGTGCTTCAGTCATTGGATGATCGCATTACCCTCCTGCGCGAAACCAACACCACGCTCGAAGCCATCGCGCAGGCGCTGTTCAAGTCGTGGTTTGTCGATTTCGACCCCGTTCACGCCAAACAACAAGGCCGCGCCCCGGAAGGCATGGACGAAGCCACCGCCGCGCTCTTTCCCGATAGCTTCGAGGAATCGGAACTGGGCTTGGTGCCGCAGGGGTGGCGGGTTGCACCAGTCGGCGATGTAGTGGAAAGCGTCGGCGGCGGCACACCCGACACCAAGGAGCATGCTTACTGGGAGCCTGGCGAGCATTGCTGGACAACCCCCAAGGACTTGTCAGGCATTCATGCCCCGGTATTGCTGGCTACTGAACGCAAGCTTTCTGCTCAAGGCTTGGCCAAGGTGAGTTCCGGCTTGTTGCCCGCAGGAACGCTGTTGATGTCCTCCCGTGCTCCGATTGGCTATCTGGCCATTGCGCAGGCGCCGCTGGCGATCAATCAGGGCTATATCGCCATGCTACCCAGCAGCCAATTGCCACCGCTGTATATGTTGTTCTGGTGCCAGCACAACATGGAGGTCATTAAAGGCCGGGCCAACGGCTCGACCTTCATGGAAATCAGCAAGAAAGCCTTTCGGCCGATTCCTGCACTCGTACCGCCAGAGCCAGTGCTTGATGCCTATATCGGTGTCGCTGGTGCTTTATTCGGCCGTCTCGTCGAAAATGAGAGGCAGGCCCAAACCCTCGCCACCCTCCGCGACACCCTGCTCCCCCGCCTGATCTCTGGCCAGTTGCGCCTGCCGGAGGCCGAGGCTCCCATAGAGGAGATTGCCTGATGTTCGATCTGCATACGCTTGACGACTTGCACTTGTTGGCCGAAACGGCCGAACTGGAATGCAAGCTCGCCCATGGCCACGATGGCAAAGGCGAGGTTCCCAGGGATTTTTGGCCCACTTATTCGGCCATGGCCAATGCGCATGGTGGGGTGGTGTTGCTGGGCGTGCGCGAGAAAAATGGCGTGTTCAGCATTGCGGGCATCGAGAATTCGGCCAAGGTTCGCGGCGACTTGTTCAATACGCTGAACAACCGGGGCAAGGTCAGCACTAATCTGCTGACGGATGCCGATGTGGTCGAGGCGCGCATTGATGGTCTGACCATTCTGGTGATCAGCATTCCGGCTGCGACGCGCAAGCAGAAGCCGGTGTTCTTGAATGGTCAGCCATTGGGGAATACCTACCGTCGTTTGAACGATGGAGATCGGCATTGCGATGAGGAAATGGTCAAACGCATGTTGGCCGAGCAGATTGAGGATGAGCGAGATGCGCGGATTCTCACCGGCTACAGCATGGAAGATATTGATCCCGAGAGTTTGCGCATCTATCGGCAAATGCTGCGTGACGAGAAGCCGGGACACCCATTCCTTGAGCAAAATGATTTTGAATTTCTGAAGAGCTTGCGCGGCTGGCGCCAAGACCGGCAAACAGGGGAATCCGGCCTGACGCTGGGTGGCTTGCTGATGTTCGGCAATTGGGCTGCGATTCAGGATGCGGTTCCGCATTATTTTCTGGACTATCAGGAGCGCCCGGAGGCCAAAACTGAGTTGCGCTGGGTTGATCGCCTGGTGCCGGATGGCAGTTGGACTGGCAACCTTTTTGAGTTTTATCGGCGGGTTTATCGCAAGTTAACCGCTGATCTGAAAGTGCCATTTGCCCTGAAGGATGGGCAGCGCCAGGACGACACTCCGGTGCACGAAGCACTGCGCGAGGCGCTGGTGAACACCCTCGTGCATGCAGATTACACCGGGCGGGTTTCCGTGCTGGTGGTGAAGCGCCCGGACATGTTCGGTTTCCGTAACCCCGGCGGTCTACGCCTGCCTATCGAACAGGTAATTCGTGGCGGCGAAAGCGATTGCCGGAACCGTATCCTGCATCAGATGTTCTTGCTTATTGGCTTGGGCGAACGGGGTGGCTCCGGTATGCCCCGCATCTATGGCGGATGGAAAAGCCAGCACTGGCGTCCGCCTGCTCTGATGGAGAAAGATGAGCCGGAGCAAACGCTGTTAATGCTCCAGATGGCTGACCTGTTGCCCGAGAATGTGCTGCTTCAATTGCGCGAACGTTTTGGTGTTCTGTTCGATGAGTTGGACTACACAGGGCGTCTGGTTATGGCGACAGTGGCAATGGAGCGGGTAGTCAGCCATAACCGACTGCTGGAAATTTGTGACGCACATTCCCATGACTTGAGCCTCCTTCTTGCCCGTTTGGTCAAACAAAGACTTTTGGAGTCGGATGGTCGTTCTCGGGGCATGGTGTATTTTTTGCCCGGCGACAGTCTGCCGACACCCGAGCAAGTGTTTATTGGCCCGGCGTTTTCAAGGGAGCCTATGGGCAATATGGGGAGCAGCTCCGAATATTCGGAGGTCAGCTCCGAATATTCAGCCGCTAGCTCCGAGTACTCGCCGCCAACGGATGGGGAGCGTGATAGCCGAGGGAGGCTTCTCTCTCCTCACCTGGACGCGCCTATCATCGATAATTTGGAAGTTCTGGATGAGGTTTTCCGGGAACTTCTAGAGCATCTGGCGGAAGAGCCGCGACAAAAAGAAAGGTTAAGTTCTGAGCGCATGGAGCAGGTCCTTCTGGCTTTGTGCCGGGACCAGTTCTTGACTCTTTCTGTCTTGGCTGAGCTTGTTAGTCGAAATCCTGATGGTTTGCGGCAGCAATACTTGAGCAAGATGGTCAGAGGAGGGGAAATGCTGCTAGCTTTCCCAACCAAGCCAACCCATGAGAAACAGGCATACCGTGCGTCAGAAGGCTCAACCGAAGATTTGGGCGATGAGAGTTGAGTATGTTGAATGTGAACGCCATTCGTAAATCTTCACCCAGTTATGCCCGCCGAAGCCGAGGCTGTTCTTGACGAGGCTTTAACGTCAAGCTTTTGTTTCTTGATGTGTCCGGTGATCACAACCTATCGGTGCTTGATCCAAGTTATCTGGGCTTCATCTTTCTGATTTAGAGATAGCGCTGATTGGGCGGCGGGTATTGGAAAAACCTGCCAGGGATAAAGCGAAAAGCCCCGGTGAACCCACCGAGGCTATAGCGCCGACCGGGAACCCCCAATCCACTTAAAGCTGATTATAGCCAAAGAATTGAGCAAGAAACTCTCGCCACCATCCGCGACACTCTGCTCCACCGCCTGATCTCGGGGCTGTTGCGCCTACCGGCGACGAAGCAGCGTTGTAGCATCTTCGGCTATTGTCGTAGCTATTTGAACTACAACAGCCATATTCAAGAATCCTTTCGTTGCGTGACATTGTATTAACGATTGCTTTAATATCCTGAACATCGTTTAAAGAATCTTTTTATACCATGCGCCGCACCGGCACTTACGCCACTTCCACTACGTTGGGCGAAGCTGTTCAGGCATTTGTTCCGCTTCCGTTGCCGCCGAGCGAGCCGCTATTGGCGCCTGCATGCTTCGAGGCTGGCAATCGGGCGGCGGAGCTGGCCTTAGCACGCTTGTCCGGGGTGTCGGGGCTGGTGCCTTCGGTGGATTGGCTGCTCTATAGCGCCGTCCGTAAGGAGGCTTTGCTGACTTCCCAGATCGAGGGCACGCAGGCGACACTGGTCGATCTGTTCGATGAAGAGGCCGGTTTTGCCATCGGCAATACTGACGATGTCGAAGAGGTAACCAATTACCTGCGTGCATTTCGGCTGGTTCAGGACAATCTGCGCGATCCGGCAGGGCTGCCGATCAGCGTACGACTGTTGTGCGATGCCCACCGTTTGCTGCTCAACGGTGTTCGCGGCAGCGGCAAGCAGCCGGGCGAGTTGCGTCGTTCGCAAAACTGGATTGGCGGCACGCGGCCCGGCAACGCCGCGTTTGTACCGCCGCCGGCGGAGCGGGTGGCGGATTTGCTGGCCGATGTCGAGCGCTTCATTCATGACGACTCGGCCCCGGCCTTGCCGCCGCTGGTAAAAATTGCCCTGGTGCATGCCCAGTTCGAAACCATTCACCCGTTTCTCGATGGTAACGGTCGTATTGGGCGCTTGTTGATTGCGGCGCTGATGGAGCATTGGCACCTGTTGCCCGAACCGCTGATGTATCTCAGCGGTTATCTGAAGCAGCACCAGTCAGCGTATTACCAGCAATTGTCTGCTATCCGCACGCAAGGTGATTGGGAAGGCTGGGTCAGCTTCTTCCTGGAGGGCGTAGCGGCTGCGGCCAGCGAGGCCGAAAGCAGTATCGTTGCCATCGCCAGCCTGATAGCGGCCGACCGTCGCCGACTGCTGGCTTCGCCGAAGGCTGGCCCGGCGAGTTACCGCCTGTTCGAAGCACTGCCCATGATGCCGCGCTTTACCGTCGAATTGGCCCGCCAGGCTCTCAACACCAGCTTTCCCACGGCGAATGCGGCGGTCAAGCTGCTGGAGGATTTGGGCATCGTCAGCGAACTGACCGGTCAGAAGAAAAACCGCAGCTACAGTTATCAGGCTTACATCGAGTTGATGACGCGTTGAAACGGGGCTGCCATGACTGAAGACCAACTCGAACAGGAAGCGCTGGGCTGGCTGGCCGAGGCCGGCTACGAGACACTGTTTGGCCCGGACATCGCCCCGGACGGCGAGCACCCCGAGCGCGCCGATTACCTGCAGGTGGTATTGCCCTTTCGCTTGCGCGAGGCGATTCACCGCCTGAACCCGGACATCCCGACTGCAGCCAAGGAAGATGCGCTCAAGCAGGTGCTTGATCTCGGCATCCCGGCTTTGCTTTCGGCCAATCGCCATTTCCACAAATTGCTGGTTGGCGGTGTGCCGGTGGAATACCAGAAAGAGGGCGAAACGCGCGGAGATTTCGTTCGCCTGATCGACTGGAGCAACCCTGCCAAGAACCGCTGGCTGGCGGTTAATCAGTTCTCCATCAAAGGGCCGCACCACACGCGCCGGCCGGATGTGATCCTGTTCGTGAACGGTCTGCCGCTGGTGCTGCTGGAGCTGAAGAATCCGGCCGACGAGAAGGCCGACATCTGGAAAGCCTACGATCAGATTCAGACCTACAAGGAACAGATCCCCGATGTGTTCCAGTACAATGAGCTACTGGTTATTTCGGACGGCAGCGAGGCGCGGCTTGGCTCGCTCTCAAGCAACGCCGAGCGCTTCATGCAGTGGCGGACGATTGATGGCCTGACGCTCGACCCGCTGGGCCAGTTCAACGAGCTGGAAACGCTGATTCATGGTGTCCTGGCACCGTCGCAACTGCTTGACTATCTGCGCTTCTTTGTGCTGTTCGAGGATGACGGCGCGCTGGTCAAGAAGATTGCCGGCTATCACCAGTTCCATGCGGTGCGGGCGGCGATCAACCAGGTAGTGGTGGCATCGCGCCCCGGCGGCACGCACAAGGGCGGCGTCGTCTGGCACACGCAGGGCAGTGGCAAAAGCATCACCATGACCTGCTTTGCCGCGCGGGTGATGCAGGAAACGGCGATGGAGAACCCGACCATCGTCGTCATCACCGACCGCAACGATCTGGATGGGCAGTTGTTCGGCGTGTTTTCGCTGGCGCAGGATTTGTTGCGCGAGCAGCCGGTGCAGGCCAATACCCGGCAGGACTTGCGCGCCAAGCTGGGCAACCGGCCATCCGGCGGCATCGTCTTCGCGACTATCCAGAAATTCATGCCAGGCGAGGATGAAGATACCTTCCCTGTTTTGTCCGAACGCAGCAACATCGTGGTGATTGCCGATGAGGCGCACCGGACGCAGTACGGTTTCGAGGCCAAATTGAAAATTGGCCGAAATTTCCGGTCGACCGTAGCAGCCAACGACGCGCAGGTTTTCATGGTGGCTGAGCCTGCCGCCGAGTATCAAACCAGCTTCCAGGTCGGCTACGCGCAGCATTTGCGCGATGCGTTGCCGAATGCCACCTTTGTGGCTTTTACCGGCACGCCTGTTTCGTCGGAGGACCGCGATACCCGCGCCGTGTTCGGTGATTACATCCACGTCTACGACATGCAACAGGCCAAAGAGGACGGGGCAACGGTCGCCATCTACTTCGAGTCGCGCCTGGCCAAGTTGTCGCTGAAGCAGGAAGAGTTGCCGCAGATCGACGACGAGGTCGATGAGCTGGCCGAGGACGAGGAAGACAGCCAGAAGGCGCAGCTGAAAAGCAAATGGGCGGCGCTGGAAAAGGTGGTTGGTGCCGAGCCGCGCATTGCCAGCGTGGCCGACGATCTGGTTGCCCACTTCGAGGAACGCAACAAGGCGCAGCGCGGCAAGGCGATGGTGGTCGCCATGAGCCGCGAGATCTGCGTCCATCTCTTCAACGAGATCGTCAAGCTGCGGCCGGAATGGCAGCACGACGCCGACCCGGAAAAGGGCGCCATCAAGATCGTGATGACCGGCTCGGCCAGCGACAAGGCGCTGCTACGGCCGCACATCTACAGCGGGCAGGTCAAGAAACGGCTGGAGAAGCGCTTCAAGGACCCGGCCGACCCGCTGCAGATCGTTATCGTGCGTGACATGTGGCTGACCGGCTTCGATGCGCCTTGCGTCCATACGCTCTATGTCGACAAGCCGATGAAGGGCCACAACCTGATGCAGGCCATTGCCCGGGTCAATCGGGTGTTCAAGGACAAGCAGGGCGGGCTGGTAGTGGACTACATCGGCATCGCCAACGAACTGAAAAGCGCCTTGCGGGAATACACCAACAGCAACGGACGCGGCCGGCCGACGGTCGATGCTGCCGAAGCCTATGCCGTGCTGGAAGAGAAGCTCGACATCCTGCGTGGCCTACTGCATGGCTTCGACTATAGCGATTTTCTGTGCGCCGGCCACAAACGGCTGGCCGGTGCCGCTAATCATGTATTGGGTCTGAAAGACGGCAAGAAGCGCTTCGCCGATACGGCACTGGCGATGAGCAAGGCTTTCACGTTGTGCTGCACGCTGGATGAAGCGAAGGCCGTGCGCGAGGAAGTGGCTTTCCATCAAGCCGTGAAGGTGATTCTGACCAAGCGCGACCTGAGCCAGAAGAAGCGCAGTGACGAAGAAAAGGAACTGGCGATCCGCCAGATCATTGGTTCGGCAGTGGTTTCGGAAGAGGTCGTCGATGTTTTCGACGCGGTCGGGCTGGACAAGCCGAACATCGGCATCCTCGATGACGACTTCCTGGCTGATGTCCGCAATCTGCCCGAGCGGAATCTCGCAGTTGAGCTGCTGGAACGCCTTCTTGAAGGCGAGATCAAGAGCAAGTTCGCCACCAATGTCGTGCAGGAACGGAAGTTCTCCGAGCTATTGAGCAACGTCATCAAGCGCTACCAAAACCGCGCCATCGAAACAGCCCAGGTCATCGAAGAGTTGATCGAGATGGCCAAGAAGTTCCGGGCGGCAGCGAATCGTGGCGAGGAACTGGGTCTGAATGATGACGAGGTGCGCTTTTACGATGCCCTAGCCGACAACGAATCAGCAGTGCGCGAGCTATCAGACGAAACGCTGAAGAAAATCGCCCACGAACTGACCGAAAATTTGCGCCAGAACATTACGGTGGATTGGTCAGCTCGGGAGAGTGTTCGGGCGAAGCTGCGGCTCATGGTTAAGCGCATCCTCCGCAAGTACAAATATCCACCGGATATGCAGGAATCAGCTATTGAGTTAGTGCTAAGACAAGTTGAGGCTATTGGCGAGCAATGGGCTTAGAAATAACTTATTGGTTACTCAATGGTTCAAAGCCATCAGCTATCCTGAACCCCAATCACCGGGTAGATGGAAGACACCTACCCGGCTAGCACCTCGCACCTCCATTGAATGGGAGGCATGGGGAGTTGCTCGTTGCAGACAGCTGCTGGTAACGATTCTATAAAGAAACCGAAAAAATATCTATGACAACAGTAATCTCGTGGTTTGGTGCAGACTCGAAGCGGACAGGTCAAAAACCAGCATCTTTATACTTTGCAAGTGATAGCCGAATATCTTGGGAGCAAAAGGATAAATCAGTTGTTACATGGGATCATATTAAAAAAGTATTTGCGGCGCGAACAACGCCAGACATTTTTGCTTTGGCAGGTAACGTTGAATTGGCTGTTACATTGGTTTCCCAAATTGTCAGTTTGGCTGAGCACGGACTGCTTTTCGATGACAAAGATAGTGCGAAGACAAGGTTTGGGAAGTTTGTTTTTGCAATAAAGCGAAACTGGAATAGCTATCCTTGGCCACAAAGTGTTGATTTGAATTTTATGCACGGATTCCGGATTGGGGAAGGTGTGGAGTCTGAATTTTATGTTGGTGTTTTAAGTTATTTTTCAAAAAAACAGGAATGGCATGAGCAATTGCTGCTGTGTCCAAATGCGAAAAATAGTTCCGTACTAGAGGGGCTTGGTACCGGAAAGTCCGTCGCATTGGAGTGGATTGAGAAGTGGAATAATACTAGTGAAGGTAATACGTCGAGAGTTGTTTTTTCAGGATTATGTGACGCGATACGATCAAATACAGACAAAGCATCTGGAGGTGCTCCTCAGTTAGTTCGTTTGTATCGGAAGGGATCAGGGGCTGCCGTTGGTGTTACATGGTGTGGGCAACGATATTTTGATGGTCAGCAAATATATAAAGAGCAAATAGCCGAAGGCGTCGAGTGGAGAAACGATTTGTTCGAGATCGTTGATGGAGTTTCTCAGGAAAGAATTTCTGGGGCTCAGGTGCACAAAAAACCGATTATTGAACAATAGATGATTTTGTGAGGGAAAAATGAAAATAGACTTCTTGGGTATAAAAAACTACAAATCATTACGTGATGTTCAAATTTCGCCTTCCGATTTTACTGTTCTTATAGGTCCAAACGGATCCGGTAAGTCAAATATTGCGTCAGCTTTTGATTTTATTGGTGATGTATATCAAAATGGTCTGGAGTACGCTGTCGCCAAGAAGGGGGGCTATGAGAATATTGCCTTTCGCAAGATTAGGCGGACGAAATCCCCGGTCGAATTTTTTGTGCGGGCAATAGTTGTTGGACGTTTGCTCCGGCGCTTTTTTACGCATCAGGCATTTCGGAGAATGACTCCCGGAGTAAGGCCGCGTTCGCGCTTAGAGGTGAATCACCATTTCAAATTTAGGGCGGCTCGCCAATCAGTTGGCGCTGAATATGTCCTAGAGTCTGAAAGTTTAGAGATGGTATTTCGAGGAGTTGATTTTAAGAGTGATCTATTTTCTCCGAGTGATGACTATGTTCTTTGTAAGTTGATTCGGGAAGATAACCTAATAAAGGTAACATCCAATCATGCAGTGCTTAGGGAAAATCTCGAGAAGTTTTTAGAGATATATAATGATTTTCAAGCGGAATCTGATCTGTATGAGCTCTTTGCGAAACAACTGTTCCCTCAGTTGGCCGCATTGATGGGGGCAATTGCTGTTCATCAATTTTCTCCCCAGATATCTCGTGGTTCTGGTGCGCCTTCTCCAAATCCAAGGCTGTCTGGATATGGTCAGAATCTACCGTCTCTTGTTGATTGGCTTCAACGAAGGCACAAAGATGCCTGGGTTACAGTTGAGTCGGCGATGAGGGATATCATTCCTGATTTAGAAGAGATAACGGTTGGGTATCTTCATACTAAACAACTAGGGTTGTTTTTTAAAGAATCTAGTTTCGGTCGTGCGTGGGCTGCTGAAGACGTTTCCGACGGAACAATTCAAACGTTGGCAATTCTTTCCGCGTTGGCAGATCCTAGAAATTCATTAATGTTCATAGAGGAGCCTGAAAACTCAGTTCACCCCTGGATAGTTCGGCAAATTGCTGCAGTTTTGAGGAAATTAAGCAAAACTTCGCAAATTATTGTTACGACACATTCGCCATTAATATTAAATGCTGTCGATCCAAAATCAGTCTTGGTTTGCTTTAAGCGCAATGGTGCAACTCATGTGAAGCCATTGGTGGAGCTGGATCCTGATCTTTTGTTGAATTGGGAGAGTGGAGTGGATCGGCTTTTCGATATGCTAGATACTGGTTGCATTGTGGAAGCTGTACCCCTTCCTGGAGGAGAGCAATGATAGGGGTTGTGGTGGAGGGGATTGGTGAAATTGAGACGGTTAGAGCGTATATTTCAAAGATTGATCAAAGTCTCAAGATTTTTGGTAGGCCGTTATATGCAGATTTGCAGCCAAAGGCAAATCCAAAGGTTATTGTTGCTGCGGCAAGAAATGTTATTAATCAATTAAGGAGGCGAGGTGCTACCAAGGTTGTTGTTATTATTGATCTCGAAGATAGGCCTTGCCCAGTTCGGTTTGCGAGTGAGTTAAAAGAGGCCTTTTGTTCGGCGCATCCTGATTTGCTGATTACACCAGTTGTAAAGCATCACTGTTTGGAAAATTGGATGATTGGAGATCCGGATGCATTGCGAAAGATGCAAAAGCGGTTTAATAAATTTGAATCTATTGAGAATGCGATAAAACGTGGTGGCGCAGATATGGTTAAGGATCCATTGAAACTTCTGGATAGTTGTGCAATTAAAACAAGTTTTCATAAAACAATGGATCCTCCGCGTATTGCCGCGCATCAAGATATTGATAAGCTCTCGATAAGTTCTAGATCTTTTAAGAAATTTTTGTGTGAAATTGGACACAGTCCTTGTTTAAGTAAAAAAGATAAAAATTAGTTTTATCCTAGTTTTTTTGCTAGTAAGGATGTTTTCGGGTGGTAATACCGTTTCAACATCCGAACATCCTTGTGCCCTGTGACAGCGGATAGCTCAAGGATGTTGTCGAGCTTTTCTGCGATGCGGCTTGTAGCTTCGTGGCGCAGGTCGTGAAAGTGCAAGTCCAATAAGCGCCCATCGGGTTTTGTAAGTGTCTCGTTGCATTCTTTCTCGTAGGCATCTCTTGCGCGCGTTAGGGCGCGAGTGAAGGCCTTCTTAACCGAGTCCTCTGTGATCGGGAAAACGCGCCCGCTGAGATGCCTTGGTAGAGCCCTCAGAAGGGCAACTGCGGCCATTGAAAGAGGAACAGAGCGCGATGTGCCGTTCTTCGTGTCTGGCAGGTAAGCAGTCTGCTCGCCCAAGTCGATGTTGTCCCATGTCAGCGACAGCAGTTCTCCTCGCCGCATTGCGGTTTCCGTGGCCAGGCGAACCAATGGCTTGATCCATGGATTGCGCGTGCCGCTAGCTAGGCGTCCATGATCATCGCGTTCCTCGTTGTCCAGGGCAGCTAGCAGGCGTTGTTCTTCATCGAGAATCAGGCGGCGCTCTCTGGCTTTTGATGGCTTGGGGCGGCGCATCGACAGAATGGGATTGTCCATATGGATTCCCCAATCCTTTCGAGCCGTATTGATGGCGGCAGAAATGATGTCCAGGTCGCGACGAACAGTGGCGGGGGCTACCGCTTTTAGCCGCTCGTCGCGCCACTCAGCGAGAGCTGCTGGCGTCAAGGCAATCATGGCCAGTTGGCTGACCTTGGCTTTGAGGATGGCATTGATCCGAATCTTTTCGACATCGGCCCCTTTGTGCGTGGGAACGACTTCGTCGAGATATCGCTTGAGAATGTCGCCCAGCGTATTTTTTTCGGCGGGCCCACGGTTAATATAGAGACCAATATCCAGTTCGCGTTCTATGGCTCGAGCCCATTTTTCAGCAGCCTCACGAGTCTCAAAAGTTTTGCTCTGGGCAGGGTAGCCTTGCCGGCGAACTTGAGCTCGCCATTGGAAGTCTCCACGCTTATTGATGGTCGCCATTTCATACCTATTGTGCCAACGCTGTGCCAACAATTATAGTATGGCTTCTGAGGGCTTTGTATTGCTTGGTTGTCCGCTGTCTTCGGGACGCAGGGGTCGCAAGTTCGAATCCTGTCACTCCGACCAAGTAAAGACGGAATTAGCCCTGATTATTCAGGGCTTTTTTCGTTTGCTGCGTCCCATTGGAGCATAAGTTTCTGTCTATGCTCCAATCGTGTGCCAACGAATCCGGGTGGTTCTGAGCTGACGATCCGAAATCTTTCGGCTCTGCGCCTCGGAAAAGCCGCTAGATCGCTATACGGTAACTCTTACGAAAGGAGTTACCATGGCTCGTCAGCCATCGCGCTGCAGCAATGTTCAGAACCGCTCCCCTTGGCAGGTCGAGGCGCGTAACAAGCCGCAATGCAATCAGCGCTTCCCCTTCAATCGCAAGGCGGATGCACAAGCCTACCGTGAGTTGCTCACCACGCAAGGCATCAAAGCCCAGCTCGTCCAGCTCGAGACGTCGTTCCAGTTGCGGGTCCGTCGCAAAGGGGCCCGCGTCCAGGTCATCACGTTTGACACGAGGGAACAGGCCGAACAGGCTCGGCTGAAAATTGAATCGGAGCTATCGGTCAGCATTATTCGGGATTACGCGAGCGCCGCCCAAACGACGCTGCGCGACGTTATGGAGCGCTATCGGGACGAAGTTGTCCCCGGCCACAAGGGCGCTGATGTCGAGAGGACCCGCATCAACCGCCTCCTGCGTACCGAGGCGTTCGTCGACAAGAAAATGGCGGCGCTTTGCACCGAGGACCTACAGGATTTCATTACTGACCGACTGACTGAAGTGGCGCCGGCCACCGTTGACCGCGACCTGGACGTGATTTCCCAGGTGATCCGCTATGCGGCGGATGTCTGGAAAATTGCTGCAGCCGAAAGCCCCTTTGTCGGCCTACGGCGGCCGAAGTATTTCAATGAGCGTGACCGGCGCCTACTGCCTGACGAAGAGTGGCGATTGCTCGAGGCCGCCCAGGCCGATGAGAATCCTTATGTCGAGCCGGCTATCGTTCTGGCGCTGGAAACTGCGGCACGACGGGGAGAGTTATTGTCCATCCGGAAATGCGACGTCTTCCTCGAAGAACGCTACGCCTACTTGCGTGACACCAAAAATGGTCAGCCCCGCAAGGTGCCCCTGACAACCCGTGCGATGCAGGTGTGCGAATCACTGATGGCAGAGTGCAGAGCCGATGACGAGCCCCTCCTGAAACTGACGGCGAATGCCTTGAAGATTGCCTTTTTCAGGCGGGTCGTACCGGCTTCTGGCATTGAAGACCTTCATTTCCATGATTTGCGCCATGAAGCCATCAGTCGCCTCGCTGAATCGGGGCAGTTCCAACTTATCGAGCTGCAGGCCATCTCAGGCCATCGGGATACCCGCATGCTGCTGCGCTACGCCCACCTCTGCTGTGGCAACCTCGCTGAGAAGATGGATGGCGTGGCCATGGAGCGTACCAGCAAGGAGTATTTCCACCATGGGCGTCGTCGTCGGGTAGATACCGTGACGTCGGTGGTTCACGTGCAACCCAAGACATCGCCAGTCGTGCCGGTGTCGCAGTCCCAGCCCAGCAACGTCATAGCGTTGTTTGGCGGGGCATTAGCCCGGCGCAACCCCTGATTGGCTAGGCACCCGGTGACCAGGCCGGGTGGCTTATTGATGTCCGCCTGCTATGGGCAATCCGGGGCAGTTAATTAGTTCTCCTCTTCCAGTACAGACGGACGTAGTGCACTCCATCCGGCCGGGCGCCGAAATTGGGCCCGGCTCCCGAGGCGGGCAATCACATCGGATGTTCTGAACCACAGGCGTTTGACCAGGGCGACTGTTTCGCGCTCGAAAATATGGCCTCGCTTGAAGACCTGGGCTGACTCCGGCAGCAGTGCGCCGATCTCGAGGCAGGTGTTTTCCAGATTCGTCATGAGTGCCTGGAGCCGTTCCTCCGGAAATGGATTGGGTTCGGCGGAGGGTGTCGGCGTATCAACCGGCATGGCCGGCGGCATGCTGGATGCCAGCGTTGCGGAGGCATCCATGAGGTTGGCGAGGAGTCGCTGGAGCTCCGGGCGGTCGATAAGTTCGTTGTACGCCGGCAGGCTGGGGATGGCCTCGATATTCTGGGCGGCCCAACGTAGGCCGTTCTCGATGGCCTGCCGGTTTCGACGGTCGCGCTCATCGGCCTCGCGCTGGCGCGCGGGAATCAGAACGTCAGTCTCGATGCGCTGCATGAGTGCTTGGTAGCGCTCCGGACGTCCTGTGGTCGCGGCTCTGAGCAATGATTCGAAGCCCGCGGGTAGCTCGGTGGCGGTGATGGGAAACGAGGCGAGATACGACTGTGACGATGCGCCACTGCCGTCAGGCAGGCGGACGTACCGGTTGGCATAGAGCATGGCACTCGTTCGATTAATTTTGAGTGAAACCGACGTCGGTTGCATCAAGGGTGGGTTGTCTGGCATCAGGGATTCCTTGCTGGGTTGATGCCCTGTATAGCGAATCGCCTCAATGTTTTTGTTTGCCCGGGAGGTGAGGCCTGGTCGCACCGTTCCGCTCGGGTGATCCTGCGCGTGAGAGGGCGCATGCGGGGAAGACTCACCCCGTCAACGAGGGGGTGAGAGAGCGGGCAACCGGCAATTCAACCATGGTGAGTGCGGCTTTCTCGTGGAGAAGGCCATGGGGCCCAGCAGTCGTCATCCCGGTGGTGCCGCCGCCAGTGTACCTCGGCTGGCGACTGCCCCTGGGACACGGCCCGAAGCACCGGATGGGGGCCCCGTGCAGTCGTTTCGGCAAACTCGTACTGCACGACGAGCCTGAGAAACTCTCGGTTCCTGATAGAGCCGAGGAGCTTGCCTTATTGCGGGGGCCCCCAAGCCCAATGGTACGGCAGCGGGGCGCCCGGAGGACTGTGCTGAGTATGTTTTCCGGTTGCTTAACTCACGGCGAGTTGCATCGGCTCACCGTGACTGATTTTCTGCACGTAGTAGATGACCGGCAGTTCCCCCGTGAAACCTCTCCGGTGAGCCTCCTGGTACAGGCTCCAGGTTTGCTGTCGCACGCCGTGGAATCCGGGCTGATGAGCAAGTCGCTCCAGCCAACCCTGTACGGCGGTTTCGTTGCGCTGGCCGGTGAGTGAGGCCAACATCAGATAGTGTTCGGCCATCTCGGATTTGGGGCGGCGCCATGTCCAGCTCGTACGGCCACGAGTTGGGTAGCGCACTAGTTCGTAGCCCAGCCAGACCAAGCGTGATTTGCTGGTGACAGATTGCCAGTCTTCTTGTTCCAGGCCGTTGCCCTCCGTGGCGAGCAATAGCCAATGCACAATCTCGGCGTTTTCCGGCCAGTACAGGACCAGGAGGGCGTTGGCGTCCCCCCGATGTTTTCTGACCAAACGCTGCGCCGGCGTGGCGCCGATAGCGTAGCGGGCGTGGAACTTGTGGGCGAGGCGCTCAGCCTTGGCTGCCTTGATGGTGCCTGAGGTGTACCGTTGGTAGCCGCGTGGGACCAAATCCAGAACGCGACTCAGGGCGGCGGTTTTATTACGCGAGACAGGCGTCGTGGCAGGCATTGGTGCGGGATTCCTATTTGGGGTTAATACCCCGTATAGGAATCCCGCACCAATGCAGTGTGATTTGATGTGACGTAGTCACACATATTGATGTTCCACGCAAAAATGGCGGCAATCGCTATACCAAACTGGACACAAGCGGGCAGACGATGAAGATCGTCTGCGTGCGCATGCTGCGGCGTTCTGCCCAAAGCATCCGACCGACCGGGCGGATGTTTCGGGCAGAACGCCAACTGCAAACACACTGGCCGAAAGGCCACGTCGGGTCGCCAACCCGACAGACAGAGGATCGCCAGTCCTCTGTCAAGCAAACGCTGAAGCGCAGTGCCTCTAATCAGGCTCGCTGCGCTACGCTGGGCGCTCGGGGGTGCAACTCCCCCGTTCGACCCAATCGCACGTCCCCGCTCGCTGCAATAACCTGACCAGCGAGAGCAGGGGCCATAGGACAACGACGTTGGGCGACCATGAAACGGCATCCGGCAGGAAATGGCCTGATGACCTGGTTGCAAGTGAAAGTCGGATAAGCCCGACCCGGGGGGCATATCGGAAGAGTGCAACCCGTGCCGCACAGGATGGCTTTTGAGCACGTCGCAAGGCGTGAGGGTATCAAGGCGAAAGCTGGCGATACTGGCACCTAGAGAAATCTGGGGTCAATGGATAGCTCAAACCTGTAACGGCACCCTGGAGGGTGCTATGCGGAGAAATACAAAGCCATAAGCATTGAGCTGTGGTTCGTCGTCGATGACGTACGTAACGAGTACCTGAGTCGCTCTGGAACATCGGACTGGGGAAATCTACGGAAAGCTGGAAGGCTAGTTACGGTACTGAGACAGTGGCGTTGTATTTCGCAGTAGCTGCAATCTAAATGGGGAACCTCCCTGACGACGCCAACGGGTGGCACCGTGGTGGATGAGGCAGGGAGGGGGAGACTGACTGAGTAGGGTTTGATTCTGTTGCTGATACGACCGAAGGCACAGAAGAGCTGCAAGGGCAGCGGTACGGGTGGCACCGTATCCCGAAAGGTTGGAGCGTTTGCGAACGTGTGTTCCCCGTGAGGGGAAAAATGGGGCTTGGCAGCCCGTTGTAGTATTGGCCCCCGGGGTCGCTTGGCGGCGACTCCGGGGACAACATTGTTTGGCGACGATGTGAGCGTAACTAGGGGGTCGGCAAATTTTGCCGAACGTCATCTAAAAAACTTCGGGCGCCTCGCTATTGCGGGGCGCCTGTCTTGACGAATTTACTCGGCCATCTCCCCTATCTCTCGTACTAGATCGATTGGCGAGATCTCAAGGGCCAATGCCAACTGGAATAGCGAATCGATAGAGGGTTGATTCACGCCACGCTCGATCAACGAAATGAAATTGCGGTGCAATCCCGCACGCTCGGCAAGGGTTTCCTGTGACAAACCTCGGTCTCGGCGGTGCTTGCGGAGAAGAACTGCAAAACGTTGTGAGGGGAGAGAGGTGCTCATGCATGAAGTGTCACGATTCCCTTCATGAGCATCCACACAGTATGCTGTTAATATTCTATTATGAACAGCATACTGGTGATTTCGACTATGAATTTCAGGCAAAAATTCTTCAAGCTCTCTGCAAGATGCGACGATTGTCGAACACGGTATGGGTTCGAAACGTGGAACGCAGAGCGCTATAGCGACAAAACGCTGTATTGCCCTACATGTGGTCACCAAGGGAGTTCGGAGATCACCGAAATATTGCTCATTAGCACTTGGAACTTGGAAACGATACCGGCAATGAATTTGCTCCGGTTGCTTTCTGCCTGTGAAGTCGAATTACTATTTCAAGAAGGCAATGATTTCCAAGGTCGATCGGCTCATGTCTGTGCCCACGTTCAAAAAGACATGGGTCAGCAAGAAACAAGTAAACGATGGTGATTGCCTGAATGATCATTTTCCTCGATTTCGATGGCGTGCTCCACCCAGAAACGACGCTCTCAACACGAGTCAACTTTCAGCATCTGCCGCTCCTCTGGCGAATCCTCCGAGCGGTACCCGAGGTGGAGGTCGTCTTCGCTACCTCCTGGCGCAACTCACATTCCCTTGATCAGCTTGTCGCCATTGTTACGCGGGGGGGTGGCGAGGATTTGGCACACCGATTTATTGGGGTGAATCCTGTCGTCGACAAGGCATCGAGAGAACAAGGTGATTTAGGACATCGCCGCGATGAATGCATCCAGTGGCTTGAAGCCAATCAGTCCCGGTTTCCTTTTTGGAAAAAGGACATCCCATGGATCGCATTGGATGACATCGCTTATTGGTACGGTCTCCCCTGCTTCAACCTGCACATGACTGATTACAAAACTGGGCTTACCGAGGTCGATGTGGGGGCTATCATCAAGAAGCTGGAGGCTATGCGATAGGCCGCAATGGCGGCACAGGCCGATTTTCTGTCTGTTGTAATTGCATGAGGCCGTTGTTCGGCCAAAGCCACCGGTGGTGCTGACCTAGTTGAGCGGCGGGTGTTGCGCAGGTCGCCGACGTTGAGGCGGCATGCCGCCTGCAAGGTCGCTTCCTTCACATCACTGACATTTTCCTCTCCAGTATGCTGGTCAGGACTTTCGTAGCTGTTGCTGCCGAAACACTAGCTTGTCTCCAACTGTTTCCAATTCAGCATTGAACCCCTCGTAGCAATACATAAGTGGTCGCGATAAGTCATCTATTTAATTCGTGATATTTCGGCACTAAACATATAAAAATCATACACGTAAGAGTTCCTGCAGATTCAGGCTTGTTTGCTGAAACGGGGTTTTGCCGAGGTTGGCACAGTAGCTGCAAACACTCTTGGCAGGCTGGCTTCAATGGCCAGACAAAACTCAAGTTATACCGGTCGGCGGTTAGCGCCGGGTGACTAGGTCAACCAATTGTAATAGCGAGGACATCATGAAGTCATTTCTCAATCTCCTGACTGCCGTGGCCCTGGTGGCCAGCAGTTCCCTGGTTTCTGCCCAGCAGGCCGGCGGTTCCCCCGCTGCGGCTCCGGTTTACAAGGCCAAGACGCCCAAGCTCGACCGGACGCAATTCGATGCCCTGCTGGCCAAGCCGGATCAACTGGTCATCATCGATCTCCGTCGCCCTGACGAGCTGACCAAGAACGGTGGTTTTCCGGTTTACCTGAGCATTCAATCGAAAGAACTCGAAAAGAACCTGGCCTTCATTCCCAAGGATCGCAGCATCGTGACTGTTTCCAATCACGCCGGTCGTGCCGGGGCGGGGGCTGATCTTCTCGCCAGCAAGGGTTTCAAGGTGGCTGGTGCCGTCGGTGCCCAGGATTACGAAGCCGAAGGTGGCACGCTGAGCAAGATCGCGCCGCCCCAACCGAAGCAGGCTGCTGCTAACTAAGCCTTTAACAAGACGTTGCCGGCCGGGCTGACTGGATCCGCTCGGCCCGGGGAGAATAGTCATGTCCATTATTTACGAACTGGCCCAGAGCATTCAGGCGTCGTCGATCGGCGTCGCGCTGTCGGAGTCGCCCTATGCTTTTCCGCTGATCGAGGCCGTTCACCTGATCGGTCTGTCCATCTCGGTCGGCCTGATTTTCCTGATCGACCTTCGTTTGGTCGGGGTGTTCCTCAAAAACGTTCCGGTCACCGATCTGCTCCGGCAGTTGCGGCCGCTGGTTCTCGGGGGTTTCGCGGCGATTTTCGTTTCCGGGATCCTGTTGTTCTGGTCCGAGGCGGCAACCGTCATCGTCAGCCCGGCCTTTCCGGTGAAATTCCTGTTCATCGCGATTGCCGGCCTCAACGCCCTGTACTTCGAGTTCAGGCTGGCCAAGCAGAAACCGGTGGTCGAGAACCATGCGACCTTGCCAGCCAATGTCCGCTACGCCGGGCTGGCCTCGCTGTTTTCGTGGAGCGTCGTGATCATCGCCGGCCGCCTCATTCCTTACCTGCCTTGAATAGCATTTCATTTTTGGGGAAAAAATCATGTCTACCGTAGAAGTGCTTACCGCGCTGCAGAACAGTCCGCTGGGGGACGCCATCGGCAAGTCGGACCATCTGGTCGGGGCAGCTGCCCAGGTTTTTCACGTCCTGGGTTTTGTCTTCCTGCTCGCTTCAGTCATTCTGATCAACCTGCGCCTGAGCGGGCTGGCACTGAATGGCCAGTCGATTCCGCAGGTCGCCAAGGAGCCAACGCGCCTGATCTGGGCCGGACTTGTTTTCGCCGTCGTCAGCGGGATTCTCATGTTCCTCTCGGCGCCGCTGCTCTACTTCAGCAACCCGGCTTTCATCGCGAAAATCTGGCTACTGGCCGCTGCCGTCATCCTGCAGGTCACGCTCTATCGTCACGTGACGACCCGCGAAGCACCGAGTCCGCTGCTGGCCAAACTGAGCATCGGGCTATCCATTTTCCTGTGGTTCGGCGTCGGCGTCACCGGTCGTGCCATCGGCTTCATCTAGGAATACGGGGATGAATTCATCGCTCAAGGCCTGGCTGCTCCCGGTCATCCTGCTGGCGGCGCTGGCAGCTTGCGACAAGCCGGCAGCGCCGTCGGCCGGCCCGTCATTCAAGACGACCGCGACGATCCAGGATCTCATGGTGGCCGTTGTCGACCCCGCAGCCGATTTGCTGTGGGCGTCGGTGGCGACCGAGTTGAGCAAGGATGGTCTGGTCGAAAAACAGCCGCGCACCGACGAGGAGTGGCTGGCTGTCCGCCAGCAGGCAATCATCCTGGTCGAATCGGCCAATCTGCTGCAAATTCCCGGCCGGTCGGTGGTCGCAGCCGGCGGCAAGCTTGAAGACGCGCATGTGCCGGGCATTCTTTCGCCCGCGGAAGCTCAGAAGGCCATACACGACGACCAGGCCGGTTTCAACAAGGCGGCAGAAGGTTTTCACGAAGCGGCTGCACAGGCCTTGACGGCCGTCGATGCCAGGAACGTGGGCGGGCTGCTCGAGGCGGGAAGCCGGATTCAGCAGGCGTGTGAAAACTGCCATGTGAAATTCTGGTATCCGAATGCCCAGAAACCGCCGCGCTGACGGCACCCCAACAAATCAACGAATCAACCCGGAGAAAACATGAACCTGAAGCAAACAACGATTGCCTGTGCCATCGCCCTGGGCGCAGCCTCGACGGCCCTGGCCCAGACGCCGCCCGCTACGCCTGTCCCGTCGGCCCGTGGTCCGGGACTCGATCTGGCGCTGGAAGCCGCCCAGGCGGCGATTGACTCATGCAAGGCCCGTGACCAGAAGGCGGCCGTCAGCGTCGTCGACTCGGCCGGTGTCGTCCGCGTCCTGCTCGCCAGCGATGGTGCTTCGCCACGCGGCGTCAGTTCGAGCACGAGCAAGGCAGTGACGGCCCTGACCTTCAAGGCGCCAACCAGCCAGTTGGCCGAAACCATCAAGACTGACAAGGAACTGGCCGACAAAATTGCTGCCAATACCAATTACAACGCACGGGCCGGTGGCGTCCTGCTGGCAGTGAATGGCGAGATCATCGGCGCCGTCGGCGTCGGTGGTGCGCGTGGCAGCAATGTCGACGAAGAGTGCGGTCTGGTCGGTGTGCAGAAAATCCAGTCGCGCCTGCGTTGATCGATGCCGCTGTTTCAATTGGGCGAGGAACGATGTTCGGCATGACTCGATCTGTTTCAAAAGCCGGTCGGCCGCGAGCTAGAGGCTTGCGCTTCGGTAGTGCCTGGCTGGCACTGGCCGGGCTGGCCATGAATGCCCTGGCAGCCGAGGCCTTGCCGCCCGCTTCGACGGCGACGCCGTACGTCAGGGCAACGCTGGTCGCTTCGGTCGATGTCGTTCGTCCCGGTGCCGAAATCCTGCTCGGCATCCAGCAGCAGATCATTCCGCACTGGCATACCTATTGGCGCAACCCGGGGGATTCCGGGGTGGCGACGCGGATCGACTGGAAGTTGCCGACAGGTGCCGAAGCCGGGGCGATTCAATGGCCGGTGCCGAGCCGCATTTCGATGGGGCCAGTGACCAACTACGGTTACGAAGGTGAGGTCACGCTGCTCAGCCCGGTCAAGGTTCCCGCCGACACGCCGGTCGGTGGACGTTTTGCCGTACGCGCCGCGGTGAGCTGGCTGGTTTGCCACGAAGAGTGCATTCCGGAGGAGGTCGAACTCGGCTTCGAATTGCCGGTGGTGGCCGCTGATGCGCAAACCGGGTCGGGCAACCCGGCGATCGGTCGGGCCGTTGCCCGCTTGCCGCTGGCAGCGCCGGGCAAGAGCAGTCTGGTCCGAGCCGCGGATGGTGGCTTGCAACTCCGCCTGGAGAGTGAGCGTTTCGAGAAGGCGAAAATCAGCAGCGCCTGGTTCTATCCCGAGCAGTGGGGGAAGATCAATCACAGCGCAGCGCAGAGCTTTGCGCTGGACGGGCGCGTGCTCAAAGTTGATTTGCCGGCGGGCAGTACGCCGCCAGCCGATGGCGAGGGTCCGCGTGGCGTGCTGGTCATTGGCGAGGCGACGACAGATGGCGAGCAGCTGATCGGCTTTGAGCTGGCCGCGCCGAAGGCGCCCGCTGCCGGAGCTTCGAAATCCGGAACGGCAGAACTTGGTGTGGCGGCAGCCATGCTGCTCGCTTTCCTCGGCGGTATCGTACTCAATCTGATGCCCTGCGTCTTTCCGGTTCTCTCGATCAAGGCGCTGTCCTTGCTCAAGCATGCCGAATATTCGCCCTTGCAGAAAAAGCTGCAGGGCTTGTCCTATACGACGGGCGTACTGCTCAGCTTCGCGCTTCTGGCTGGCGTGCTGATCCTGCTCAAGGCCGGCGGGCAGGCGATAGGCTGGGGTTTCCAGTATCAGTCGCCGATCTTCGTCGTCATCGTCGCCTACCTGATGTTTGCCGTCGGGCTCAACCTGTCCGGCCTGTTCACCGTCGGCGCGTCGGCGGTTGGCGTCGGCTCGTCTCTGGTGGCGCGCAGCGGTTACAGCGGCAGCTTCTTTACCGGTGTGCTGGCGACCATCGTCGCCACGCCGTGCACGGCGCCTTTCATGGGCGCCGCCATCGGCTACGCGCTGGGCCAGTCGGCGCCGGCGCTGCTGGCAATCTTCCTGAGTCTCGGGCTGGGCCTGGCCTTTCCGTATTTGCTGCTGACCGCCTGGCCACGCCTGCAGCGCCTGCTGCCCAGGCCGGGCTTGTGGATGGAGCGGGTCAAGGAGGGGCTGGCCTTTCCGATGTACGCGGCTGCCGTCTGGCTGGTCTGGGTGCTGGCCCAGCAGGGCGGGCCGAATGCCGTGCTGGTCGCGCTTGGCGGCATGGTGCTCATCGCGCTGGCCGGCTGGCTCTATGCGGTGACGCGTCAGGGAACTCCGTGGGCGCGCCGTGGCGGAGCCGGGTTTGCCGCGCTGGCGGTGGTCGTCGCGCTGATCGGCGGCAGTGTCGGTGTCGATGCCGTCGCCGTGCCGAGTGGTGCTCAAGCCAGCGGCAATGCCACAGAAAAGCACTGGCAAGCCTATTCAACCGAACGGCTGCGCGAATTGCGTCAGGCCGGCCAGCCGGTGTTTGTGAACATGACGGCGGCCTGGTGCATCAGTTGTCTGGTCAATGAGCGTGTGGCGCTCAGCGATGTGTCGGTTGTCGACGCTTTCAAGGCCAGCGGCATCGCCTATCTGAAAGGCGACTGGACCAACCAGGATAAGCAGATCACGGCCTATCTCGCCGAGTTCGGGCGCAGCGGCGTGCCGCTCTACGTTTATTACCCGCCGGGCGCCGACAGCGCGCCGGTCGTGCTGCCGCAGTTGCTGACGCCGGATATCGTTCGGCAAAACCTCGTTCCCGTTTCCCTCATTTCATCCCCAACGATCCCGAAGGAGTCCTTATGAATTTCAAATTTAGCCCTTTTTTCCGGTTGACCGTAGCAAGTGCCGCGCTGGCTCTGGCTGCTGGTTCCGCCTGCGCCGTGGCCAATCTCGACCAGCCGGCCCCGGCCTTCAAGGCCGCTGCGGCGAGCGGTGGGACGATCAGCCTTGATCAGTATCGCGGCAAGACCGTGGTGCTGGAATGGACCAACCACCAGTGTCCTTACGTCAAGAAGCACTACGAGAGCGGCAACATTCCGAGCTTGCAGAAGGCGGCGACCGGCAAGGGCATCGTCTGGCTGCAGGTCATTTCTTCGGCGCCGGGCAAGCAGGGTCATGTTGATGCGGCGGAAGCGCTCAAGCTCAACGCCGAGCGCGGCGCTGCACCGACCGGCACCGTTCTCGATCCGGAGGGCAAGATCGCCAGGCAGTACGAAGCCGTGACGACGCCGCACATCTTCATCGTCAATCCGGATGGCAAGCTCGTGTACAAGGGCGGCATCGACAGCATCCAGTCGAACAAGAGGGATGACATCGCCAAGGCCGACAACTACGTCAAGCTGGCGCTCAACGATCTGGCCGGCGGCAAGAAGATCGCGCAGGCCAGTACCCAGCCCTACGGTTGCTCGATCAAGTACGCCGATTGATCCGGACGCAAGGCATTCAGACGGACACCTGCGGGTGTCCGTTTTCTTTGTGGGGCACCGGAAACGAAGGCTGCGCCTGGATGGCCGCCATTCCTCATCGCGGCCAATGGTTTTGATCGATATAAGCCCGGTAACGCATAAGGAAATAAAAATTACGTCGTTCTCCTGTCGGTTGGCCTTCCGTAAATTGAAGCTTCCACAACACAACAGGGATTACGCAAATGCAGTTCAACAACACCCGCCGCGGCCTGATCGCTCTGGCCCTTGGCCTTGCCTTCGGTGGCAACGCCTTCGCTGACGTCAGCCTGCTCAACGTCTCCTACGACCCGACGCGCGAGCTGTATCAGGAATATAACGCTGCCTTCGCCAAGCACTGGAAGGCCAAGACCGGCGAAACGGTGACCATCAAGGCTGCCCACGGCGGTTCTGCCAAGCAGGCCCGCGCAGTGATCGATGGCCTGGATGGTGATGTCGTGACCCTGGCCCTGGCCGCCGACATCGACGCCGTTGCCAAGGCCGGCCTGCTGGTCCCGGACTGGCAGAAAAAGCTGCCGCTCAACGCCTCGCCGTACACCTCCACCATCGTCCTGCTCGTCCGCAAGGGCAACCCGAAGAGCATCAAGGACTGGGGCGACCTGGTCAAGCCGGGCGTCGAAGTCATCACCCCGAACCCGAAGACCTCCGGCGGCGCCCGCTGGAACTACCTGGCAGCCTGGGCCTATGCCAAGCAACTGCCGGGTGGCAGCGACGCCACGGCCAAGGAGTTCGTCAAGAAGATCTACGGCAACGTCAAAGTACTCGACACCGGTGCCCGCGGCTCGACGACCACCTTCGTCGAACGCGGCATCGGTGACGTGCTGATCGCCTGGGAAAACGAAGCCTACCTGTCGCTCAAGGAACTCGGTCCGGACAAGTTCGAAATCGTCACGCCGTCCGTCTCCATCCTGGCTGAGCCGCCGGTAGCCGTGGTCGACAAGATTGTAGACAAGAAGGGCACCCGCAAAGTGGCGACCGAATACCTGAACTACCTGTATTCCGCCGAAGGTCAGGACATCGCCGGCAAGAATTTCTACCGCCCGACCGATGCCAAGGCTGCTGCCAAGTACGCCAAGCAGTTTGCCAAGCTCAAGCTGGTCACCATCGACAAGGAATTCGGTGGCTGGACCAAGGTGCAGAAGGACCACTTCGACGATGGTGGCGTCTTCGACCAGATCTACATCAAGTAAGTTTTGTTGCGGGACGGACGCGCTTGGGGGCGCTGTCCGGGGAGCCCCGGGTGGCCATTCTGTGGTCGCGCCGGGGTTTCGTTTTTTGAAGTTGATCACATGAAAATCATTCGATTCAAGCCTCTGTTTCTCGCTATCCTCTCGGCGATTGCCGCGCCGGTCATGGCGGCGGGTATCCCGACGCTGCAGGAAGTCAGCGTCAGCACGGTTGGCCAGAGCCTGACCGGGGTCGCCGATTCAGCCAGCGAAGGCTCCATCACCGCCAAGCAGTTGGCCAATCGCCCCTTGCTGCGCCCGGCCGAAGTCCTCGAAGCCGTCCCCGGCATGATCGTTACCCAGCACTCTGGGGACGGCAAGGCTAACCAGTATTTCCTGCGCGGCTTCAATCTCGACCACGGCAGCGACTTCTCGACGCATCTGATGGGCATGCCGGTCAATATGGTCAGCCATGCCCACGGCCAGGGTTACATGGATCTCAATTTCCTGATTCCCGAGCTGGTTGGCAGCGTCAAATACCGTAAGGGCGTCTACGCCGCCGAGGATGGCGGTCTGGCCGTCACCGGCAGCGGCCGTATCGATTACCTGCGCAAACTCGACAAGAGCTTCGTCGATCTTGGCCTGGGCCAGCATAATTACCGTCGCTTAGTGGCGGCCGGCAGCCACCAGATTGGCGATCTCAACCTGTTGGGTGCCGTCGAAGTGGCTGGCAACGATGGCCCCTGGGATCAACCGGAAAAGCTCGACAAGAACAACATCGTGCTGCGCCTCAGTTCTGGCACTGCCAGCAACGGATTTGCGCTGACCGGCATGGCTTATCAAGCCGACTGGACAGCTACCGAACACGTCCCGGAACGCGCTATTGCCAGCGGTGAAATCAGCCGCTACGGAGCACTTTCCGCTGCCGATGGCGGCAAGACACATCGTTACAGCCTGTCCGGCGACTGGGCCAAAACCACAGATGAAGGCGCCAGCAAAGCGAATCTGTATGTGATCGACTACGCGCTCAACCTGTATTCGGCGCCGTCTGGCTACATCAACGGGCTGCAGGGCGACCAGCATGAACAGGCCGATCAGCGCACCGTCTGGGGCGGGCAGGGCAGTCACACCTGGTTCCTCGGCCCGGAATGGAAGGACAGCGAACTGCTGGCTGGCTTGCAGTTGCGCCATGACCGTATCTGCAAGGTTGGGCTGTACACCACGGAAGGTCGTCAACGCACCGGCACAGTCCGCGAGGACCGCATCGAGGAAACCGCCATCGCCGCGCTGTTCGAGGGGCGCACGCAATGGACGAAATGGTTGCGCAGCAGCCTCGGACTGCGCCATGACCAGATTTCGGCCACGGCAACTGCGCTGGGTGGCCAGTTCAATACGGGCAACGGCGGCGATGTCAGCGCCAGCCAGACCAGCCCCAAGCTGGCCGTCACCCTCGGCCCCTTCGACCTGCTCGGCAAGACCGAGTTCTACGCCAATTGGGGGCATGGCTTCCACAGCAACGATGTGCGCGGTGCGACGGCCGTGACCAATCCGCAGGATGGCAGCGCAGCGACGCCTGTGCCGCTGATCGTCAAGGCCAAGGGCAGCGAGATCGGCTTGCGCGCGGCGCCGCTGCCCGGGTGGAACAGCAGCCTGGCGCTGTGGCAGATGGAACTGGCTTCGGAGCTGGTCTTCATCGGCGACGAAGGCGTCACCGAACCGAAGGGCGCCTCGCGCCGCCACGGTGTCGAATGGTCGAACTACATCACGCCGGCCGATGGCTGGATCGTCGATGCCGACCTCGCCTGGTCGCAAGCCCGCTTCAACGAATCCACTCCGGACAACGGCGGCCGCCATGTTCCGAATGCCATCCCGCTGACCGCCTCGCTGGGCGTTACGGCAGACAACGGTGGAGCCTGGTTTGGTGGCCTGCGCCTGCGCTACCTCGGTGCCTACGCGCTGGAAGAAACCGCGACGCACAAATCGACGGCTTTCTGGATGGCCAATCTGAAAGCCGGCTACCGGATCAGTCCGAACCTGCAGCTGAGCTTCGACGTGCTCAACCTGTTCGACAAAAAAGCCAACGACATCGAATACTGGGGCGGCGCGTGTACGCGCAGCGAGACGCTGGGTGGGACTTGCGGCGGTGGCATCGACGGCCGGCTGGTGCATCCGCTTGAACCGCGGACTTTTAGGTTTGGGTTACGCGCCAGTTTCTGATCCCACGGTAAACCGGAAAAAACAGCCAAATTTGAAATCCTCGGCTGTCCGGTTTTCGTCGCTTATTGCAGCAATCCGAATAAGCAAAGACGAATAAATTGGTTATGGATTTGCAGGGCGCTCTCTAAGCTTCGGGCCTGTCAGAAGCGTTTTGGAGTTCTCATGTTTTCAGGGTTTCACGGTAATAGTCCGTTCAGCGAGGTGGTGCGATGAGTAATCGCAATGCCTTGCCTGGTTTCAATCTTTCGCTCGGCTATACGCTGACCTGGCTGTCGCTGATCGTCCTCATTCCGCTCGCGGCGGTATTCATCAAGACAGCCGAGCTGACGCTCGAGCAGTTCTGGTTCGTCGTCACGACGCCGCGCGTCATGGCCTCATACAAGCTGACCTTCGGCGCCTCGCTGGCGGCTGCGGCGATCAACGCCGTGTTCGGCCTGCTGCTCGCCTGGAGCCTGGTGCGCTACACCTTCCCCGGCAAGAAGATCGTCGATTCGCTGGTCGATCTGCCTTTCGCACTGCCGACGGCCGTTGCCGGCATTGCGCTGACCGCCCTGTGGGCTGGCAACGGCTGGATCGGCAGCATCATCGAGCCGCTTGGCATCAAGGTCGCTTTTACGCCGCTCGGGGTTCTGCTGGCGCTGGTCTTCATCGGCCTGCCCTTCGTCGTGCGTACCGTGCAGCCGGTGCTCGAAGATCTCGAAATCGAGCTTGAGGAAGCCGCCACCAGCCTGGGCGCCAATCGCTGGCAGACCATCCGCAAGGTGATTTTCCCGACGCTTTTCCCGGCGCTGTTGACCGGCTTCGCGCTCGCCTTCGCCCGGGCAGTCGGCGAGTACGGCTCGGTCATCTTCATCGCCGGCAACATTCCGATGGTGTCCGAAATTACGCCACTGATGATCATCACCAAGCTCGAACAGTATGACTACCGCGGTGCGACAGCCATTGCCGCCGTCATGCTCATCGTCTCCTTCATCCTGCTCATCACTATCAACAGCCTCCAGGCATGGACGGCCAAACGTACAGGAAGGTCGAAATAATGGCTGGCGCAATATCCCTCCATCTCACGCCGGCGCATGCCGAACGTTACGAGAACAATCCAGCAACCCGAGAGAGCAACTGGGTCAAATGGACCATCCTCGGCATTTCGCTGACCTTCTTTGCCTTGTTCCTGCTGCTGCCGCTGATCGTCGTTTTCTACGAGGCCTTGCGCAAGGGCTGGCAGGCATATCTGGTCGCGCTGATCGAACCGGATGCGCTGAGCGCGGTTCGCCTGACCCTGATCGCAGCGCTTATCTCGGTGCCGCTCAATCTGGTATTCGGCGTGGCCGCCGCCTGGGCCATAGCCAAGTTCGATTTCCCGGGCAAGTCCTTCCTGATCACGCTGATCGACCTGCCGTTCTCGGTGTCGCCGGTTGTCGCCGGGCTTATTTTCGTTCTCGTTTTCGGGCGCACCGGTTGGCTCGGTTCGTGGTTCATCGACAACGACATGAAGGTCGTTTTCGCCGTCCCGGGTATCGTGCTGGCGACCATCTTCGTCACCTTTCCCTTTGTCGCCCGCGAGCTGATCCCCCTCATGGAAGCGCAGGGCAGGGATGAGGAAGAGGCATCGACGGTCCTCGGCGCCTCGGGCTGGCAAACCTTCTGGCACGTCACCATTCCCAATGTGAAGTGGGGTCTGCTCTATGGCGTGATTCTCTGTAACGCCCGGGCGATGGGCGAGTTCGGCGCCGTATCGGTGGTCTCCGGTCACATTCGCGGCGAGACCAACACCATGCCGCTGCATGTCGAAATCATCTACAGCGAATACAAGTTTGCCGCTGCCTTCGCTGTCGCCTCGCTGCTCGCCATCCTGGCGCTGCTCACGCTGGTCATCAAGAGCTTCATCGAGTGGCGGGCGGGCAGGGAATCAAAGGAAGACAAGGCAGACGAAACCTAGCTGCTCCCGTTCAGCCAGCCGGTGGTTTGTTCATGGCCCGCACTTCGAGATTGTTTCGAAGGGCGGGCCATTTTCTTTGCTGTTTGAGGCGTGGCGGGCAGGTGTTTCCAGTGCAGCACGAGGCGCAAAGCGCTGTCGCTGGCGCAGCAGAAACCTTGTGGTCGGGGCCGTGCGAATGCACGGCTGTGGCCAGAATTTCTGGCTTTGCGCATGAAAAAAATTGTAAATAAATCAGTCTGTTGGGTTTTGTTCTCTGAGTTTTTTGCCTTTTTGAAAAGTGATTTTCCGGACAGGCACAGTCGTTGCAAAAGAGGGTGGCACACATATTTTTCGCAACCTTCAGAGAGGACTGGTAATGCCAATAACAAAATCATCCATCTCGCCGTCTTCCAGACAGCGGGCAGGGAATTCAGGGGAAACTCAGCCGAGCTTCAAGCTGCGCGCCAGCGTGGCAGCCATATTGACGGCAACGGCGATCATGGCCTCGGGGCATGTCCATGCCGCCGACGATGACAAGGCATTGAGCGAGTTGCAGGCCGAAAACCTTCGCCTCAAGAAGGAAATCGAGGCGCTGAAACAGCAGTCCAAGGGGGCGGGCGCTGCTGCCACGACCCAGACAGTGACGCCGAGCGCACCCGTTGCCGCACCCAGCGCGCCGGTCGCCGCGGGCAACGATGGCGTGGTCGCCTTCGACAAGGTGATCGTCACTTCCCGCAACCGCGAGGAAATTGCCCAGGACGTGCCGTTGCCCGTCACCGTGCTCGGTGGCGAACGTCTTGACCGCGAAGACATCAAGTCGATCTACGACCTGCCGGCGCAAGTGCCCAACCTGCAGCTCAACGAGCGCGGTGAAAACGCCCGCAAGGTCAGCCCGTCGATTCGCGGCCTCGGCCGTGGCGGCGCCAATGACTCGATGGAGCAGAGCGTCGGCGTAATCGTCGATGGCGTGACCCTCTACTACTCCGGTCAGGCGTGGAACGACTACGTCGACCTCGACCGCATCGAAGTCCTTAATGGCCCGCAGGGCACGTTGATGGGCAAGAACACCTCGCTCGGCGCCATCAACATCATCACCAAGGCGCCGAGCTTTACGCCGTCGTCCACCTTCGAGGTGTCGACCGGCCAGCTCAACACCCTGAACGGCAAGTTCTCCTCGACCGGCCCGCTGATCGACGGCCTGCTCGCCTATCGCGGCACCTTCGTCGTCGATCGCGGCGATGGCCTCTATCTCAATACCTACCAGTCGCAGGGCAAATCCAAGGAAACCTGGCGCGAGAGCAACAAGCTGGCCGGTCGCCTGCAGTTTCTGCTGACGCCGAGTGAAGATCTGACGGCCCGCGTCATTCTCGACAAGACCCGTTCCGACGAGCGGGTCAATACCGGCAGTGTGTTCATCGATAACGGCCCGAGCACCTGGCGCAACAGCGTGACCGGTGCGGTGACCAGCCGCGTCGTGGCACCCTTGTCGGCGGCCGATGCGGGCTACACCGGCGGTGTGAATTACGGTTTCCTCGGCAAGTTCACCTCGCGTGCCGGCTGGTTCCACAACGCCAATGGCACCGTCTATCAGCCCCGCTTCAACACGACGGACATCGAGAACTCCGAAGCGCGCCCGCAGGTCACCAACCAGCACGGCATCTCGGCGCAGATCGACTGGCGCGTCTTCAACCACACCCTGACCTCGATCTCGGCCTACCGCTATCAGGATTTCGACATCAAGAACGGTGGCCAGAATGGCCAGTTCTACATCGGCAACAGCGGCCAGCAATTGTGGAACAAGCAGGTCAGCCAGGAACTCCGTTTGACCTCGACGCCGGCGCCGGACAAGGTACTCGACTATCAGGTCGGCCTCTATTACCTGGATGCCCAGGTGTATAGCGACGATCCGTCCTACTACGGCCCGGATGCCGGGGCGTGGAACGCCAGCAACGCCAACTACGCCACCCTGATGGGCAGTGCGGCGGGGCGCGAGTTGATGCGCGCCTCCTTGAACGGCGTCTATCAATCGCGTGTCACCGATGCCCGCGTCCAAAGCCTGGCCGCCTACGGGCAGACCGACTGGCACCTGACCGAAAAGGCGACGCTGACCTTCGGTTTGCGTCAGACCCAGGAGAAGAAGCAGAACGCCGTTTCGCAGCAGCTTGACCGTCCGGGCGAGGATCTGACGGCGCTCGCCACGACGCTGGGGGCCAGCGCTGGCGAACTCGCCGCCGCTCAAGCCACGCGCAATGCGCTGGTGCAAACACCCTTCGGTTTCCGCGAGGGCGATCCGATCGACGCCAGCCTGACGGCGTGGAACGTCGGGCCAAGCTACAAGCTCAACGACGACGTGCTGCTCTATTCGTCGGTTGGCAAGGGCGTCAAGTCCGGCTTCATTTACTTCGATACCGGTAACGCCGCGACGCAAAGCACGATCAAGCCGGAAAAGACGCTCGACTTCGAACTGGGCGTCAAGAGCCTGTTGCTCGATCGCAAGCTGCAGCTTAATGTCAATTTCTACCTGACCAAGATCAAGGACTACCAAGCCTCCTGGCGGCGTGAAGATGCCACCCAGGTATCCGGTTTCGCCAATGGCTGGGGCAATGTCGAGAAGATCGGCGCCAAGGGTGTCGAGTTGCAGACGGCGTATCAGGTCACGAATCATTTGACCCTGAACCTCAACGGGGCCTACAACAAGGCCGAATACGAGACGCAGTGGCTGGTCCAGGTGCCGGAAGTGTCCAACACGGCTTACTTCGATGCCAAGGGTCAGCAACTGGCCAACGTGCCGAAGACCACGGTCAGCTATGGCTTGCACTATCAGGCTCCGCTGGCTGGTTATCTCGGTCGGGTGACCCTGTCCAACATCTATCGTTCCAGCGTCTATCTGAACGACAACCACGCCGAAAACACCTTCCAGAAGGCTTACACCGTCACCAATCTGGGCCTCGGCCTTGGGGCCCTGAACCGCAACTGGGAGGCCTCGATTCTCGTCCGCAACCTGTTCGACACGGAATACAACACCACGGCCAGTACATGGACCAGCACCGGTGCCGGCACTGCCGTTTGGGGTGCGCCGCGTAACGTCCAGCTGATCTTCAAGGCCAAGTACTAAGTGGCTTCTCCCCGATCAAGGATCGGGGAGCGTGCTGGCGGGGATACGGATGTTTGTTGTCCGGAAATCCTCGCCAGCGTTTCGTTTTTCGCTCGCCTGACGGCGGCTATTTTAGGAAGGCACTTTTCATGAAATTTCAAAATCAGGCAAAAATTCCGGTTGACCGTGGGATTCAGCCCAGACGCGCCAGAAGCTTGATGATTGCCCTGTTGTTCAGCGCCGGTATCGCGCAGGCACAGGAAGTCGTACCGACGGCCATTTCCGATGTCGTGGCCGCCGGGACGAAAATCGAATTCATCCGCGATGGTTTCAAGGGCACCGAAGGCCCGGTCCAACTGCCGGATGGCAGCGTCGCTTTCACCGAAACCCAGGAGGCGCGGATCACCCGCATTGCGGCCGACAACAGCATTTCGACCTATCTCGAAAATACCCATAACTCGAACGGCCTCGGCTTCACGGCCGGCGGCGAGCTGGTTTCGGTGCAGCACCAGCCGACCCGGGTTGGCGTCATTGCCCCGGCCGACAAGGTGCGGACGCTGGCAGACAATTTCGAGGGCCTGGCTTTCGGCCGGCCGAACGACATCGTCGTCGGCAAGCGCGTCGGCATCTTCTTCACCGATTCGGGCGCTGCCCAGAAGCCGGATCAGCCGCCAGTCGGCAAGCCGGCGGTTTACCAGATCACACCGAAAGGCGAACTCAAACGCGTCGCCAATGACATCGAACGACCCAACGGCATCCAGCTCAGCCCGGATGAAAAGGTGCTCTACGTCGCCAATACGCCGGGCGAACACGTCATCGCCTACGACATCGGCAGTGACGGCAGCCTCGGCGGGAAGCGCAATTTCGCCAAGCTGGCCGGCTATGCCAAGGGCGACAACGGCAACTATTCGAGCGGTGCCGATGGTCTGGCCGTTGATGAAAAGGGTCGGCTCTACGTGACTTCCAACGCTGGGGTCGAGGTGTTCAGCGCCAAGGGCGATCCGCTCGGCGTCATTCCGATTCCCAAAAAGCCGCAGAACATCGCCTTCGCCGGCCAGGACAAGAAGACGCTGTACGTCGTCGGTCGCGGCTCGGCCTACAAGATTGCGCTGCTGACACCGGGCTTTGCCGGTCGCGCCAAATAATCCATCTCGACATAACCCAGGAGATTCATTCATGCCTCGCCAGACTGCCAAGGATTTCCACCCCGAAGTCCTCAATCTTTTCGATCAATTCGTGCACGGCCTCATTCCCCGCCGTGAATTCCTCAAGTCGGCTGGCAAATATGCCGTCGCCGGCCTCACTGCCGAAGGCCTGCTCAATGCCCTGACTCCGCGTTTCGCCGAGGCGCAACAGGTCAAGCCGAGCGATGCCCGGATCAAGGGAACCTACGTCGAGTACCCGTCGCCGCAAGGTTACGGCACGCTACGTGGTTATCTGGTGCAGCCGGCGCAGGCCAGGGGCAAGCTGCCGGTTGTCCTCGTCGTGCATGAAAACCGTGGTCTCAATCCACACATCGAGGACATCGCCCGCCGCCTGGCGCTCGACAACTTCATCGCCTTCGCGCCGGACGGCCTGTTCCCGCTCGGCGGCTATCCCGGTGACGAAGACAAGGCCCGCGAATTGTTCCCGAAACTGGAGCAGGCCAAGTCCCGTGAGGATTTCGTCGCGGCGGTCGGGCACCTCAAGAAGCTGCCCGAAGGCAACGGCAAGGTGGGTGTCGTCGGCTTCTGTTACGGCGGCAGCATCGCCAACGTGCTGGCTACCAAGATCCCCGAACTCGGCGCTGCCGTGCCGTTCTACGGCGCCCAGCCAGCCGCCGAGGATGCCGCGAAAATCAAGGCGCCGCTGCTCATCCACTACGCCGGTGAAGACACCCGTATCAATGCCGGCTGGCCGAAATACGAAGAGGCGTTGAAGGCTGCCGGGGTCAAGTACGAAGCGCACATATACCCGGGCGTCCAGCACGGCTTCAACAACGACACCACGCCACGCTTCGACGAGGCGGCGGCCAAACTGGCCTGGCAGCGGACCGTCGCGTTTTTCAATACACACCTGCGCGGCTAGGGGATTTGGCCTTTCGAGGCCTTTTCCGGTCACCTTTCCATTCAAACCAAGGAGTTTTCATGAAGTTCGGTATCAGTTCGCTGCTCGCAGCCTTGTTGTTGTCCTGTTCCGCCGGTGCCTTTGCCCAGCAAGCCGGTGCCAAGCCCGAGCAGCAGATCAAGTGGCGCCAGTCGGTTTACCAGGTGCTGGGCTGGAACAGCGGCCGCATCAAGGCCAATGTCGATGGCCAGTACAACAAGGACGAGGTTGTTCGTGCTGCCAACGCCATCGCGGCACTGGCCAACAGCGGCATCGGCAGCCTGTTCGGGCCGGGCACCGAAACCGGCAAGGGCTGGAAGGAGACGGCAACCAAGCCGGAATTCTTCAAGAACCCTCAAAAGGTCGGCGAGCTGGCTGGCAATTTCAATCGGGAAGCCAACGAACTGGCCAAGGTCGCCGCTACCGGCGATGCCGCCGCGGTCAAGGCGCAGTTCGGTAACCTGGGCAAGGCCTGCAAGGCCTGTCACGACGATTTCAAGGCCAAGGACTAAATCGAGCGTCGTTTCGTGCCAGCCCCGGCCGTCCTATCTGGACTGCCGGGGCTTTTCATTTTTGGGCCATTTTTCCGGTTCACCGTGGCAGTCGAGGTGTTCGGGGAGAAGCAGGGCGTTGTGTGGCCTGCTTCGCTGGCACCAGTGGAGTGGCCGGCTAATCCATCCCGGCAACAGCCGGGGATTCCTTTGGTCGAAATATTTTTCAATAAATTCAATTGATTGCGTTACTTGCGTGGGTCGATGAGAAGGCGAGTCGGAACTTGGCATACCGATTGCAATTAGAGCGTGAGGTTGTTTGAGACAAGCCGCGACAGCTCAGGCAATGAACATCAATCCAAGCAATTTAACGACTGGGAGAAATACCATGAAAAAACAACTCGCCATTCTTGCTGTGCTCGCCGGTGGTGTCTTTGCCGGAGGCACTGCCGTTCAGGCTCATCACGCCTTCGCTGCAGAGTTCGACGGCGCCGCGCCGGTTGAGGTCAAGGGCAATGTGACCAAGGGGCAGTGGGTCAATCCGCATAGCTGGCTGTACGTCGACGTCAAGAATCCCGATGGCACGGTGACCAACTGGGGCTTCGAATTCGGTTCGCCGTATGCGCTGCAACAACGTGGTCTCGACAAGAGCGTCCTGCAACCGGGCGTTGAAGTCACCGTCAGCGGTTTCCGTTCGAAGAGCGGCAAACCCTATGCCTATGCCGTGACGATCAAGACGGCTGACGGCAAGGTCTTCAAGACGGGTGGTGCTCAGGACGCGCCGGGTGCTTGATTGCAGTAGCCGTCCAACCGGAAAATATGTGGAGAACCAAGCCTTGAACACTATCCATCTGGCCCCCCGTGGCCACATTGCAAAACCGGGTGGTAAATCCCGAGCCTCCTGGCAACAGCGCTTGTTGAGCGTGATGCTGGTCGCCGGATTTGCCACCTTGTCCGTTGTCACGGGGAGCGAGGCGATTGCAGCGCCAGCCGGGAAGATTCCCCGTCTGGCCAACGGCAAGCCTGACTTCTCCGGCATCTGGCAGACGACCAGCGCCGCCGATTACGACCTCGAACCGCATTCGGCACGCCGCGATGGTGGCCAGCCGGTGCCGACCGGGCCGGGCGTCGTCGAAGGCGGCGAAATTCCTTATCTGCCCAAGGCGCTTGAGCAGAAGAAAAAGAACTTTGCCGAGCGGGAAAGCGCCGATCCGCGCAACAGGTGCTACACGCTCAGCGTGCCGCGCAGCGTCTATTACCCCGAGCCGTTCCAGATCTTCCAGCGCGCCCGCGATCTGACCATCCATCATCAGTTCGGTCATTCGGTGCGTACGGTCCATACCAACAACACCGAGCATCCGGCTGACCCGAACGACTGGTGGCTGGGCGACTCCCGCGGCAAATGGGAGGGCGATACGCTGGTCGTCGACGTCAAGCACTTCAACGACCAGACCTGGCTCGACCGTGCCGGCAACTTCCACAGCGATGCGCTGCATGTGGTCGAACGCTGGAAGTATCTCGACCCCAACACCATCGAATACAAGGCCACCATCGAAGACAAGAACGTCTTCAGCCGCCCGTGGGAACTCTCGGTGATCCTGCATCGCCATCGCGAGAAGAACTTCCAGCTGGTCGAGAACTACTGCTACACGCTGGACTACGACAAATACTATCCGGTGCCTGTCGAGCAATGACAGTTGGACACTTTCGAACAGGTGAAAAAGCCATGAAAAAAACAGTCAATTTCCGGAGTTTGCGGATTCCTGCGCTGCTCTCTGCCCTCTTCATCGCCGCGCCGGTTGTGGCCAGCGCCGCCGAGGAGCCGTTGCCCAAGTTCCAGCGTGAAAAGACCGTCTTCAAGGTTGAGGAAGGCAAGTGGAAAGGTCAGCGCCTGGCCGATGGTCAGCCCGATGTGCAGGGCGCGTGGTCGAATACCATCGGCAACCACTCCAATCTGACGCAGTCGCCAACCTACGTCGAGCGCAATCGCCGCGAAGGTGAAGCGCCAGCGCGGGAAGTGGTCAGGCCGCCGAGCCGGATCAGCGATCCGGCCGATGGCCAGGTGCCTTTCCAGCCCTGGGCAAGAGCCAAGGCAGAAGAGTTCGCCAAGCATCTGCTCGACCCGGTCAAACCGGAATACATCGAGCCGCTGGCCCGTTGCGCTCCGGCCGGTCCGTCCAAATCCTTCATGTGGCACGGCTTCGATATCCGCCAGTACAAGGATTACGTCGTCTTCCTCTTCGATTCCGGGACGCGGGTGATCCATCTCGACAACAAGCCGCAGCTGCATCAGAAGGTCAAACTCTGGAACGGCGACTCGCGCGGGCACTGGGAAGGCAACACGCTGGTCGTCAATGTCGGCAACAGCAACGGCAAGGGGCGATTCGGCCGCTCCGGCGAGTTCTTCAGCGAAAACGCCAAAATCACCGAGCGCTACGTCTTCGACAGCGACCAGCAGAAGTTCCTCTACCACGCGACCTACGACGATCCGACGGTATTCACCCGTCCGTTCACGGTCACCATTCCCGTTCGCCGGGTCGAGAAATTTGCTCACGACAACTGGAACAACATCCTCTTCCCGGCCAAGCATGCCGGCAAGGAAAAGATCCTGGAACGCTACGAGCAGATTTGTACCGAGAATAACGGCGGCCACGGCAACGGTGGCGTCCGCTGATCTGACCTTTCGCTAACCCCGCAGGGGAAACGCGTGGCCTGCTGTCCCGGCATTTCTGTGTCGGCACGGCAGGTTTTTTGCTGTGTGCCGAGATGAGGACAAGCATGAATTTTCTTTTGACCGGGCGCCGGCTAGCCCAGTTGTCGGTCATGGCCTGCGCCACGGCGTATGGGCAGGAACGCCCCGGAGCCGAAATCTATCAAGGCGTTTGCATCATCTGCCATGGGATGGGCAAGCACGATGCGCCGCAGTTCGGGAATGCGGTGCATTGGCAAGCACGTGCGGCGCGCGGGCTGGACGATCTGGTACCCGCGGCCATGAACGGGACGGGCAGAATGCCCAGAATGGGCGCCAACCCGGCGCTCAGCGATTTAGAGTTGGCGCGGGCGGTGATTTACATGCTCAACGAGGCTGGTGGCCGGTTTGGCGAGCCGACATTGGCAGATCTGAAAAAGTGGCGAGAAACCGCTGAGGATCGGCGAAAGCGACGCTAACCTTCAGATCGGAAGGTGTAGAGCGAGTTGGTTAAAGTCGGTGTGAATTTGGTTGGCGGATAGTTTTTCATCGGCCATTGCTGACGTAGAGACACCTGCCGTGCAACGTCAGCAATGCGGCTGGTTGCTGCCGGTGGCTTGCTACTAGCTTCCATTGAGCAATGGATATACTTTCTCCCAAGGAGTGGCTTTCATGTCGCCGACCAACTATGCATTTTGCAATTCACTGACGTAATCTCCTATATAAGACTGCCGAATTGGTTCAAAATGCGAAGATGGCCAGTGCAGATCAACTCAAAGCCCTCATCAAGTCACACATCAGTCGTGATGACGGGCACTTTTTTTCCGTCGCTATGCAGGTTGCGGCGCACGAAGCCAAGCTCGGCCACGGAAAATTCGCAGAAGAGTTACGGGACCTGATAGACGCCGCCAAAACGCGTTTGAGCCAAGACTCTTCCGGCAAGCTCGTCCCCATCGCTGGCGCACTCAACAATGCCGCCAAACCTCGCGGCGAATTGGCAAACCTATTGAGTGTGACTCACCCATCAAGTCGAATGGTGGATATGGTTTTGGATGACTCCGTAGCCGCTCAGTTGGCCAGGATCGTCAAAGAACAGCGGATGCTCTCCAAGATTAAAGAGTACGGGCTTTCCCCCCGCAGGAAGCTACTGCTGGTTGGTCCTCCGGGAACTGGGAAAACCATGACCGCGTCGGTATTGGCAGGAGAATTGGGCATTCCTCTGTTTCTGGTTCGGCTGGACTCACTGATCACGAAATTTATGGGTGAAACCGCTGTCAAGCTGCGACAGGTTTTTGATGCCATTGCAGACATTCGCGGCGTTTATTTCTTCGATGAGTTCGACGCCATCGGTTCACAACGGGCAAGCGGGAACGACGTAGGGGAAATTCGACGTGTCCTGAACAGCTTCCTTCAGATGATTGAAAACGATCAGTCAAACAGCCTGATCGTCGCTGCCACAAACCACCCTGAAATTCTTGATAACGCCCTTTTCAGACGTTTTGACGACGTAGTCGAATACCGCTTACCCACACAAGAGCAAGCCCTCGATCTGATCCGGTCGAGGTTAGGGGGATTTTCACCAAAGCCTTTCAAAAAAGCTGGGCTTGCCGAGCGTACTCAGGGGTTGAGCTACGCCGAAATTTGTCGTGCCGTAGATGAATCAATTAAAGACGCCATCATGCACGACCTTGCCAAGGTTCAACCCGCTCAATTAGAGCAATCTTTGGATGAGCGCCGCTCTATCAGTGCAAAGCTAGCCAAAAATAATAAGCAACCGAACGGCGATGGCGGAACACACCCAAGATAAACGGCCTCACCTTGTACCGGCCAATACAGCGACCCCTCAGGCCTTTACAGCACCATCTAGCGGTGGTGGCGGTGCAGCTGAACCTCCGCAGCTGAATCGTGCTCAGCATGGCGCAGCACTCAGAGCGCAACTTCAGGCCCTAAAACCAGCCGCGGAAGAGGTTATCGAAGCCCAGCGGGGACAGGAGCTTGAAGGGGGCTTAGGGCTACAGATACAGTTTGTTGGTATTCAGGATGTTGCTCTCGCTTTTGAAAGCCTGGGCAGTGAACGTGGGAATGACGCTCAGAAAAAAATCGAGGTCTTGAGCGTTGCGACTGCTGATGGAGTTACCCACGCGAACGTTTTTGTCCCAGATGGGAAACTGGCGCATTTCGAGCAGTATGTCGAAGATTATCTAGCCGAGCGTAAGAAAGCCAATGGCGATGCCAACGACCACCATGCACTTCTGAATACCATCTCATCAATTCGTCGCGCTGAAATCCGTGCGCTGTGGACTGACGATCTAGAATTATTTCCAGAAGATGTGACCGAGGAATTTTGGTGGGAAGTCTGGCTTCCTATCAGAGGAGATCGCAATGCTGTGGTTGGTGACTTCCGCAAATTGGCCGGACTTGTCCTGTGCCCGATCAGCGACCACCAAATCAACTTCCCTGAACGCACTGTCGTCCTCATGTTTGCTAATCGGCAACGCCTTTCAAATTCAGTTTTGTTGCTGAATAGCGTTGCAGAACTCCGGCGGGCTAAAGAAACTGCCTCCTTTTTCGATGGTATGTCCCCTGTTGAGCAGTTGGAATGGGTAGAAGAAGCACTTGGCCGGTTAACTGCACCTCCAGATGATGAGTCGGTACCCCGTGTTTGCCTGTTGGATTCCGGCGTCAATCGCGGTCACCCGCTATTGACGCCGTTTCTATCCGATAGCGATTTGCATACAGTAGATCCTGCTTGGGGTGTAGATGACACAGCGAATCATGGTTCTGGTCTAGCTGGCCTCGCTGCACTAGGCGACCTCTCCGATATCCTAGAGACTGATGCTCCGATAGTGGTTGCGCATCGGCTAGAGTCAGTAAAACTGACACCAGCACAAGGCACGAATGATGGTGACTCGAAACACCATGGTTACCTCTTTGCTGAAGCAGTTGGCCGCCCTGAAATCTCTGCCCCGACACGCCAACGTGTTTTTACGTCTGCTGTGACATCAAACGATTCCAGAGATCGAGGGCGCCCCTCAGCGTGGTCATCTACTGTTGATCGGCTTGCTTCCGATTACGACGGCAACGGTCAGTTTCCGAGACTATTCGTATTGTGTGCAGGCAACACAGAAGACGAGCAATCATGGAGCACTTATCCTGCAAGCCTCAGTACGAGTGGCATACGAGACCCCGGTCAATCCTGGAATGCACTTACAGTGGGGGCGTATACAGGCAAGGTCGATATCAGCGAAGATGACGCACACGGGCTAGCCGCTGTTGCACCAGATGGTGGGTTAAGTCCGTACACCCGCACATCGGCAAGCTGGCAGCCTGCTTGGCCTTTGAAACCTGATGTCGTCTTTGAAGGCGGGAATGTCGGCAAGGATGGTTTAGGTTCTGTTGGTATTACTAGCCTCCAACTGCTGACTACGAATCATCGACCGCTCGAAAGGCTTTTCACAACGACGAATGCTACCAGTGCGGCCTCAGCCCTCGGAGCCCGCATGGCCGGTCAACTAATGGCTGCCTATCCGGTATTTCGCCCGGAAACCATACGCGGCTTAATTGTCCATTCTGCTGAATGGACCGACGCGATGCGTTCTACTTACTTGCCAGCCGGCTGGCCGGGTACCAAAACTGATTACGTTAAATTGATCCGTCACTGCGGCTGGGGCGTACCGAATCTTGATCGGGCTTTGTGGAGTGCGGGAAATTCCTTGACCCTGATTGTCGAAGATTCGGTGAATCCGTACAAAAAGGTTACGGGCAAGGGCATTCTTAGTCGCGATATGAATCTGCATTCGCTTCCTTGGCCCAAAGAGGAACTGCAGTCCCTACCCCCTGAAACCAAAGTTGAACTGCGTATTACTTTGTCCTACTTCGTTGAGCCAAACCCATCAGCGCGAGGCACATCTTCAAAATTTCACTACCCGTCACATCGCCTGAGATTCGACGTGCAACGACCTTTGGACGCGACTACGGAGGACTTCGTTGCACGTATTAATGCTGCCGCTGAATGTGAAGATGACGGTGATCCGGTAGACCCCAAGGACCCTGACTGGATTTTGGGTGATCGCCAGCGGCATCGTGGATCGCTTCACCAAGACGTTTGGCGCGGTACTGCTGCTGAGTTAGCTAACCGAGGTTTTATTGCTGTGTATCCGGCCAAAGGCTGGTGGCGAACTCGCCCTGCATTGGAGCGCTACAACTTGCCGGCACGCTATAGCCTTATAGTTTCCATTCGTACTCCTGCAACAACAGTAGATCTTTATACCCCCATTGCCGCCAAAATCGCCGCTCAAACTGCCATCCCAGTAATGATTGATGGCTAGGGGAGTAGTGCCAATGTCGGCAAGCTCTTCAGATTGATACTGCGAATCAGCTATGACTGAAAAGGCTCACTGTTCTCTACTGTCCTTTAATCGGTTTAAGACCCCGCGATTGTCGGTAACAGCAGAACTTGCTGGTCGATCTCTTATGTTCTCTCTCGGAGAACACAACGTCACTATCACCCTTCCAGACCCGAGGGCTGCAGATAGCGAAGACCGGCTAGACCTCAATGTCTGGCGTGAAATGGACGGGCAAAGATTTCCTCTCGAATACCGAGTGCTTGACGTTGACCTCAACGTCTCAGTTCCAGGCATCCATGCTCTACCGGCGGGGGTGTTAGAAAAGGCTCCAAACGCAATTGACATCCTCAGTCGCCAAGATGAAGGAGTCCTTATGTCTTTGGCTTCGTCACAACATGCCGTGGCCTATCTGGCGCTTGATCGCTGGTTACGCACGGTACGCTGGAAGACCGGTAGGCCTATGGTCGGACGTGAGATTTCGGAAGGCCTCGAAACTGGTTGGGGTACGGCCCTCGTAGACTCGAAAGCAAACAAACGGGTTTGGGTGCAACACGAAACAATCGTAATCCTCAGAAGTGACCCCATTACATTGGATCAGTGGACCGAAATCGAAGCGTCGCTTAGAAAAGGCCTAGAACCTCCCGTTTTTGTTGATCTTCTTTTCGATGCAATGATGCATTTCACAGCGGGAGATTTACGACGTGCTGTGGTTGATGCCGCAGTAGCTGCTGAGACATATATCCGGATGGTCATCCGAAATGACCTTCCTGGGGAACTGGGCGACAAACTTCGAGAGCTAATTGATGAAGCAAATATCCGCCCGGTAATGACCAAGGTATTCCCGGAAACACTTGAGAGATGCGGTCAACCAGTGCCACCGAAAGCAATCATGTCGGATATTCATGCTCTGCTCGACGTGCGTAACAAAATGCTTCATTTAGGACACCACAATAGCCTTGACAGGACCAAATGTGAGAAGTTTCTTGATGCTGTAGGTCAGCTTATTGCTGCGCATATCGGATAAGAGAACGGGATCCGGTTACCGACTACAAGCAGCCCCCTCTGGTCACGTAGGTGGATTTCCGCTATGGCCGAGGACCGGAGTTCGGCCAATCCGGCTATTGGCCTATCGCGCCGAATCGGTCAGTAAACCGATGCTTATCTGCCGTTAAGCCTGGAAGTTGAGAACGACAGCTTCCCTATCAGCCAAACGAGAACAATCGCCCCATACCTTCCACCGACTGTGAACGATTATTTCGCCTTGTGGCTTTAGAGATACTGCCTCAGTTCGCTAACCGGTATAGCGAGACAGGAATTTTGGTGGCGATACACCGCAAAATTAAGGCCAATTAACTCGCCATGAGCATTCAATACCGGTCCCCCCGACGAGCCACCCGAGCAAAAAGCCCCGAGCCTCAAGGTTTTACCACCATCGGCATACCCAAGGACGGCCCCTTGACCTATCACCGGAATTTCCGACGGGTAGCCATACAACCAGATGTTTTCCCCTTCTACGATATTCGCACTGAGCGCAACCGGCCGACCTTCGAAACCCCCGACGAGAATACAGGCGTCAAGTTTTCCGAGCTGGTAGTACTTTGTCACACCGAACCAATCACCTGTTTTGCGCTGCATTACCTTCGGCCATCCTCCCTTACCCTGGACAATATGACAATTCGTCAAAATCTTGTCGGGTGACAACAGCACGCCAGTACCGAGATAGGTTGAATTGCCGACCGGAACAACAACCTTATAAATTGCAGATTCGACCGCGTAAGGATTATCGGCGACGACAGAACCCGACAACAGCGAGAGCAATAACATGACGATGGATTTCATCCCGTGATTAAACACCAAACGTTATTTTTTTGCCGCGTTCGCCTGAAGGTCCGTTGACTGCACAACACCTGTCACTCATCTGGCAACGGCTGTACGGTAGCTCAGGCCGATTTCGAGCCAACCAACTATCTAAGCTGCTTACCTGTTTCAGCAAAACATGCCAGCCAATCGTTTAGTCATCTCTTGTGGCAACAGGGAGCACCGGCCGGAGCGGTTGGGCGGCATCGGCATCCAGCGCAAAAAGTTCGGCCATGTTTGTGCCTATGGCGCGCATTCCCTTTGCTTGGGCGTTGCGATGCGTCCCTTCGTCGACCAGTATGAAACGTTTGGGTGGCCGGGCGGCGGCGTAGAGTTGCTGACCGAGTTCGGTGGGGACGACGCGGTCGTTGCTGCCGTGGATGACGAGCAGGGGGGAGCCGATCAGGGCCACCTTGTCGATGGCGGCGAAGCGCTGGGTAATCAGCGGGTCGAGCGGCAGCCAGCCGAAACGCAGGCTGGCGAAGACATCGGGAATCGAGGTGAAGGTGCCTTCGACCATGACGCCGCTTTCGTCATTGACGCGGCTGGCCAGTTCGATGGCGATGGCGCCGCCAAGCGAGTGGCCATAGATGAAACGCCGGCGCTCGGGATAGCGTTCGGCCAGCCAGCGCCAGGCCGCTTCGGCATCTTCGTAGGCGTAGGTTTCGCTGGGCAGCGACGGATCGCTCTTGCCGAAGCCGCGGTAATCGATGCCGAGCACCGAGAAGCCCATCGCCTGCAACTGGCGGATGCGGAATGCGGAACCAGCGACATTCCAACGCGCACCGTGCAGGTAGAGGGCGACGGACGCCTGCGCCTCATCGGCTGCGGGTAGCCAGAGTCCGTGCAGGCGCACCGGGGCGCCTGCCACGGTGGACCGGAAATTCAGCCAAATTTCGGAAAGTTCGGCACTGTCTTCAGCCTGTCCCGGCCGTTGCTGGCTGCTCGGCTGGAAAATCAGGCGGCTTTGCAGCGCGTCGAGCGATCCGCAGCCGGCGAGGCCGGCGAACACAAGAAGGGCGGCCAGCCGGATCATTCTTATTTGGCCGCGCATCGCTATTTCAATGGTTCGCCGCCGAGTGCCTTGACCAGGCCGACGGTGGCGACGAGCTGGCGGTTCAGGATGTCGAGCCTGCTGCGTTCGGCGTTGAGCGCGGCGGCCTGGGCGGTGGCGACGTTGAGGAAGCTGACCGTGCCGGCCAGGTACTGGTTGTTGGTCAGGGTTTGGAACTCGTTGGCAGCGCGCGTGGCGTTTTTCTGGATTTCCTTTTCGGCGGCCAGGATGCGCAGCGCAGCGAGGTTGTCTTCGACTTCCTGGAAGGCGGTCAGCACGGTTTGCCGGTAGGTGGCGACGCTGCGGTCGTAGCCGGCGATGGCCTGTTCCTTGGCGGCCGAGCGGGCGCCGGCGTCGAACAGGGTCAGGGCGAGAGCGGGGCCGACCGACCAGAAACGGTAGGGGGCGCTCAGAATGTCGGCGAAGCTGCTGTTCTGGTAGCCGCCGCTGGCGCTGAGCGTCAGGCTCGGGAAGAAGGCGGCCTGGGCGACGCCGATCTGGGCGTTGGCGGCGGCGACCCGGCGTTCGGCTGCAGCGATGTCGGGACGGCGTTCGAGTAGCGTTGAGGGAAGGGCGAGCGGAACATCGGGCAGGCTCGGTACGAGATCGCTGCGGGCCAGCCGCAGGTCGCTCGGCAGCTTTCCAGTCAGCGCGGCGATGGCGTGTTCGAGTTGCGCCCGCTGGATGCCAAGGTCGACGAGCTGGGCTTCGGTGCTCAGCAACTGGGTTTCCGCCTGCGCCACATCGGCCTGGCTGGCGACGCCGGCCTCGTAGCGGTTGCGGGTGATTTCGTGCGAGCGGCGGTAGATGGTTAGCGTGCGTTCGAGCAGGCTTTGCTGGGCATCGTTGATGCGCAGTTGCATATAGCTCTGGACCAGCGTGGCCTGGACGCTGAGGCGGGCGGCGGCGAGATCGCCGGCGCTCGCCTCGGCGGTGCTCGTGCTGGCTTCCAGGGTGCGGCGCAGACGGCCCCAGATGTCCAGTTCCCACAGGCTGCTCAGGCCGATGCGATCCGTGGTGCGGGCGCCGGCAGCAGTGCCGTTGGTGCTGGCGCTCTGGCCACGACTGCTCGAAACGCTGCTGCCGAGGTTGGGAAACAGCGCGGCGCGCGAACTGCCGATGACGGCCAGAGCCTGCCTGTAGCTGGCTTCGGCGGCCTGAATGGTCTGGTTGGACGCCGTTGCGTCCTGGGCCAGCTTGTCGAGTTGCGGATCGCCGAAAATTGTCCACCACGCGGTCTGGGCTTCGAGATCGCGCGGTTCGGCGATTTTCCAGTTCTTCGGTGCTTCGCGGAAAGCGGCCGGGGTTTCCACCTTGGGGCGGATGAAATCGGGGCCGAGGGCGCAGCCGCTCAGGAAAAAGCTGCTTGCCACGGTCAACCGGAAAAAAGGGCGAAAAATGAAATGAGTCATTGGCATTGGGTTACAGGGCTTCGGCCGCGACGGAGGCGGCGCGCCGCTTTTTCAGGGCGTGCGCCCACAGGCGGAAACGATCAAGGTAGAGATAGACGACCGGCGTCGTGTACAGCGTCAATAGCTGGCTGATGATCAGGCCGCCAACGATGGCGATGCCGAGCGGCTGGCGCAGTTCGGCGCCGTCGCCACTGCCCAGGGCGAGCGGAATGGCGCCAAAAAGGGCGGCCAGCGTGGTCATCATGATCGGCCGGAAGCGCAGCTGGCAGGCTTCGAAGATGGCTTGGCGCGGGCTCAGATTGCCCTCGCGTTCGGCCTGCAGCGCGAAGTCCACCATGATGATGGCGTTCTTCTTGACGATGCCGATGAGCAGGATGACGCCGATCAGCGCGATGACCGAGAATTCGGTCTTGAACAGGAGCAGGGCGAGCAGGGCACCGATGCCGGCCGAGGGCAGTGTGGACAGGATGGTCAGCGGGTGAATCAGGCTTTCGTAGAGGATGCCGAGCACCAGATAGACGGCGATGATGGCGCCGAGTATGAGCAGCGGCTGGCTGGCCATTGAGGCCTGGAAGGCCTTGGCCGCGCCCTCGAACGAACCGTAGATCGAGTTGGGGACGCCAAGCTGGGCCATGGCGTCGTTGATCGCCAGCGTCGCATCGCCTAGCGAGACGCCGACGGGCAGCGCGAAGCTGATCGTCGAGGCGGCGAACTGGCTCTGGTGGGCGATGGACAGCGGCGCGAAGGTCTGCTCCCAGCGGGCGATGGCCGACAGCGGCACCTGGCTGCCGGTCGGCGTGACCAGGATGATGTCGGACAACGCTTCCGGGCTCTGCCAGTAGCGCGGAGCCGCTTCCATGACGACGCGGTACTGGTTGAGCGGGTTGTAGATGGTCGAGATCAGGCGCTGACCGAAGAAATCGTTGAGCACGGTATCGATGCTGCGCTGAGTCAGGCCAAGGCGGGCGGCCAGTTCGCGGTCGACGGACAGGGTGGTTTGCAGGCCCTTGTCTTGGCGGTCGGTGTTCACGTCGGCCAGTTCCGGCAGTTCGGAGAGCGCCTTGCGGATTTTCGGTTCCCAGTTGCGCAGCCCTTCCAGATCGTCGGAGAGCAGGGTGTATTGGTACTGCGAATTGCTTTGCCGGCCGCCGATGCGGATTTCCTGCACCGACTGCAGGAAGAGGCTGGCGCCGGCGACTTGCGACAGCGGCCGGCGCAGGCGTTCGATGACCTGCTCGGCAGAAACGCCGCGTTCGTTCAATGGTTTCAGCGAGATGAAAAGCTGCGCCGAATTGCGCCGGCCGCCGCCGGTGAAGCCGGCGACATTGGCCACCGCCGGGTCCTTGCGCACGATGTCGATGAAATCGGCCAGCTTCTCCTGCATGGACTGGAAGGAACTGCTCTGGTCGGCCTGCACCTGGCCGCTCAGCCGCCCAGTGTCCTGTTGCGGGAAGAATCCCTTGGGCACGATGTTGTAGAGATATACGTTGAGCGCCACGGCCGAAGCCAGAACCGCCATCATCACCAGCCCGTGATCGAGCGACCAGGCCAGGCTGCGCCGGTAGCCGGCCTGCAAGGCAGCGATGCCGCGACTGACCATTATGGACAGGCGGCCTTCCTGGAAATCGTCGCGCGAACGGAGCAGGCGCGAGCACATCATCGGCGTGGTGGCCAGCGAAACGACCAGCGAAACGAGGACGGCCGCGGCCAGGGTCACGGCAAATTCGCGGAACAGGCGGCCGACGATGCCACCCATGAACAGAATGGGGATGAAGGCGGCGATCAGCGACAGGGTCATCGAAACAACCGTGAAAGCCACTTCGCGCACGCCCTTGAGCGCCGCTTCGAGCGGCGACAGCCCCTTCTCGATATGGCGGGTGATGTTCTCGAGGACGACCACCGCGTCGTCGACGACGAAGCCGGTTGCTACGGTCAACGCCATTAAAGACAGATTATTCAAACTGAAGCCGGCCATGTACATGACCGACAGCGTGCCGATCAGCGACACCGGCACGGCAACGGCCGGGATCAGTGCGGCGCGGCGGTCGCGCAGGAAGAGCATGACAACCATGATGACGAGGCCGACCGAAATGGCCAGGCTGGCGCCGACATCGCGCAGCGAGGCGCGGATGGTCACACTGCGGTCCTGGGCGACTTCGAGCTTGATGTCCTGGTGGATCGCCGCCTGTAACTGCGGCAGTCGGGCGCGCACGCGGTCGACGGTGGCGATGATGTTGGCGCCGGGCTGGCGACTGACCATGAGCAGGACGGACGGCTTGCCGTTGGTCAGCCCGGCGTTGCGAATGTCCTGTGCGCCGTCGCGCACTTCGGCGACATCGCCGAGGCGGATGGCGGCGCCGTCCTTCCACGAAATGATGGTCGGAACGTAATCGGCGGCGCGTGTCGCCTGGTCGTTGGCACCGATCTGCCAGTTGTGCTGGCCGTCGTCGAGCAGGCCTTTCGGCCGATTGACATTGGTGTTGGCGACGGCCGTGCGCACGGTTTCCGGGCTGATGCCGGCGCGGGCCAGGGCCTGCGGATTCAGTTCGATGCGCACGGCAGGCAGGGAACTGCCGCCGACATTGACCTGCCCGACGCCTTCGATTTGCGAAAGTTTCTGTCCAAGGATGGTGACTGCAGCGTCATAAACCTGGGAACGCGACAGCACGTCGGAGGTCAGCGAAAGAACCATGACTGGCGAATCATTGGGATTCACCTTGCGCAGGGAAGGGTTGCCCGTCATGCCGCTCGGCAACTGGGCACGCGAGGCATTGATGGCGGCCTGCATGTCCTTGGCCGCACCGTTGATGCTGCGGCTCAGGTCGAATTGCAACGTGACATCGACGGCACCCTGCGAACTGTTCGAGGTGATCTCATTGACCCCGGCAATCGAACCCAGCGCCCGTTCGAGCGGCGTCGCCACCGTCGCCGCCATCGTTTCCGGGCTGGCCCCGGGCAACGAAGCGCGCACCGAAATGGTCGGGAATTCGACCTGCGGCAGCAGGGCCGCCGGCAACTGGAAAAAGGCCGCGACACCGAGCAGGGCGATGCCCAGCGTCAGCAGCGTGGTGGCGACCGGGCGGTGGACGAACCTGGCAGAAAAGCTCATGCGGTTTTCCTCTCCAGACGCCAGGCCTCGATGCGCTTGGCCAGGCGGTCAAAGGCAAGATAGATGACCGGCGTCGTGAACAGCGTCAGCACCTGCGAGACGATCAGTCCGCCGACCATGGTGATGCCCAGCGGCTGGCGCAGTTCGGAGCCGACGCCGGTACCGAGCATGAGCGGTAGAGCGCCGAGCAGGGCGGCCAGCGTCGTCATCAGGATGGGGCGGAAGCGCAGCAGACAGGCTTCATAGATCGCCTCGTCGGCCGACTTGCCCTGTTCACGTTCGGCTTCGAGGGCGAAGTCGATCATCATGATGGCGTTTTTCTTGACGATGCCGATCAGCAGGATGATGCCGATGATGCCGATGATGCCGAGGTCGGTCCGGCAGATGAACAGGGCGAGCAGCGCCCCGACGCCGGCCGAGGGCAGTGTGGAGAGGATGGTGATCGGGTGGATGTAGCTCTCGTAGAGTACGCCGAGCACGATGTACATGGTGATGATGGCGGCGACGATCAGCCACAGCGTGCTCGACTGCGAGGCCTGGAAAGCCTGGGCGGCGCCCTGGAAGCGCAGGCCGATGCTGGGCGGCAGATCGAGTTCGGCCTGGACGCCGCGAATGGCCGTCACCGCCTCGCCGAGCGAAGTGCCCGGCGCCAGGTTGAAGGACACCGTAGCCGCCGGGAACTGGCCGATGTGGTTGATCGAGAGCAGGGCCGGCCGTTCGCTGATGCGGGCGACCGAGGCAAGCGGCACCTGGGCGCCATTGGCGCCGACGAGGTAAAGGCTGTTCAGACCTTCCAGCCCGCGCTTGAATTCCGGTTTCACTTCGAGCACGACGCGGTACAGGTTCGACTGCGTGAAAATGGTTGAAATCAGGCGTTGACCGAAGGCGTTGTACAGCGCGTTGTCGATGGCGGCGGTGGTGATGCCGAGCCGGCCGGCGTTGTCGCGGTCGATCTCGACATAGGCCTGGCGGCCTTCGTCCTGCCAGTCGCTGGCGACATCGGCCAGTTCCGGCACCTCTTTAAGGCGTTTGACCAGGCGATGCAGCGATGCCCCCAGTTCGGCCGGGTCGGTACCTTCGACGCTGAACTGGTATTGCGTGCGGCTGACCCGGCTTTCGATGGTCAGATCCTGCACCGGCTGCATGTAGGTCGTGATGCCGCCCACGCCGACCAGATGGGATTGCAGCCGGCGGATCACGGTCGAGGCATCGGCATCGCGTTCGTGCCAAGGTTTGAGGCTGATCAGCAGACGGCCACTGTTCAGCGTGGTGTTGACGCCATCGACGCCGATGATCGACGACACGCTGTCCACCGCCGGGTCTTCGAGGATGGTATCGACGACGCCCTGCTGGCGGTTGGCCATGGCCGAAAACGAGACGCTCTGCGTCGCTTCGGTAATGCCCTGGATCAGCCCGGTATCCTGCACCGGGAAGAAACCCTTGGGAATGGCGATGTAGAGCACGACGGTGAGCACCAGCGTGCCGATGGCGACGGCCAGCGTCAGCGTCTGGTGCTGCAGCACCCAGCGCAGGGCCACGGCGTAGCGGGCGATGGTGTTGTCGATGCAGGCGCCGGTGATGCGGAAGAAGTGGCCATGCTTTTCTTCCGGCACATGGTGGAGCAGGCGGGCGCACATCATCGGCGTCAGGGTCAGCGAAACGACGGCCGAAATCAGGATGGACGCGGCCAGCGTGATGGCAAATTCGCGGAACAGGCGGCCGACCACGTCGCCCATGAAGAGCAGGGGAATGAGCACGGCGATCAGCGAGATGGTCAGCGAGATGATCGTGAAGCCAATCTGCGCCGAGCCTTTGAGCGCCGCTTCCATCGGCGAATCGCCTTCCTCGATGTAGCGGGCGATGTTCTCGATCATCACGATGGCATCGTCGACGACGAAGCCGGTGGCGATGGTCAGCGCCATCAGGGTCAGGTTGTTGATCGAGAAGCCGGCCAGGTACATCACGCCGAAAGTGCCGACCAGCGACAGCGGCACGGCGACGCTCGGAATGATGGTCGCCGGCACGTTGCGCAGGAAAACGAAGATGACCATGACGACCAGCGCCACGGCGAGGAAGAGTTCGGTCTGCACGTCGTGCACCGAGGCGCGGATGGTCGTCGTGCGGTCGGTGAGCAGGCGCAGCTCGACGGTCGCCGGCAGCGAGGCCTGCAATTGCGGTAATAGCTGTTTTATCCGGTCGACCGTCTCGATGACATTGGCGCCGGGCTGGCGCTGGATGTTCAGGATGATGGCCGGCTTGCGGTCGGCCCAGGCAGCGAGGCGGTTGTTTTCGGCGCCTTCAACCAGTTCGGCGACGTCGCCGAGGCGGACCGGGGCACCGTTTTTCCAGGCGATGATCAGGTCGCGGTACTCGGCGGCCGACTTGAGCTGGCTGTTGGAATCGATGGTCGAGGCGCGGATCGGCCCGTCGAAGCCGCCCTTGGCCATGTTGACGTTGGCATTGCCGATGGCAGTACGCAGGTCTTCGAGATTGATGCCCTGAGAGGCAAGAGCCTGCGGATTGGCCTGGATGCGGACGGCAGGGCGCTGGCCGCCGCCGATGCTGACCAGACCGACACCGGCAATGCGCGAGATTTTCTGGGCGAGACGGGTATTGACCAGATCCTCGACCTTGGGCAGCGGCAGTGAGCTGGACGAAATAGCCAGCGTGATGACCGGCGCATCGGCCGGATTGACCTTGTTGAACACCGGCGGCATCGGCAGGTCGTTGGGCAGGAAGGCGCTGGCGGCGTTGATCGCCGCCTGGACTTCCTGCTGCGCCGTGTCGAGGCCAAGGCCGAGCGAAAACTGCAGGGTGATGACCGAAGCGCCGCCGGAACTCGACGAGGACATCTGGTTCAGCCCGGCAATCTGGCCGAGCTGGCGTTCGAGCGGGGCGGTGATCGACGAGGCGACGACCTCGGGGCTGGCACCCGGGTAGAGCGTCGAAATCTGGATGGTCGGGTATTCGACTTCGGGCAGTGCCGAAATCGGCAACAGGCGGTAGCCGACCAGCCCGGCGAGCAGGATCGCCACCATGAGCAGCGAGGTGGCGACCGGGCGCAGGATGTAGAGGCGCGAGGGGTTCATCGGCCTGCCTTATTCGCCACGGCGTCCGCCTTCGCGCATCTTGCGGAAACGTTCGCAACGGGCGGCAGCCTCCGGGTCGTTGGCGATGTTTTCGGGCGCGCAGCGGCGTTGACCGCGGCGTTCGCCCTCCGGTGCGGCTTGCGCGGTCTGCGTCGGGGCTCCGCCGGCTGTATTGCCGTTGCTCTCGTCGCGAGCACGACGCGGGCGGTCGGGGTTTTCTGCTGCGCTGGGCTCTGCTCCAGCCTGAGGTGCCGGGCTGGCGGTAGATGCCTTTTCTTCGCCTGCGTCGCGGCGCCGGCGGCGTTCGCCACCCTGATTGCCTTCGCCCGTGTCGGTTTTACGCTCATCGGCATTCGACTTGCCATCGGTGCTCAGGACATCGACCTTGCCACCGGGACGCAGGCGGTCGGCCCCGTCGACAACGACCAGATCGCCCACTTTCAGGCCGCTATCGACGGCGACGACTTCGCCGTTGGTCGGACCAAGCCGAACCGGACGCGGATCGACGGTCTGCTCTTCCCGGTTGATGACATAGACGAAAGTCCCCTCGGCATTGCGCTGGACCGCCGCCGTATTCACCAGCAGGCTGGCGGCACGGGTTTCGACCTTGAGCTTGATATTGACGAACTGGTTGGGGAAAAGGCTGTTGTCCTTGTTGGCGAACTCGGCCTTTAGCTTGACGGTGCCGGTGGCGACATCGATCTGGTTGTCGACACTGAGCAGCTTGCCGGTGGTCAGCAGGGTGCGGCCATCGCGGTCCCAAGCTTCGACAGCGAGCGTCTCGCCCTTCCCGATCTTGTTCACCACATTGCCGACGCTTTCGGCCGGGATGGCGAAGACGGTGTTGATCGGCTGGGTCTGGGTGATGACGACGAGGCCGGTGGCATCCGCGGCGCGCACGTTGTTGCCGACATCGACCTGGCGCAGCCCAAGGCGGCCGGCGGCCGGGGCGGTGACGCGGGTAAAACCGAGTTGCAGGCGGGCGTTGTCGACTTGCGCCTTGTCGGCCTCGACCACCCCGCGGTATTGGCGGACCAGCGCTTCCTGGGTATCGACCTGCTGCTTGGCGATGGAGTCCTTGCTCAGAAGGTTGCGGTAGCGTTCAAGGTCAACCCTGGCGGCGGCGAGCAGGGCTTCGTCCTTGGTCAGCTGGCCGCTGACCTGATCAAGCTGGATCTGGTACTGGCGCGGATCGATTTCGGCGAGCAGGTCGCCGGATTTGACCTGCTGGCCTTCGCGGAAATTGATACGGATGAGTTGCCCATCGACGCGTGGCTTGACCGTCGCGGTGTTGGATGCGGTAACGGTACCCAGCGCGCTGACCACGATATCGAGGTCGCCAAGCTTCGCTTCGCTGGCCTTGACCGGCTGCGGACGATTGCCCGCGCGGTCGCCCCGCCGGCCGCCCGGCCCGCGTTGTCCGCTGCCCGGTGTTGCGCTCTGGCCATCACCGCCCTGCGTGTAATAGACCGCCGCACTGCCGCCTCCGATGAGCAGCACCGAGCCGAGCAGGGCAATGATCCCGGCCCGGCGGTTCAGCTTGAATTTCAGTTTGTCCGTGATACCCATGAATCTGCTTTCAGGTTTCTATTTGAACCGGGCGATTCCCCCGGCTATTCACAACAAGGCAGAGCGGGGATGCCCACGCTCTGCCGGAGATTTCGGCTGGCTGCCCGCTACGGGCGGCCGATCAAAGGAACTGTTCGGCGCCGACCAACCCCACCTTGGTCAATCCCTTGCGCTGCACCGACGACATCACTGCTGCAACATGGCGATAGGGCACCTTCTTGTCCGGGCGAATGTGCAGTTCAGGCTGCACGGCCTGGGTCGAGGCCAGGGCCAGACGGCTTTCGAGCGTGCCGAAGTCAGCCAGCGTTTCGCCGTTCCACAACACGTTGCCGCTCGGCTCGATGTTGATCTTGACGATCTCCGGTGGCGTGCTCGGTGGCGGCGGGTTGCCGACCGGCATGTTCAGATTCACCGAGTGAAGCTGGGTCGGGATGGTGATGATCAGCATGATGAGCAGCACCAGCATGACGTCGATCAGCGGCGTCGTATTGATCTCCGCCATGATTTCCGGCTCGCCGGATTTACTGCCTGAACCTACGGCCATAGCCATTTTGTTGCTCCTTCTCTTGCCGGCGCTTACTGGCGCGGCGGGGGTTCGGTGATGAAGCCAAGCTTGACGATGCCGGCACGCTGCCCGGCCAGAACGACCTTGCCGACGTATTCGTAGGGTGCGGCACCGTCACCGCGAATCTGGACTTCCGGTTGCGGGTCAAGCACGGCGACCTTCTTGAGTTCGCTGACCAGGGCTTCCTGGCCGGCGATTTCCTTCTCGTTCCAGTACACCTTGCCGTTGCCGGCCACCGACAGGTTGATGTTCTCCGGCTTGGTGATGCGCGGCTGGCTGCGCTCCTTGGGCAGTTCGACGGGAACCGTGTGGGTGACGACCGGGATGGTGATCAGGAAAATGATCAGCAAAACCAGCATCACATCGACCAGCGGCGTGGTGTTGATGGCGGACAGGATTTCGTCCTCGTCGTCCGCTGTTCCGACATGCATTCCCATGGCGTTTCCTTAGATTGAAATGGCGCGGATGGCGCTCACGGATTTGGGCGAACGTTCGCTGCGGCGTTCGGCGGCAGCCCCGAGCAGCACGGCGTGGAGTTCGGCGCCGAAGGTGCGGACGCTTTCCAGCGCCGACTTGTTGCGGCGGACCAGCCAGTTGTAGCCGAGCACGGCCGGCACGGCGACGGCGAGGCCGATGGCGGTCATGATCAGCGCTTCGCCAACCGGGCCGGCCACCTTGTCGATGGAGGCCTGGCCGGCAATGCCGATGGCGGTCAGCGCGTGGTAGATCCCCCAGACGGTGCCGAACAGGCCGACGAAGGGCGCCGTCGAACCGACGGTGGCGAGGAAGGCGAGGCCATCCTGCAGGCGGCTCTGGACGTTGTCGATCGAGCGGTGAATCGATAGCTGGATCCAGTCGTTGAGGTCGATGTAGCCGAGCAGGCCGCGGTGGTTGGCGGTGGCATCCGAGCCGCTCTTGGCGATGAAGTGGTAGGCGCTGCTCGTGTCGAGCGATTCGATGGCCTGATCGACGCCGCCGGCTGCCCAGAAGGTTTCATTGGCCTTCTTGCCTTGCTTGACCAGCTTTTGCTGCTCGTAGAGCTTGGTGAAAATGATCAGCCAGCTGCCGAAGGACATGATGAGCAGGATGGCCAGCGTGCCCTTGGCGACCGCGTCGCCACCTTTCCACAGGGCGTCGATGCCATAGGGGTTGTCTACGGTTTCCTTAGTGCTGGCTTCGGGGGCAGCCTTGGTGATTTCGACGGTGGCCGGTGCCGGGGAGGCCTGGGCGAGAACGCTGCCGGCCGCGAGGGAGGCGACCGTGATGAACAGGGCGGCAGTGAATTTGCGGATGCTGGTGAGGCGGGACATGGTGACTTCTCCTGTGAATTTCGAATGGGGTGATTTGTTTTGACGACTTATTCGTTGCGGAAGACGAAGGGAACGCGGACGCGCACATCCCGTCCCTGGCCGACGCAGCGGTATTTGGAAATGGCGCCAATGGCGGCCTGGTTGAAAACCGAATTGGAGGTCTGGACGATGCCGATATCCTTGACCTCGCCGCTGGCGGCAACCGTGAACTCGGCCAGCACCTGACCCGACAGGCCCATGCGGATGGCCTGCTTGGGCACGTTGACCGGGACCGACTGATGGTTCGGGCAAGCCACGGCGATATTGACCTGGGCCGGCTTGGCAGGCTCCGGGGCCGGGGCGGGCGGGGCCGGCGGTGGCTCGGGGCGGACTTCCGCGGTCGTCGTGATCGGCGGCGTCGGCGCCTGGACCTGGGTTTCAGTTCTCGGCACGTAAGCTGGTGGTGGCGGGGCACTGACCTTGGTCTGCACCTTGACGATCTTGGGCGGTGGTGGGGGCGGCGGGGTCTTGATCTCCTCGATGATGCTGACGTCGAGCGGCGCCTTGAAAACTTCGACGACCTTGCGGCCCAAGCCATTGGCCAAGGCGTAAACAAGAACGAAATGGAAGACGACAACCGTGGAGATCCCGACCAGGTGCTTGCGCGGGTCACGTTGCTGTTCGGCGTAGCTGGGTGCGTAGTTCATGGATACTGATTCTCGAAAGCGGGTGGGTGATGGCGCCGCTGCTTTCCCTTGAGGTGCAGGGCGAGCGCCATCCTCGATGTGCTGTGGTGCAGCAGGAGCCATGCCCGAATCGATATTGCTCAGAAGGAATGTTGCTAAGGCACGGAAATATCAGAAAGTTTTCTGATAAGGGCGGTCTGCGGCCGAGCGCTGCCGGCCTTGCCCGGCGAGCCGGGCTGCTGCGCTGGCAACAGTTGAAACGGCGCGGGTGTTGCGTCAGAAACAGTTGCTGGCTGGCGGCAATCACTTCGAATCGGCCGCTGAAAATGCTTATAGGAAAACTGTCTTTGCTGCACTGCGTTATCGGTCTTAACCTCCATTTACGCCATGACTGCTGGTCTGGCTCCGGAAAGTCCTGATGGCACGTTTCACGGGCGCTTTGGCCAGCACGCAGGGCAGAAACCGAAAGTATCCCAACAGTCGAAAGGAACAAGAGCATGACCATCCAGTTGATCAACGCCCGCAACCAGTTCAAGGGCACCGTCAAGGACATCATCCTGGGCCCGGTGGTTTCCGAAGTCGAAGTCGATACGCCGTTCGGTATCGTGACCTCCGTCATCACCACGCGTTCGGTCAAGGATCTCGATCTGCAGATCGGTACCGATGTGCTGGCCCTGGTCAAGTCGACCGAAGTCTCCATCGCCAAGCTGTAAGGCGGCTGGTTTAGGTATCAGGCAAGAGCCGAGTCCAGACCGCAGACAGTCAGGCGGCGGACCGGAGCACGAGGTTGGCGCAGTAGAGCGAACAGGGGGCTGGTTTTCGGCACAAGGCCGGAAATCCGTCGGAGGTGTCCTTTCAGTGAAAGGGGTAGGCGCGGTTTTCACCGTGCCGCCATCGGGTATCAATCATGAACAAAGTACTGACGTTTCCGGATTCGCAGGCGCATCCGCTATCCATCCGCGCCAAGGCGCTGGTTTTCAACGATCCGGTGTCGCTCGATATCCTGAATACCACCGAGCTGATCGCGCCGAGCGAGGCGACCGTGCTGATCATCGGCGATACCGGGACCGGCAAGGAACTGATCGCCCGCCATGTGCACAACCAGAGCGGCCGCACGGGCCCGTTCGTGGCAGTGAATTGTGGCGCCTTCAGCGAAAACCTCATCGAAGCCGAACTGTTCGGCCATGAAGCCGGCGCTTTTACCGGCGCCCAGGGCCAGCGTCAGGGCTGGTTCGAAGCGGCCCAGCACGGCACCTTGTTCCTCGATGAAATCGGCGATCTGCCGCTGCCGATGCAGGTCAAATTGCTGCGCGTGCTGCAGGAACGCCAGGTCGTCCGCCTTGGTTCGCGCAAGCCGATCGATATCGATGTCCGACTGGTCGCGGCGACCAACGTCGATCTGGTCAGCGCCGTCGAGGCCGGGCACTTCCGAGCCGACCTTTATTACCGTCTCAATATTGCGACGATCAACCTGCCGCCACTGCGCGAGCGGCCGGGCGACATCATTCCGCTAGCCCGCCATTTCGTGGACAGCTACCGGGCCAAGCTCCACCTCGGACCCATCGAGTTTTCATCGAACGCCCGTCAGGCGCTGATCAGCTACGGCTGGGCCGGCAATATCCGCGAACTCGAAAATGTCATCCACTACGCGCTGATCGTCTGCCGCGATGGCGTGATCCGTTCGGCTGACCTGCGCATCAAGGAGCGCGTGCCGGTGCTCAACAGCTCGCGGCCGGCCAGCGTGGTCGAGGAGGACGACGGTTGCCGATTGTCCAAGGCACTGACAGAAATGTTCGACGAGAACCGCGACAACCTGTTCGAGCAGGTCGAGGAAACACTGGTCCGCCTCGCCTTCGAGCATTGCGACAACAACCAGGTACGCACCGCCCGCCTGCTCGGCATCTCACGCAACATCCTGCGCGCCCAACTCAAGCGCTTCGGGCTGCTGGCCTCTGGCAAATCGGAAGGGCCGGACGGTGGCGACGAGGTGGCTACGGTGCTGCGGCTGGGCGAAAACGAGGTGGTGGCCTATCCCGGCTAAGCAACCCAGGCCGCTCAGTATTTCATTTTTAGGGCTTTTTTCCGGTTGACCGTGGAAGTCTCGACCGGTGTGCCCGCAAGGCTGATTTTGCGATGATTTGATTCGCCGTGGGATTGGAGTTGCCGACACCAAAGTGCCCAATGCCGATCTTCGGCACGTCGCGTGCCACGTCTGCCCGCGATGTTCTTCGTACATGTTAGATTGCCGCCCTGATCTTCTTTTGTTGTATTTATTCAGCATGGCCAGAATCTATATATCTTCCACCAAGGACGACCTTTTCCGGGAACGGCAGGCGGTAAAGGACTGGCTCGCTAGAAATGGGCATGAGCCGGTTGATAGTTACGCGCCGGATAGCGACCCCGTGCTGAAGAGTTGTCTGGCCAATGTAGCAGCCTGCCAGCTAGTCACATTGATACAGGGCTATCGACGAGGCTTTGTTCCAACAGATGACAATCCAGAGCAGCTTTCAATCACCCATCTGGAATTTCGACAGGCACGGGCACATGAAATACCGGTAATTGCCTTGCGGACTACGCGGCCGGACGCAGAGCATTCTAGTTTGTTCAATCAGGAAGAAATGTCTGATGTGGTGGCATTTCATCAAGAAATCAATGCTCTTGTCCGGCCTGGTTTGTTTGGGGATACCGAAGAGTTGCTCGAAAAACTTGGGCAGTCGGTGGATGCAGAACTCGCCAAGCTCGGCTTGGCTCTTCCATTGTGCGGTCTGGTCGCTAGCTTGTGTCAGGCGTCCGCTGATTTGTTCCAATGGCCCAGTACTTTGCCGGGCGGCCAATGGTTAGCGCCACCCGAGCTAGATGAATTGCGGGGCATCTTTGCTAACCAAACACATTCAGTGACGCTGTTGCTGGGCGAGCCGGGCTGCGGTAAATCGGCGCTGTTGGCCCACTGGGGCAATGAACTGCTAGCTCAGGGGGTGGCAGTGCTCGGGATCAAGGCTGATTGCTTACCCTGCGAAGTTACCAATGCTGGTGAATTGGCAAAAGCGTTGCGCCTTCCCCAAACTGTCGAAGCGATGGTACGGCGTATTGCCCAGGAGCAGCCGGTCGTAGTTTTGATCGATCAACTCGATGCCTTGGCGGAGTTGGTTGTCCAGCGGCCGGAGCGTCTGCGGGTGCTGCTCGATCTGATCCGCGATTTGCGCGGTATTGAGCGGGTCCATGTGGTTGCTTCCTGCCGGATTTTCGAGCAGCGCCATGACCCAGCCCTACGCCGTTTTGAGCTGGATACGCTTACCCTGGCTTTGCCAGAATGGAGTGTAGTCGAGGCGGTGTTGCGTGAACGCGGTGTGAATGCCGGAGCGTGGGCAGAGGCAGTGCGAGAGACCCTTCGCTCACCCCATGCTCTCAATGCTTTTTTGTCCTTGTTGCAGGGAACCCATGAGCCTGACTTGGCGCAAGGATTGCAAGGCTTGCTCCAGCAATTGTGGGATGAGCGGGTTATCCGTGCCGACCCCAGCGGACGACGGCGCGAACTGATGCTTGCTCTGGCCGAGAGCATGGCGGAACGGGAAAGCCTATGGTTGCCGACTGCGCGTTTCGAACACCTCCAGCAGGAATTGCAGGACCTGGAAAGGGAAGGACTGCTAATCAAGCCGGAGAGCGAGGGTAAAGTTAGTTTTCGGCATCAGACTTGGTATGAGTTTTTGCGTGCCCGCAGTTTCTTGGAACAGGGTGGGCGGCTTACAGAAGCGGTGTTGGCCGGGCAGAGCCGCTTGCGTATACGTCCTCAACTCTGGCATGCCTTGATCTATATGCGCCGCACCGATCCGGGGCTCTACGGGGAGGAGTTGAGCCGGTTATGGCAGTCGGAGCTGCGCCCTCATTTGCGCATGCTGCTAGTTGAATTCATGGGGATGCAACAGGCTCCTCTGCCATGTGAAGTCCAACTGGCCTGGGGCAATTTCGATGATCCCTGGTTTCAGCCTCGCTTTCTAGGCGCCATGACGGGAAGTTTGGGCTGGTTTAAAGAGATGGAGGCGGGGTACTTGCCGCTATTGATGCAACGCCCTGTGGATGAATGTAATCAGGTAAGGAACCTTCTTGATCGGGCGTTGGCACTAGCGCCTGAAGCTGTTTTGGCATTGGTGGACCGCTACTGGTTGCCTAATCCTGCGCTGGACACCCAAAGTTGGACTTTGCTGGTACAGAGCGATGTCGTTCCAGCGGACTTGGCTTGGGTGGCAAGGTTGGAAACGATCATTGGCCGTACCGAAGTTGCGAAATGGCACATCAATGAAGCTATCAGCATGGTCAGTGCGCTTTTCCCGGATGAGGCGCCAAGGTTGTTGGTGGCTTGGTTGCAGCGCCGCTGGCAGGCTGTTCAGAAAGAAGGTGATAGTACCGAAGCGGTTAGGAAACTCCTGGAGTCAGAGAGTTTGAGAGATCTTCCCGCTGTTGCCGAAGCGGCGCCCACAGCTTTCATCCGTGGGGTCTGGCCCATGCTGCTGAGCTTGTTTGGGAAGTCCGCAGCCCAAGAGCATCAGATTCTGATTGGTTATCGTCAATGTGGTGGGCTTCTCGATCCTTGGGCGGATGAAGCTTGGCGTCATGAACAGCCATTGCTGGAGTCTTTTGCCGTTGGTGTTCGCGGTTGGGCAAAAAAAGAGCCAGCAGCCTTTTGCGAATTCATGGCGAAATATCAGGATGTCGATTTGCTACCCATCCAGCGTCTTCTTGTCATGGGATTGGCAGAGTGCGTGGAAAGCTACGCTGATTTTGCGCTGGACTATGTTTGTGCCGATTCCCGACGACTGGTATTGGGACCATATTCTGATCACCATCAAGAGAGCAGAGCACTGATCAGTGCTCTGGTTCCTCATCTGAACGATGGACAACTGGCGCGATTGGAAGAGGCCATCATCGGATGGCAGTACTACAAGGGCCATTTTCCCGAAGACGATGCGAGTATTCGACTACGTCGCCTCAGAACTTGTCGGCAGCATCGCTACCGTTTGTTGCGCTCCATCCCTGAAGAAAAACTTAGCGCCAAAGGGCGTCAGCTTCTTCGAGAGGAGGAGCGTGCGTTCCCGAATACTGAAGATCAAGATATTCGATTCACCGGAATTTCTTGTATCGGTAGTCGGGTCAGCGCGGAGCAAATGGCCAAAGCGCCGGTCGCGGACATTCTCGCCTTGTTTGATGAACTGACTGACGATACAGGATGGGATCATCCTCGCTATTCCATGGAAGGAGGGGCGATCCAGGCGGGAGGGGCGTTGGCAAGGATGTTGGAATTCGATCCGGCAAAAGTTATCGAAGTAGTTCGCCAGCTAACACCCGGCCGAAACGAACTCCCTGTTAGCGATGTAATTCGTGATATTTCAAAGGCCAAGCTCTCTGTCGATGAAACCCTGTCGTTGATTGGGGAGCTGATCCAGAAAGGATTCTCCAGTAAGCACTTCAAACATTCGGCTGCTTACGCGATCAAGTCTTTGGCTTCTTCCTCCAATAAGATTCCGCAGGCGCTAGTGAACAGCTTGGAGGGATGGTTGGAATCCGTCGATCCTGCATCTGAAACTGTTGAGCGAGAGGATAAAAACGATCCTCACAACAGCGTGCTATGGGGATTTGGAGGGCTTGCCGCTTTGCCGGGAGGGAATTTTCCGATTTTGGCGGCACTGTCGAAAGTTTGCCTTTCTGCATCACCGCCTGCATTAGATCGTTGGCTGGATATTCTGGAGAAACACCTCAATCGCAGTGAGGCACCTCAGGTGTGGTCAGCTTTTGCCAGCCATGATTTTTTCTACTTGCATCAAGCTGACCATGAGCGTGCCCAGATTTTTCTTGATCGCCTTTTTGCGATTTTTCCCTCCATTTTTGGCGAGGTAAGAGACGTTCGCTTAATGGCCGAACTACAAAGGTGGATTTCTCCCGATTACGCCAAGCGCTGGCTGGCTGTGATGGCAAAACAGGGGGAGAGAGGCCTTCAGGGGAGCGGTGAGGTGCTGATGCTGCGGCGTGCTTGGCGCCAGAATGAAGTTTGGTTGAGCGACACACTGGAGGAACTGCTGGTTTCCGTTGCCCCGGAGGCACCCTTGCAAAAAGCCGGAGTAGCCCACACGGTGATTCGCATGTGGGAAGAGCCATCTTTTCGTTCATTGGCGCATGGCTATTTGTTACGTTTGCTGCCCAGCGACGAAAAACCGGTTCGCGATGCATTGGGCGAAATTTTCCGTCTCCGATCTGCATGGCCGCCAGATCGATTGACCTGGGAGTTAATGGATGCGCTTGCCGAAAATCCTGCCTTGTTCCTGGATGGGCGTGCCGAACATTTCCCGGCAATTCTTGAAGAGCTTGTTGAGTACCAGCCGATACGAGTAGCCAGTTTGGCTCACGTATTAATTGATACGGTGGGGGCTCATCTTGCTGATACAGCTAGCGGATGGGCATTCCACTGTGACTCCCTTATTTCCGTAGCCCTTCGTTTGCAGGATATGCCAGGTGAGATCAGCTTGCGCGGCGTTGAGTTATTTGAGCGCTTGTTGGAGTTCAATGTGTTGACAGCAGCAGAGATGGCTTTGAGTCTGGATCGGCGAACTCCAAATGCTGGGATTCGCCACAGGATACCGCGGCGACGCCTTAAGCGTTGATGCGTCCACCCAGAAATCTGTCGTTGCTACCGTTGGATAGCGAATGATATCAATGGGCACAAGGTTTGAGTTCGCAAGACTGAGAATTAGCCATTCAACCTGATTGATAGTCGAAGGGCGGCTTGTTGACGCATTGCTGGCCAAATCAGCCAGTCCCTCAAACGGCCGTCTCGGCCAGTTGCTTCCGTTGCCTATCCGGCAAGTTTTCGTGCCAAGCAGTCGGTTGACCGTCAGCTATCTTATGCAGTCGAACTTCAGCTTGTGGCCGTAACCAGCGCAAAGGTGACCCCTCCGGCGCCGAGATCAGTAAATAAGATCACGCTGCCGCGCTTGTTTGCTTATTCAATCTAATTCGTTTTCGTAGCAGTTCGGCTGCCGTATCTTCTGTCCTGCAGTTGCATTCGTCTCGTGCGACTCATCTCTCTCTCCATCACGCGCTTGCGTTTAGGCCTGCTACCTGTCGGTAGCGGGCCATTTTTTCGGCTGGCGCGAGTGTGCTGATTCGAGCTAATGCTTATACGTCGACGCTGGATTAGCAGTTAACAACTGCGTCGTTCCGTACCTGTTCCGCTCTGGATAGATTGATGCTGTGAACAGACAGGAGGTGCGTCATGGCTGCATTGATCGTTGGGGGTGATCGCGTCGATTCGTTCCGCGACTTTCTGGCCGGGCAGGGCTATGAGCCGGTTCGCCATTGGAGCGGGCGCAAGCCGGGGGAGTGCCATCGCACCATTCCGGTCGATACACGGGTCATCGTGGTGATGGTCGATCAGATCAACCACGGGCTGGTGCGCAAGATTCGTCGGGTGGCTGACGACATGGCGGTGCCGGTGGTGTTCAGCAAACGCAGCCTCGGGCAACTGAGCAGCGGGTTGGCTGGCCTCGCCTAAAAGGAAGGACAAGGCGCCCCGTTGCAATCCGGAGCGCCTTCACCTCGCTCAGTACGGCAAGTCGGCCGGGGCGAGCGGGGCGCCGCGGCGCAAGGCCTGGCGCAACAGGGATTTGGCATCGCTGCGGGAAAGTTCGTCGAGCCATGCCGGCAGGGCGCCGAAGCGGCTTTCGTAGCTGGCGAACAGGTTGTTGAAGAGATCGCTGGTGGCCGGGCGGGTCGGCAGTTCGAGGGTCAAAACCATTTTGTTGCTCCTTGCTCTCCGGTGTGTCCGGCGAGGCCGGCTCCCGGAGAGTGCTGGAGCGAGCGACGCTTTAGCCAGTATTTGTCGTCCGCCCTGGCAAGTTATCGATTAAATCCGGCGGTGCAGGGCAATTCTGCGGCGAATTCCCACGGTCGACAAAGAATTTCTGGCTATTTCGATATGCCGTCGGTGACTCCCGGCAAGTCCCTCGTCGGGTGGTTTTGGCCAACATCCTTATTACGGCGATCGTTATATCGATCTGCATTTTTATTCGTTCTGGGCATGAGCGGCGGGGAATAAATTGGTGGCTACAGACATCACTGAGTCATTTTCAGTGACCCCAAATACCCATGCGGCCGGTTGTTCCGGCTGGCCGAAAGCGAAAGGAATCGCCATGACCGATGCAGTTATCGACGCAGTTACCGACACTCAATCGTCTGCCCAGGTGTCGCCCTCGTTTGCCGAAGGTGGCAACGCCGGTGGCGCTTCGCCGATTCTTGAGCAGGCGCGCCAGCAGGCAGCTGCCGACAATCTTCCCTATGCCGGCAGCGTGACGCCGCAGGATGCCTGGGCGCTGTTCCAATCCGGCGAAGCGGTGTTGATCGACGTACGAACCGCCGAAGAGCGCAAATTCGTCGGCCATGTGCCGGAAACGAAACACGTCGCCTGGATGACCGGGCTGTCGCTGTCGCGCAACCCGCGTTTCATCAAGGAACTGGAAAGCAAGGCTGGCAAGGACGATGTTGTGCTGCTGCTCTGTCGTAGCGGCAAGCGTTCGGCAGCAGCGGCCGAAGCGGCGGCCAAAGGCGGACTCAAGAACGTTTTCAACATCCTCGAAGGGTTCGAGGGCGATCTCGACGAACAGCAGCGACGCGGTGCCTTCAATGGCTGGCGTAACGCCGGCCTGCCGTGGATTCAGGACTGATTCAAAAATTTTCAGGGAGAAAACAGCATGTCCAAATGGTTTGCAGATAACTCGCAGTCGATCGGCCGCACGCCGCTGATCAAGCTCAATCGCGTCATCGACGGCGCCAAGGCCACCGTGCTTGCCAAGATCGAAGGCCGCAACCCGGCTTATTCGGTCAAGTGCCGGATCGGTGCGGCGCTGATCAACGATGCCGAACAACGTGGCTTGCTCCATCCGGGCAAGGAGCTGGTCGAGCCGACTTCCGGCAACACCGGTATCGCGCTGGCCTTCGTTGCCGCCGCCAAGGGCATTCCGCTGACCCTGACCATGCCGGAAACGATGAGTATCGAGCGGCGCAAACTGCTCACGGCGTTTGGCGCGAAACTGGTGCTGACCGAAGGCGCCAAGGGGATGGGCGGCGCCATTGCCAAGGCCGAGGAAATCGCAGCTTCCGACCCCAAGTACGTGCTGTTGCAGCAGTTCAAGAACCCGGCCAATCCGGCCATCCATGAACTGACGACCGGCCCGGAAATCTGGGAAGACACTGATGGTGCCATCGACATCCTGGTGTCCGGTGTCGGCACTGGCGGAACGATTACCGGCGTTTCGCGCTACATCAAGAACACCAAGGGCAAGGCTATTCAGTCGGTGGCGGTCGAACCGACCGCCAGCCCGGTGCTGACCCAGGCCCGCGCCGGTGAGCCGATCAAGCCCGGCCCGCACAAGATTCAGGGTATCGGCGCCGGTTTCGTGCCGGGCGTGCTCGACCTGTCGCTGGTCGATGCCGTCGAGCAGGTGTCCAATGAGGATGCCGTGCTTTACGCCCGTCGCCTGGCCAAGGAAGAGGGCATCATCTCCGGAATTTCCAGCGGTGCTGCCGTCGCGGTGGCAGCGCGTCTGGCCGAGAAACCGGAGAACGCCGGCAAGACCATCGTCGTCATCCTGCCCGATTCCGGCGAGCGTTACCTGAGCTCCATCCTCTTCGAAGGCCTGTTCAACGAAGCCGGGCTGGCCGCATGAGACACCCGGTCGCCAACTCCTCCCTGGCCTACGAGCAGGTTGGCGGCTGGGGCGTCAAGGAAATCGTCAGCGAATTGCATGCAGCTCGCGATGCGTGGCGGGCGGCGCAGCAGCGGAGCCTGGAGTTCGCCGTGCGCGAATTCCCGTCCCGCGAGGCACTCAAGGAAATCGCTGAATCGCTGTGCGGGGTGCTGTTCCCGATGCGCCTCGGGCCGGCCGATCTGCATCAGGAAGGCGAGGATTTCTACGTCGGCCACACGCTGGACAAGGCGCTGAACGCCCTGTTCCAGCAGGTTCAGCTTGAACTGGGTTACAACCGCCGTCTGGCCTGCGAGGAAAAGAACGATGTCGAGGCTCTGGCGGCCGAGATCGTCAAGGATTTTGCCCGGCAGCTACCGGCCTTGCGCGGCTTGCTCGATGCCGATGTTGAAGCTGCCTATTCGGGTGATCCGGCCGCGCGCAGCGTCGATGAAGTGCTGCTTTGCTATCCGGGTATCCTGGCCGTTATCCATTACCGGCTGGCCCATGCCTTGTACGCGCTGGGCGTGCCGCTGGTCGCCCGCATTATTTCGGAAATCGCCCACTCGATCACCGGTATCGACATTCATCCCGGGGCGCAGATCGGTGCCGGTTTCTTCATCGACCACGGAACGGGTGTTGTCATCGGCGAAACGACCGTTATCGGCCGGAACGTTCGCGTGTATCAGGCCGTCACGCTCGGTGCCAAGCGCTTTACGCAGGACGAAAGCGGGGCGCTGGAGAAGGGCGCGCCACGCCATCCGATTCTCGAAGACGAGGTGGTGGTCTATGCCGGCGCCACCATTCTTGGGCGCATTACCATCGGTCGTGGCTCCAGTATCGGTGGCAACGTCTGGCTGACGCGCAGCGTGCCGGCCGGCAGCCACGTCTCGCAGGCCAGCTTGCAACACGAAACGGGTGGTGCCGGGAAGGTTGTCCAGTGAACGACCTGATCAACAGCTTTGGCCGGGCTGTTCGGCATTTCCGGGAACTGCGCGGCTGGTCGCAGGAGTTGCTGGCGGAAAAAGCCGACCTCAATCGCTCCTATCTGGGCGAAGTTGAGCGAGGGCAGGTCATTCCCTCCCTTGAAACGGCGGGAAAACTGGCCGGGGCGCTGGGCATCAGCATGTCGCGCCTGTTCTTCCACTGCGAGCAACGCGCGGCCTGAAGTCCTTTTTGATGGCTATAGCATGTTGAAGCGGGGGCTCCGTCTTTCGACAATGACCGACTGATTTTCTTATAAGCATTTTCATTTTTGATCTAAGGAGAGCTCACCATGGCCCAACACCCCGAAGCGACCGCCCTGAGCGACGTCGCCGCCCGGCAACTAGCCAATGCGACCAAGACCACGGCACAACTGTCGACCATCAGCCCGCGTTGGCTGGTGCACCTGTTGCAATGGCTGCCGGTCGAGGCCGGTATCTACCGCCTGAATACCGTCAAAAATCCGCGTGACGTCCGCGTCGCTTGCTCGCAGCGTGACGAATCCGAATTGCCGCAGACCTACGTCGATTACGACGAGCAGCCGCGCGAATTCTTCCTCAACGCCGTCACCACCATTCTTGACGTGCATACCCGCATTTCCGATCTGTACAGCAGCCCGCACGACCAGATCAAGGAACAGCTCCGCCTGACCATCGAAACCATCAAGGAGCGTCAGGAATCAGAGCTGATCAACAATCCGGATTACGGCCTGTTGGCCAATGTGGCCGACGAACAGCGCATTTCGACACTGACCGGCGCCCCGACCCCGGACGATCTCGACGACCTGCTGACAAAGGTCTGGAAAGAGCCGGCCTTCTTCCTGGCCCACCCGCTGGCCATCGCCGCCTTCGGCCGTGAATGCACCCGGCGTGGCGTGCCGCCGCCGACCGTTTCCCTGTTTGGCGCCCAGTTCCTGACCTGGCGCGGCATTCCCCTGATCCCGTCGGACAAGCTGCCGGTTGATGGCGGCAAGACCAGCATCATCCTGTTGCGCGTTGGCGAAAAGCGCCAGGGCGTCGTCGGCCTGTTCCAGCCAGGTCTGGCCGGCGAACAAAGCCCGGGCCTGTCGGTGCGCTTCATGGGCATCAACCGCAACGCCATCGCGTCCTACCTTATTTCGCTGTATTGCTCCCTGGCCGTGCTGGTGCCGGATGCGATTGCAGTCCTCGAAGATGTGGAGATCGGCAAGTACCATGAATATCCCGACACCTACAAGTAATGGCGTCGAGGGGCTGGGCGCTTCATCGGCGCCAGGACTCCCTGACGAGGCCACGCTTGGACGGCTTGCCTCGGAATTCTTCCGGCGGTTGCCAGGCCAATCTCTCCCTCCCCTTCAAGGGGAGGGCCGGGGTGGGGATGGGTTTAGCAACCAGCCGACTTCGCTAGGCGCAGGCAGTGCGCCGGCCCCGGAGCCGAGCCTGATCCAGTCCGGCCCGAGCGTCGCGCCGGTGCCCATCGCGCCGGACCCGGTTGACCCGGCCGGCAGCGGTGGTGCCGAGTTCGGCGTTCCGGAGGCTTATGCTGCCTCGCTGCCAGCGATTACCCCGCCGCAGCCGCCGAGCCAGTTTGCCGATCAGGCGCCGGTTTCCCCACCGGTATTTGCGTCAACTTCGCCGTACTACTTCCTCGGTGAGGCCAGTCCCTACACCCAATCGGGCGGTGTCCCGGCCAAGCCGGAAAACCGCGTCGTCGCGCAGCCTTTCGGCCTGCCCGGCGAAGGCGAGTTGAAGTCCTTGCTGGCTGAAATCTCCTCTGATCGCCAAGCACCCAAATCCCACGGTCAACCGGAAAAAACGGCCAATTTCTATTTTCTCGATTCGGCCAAGGTGCCGGAAACCGGCCCGACGGCTCGCCCGGCCTTCGACGTCAATGCCGTGCGCCGCGATTTCCCGATCCTCAACGAACGGGTGAACGGCAAGCCGCTGGTCTGGTTCGACAACGCTGCGACGACACAAAAGCCGCAGTCGGTGATTGACCGCCTCGCTTACTTCTACGCCCACGAGAATTCCAATATTCACCGGGCGGCGCATGAGCTGGCGGCGCGGGCGACTGATGCCTACGAGGCAGCGCGGCAGAAGGTGCAGCGTTTCCTCGGCGCCGGTTCGGCCGACGAGATCATCTTCGTGCGTGGTGCGACGGAAGCCATCAACCTGGTCGCCAAGACCTGGGGTGTCCAGAACATCGGCGAAGGCGATGAAATCGTTGTCTCGCTGCTCGAACACCACGCCAACATCGTGCCGTGGCAGCAGTTGGCCCAGCAAACCGGGGCGAAGATTCGCGTCATCCCCGTCGACGACAGCGGCCAGCTCAAGCTCGATGAGTTGCAGAAACTGCTCAACCCGAAAACCAAGCTCGTTTCGGTGACGCAAGTCTCGAACGCGCTGGGGACGGTGACGCCGATCAAGCAGGTGATCGACATGGCTCACGCGGCCGGCGCCAAAGTGCTGGTCGATGGCGCGCAATCGGTTTCCCATCTGCGGGTCAATGTGCAGGCGCTCGATGCCGATTTCTTCGTGTTCTCGGGCCACAAGATCTTCGGTCCGACCGGCATCGGCGTGGTCTACGGCAAGAAAGCGCTGCTCGAGCAGATGCCGCCCTGGCAAGGCGGCGGCAACATGATTGCCGACGTCACCTTCGAGAAGACGCTGTTCCAGCCGGCGCCGAACAAATTCGAAGCCGGTACCGGCAACATCGCCGACGCTGTGGGGCTGGGTGCGGCTTTGGACTATGTCGACCGTATCGGCCTCGAGAACATCGCTCGCTACGAGCACGATCTGCTGGTCTATGCCACGCGTGGCCTGTCCTCGATCCCCGGAGTGCGCCTGATCGGCACGGCGGCGGACAAGGCGAGCGTGGCTTCTTTCGTCCTGGCTGGTTATACGACGGAAGAGGTTGGCAAGGCGTTGAACGAGGAAGGCATCGCGGTGCGCTCCGGCCACCATTGTGCCCAGCCGATTCTGCGTCGCTTCGGCGTCGAAGCCACCGTGCGTCCTTCGCTGGCGTTCTACAACACCTGCGAAGAAATCGACCGGATGCTGGCCGTCGTGCGCCGTCTGGCGCGGGGCAAGGGCAAGGTTGCAGCGTAAGCTGTTTCCAGCCCCAAAAAATGCCGACGGAGACGTCGGCTTTTTTTTCGTCCCTTTTCGGCAGGATAGGGAGCCAATTTTGTTCTGGATCATGGTTGGCAGATAGCGCCATCGTTAAGCTCCCGCCATTGCGTTGTACTACGCAGAAAACGGAGAGAGCTCATGACGAAAAAACGGGTAACGACTGCAGGTGCGCTGATTCTGCTCCTCGGCCTGAGCGCTGGTTCGCTCAGCGCGGCCACCCCGGCCACCCCGGCCCACGATAGCCACGGGCACCATCACAGCAGCCCGGCGACGCTGCAGTTGAATAACGGGAGTAAGTGGCAAACCGATGCGCCCTTGCGGCAATCGATGGCGAATATTCGCCAGTCCGTCGATGCTTCACTACACGATATCCATGAGGGCAAATTGTCGACTGCCGGCTATGGCAAGTTGGCGCGCTTGGTCGAGAAAGAGGTCGCCACCATCGTCCGCAATTGCAAGCTGGCACCCGAGGCGGATGCCCAACTGCACCTGATCGTTGCCGAATTGCTTGACGGGGCCGAACAGATGAGCGGCAAGGTCAGAAAGGCCAAGCGCATCGACGGTGCCGTGAAAGTGATCGGCGCACTGGAAAAATACGCCCACTATTTTGCCGATCCGGATTTCAAGCCGATCTCTCACTAAGCGGGCATCCCGCCAGCCTGGGCTTATCCCCTTTTCCTGTGGATAAGCTTGGGGGCAGGTGAGGGGTTGATGCTCTAACGCGCTGTTGCAGAAACGATTTACATCGTTTGCCCAATAAACGGGCAGTACGCTCAGCTGCAGTAGATTTCCTGCAACATCCCAATGATCTCGCTGAGCCGCTGATCAGCGATGGCGTAGTAAACGCGGTTGGCGTCCTTGCGCGATTTGAGCAGGTTCTGGTTATGGAGCTGGGTGAGGTGCTGCGAGATATTGGGCTGTGTGGTGCCCAGTTCGTTGCAGATATCGCCGACCGTCCGCTCGCCTTGCCCGAGCAGGCAGACGATGCCGAGACGGATCGGGTGAGCGACCGCCTTGAAGCGGTGGGCAGTCAGCTCGATTTCCTTTTCGCTCCAGTTGTTGGCCATCTTATTTCTTCAGGTAGATCTGGTCGAAAGTGCCGCCATCCGCGAAGTGCGCTTTCTGCGCTTTCGGCCAGCCGCCAAAGCTGTCGTCGATGGTCACCAGCTTCATTTTCGGGAAGCTGGCCGCGTATTTGGCGGCGACCTTGGCATTGCTCGGCCGATAGTAGTGCCGGGCCGCAATGTTCTGGCCCTCCTCCGAATACAAGTAATCCAGATAGGCCTGCGCCGTCAGTCGCGTGCCACGCTTCTCGACCACCTTGTCGACCACGGCCACCGGCGGTTCGGCGAGGATCGACAGGCTGGGGGCGACGATCTCGAACTTGTCCTTGCCCAGTTCAGTGACCGCCAGGATGGCTTCGTTTTCCCAAGCGATCAGCACGTCGCCGATACCGCGTTCGACAAAGGTTGTGGTCGAACCTCGGGCACCGGAGTCGAGCACCGGCACGTTCCTGAAGATGCCGGTGACCAGCTCCTTGGCCTTCTGCTCGTTGCCGCCCGGCTGCTTCAATGCCCAGGCCCAGGCCGCCAGATAGTTCCAGCGGGCGCCGCCGGACGTCTTCGGATTCGGCGTGATGACAGCGATACCCGGCTTGGCCAGATCACCCCAATCCTTGATCGCCTTCGGATTACCCTTGCGGACGAGGAAAACGATGGTCGAGGTATAGGGCGATGAATTGTTCGGGAAGCGTTTTTGCCAGTCGGCCGGAATCAGTTTGCGCTCAGCCAGCGCATCGATGTCGTAACCCAGGGCCAGCGTCACGACATCGGCTTCCAGACCATCGGCCACCGAGCGCGCCTGCTTGCCGGAACCGCCATGCGACTGGCGGACTTGCACGGCCTGACCAGTCTTTTCCTGCCAGTGCTTGTTGAAGGCGGCGTTGAAGTCCTTGTACAGCTCGCGTGTCGGGTCATAGGAGACGTTAAGCAGCGTCGTCTGGCCAAAAGCGCTGCCCAGGCCGATTGCTACGGTCAACCCGAAAAAAAGGCCAAATTTGAACATGCGGAAACTCCGGAAGAGGGGATCGATGTGGCCAGTTTAGGGAGTTGATTAACAATCAAAAAGAATGAATTCTTCGATGCTTATCAGATTTTCATCTATACGATTTTGTCGGCCCGCAACCGCTCGAACAGACGCAGGCCTTCAGGCCAGGGGCCATGCCCCGAGTCGACGTTGATATGGCCAGCTTCACCGATGTTGAGATGCGCGCTTCCCCATTGCCCTGCCCAGTATTCAGCGGCGCTGGCCTTGACCCAGGGATCGTTGGTGCTGGCGACAACCAGACTGGGGAACTGCAATTTTTCTTCGAGCAGGGCGGTCGGTTCGCCGAAGCGGTGCGGGTCGGCCGGGGCAACGAGCAAGGCACCCAGTATGCGATCCTGGCGCTCAAAGGCGGCGGTGACGGTGGCCAGGCAGCCGAAACTGTGGGCGACGATCCACACTTTTTCGCCGATGGCATCAATTTCATCCCGAACGCGTGCCGCCCAGTCCGAAAGACAAGTACGTTCCCAGTTTTCCTGCTCGACGCGATGAGTATCGGGCAGCTGGGTTTCGAACCAGGTTTGCCAGTGGGCTGGGCCGCTGTTGCGCAGCCCCGGTACGATAAGGGTCTTGGCCATTTCTACTTCCGGAATTTCGTTGTTGGGTTTATACCGGACGAATCATATGCCCGGTCTTCAACGCCATTCTTGTTCCGGGAGGTTGCAGAGGGAACGAAGTGATTGTTATGAGCTTATCCGTTTTAACCGGGGTGTTCCCGCGAGAACACCCCGTGCCTCTTTTGGGTCAAGCCGCTTTTTTCCGTGGCTGATTGACGGCAGCGGAAGCGGCGCGCACGGTTGCCGAGGTCGTTGCATTGATGCCGGCATCGGCAATTTCAACAACCTGACGGGCCGCCTTGTTGGCGTTTGAAAATACCGTATTGGCGGCGGAAACAGCAGAACGTACCGCAGCAATGGCGACTTCGTGATGGCTGTTGCTCTTGGTATAGGTATCAAGCAAGGCGCCGATCGAGCCATGGACGCGATCCTGCTGCTGTTCGCCCAGCGCCGTGAAGGCACCCAAGGTTTCCGACGAAATGTCGTATAGCCCGCGGAAGTAAGCGATGTTTCGGTCAATGACCGGTTGGGCGATGTTCGACTGGATACGGCTGATGTCGTAAAGCTCCTTGGCCGAGAGCAGACTGCGCAGGTGGTCAAGATGATGTCTGGACAATTTGCCGACGCCGCTCAGCGAGGCTTCAATGGCGGCATTCAGGTCATCGATGGCGGCATCCTGGAATGTGGAGAACTGTTCGAGGTAAGGGGTCAGGCTCATGGGAAAGCTCCTTGCAGTAAGGTTATGAAAGGCTATTTTGAATATTGCTGCGGTGCAGCGAGTAGCCAGAATATTTCCTGCCTCTGGGCCTGCGAAGGACTTTCTTGTTATATCTTTTGTTGCTCACAGCTTTGATGAATAGAGTTTCCTGATATGACATACAGAACCATCCTGCGGATGGCATCAGTCTTCGAGCGGGCGATAACTCCAGCGCGGGATGATTAGCAGGGCGAGTACGGACAAGATGGCGCCGAGAACCAGCAGATAGAGAACGAACGGCTTGTCGGCCAGGCGCTCCGGGTACAGTTGCAGGACGACGCCGATGCCAATTCCGTTGGCACCCGTGGCCAGGATGGCCGCCGCGATGTCGTGGAAGCGGCGCACCTTGTTGACGCCATGTGCCCAGCGCGGGTCGGTGTTGTAGCTGGGCAGACGTTCGTGCGCGGAGTCGAGTTTTTCCAGTGCAGAAAGAAATGAGCGCAGGTTGGTAATGGCGCGTTCCGCCTTGTAGTTGAGGAAAGCCAGGCAGAGGCTGGTTACCGGAAAACCGAAGACCAGCCACTCGACCGGCAATTGGCGTCCGTTGCCGCCCGGATGGAGAGCAAGCAGGCCGGCGAGCAGGGTGGCGGTCAGCGTAACGAAGAGCGCCAGAGCTTGCTGGCGCTGGACGATGCGCGCATTGACCTCCTGGTAGGCGGCGATGAAACGGTAATTGGCGTCGACGAAGGTTTTGCCGGACATGGGGTTCCTTGAAGTAAAAAAGCCGTGGTTCCGGTTGGCCCGGTGCCACGGCTACAGGGGACGAATCCGTCAGAATCAGGTCAGGATGTCGGCCCAGATGTTGTTCGCCCAGGCCCGGGTGAACAGGCCTTCCTCTACCGATGGTGCGGTCGATACGCCGCCCGAGCCGGGAACGACGATCGGCGTCTTCTTTTCCGGGTCGTAGCGATGCACCGAATCGACGTGAATGGCGCGTCGGTTGTCGATCAGCGAGTAGCAGGTGTTGGCCATCAAGGTCGGCTGCGGCTCGCGGCCGGAAAGGATTTCGACAATCGCGGCAGCAGCAGCCTTGCCATGCTGGTTGGCCATGTGCCCGGATTTCGGCATGAGCGGCGCCGACAGCGTGGCATCGCCGAGGACGTGGATATTCTTGACGGCCGTCGATTCCAGCGTGATCCAGTCGATATTGACCCAGCGCTTGTTGGCATTGACCAGGCCGGCGTCGTGGGCGATCTTGCCGGCGTGCTGCGGCGGCACCAGGTTGATGACGTCGCCGCGTTCCTTGTCGCCGATTTCGTTGGTCACAATCTTCGTCGCCGCATCGATCTCGGTGACGTTCCAGTTCGGGCGGTATTCAATGATGCCGGCGTAATCGTCGTCCCAGACGCCCTTGAACAGCTTGCCCTTGGAAATGATCTGGTCATTGGCATCGAGCACAATGATTTTTGACTTCGGCTTCTCTGTCTTGAAGTAATGGGCAATCTGACTGACGCGCTCGTACGGTCCGGGCGGGCAGCGGTAGGGCGCCTTCGGGATGGTCTGCACGTAAACGCCGCCATCTGGCAGGTCGACCAGTTGCTGGCGCAGCGCGATGGTCTGCGGGCCGGCTTTCCAGGCGTGCAGGATTTTCTTCTGGGCCGCTTCGTCGTAACCGGCGACGGCGCCGAACAGGAAATCGACGCCCGGCGAAACGATCAGGCGGTCATAGGAAAACTCGCCGGCATGGTCTGTTGAAATTCGGCGTTTTTCCGAGTTGACCGTGGTAACAGTGGCATGAACCACCTTGACGCCCCAGTTCTTCTTCAGGCCTTCGTACGAATGGACGATCGACGAGAACTCGCGATTGCCGGCCAGGACTTCATTCGAGGTCGGGCAGGAAATGAATTCCTTGTTGCGCTCGATGAGCACCACTTCGATGGCGCCGTTGCTCCACTTGCGCAGGTATTTCGCCGCGGTGGCACCGCCAAAGCCGCCGCCAATGACGACGACGCGGCCGATAGTTTTGCTTTTCTTCGGCGCGGCGAATACTTCCGTCGGCAGCAGGCCGCTACCGGCCAGTGTTGCTGATACGCCAAGGCCTTGCATCAGGCGGCGACGATTTTCATTGAATCGGGTCATGGCCTGGTTTCCTTAACGTTGACGTGAGAAATAATCGGCGAGGATGGCTAACTCCTCATCGGTATAACCCTTCGCCAACTGGGTCATGATCGTCGCCTGCTTGGTGCCGGCCTTGAAGGCTTTCAGGGTTTCTTCCAGATAGCCCTTGTCGCGCCCGGCGATGGTCGGAATGGCCGACACTGCCTTGCCTTCGGAGCCATGGCAGTTGAAGCAGTTGGCGGCGAAATAGGGGCGGGCAGGGGAGGATGCGTCGGCCGCGATACCGGCAAGCGGGCACAGCAATAAGCCGACCAGCGGCAGGACTGTTTTCATGAAGGCTCCTGATTCTTGCAGCCAGTCTGTTGTTTGGGCCGCAATGGTCTTCAGACCGTAGTTTTGACGGTTCGCAATGTGCTTGAACGGAGTGCTGAACCCAACGAATTTTTTCGCATAAGTTAAGACGTCAAAACGATATGGAGGCTCTCGTTGCCCGCTTTCTCGGGCATATCGATATGTAAATTTTGTCGTTCTGTTGAAAGGTTTGTCACCCTAAGCTTGCCGGTAAATGAATATTCCATACGACTCCCATGGCCGATGACATGAGTGATTGCCCGGCAACCAACGCGTCCGAAGCGTCGGGCGACGGGCAATCTGTATCCGTCGCTCCTTCAGCGGCGAATGAACTGCCGACATTGCAGCGCAACGCGCTCAGGAAGATTTTCGATCGGCATGAATTCACGCCGGAGGAAGTGGCCACGCTCGGCTACCGTCGCCTGCAGCAGGCGGAAGGCATCGGCAACAAGGGGTTGGCGGCAATCACCGACTGGTTGGGATTGCACGGCTTCGAATTGAAGCCACCTGAGTTTTCAGGCCATCCGAAGCCGCCTCTGCCGAAAAGAATGCGCCGCAATATCGAATCGGCGATGCGCTTGTTGCGAACGCATGGCTACGTCGTACAGCAGGAGACAGACGATTTTCCTCAGAACAAGGGCGCGGCTTGAGCCTTCAGGCTCGGCTCAGGTTCGGCAGCCCCTGCGCTACGTAAAAAATTGCTTATTCAATATTTGCATTAGCTTTTTAGAATTAAGTATTTCTTCTTATAAGGCCGCTTCAATACACTGAGTCATCGATGCTGCGTTGCAGCAGGCACAGACAAAATGTATTGGAGATCGCAATGAGTATCGCCGTCCGTAACATCAGCAAGCACTTCGGTGCCTTTCATGCGCTGAACGACGTATCCATCGACATTCCTTCCGGCGAACTGGTTGCCTTGCTTGGCCCGTCGGGTTGCGGCAAAACGACGTTGCTACGCATCATCGCCGGCCTGGAGTTCGCCGATCAGGGACAAATCCTGCTCGAAGGGGACGACGCTTCGGATCGCCATGTCCGCGAACGTGAGGTCGGCTTCGTCTTCCAGCATTACGCGCTGTTCCGGCACATGACGGTGTTCGATAACGTGGCTTTTGGTCTGCGCGTCAAGCCGCGCAAGTTCCGTCCAAACGAAGCGGAAATCCGCAAGCGTGTGACGCGCCTTCTTGATCTTGTTCAACTTGGCTGGTTGGCCGATCGCTTTCCATCGCAACTGTCCGGTGGCCAACGTCAGCGTATCGCCCTGGCGCGAGCCCTGGCCGTCGAGCCGAAGGTGCTGTTGCTGGACGAGCCGTTCGGTGCGCTCGATGCAAAGGTACGCAAGGAACTCCGTCGCTGGTTGCGCCAGTTGCACGACGAAATCCACGTGACCAGCGTTTTTGTCACGCACGACCAGGAAGAGGCTTTGGAAGTCTCCGACCGCGTCGTGCTGATGAACAAGGGCAAGGTTGAGCAGATTGGGGCTCCGGACGTGGTCTACGACCATCCCGCCACGCCTTTTGTCGCGAGTTTCCTGGGGTCGGTCAATCTGTTCCACGGACGAGTTGAGGATGGCCACCTGCATGTTGGCGAGCACGCGCTGGCCGTCGGCAGCGAACACAATGCGACCGATTCGGCCATCGGTTTTGTCCGGCCGCACGAATTCGACCTGCTGCCGGCCAACGCGCCGGGAACCGGCCTGCCGGCGAAGATCCTGCGCGTCATCGCCATCGGTCCGCTGGCCCAGGTCGAGCTGACGCGCCAGAACGGCGAGTTGCTGGAAGTTTCAGTGCTACGCGATACGCTTGCTGCGCTTGGCTTGCGTGAAGGCGACGAAGTGTCCGTGCGGCCACGCCACATCCGTGTTTTCCAGAACAACGAAAAAATAGCCGCCTGACGGCCGCGACAGGGAGAAAACAATGAATTTCCAGCAACTCAGGATCGTCCGCGAGACAGTGCGCCAGGATTTCAACCTGACCGAGGTGGCCAACGCCCTCTACACATCACAACCCGGGGTCAGCAAGCACATTAAGGATCTTGAAGACGAACTCGGCATCGAAGTCTTCATCCGCCGCGGCAAGCGTTTGCTCGGCTTGACCGAGCCGGGCAAGGAACTGGTCAGCGTAGTCGAGCGCATCCTGCTCGATACGCAGAACCTGCGCCGTATCGCCGACCAGTTTGCCAGCCGGGAAACCGGCCATTTCGTCGTGGCGACCACCCATACCCAGGCACGCTACGCGCTACCGAAGATCATCCAGTGGTTCAAGGCCGATTACCCCAAGGTCCATCTGACCTTGTTGCAGGGCAGCCCGCGTGAAATCGCCGAACTGGTTGAAACGGGACAGGCCGACGTGGGCATTGCCACCGAGTCGCTCGACAAGGTTCCCGAACTGGCCTCGTTTCCATTTTATTCATGGCACCACGCGGTGATCGTGCCGGAAGGCCACCCGCTGCTTGCCCTCGAGAATGTGACGCTCGAAGCATTGGGCGACTATCCCATCATCACTTATCACGACGGTTTTACCGGGCGCGGACACGTAGACAAGGGATTTGCCGATGCGGGCATTGTTCCGGATATTGTTCTCTCGGCAATCGATGCCGACGTGATCAAGACCTATGTCAATCTGGGTCTGGGGGTCGGTATCGTCGCATCGGTCGCCTACGATGCCGAACAAGACCGCAACCTGGTGCTCATCCCCGTTCCCGATCTGTTTCCGGCCAATACGACACGCATTGCCGTTCGCCGTGGTACGTACTTGCGCAGCTATGTCCATGCGTTCATTGAGAAGGTCTGTCCAGATCTCGGAGAAGAGGCGATCAAGGCGCTCTTGAAGCCACAGAATGGTTCTGAATAATTTCGAATAGTCGAGCTATGAATGACTGCACCGTATTCCTAACACACGGGGGTAATGTCAAACGAATTAGGGCGGGGGAGGGTGCCCAATTTCCGCTGCTCGGCCAAAGAAGACGTTCAGTGGTGATCAGAAGTGCGACGGCTTTGCTACCTGAAGCTGACCTGTTACCTTGAGTACCTCAAAAAAGCGATACCTATTTAGATCAGCCGGATCTGACTACGTGAGCCTTACCATTCCGCAGGCTCACGGCAAAACAGATAATCCGCTCCCGCCACTCGACCGGTACGACATCCGCGTGGGTTACGTCGGAGGCGATATTAAGAAAGATCGCTAGCGGATAGTCGAGAATCTCCATCATTTGGACCAAGCTCTCGATATCAGCGGCGGCGCGTTCAACTGTCGCTGCACGCTTCAGTTCAATGACCGCAACATTTCCGTCCCGGCGTGAGAGGTGCCTGTTCGGGTCAAAGGGTTCGTGAATGATGATATCGGGCCTGATTGTGAGCCCGTGTACGCGGAGCCGTTTCTGGTACTCCTGTTCGATTATGGCTTGATCTGGCAAAAAGCCCTCCGGGATAATTCGCTGCAATCTGACCAGCAGCTCGCCTTGAAATCCCCGTTCGGTCTCGTAGAAACGGGGGGTAGTGATAGCACAGAGCGCCGTAGTCAGGTGCTCAAGGAAAATGTCGCGGTTCATGGCATCGCTCTCAATCACTAGCTTTTCGCTCCCGCCATTTCCGTTCTTCCGCCTCGATGTCGATGCCGTCCACGCTCATGAAATATTCTTTCTGGCTAAAGCGTTTGATGTGGACAAGGTCGGGATCGTGCCTACATGGCATGCTGAGGTCGAGCTTTTCCCCGCCAAATGCCTCAATGGCACCGGATAGAAGTTCGCCGAGCAGCTTCCATGCCTCGAATGCGACATCAAGTAAATCTCTGTCGGGAAATTGCGGGATCATCCACGTGCGCCATAGAGCAGGCGCAGAATCACAATCCGGTCCGAGACCGCGCAGAAACTTGTCTGTCCGGCATATTTCTTTGTACCTCTCATAAGCTTCGTCTGACGTTTCCCAGGGACGGACGGCAAATGGGAAAGACAGTTTGATCTTCCTTCCCTCAGTCGTTCCGACTTGGCCCTGACTTTTTAGGTTCAGCGCGCCATGGTGAACGATGAAATCACGCTGTTTCCCAAGTATCTTGAACAAGTCGTTTTTGAAAACGGTATCCTGCAGCGGTTTGATCTTTGCCCTGGCCTCCGGATGTAGCTGCAGATCGTTTTGAAGCTTTAGCGGCACCTCCTTGATGGCACGGATGAAGGAATTCAGCGAATATCGGAACGGCTCGGGCTCGTGATAATTGGCTTCCATCTGGTGTAGGTGCCAGTGGCATTCCTGCCATCTGTCGAGAGATAGCTCCAATTTGTTGTGCTCACAATGCTCCATCGAATCTCCATTCGATTGTATCGTCACCGTTCGCCATTGACCGGCTTCTCCAGGAAATGCTAAAGGGATTGGTTGGTAGATACTAAATTTTAATATTCTATGTGCACAGGCCCGGCTACTGGTAGTCGGAAACTCCCAACTGGCCAAATCTAGTCAGGGAGCAGCCATTTTGCCTTTGGAGTCTTGGAGTAACGGGGTGTGCTAGCCGGCTTCTTTGGCTTTGCTTTCGTCCTAGTATTTCCACGGGCCCCATACCTTTTCGGAACGAGGTAGTTTAAGGATAGTAAAGACACAGTCGTATTGCTCAGAGACGATCTTCATTTCCTTGAGAATGCTGTTCTTGTCAGCATGAGGAAACCAAACTTGCGCGGCCATTTCGACCCCGTGGCGATCATGGGTAACTGTCGCATTTGCCGCCAATGAGGCGCTTGGAATTTCGATGGCGCTTTGACTGGTCTTGAAAAAGGCGCCGGCATTGAAGGCTCTATTGCTGGACCAGGCCCAGTCCATATACCCGTCTTTCGAGACGACCAGCACAGCACTGTCGTCTGTATGCTCAAGCCATCTCAAGGTCGCGGCTGTCAAAGAGACACCATAGCGATCGGCGCAGTGCCCGAGCAGGTCAAAATCGACTTCGGCATTGAGTTGCTTACGGTAGTCGTTCAGCGGCATGAGTAAGTGAGATGCAAACAGATCGGCTTGGGCTTCGATATTGTTTGAGTCTGCAGACCAATTGCGCATATCCTCCTCGGTGCACATGAATTCATTCTGCATTGTTCGGTGCAGAATGTAGTGACCTAGCTCGTGAGCTTGAGTGAAGCGTGTACGGCCTTCCGAGGTGACTTTTGAGTTGTAAAGCAGCTTCCAGGCCGTCTTGCTCTCATTCGGGAACAGCATGCCGTCAAACTTCTTGATAGCAACCCCCTCAATTTCCGTGATTGGGTCCGACCATTTGAAGATATTGGCCGTTTCCATGGCCATCAATGGCACATCTACTGGGAACCGTTTTTGGAATTCTGCTGGAATGGCATCCAGAATTTTGCTGAGGCGGTTGGCTGCCTTCTGGGGCGTCTGATTGTCGCTCATCAGCTCTTCTTGAAGGTTTCCATTATCTTGCGCAGACGTTCCTTGTCTTCGGCTTCCAGATCTTGGTAGTCGCGATAGAACGCTGCATCGAGGTGTCTTTGTTCTGGCGCGCGAATGTCATCCTCAATGAAGAAAACCGAGTCAACACCGAGCACTTTCCCTAGTGCATTTAGCTTCTCGGCCGATGGTCGCTGCGACTCCCTGTTTTCAAGTTCCCAAATATAGCTTTTGCTGAGTCCAGAGAGTTCGGCGAGCTTTTCCAGAGTCAGTCCTTTGTCTTTGCGAAGTGATTTCAGCTTTTCGCCGAGTCGAGTTGCCACTTTTTTCTCCGTGTTTACAACATCTTATTTAATAGTAGCACGATTCCGAACTTTTTCTATGGCTTTTTCAATTCGAGAGGTGTAGCATCTGGCAAAAGTTCGCTATTCCGAACATTTAGTTAGTATATATTGGTATTCAAGGAAACCCAGTCGCTCGGTCTGAAGCAATAAAAAACGAAAGGAATATGGATGTCGAAGGAGCATGTTGGGCACGCGGAGTTGGCCAGCTTCGCTGAAGAGAGGGTCAATCTGCCCAAAGATAAGGCCGACGAATATCGCGATCAAGCCCAGCGCCTTCAGGACAAGCTGGAGCGCTATCTGGACGAGCACCCCGACTTTACGCTGAAGCGCATGCTTCTGTCGGGCAGCCTGGCCAAAGGCACTGCGCTGCGTTCGCTGAACGATATCGATGTGGCAGTTTACATCCAGGGTGCCGATGCACCGCATGACGTGAGAGCCTTGCTGGGCTACCTGACCGAGCGGTTGCGCAAAGCCTTCCCGAACTTTAGTCCGGATCAGGTGAAGCCGCAGACCTATTCGGTCACGGTCTCGTTCAAAGGTAGCGGCCTTGATGTCGACGTGGTGCCAATATTGTATTCGGGCAAGCCGCAGTGGCGCGGCAACCTGGTTAGCCAGGACGATGGTTCCCTCCTGGAAACCAGCATCCCGCTGCACCTCGAGTTCGCACGCAAGCGGAAACGGGCGCAGACGCCGCACTTCGCCCAGGTTGTTCGGCTGGTGAAGTATTGGGCTTCCCTGCAGAAGGCGGCAAACCCGGAAAATTTCCGTTTCAAGTCTTTCATGATCGAGATGATCCTCGCGAAGCTTTCGGATACGGGCGTGGATTTCTCGGATTATCCTGAGGCGCTGCAGTCGTTCTTTACCTTCATCGCGAACAACGGTCTCCAAAAGCGCATTGTGTTCGAGGACAACTATCTGGCATCGGATGTGCCTGCATCGAATGACCTGATCCAGATCATCGATCCGGTCAATGCCACGAACAACGTCGCGCGCCTGTATACCCGAACCAATCTCGATGCCATCGTCGATGCCGCTCTCGACGCCGGCGACGCGATCGATGCGGCGCTTGCCGCGCCCACCAAGCAGCTGACCACCTACTACTGGCAGAAGGTCTTCGGCTCGTCATTCCAGGTCTGAGGTGCCTATGTCCTCCTTTACCATCACCGATTCTGCTACTTTTACAATCACCCATGCCCGCCACATGGGCGCCAAAGTCGCCGCAGACTTGAAGCGCATTCAGCGCTTGTACGGCAGCATCAGCGACGAGTTGATCGCTGGATATGAAGCCGAGTTGATCGAATACATCAAAGCCGGCTACGTCGACACCGTGACTTACGGCTTCCAGATCAACGATCAGTGGATCGAGCCCACGCTGCGCTATACGGCACGCGAACTGAATGGCTACGACGTCAGTGACGACGATCCCGGCAAGGTGCGGCCTGGCGCAGACGTCATCGGCGCTCGTTTCACCAGCTATCTCACCTATAGCAGCAAGTGGAGCAATGCGAGCCAAGCCGAAAAAGATTCATTCAAGGGACGGCTTCCGTTTAGCCGGGGTACCGGTTCCGAACCGACGATCAGGGGCTACATGCTCAACGATAAGACTTATTCGGCCGGCGGCCGCTCCCTTTCCCGGTCCAGCGTAAGGAGCTTTTGATGATGAACAAACCCACAATTGACGAACTGTTTGAACGTCGTATCACCTATCCCGATTTCGAGCCACAGGAGCGACTGGCCAAGCTGGTCGGTTTGGACGACCAAAAGGCCCGGCTTGGCAAGATCCTAGGCCTACTAGTGAATCCGGTGGCTCTGGATACGTGGGCCAAGGAGCATCATCCCGGTCAGGCGGCGAAAGCGTTGCTCGATACAGTGCTGCGCCGTCCGCCGCTGGTTGTCCTCGCCGGCGACGTCGGCTCCGGTAAGACTGAACTGGCCGAGACGATCGGCGATGCCGTCGCACGCGCGCAGCGCATCAACATCACCCTGTTTCCCTTGAGCCTGGCGACGCGCGGCCAGGGGCGTGTTGGTGAAATGACGCAGCTCGTTTCCGCTGCCTTCGACCATACAGTGGATGAGGCGAAGAAACTCAAGGGTGCTGGAAGTGGTCCTTCGCGTGGTGCGGTCATTCTGCTGGTCGATGAAGCGGATGCACTAGCCCAGTCGCGTGAGAACGCGCAGATGCACCATGAGGATCGTGCCGGGGTTAACGCCTTTATCCGCGGGATAGACCGGATTGCCAACGCCCATCTGCCAGCGGCGGTCATCATGTGCACTAACCGCTTGAGTGCCCTGGATCCGGCTGTACGTCGCCGTGCTGCGGAAGTGTTGAGTTTTTCCCGTCCGAACGAAGAACAGCGCCGCCATGTTCTCCACCATCGCCTTGCTCCGTTAGGCCTCGGTACGCAGCATATCGACGCACTGGTTCGTGCGACGGGTGCAAAGAACGGCCATGATACCGGCTTCACTTTTTCCGATCTGACGCAACGCCTGATTCCGACGATCGTACTTGACGCCTACCCCTCGAATCCAGTTGATGGCACGCGGGCGATTGCGATTGCTCACGATATGCAACCCACGCCGCCTTTTCGCGACGGCGTGAACTAAGCAGGTGAGACGATGACTCAGGCTGTTTCGGTAAGGCGTGAAGGCGATGTTTTTCAGGCTAGGATGTTCTGGCAGAAGGCTGCACGCCTGCTTGATCCGGACTGTCCCATCATTAAGGTCGGATTCGAGTGTGGACCGAAGAGCTTCGACGATCTTTGGGTCGAATATGATCCGGCGCGCTGCCGCCAGGATCAGCACGGGCATCCCTTGCAGCGTGAGCACATCCAGTGCAAATGGCATGTGAGGCCGGATACCTACGGCCATATGCATCTGATCGATCCAGGGTTCATCAATGCTGAAAAGCATTCGCTGCTGCAAAAGGCTCGCCAAGCGCAATTGGTACATGCACCTGACGGCATCGGCTCCCGCTTTCGGCTGCTGACAAACTGGCGCGTCGCAGACCCTCTACGCAAACTTGTTATCCAGCGCTCCAGCACGCTGCGACTCGATGACTTCTTTGCCACCAAAACCGACCGCAGTGAAACGGGGAAGATACGCAAGGCGTGGTGCGACCACCTGGGGATCGATGAAAGCGAGCTGCGTATATTTTTGCGTACGCTGGCATTTAGTGAGTCGGTCGACTCTCTCGATGCGGTGCAAGAGAGCTTGAATGATCTGTTCCGGGGCGTCGGCCTGCGTTGCGTGTATGGCGATCAAGTCGCGTTTCCCTACGATGAGATTGTCTTCAATTGGATGGCGCAAGGCCGGCAGGAATTTGACCGTGCCTCGTTCCGCGACGCATGCGCGCAGGAGGGCCTGCTGCAATCAGGGCAAGGTCGGCCGATCGTGTACGGTGTTAAATCCTTTGAGCATCCGATCGATCAGCTCAGCGATCGCTGTGTCGAAGTCCTCGATTTCGTACCCAATTTTAATGAGCGCTTGATACACGATGACGCCGCCTGGTCTGCAACGCTCTACCCGGCTTTGCGCAGCTTTCTGCTGTCTGCAGCAAGGAAAAGCAACAACCTGCGACTCGCCCTGGATGCGCATATAACCTTGGCTTTTGCCGCCGGTTCGGTACTTAACGTCAAATCGGGCTGCGAGATCGAACTGGAACAACGTACTGTCGGCCGAAGTATCTGGAAAGCAGGTGACAGTACGCCTGAGCCGTCGTGGGCCAATTGGTTTTTTGAACGAGAGGAACTTCGTACAGAGGGCGTAGGGCAAGTAGTCGTAGTCGCCTTAACACATGACATCGAAGCCGACGTGAAACGCTACCTAGCTCAGGCATTGCCCAATGCGGCGCGGATACTGGTCGCGCGTCCTTCGACTGGCGTCGGCCGTTGGTCCATCGCCAGTGGGCAGCACGCGATGATTTTGGCCGAGACACTCGCCCAGCAAATTGCAGCTGAGCAGGTGGTGGTTCGCCAGCCAATCCATCTTTTTATTGCTGGGCCGAATGCCTTTACGTTTTTCCTAGGGCAGTATCAGCCCAGACTTGGCAAGATTACCCTTTATGAATTCGATTTCGAAGGATTCCATGGTGGCAGCTACACGCCATCGTTGATTTTGCCAGTTGCCGCATGAAATGACCTGTCTGCCATAAGAACCAGCCATTTGTGTTGAGAAGCCCACTGACCGCTAAGGCCGATATACGGCCTCATGCCAGCAGCAACAAGCAGCATCTCGGCCTGAGCTGCCGTACAGCACTCGCACGATGAGCGACGGGTGTGGCTTTAGACGGTTGGGGGGATGCAATGCGTTCCCCGGTCTTTCTTCTAAGAGCTTGGAAGGTTCTTAGAAGTTAGGAGATGGCTTGGAAGGTATTCCCCAACCTCTCACTTTGGCTTGGAGGGAGGCTGTAAGATAGCCCATCTTTCAAGTTGTTTAGAAGGTAGTTAGAAGATGACCTCCTCCCGCCGCAAACTCCCCTCCGAAATCCTCGAGTACCTAGGCCAACAGCTGGCCGCCGGCCAGGCGGAGAGCTCCCCAGAAGCCATTACAACGGCGCTCGACGGTCAATTATCACCTGTCCCGGATGGTTGCGGTGGGTAGCATCCAGAAGCGATTTGGCGGGCCGGCAACTTGGTATGCGCTCCCTGGACTGGCGGCCGCAGTCGTACCGGCCATCCCTCCAGATGATTTGCAGCTGTCCAGTCGCATTCAAGTGGTCAATGAGAGCATCAGCGCCAATATCGCCCAGCGAGAATACGAACTCCACTAGGTCTCGGTGTTGGAGGTTTTGCATGACACCTCCCGTCGAATTAATCTCTCGCCGCAACATCCCGTCAAGTGCATTGGGCAAGCCACTTGGACGTGTGCTTAGGCTCCGCAAAAGCAGCCATTCTTCAACCCTGAATGATTGAGGTGTCAGACAGGCCAGTCTTAGATCACAGCGATCATCGCCTGCAAGTTGCTATGAGTCGGTCACCAACCAGCAGCACTCCCCAGCCAAACCGGCCGAAAGTGGACATGGATTTGGTGAAGTGGAACATATCCCGATATGCAGGTAAGCGCTCATTGCTGCCGGTATCTGTTCGGAGCGTCAAGGTCGGCTTTGGCCGAACTGCTGCCTACACACATTCGCCCATTTTCTCCATTCAATTTCGTTCGAACGATATTGAGTTTGTTTTTTTGAGGCTACAATGATTTCGTACGAACGAAATTGCTGAGGGAGTATGGCTGATCTTGAAATGCCCAAGCGTCGTGGCCGACCGGCAACTTATGCCAGTGCAGCTGAGCGCGCTAGCGCTTGGAGGCAACGGCAAAAGGAGTTGATTGCACAGGCGCAGCAACCAGCCGAGCCTGTTGTGATCGAGAAAGTAGTAGAGAAAGTGATCGAGGTGCCCGTTCCCGAGCGGGTAGGGGGGGGCAAGACCAAGGCGCAAGCATCTAGGCTATTTGCGGTACTGCAGGATAACTTTGGCGCCTACGGCGGCGAGGAGTCCGCCAAGCGATTAGGTGCCAATGCCGCTAAGGCAGCCGGTACGGCGCGTGAGATTCTCCGTATGCTGGATCACAAAGCCAATATTCCTAATACCGAACAGAGTTTCCTGCGCGATATAGTTGAATTCTTCGAATCGATGAATGGGTTGCTCCGGACTGCCCAAGGTAAAGCCAAGCTGGCAAACGCACATGCTGAAGTGGAATCGAAAGTTAGACGGGAAATCGAGATCGCGGAGGCCGTTCGCCTGACGTTTGGCGAGACCATCGACCCACCAACCGTTCGGGCAATGGCCGAAGCCTTATTGGCGTATTCCGATCCCGAGGCTATCAATGCCGAAACCAAGCGGCTCGGGGTTGATCGGGTGTGTTTCTTCATAAGCCGGAAATACGAATTGAAAGCGGCGCTTAAGCGTAATGACCTCCCGAAGGTTGTTCAGCTGGTGGCGGAAATCCGTCTGGCGGTTGGTGAGCAAGGCCGACTATCAAATCATCGTGGTAAAACCGACTATGATGTGGGTTGGGCCGACTTTGTTAGATTTCGTGCGAACGAAAATCGCTGACATCAACGAAGGCTGAATATTTGTTTTCAATTGTTGGAAGCGAGTTTGAGCTTGATCGCTGTACGGGCTAGTTGCCCGTGGCAAACTTCCGAGCCTTCAGTTGGCCAGGAATGCTCGGGGTCTGCCCCGGCGTGGCAGCGTGTTTTCTGGTTGGCGGCATTGCTGAACGCCAAACAGGTTGTCCTGCCAAGAGCGAAATGCTTCTGGGTGCCAATACACCCTTCGCCCGATACTCGTGGGCGGTGGCAGTGTCCCGTCGGCAATCCAATTATCGATAGTACGTTTTGAGACGGAGAGCAGTTCCGCGGCGGCTTCCTTTGTGACCAATTTTTGAGGTTGGAGGGTATCCATGCTGAGCATCCAAAACTCAGTATAGGGAGTACATGAACATAACAGCCAACCAAAAGGCAAAAATGCCAACGTTCTATTTTTGTGCGATTTTGTGCTCCAATCGTGTGCCAATGCTCCAGAAAAATCGTGCATTTTGTTGCATGTAGTTGCACGTTGCTGCACAATAGGTCACTGAATTTACGTCGTTTTTATTTTTGTACCGTATGGCTAAAGGCGGCCAAAACGGGTTCGGGACGCAGGGGTCGCAAGTTCGAATCCTGTCACTCCGACCAAAACACTGCAAAGAAAAAGCACCTAGCCATCCTTCGGGGTGGCTTTTTGCTTTGTGTATTCAGTTTTTTACGCCCTCAATCCTCCTGTTTGGTTCTCTGGGGGCGTTCGGGTGACAGCAAGGTGACAAGTTTCATACCCCACTGCTTGGTCGAGACTGGCAGTTCTGGCGCTGGTCCACAAATGGATGCGGCGGGGAGGGTATTGAAGTGTGGTAAAAAGTAAAAAATTACGGATTTTTGTAAGCTTTTTTGTTTCCGGGATAAACAATGAAATACCTGCTTTTGTTTGCCTTCCTGGCGGTGGTCTGGTGGTTGTGGTCCAAGCGCCAGGCGACGGGAGGGGCTGATGCTTCGCAGCAGCAGGATCCAGCCCCCGAGAAAATGGTGGCTTGCGCGCATTGTGGTGTCCACCTGCCCGAGAGTGAGGGGATCGCAGTGGGGGATCGGATTTATTGCAGCGAAGCGCATCGTTTGGCGGCTAGCGACGCGGAGTGCTGATGCAGAATTGGCTTTCATCGACCTGGGAGGCCAATTGGCGTTCTTTCCAGTATTTCAACCTGTACCGGCTGGTGTTGGCTGCGCTGTTCTTTCTGGCCATCGTATCTCCACACGAATGGACGGCACGCTTGAACCTGTTGCCGTCGCCGTTGATGTTCGGGCTGACGGGGGGCTACATGGCGGCCACGGTGGGTGGCTTGCTGTTGGCAACACATTGGCAGCACGGATTCAACCGGCAGTTGTCGACCCAGATGGTGGTCGATGTGGGCATCGTCAGTTCGCTGATGTATATGGCGGGCGGTGTTGGCAGCGGATTGAGCGTGCTGTTGCTGGTGTCACTGGCGGCAGCCAGCCTGGTCGGGCGCGGGCGCCTGGTCTTGTTCTATGCGGCGCTGGCCACGCTGGCAATCTTGTTGAGCCAAATATATGGAATTGTTGCGAATGGCTTCGAAGAATCGTCGATCGTTCAGGCCGGCTTTATCTCCGCAGGTTTCTTTGCCACCGCAATTCTTGCCCGTCTGCTCGGGCAGCGGGCGATGGTCAACGAGGATCTGGCTCGCCGACGGGGCGAGGCGCTTGATAACCAGATTCTGATCAGCCAGCGCGTCGTTGAGCGCATGCAGGACGGTGTGTTGATCGTTGCCAAGGGTGGGATGGTGAGTCATTGCAATCCGGTGGCGAGGGCAATGCTTGGGCTGTCTGGTGAGGACGGGCAGGCTGAGTTGGCCGCGCAGGCTCCAATCCTGGCAACTGCGCTGCAGGCCTGGGAACTGGATGGTGGCGATGACGGGTTACATTTTTGCGGTGCGGACGGACGTGATTTGCGGGCGCGGTTCGAGCGGACGGCAAGTTCTGATGGCGAGGTGCTGGTTTTTCTTGACGATATCGGGCGGATCAAGGAGCGCGCACAGCAGTTGAAATTGGCCTCTTTGGGCCGCTTGACCGCAAGCATAGCCCACGAAATTCGAAATCCCTTGTCGGCCATTGGCCATGCTGGGGAATTGTTGCGTGAGGAGCGGCGCGGGGAGATGCAGGAGCGCCTTTTGCGCATTCTCCACGACAACGTGATCCGGCTCGATCGGATTGTCGGCGATATTCTCGAGCTGGGCCGCCAGAGCCGCGCCGAACCTGAGTTACTGCGTGCCGACGAGTTTTGTGCGAGTTTTGTCGAGCATTTCAACGCGACAGAAAGCCTGTCACCTGGCGTCGTCGTGCTTGAGGGAGTGTCGCCACTTAATCTCTGCTTTGATCGCTCCCATTTGCATCAGGTGCTGTGGAACCTGGTCAGCAATGCCCTGCGCCATTCGAGTCGCGGCCCCGGGGCCGTACGCATCGAACTGGGCAGCACCCATGGCGACGGCCGGGTAGAATTGCATGTGATCGACGACGGTCCAGGGGTTCCGGAAACCGTTCGTGAGCAGATTTTCGAGCCATTCTTCACGACGCATACGCAGGGGACGGGACTGGGCCTGTTCATTGCACGTGAATTGTGTGCGACCAACGGGGCGAGCCTGGAGCTGGCGGTTTCCGCCGCCGGGGCGCATTTCATTGTTGCAGGGAGAAACGACACGTGTCTGTTGCCAGAACCGAACGGCGCCCGCGCGGCGAAATGAGCCGGGTCCTCGTCATTGACGACGAGGCCGATATCCGCGAACTGATCGATTTGACGCTCGTCCGCATGGGGCTGGCGACAGAGTGCGTCGGCTCGGTGGCCGAGGCAAGGGCGGCGCTCGATAGTGATTTGTTTCAGCTTTGCCTGACCGATATGCGCCTGCCGGATGGCGATGGTCTGGAGATCGTCCGATATATTGCCGAGCACCATCCGCAGACGCCGATTGCCGTGATCACCGCCTACGGCAGCGCCGAAAATGCCGTGGCTGCCCTCAAAGCCGGCGCCTTCGATTACCTGGCCAAGCCGGTGGGCCTTGAGCAATTGCGCAGCCTCGTCAAGTCGGCCCTGCGCCTGCCGGGTGGCGGGCAGGATAGCGAGAATCCGCTGCAATCCTTGCTTGGCGATTCGCCGAGCATGCAGCAGGTGCGGGCGATGATTGAAAAGCTGGCGCGTAGCCAGGCACCTATTTATATCTCCGGCGAGTCGGGTAGCGGCAAGGAGTTGGCGGCGAGGCTGATCCATGGCCGAAGTGCGCGGGCGGCTGGCACCTTCGTCCCGGTGAACTGCGGGGCGATTCCTGAAAACCTCATGGAAAGCGAGTTTTTCGGCTATCGGAAAGGCGCCTTTACCGGTGCCGATAGCGAACGTGAGGGATTTTTCCAGGCTGCTCACGGGGGCACCCTGTTCCTCGACGAAGTGGCCGATCTGCCGCTGGCCATGCAGGTCAAGCTCCTGCGTGCCATTCAGGAAAAGCGCGTACGCAAGGTGGGGAGCGTGGCCGAGGAGCCGGTCGATGTCCGGATCATCTGCGCCACGCACAAGAATTTGCGGGATCTTGTCGACCGGGGGGCCTTCCGTCAGGACTTGTATTACCGGCTCAATGTCATCGAGTTGCGTATGCCGCCTTTGCGCGAACGGATGGAGGACATTGTGCCACTGGTCGAGGCCATCCTGCACCGGGTTTTTGGCGATTCGCCGCCCAAGCTGTCGAGTGGTGCAGTCAAGGCGCTGTCGCTTTACTCCTTCCCGGGCAATGTCCGCGAATTGGAAAATATTCTCGAGCGGGCAACCGCGCTGTGTTCCGGTGACCTGATCGAGGTCGAGGATTTACATCTCGGTCCGGAAGAAATGGCCGGTAGCGAGGAACAAGGGCGGGGCAGTGAAACGCTCGATGAATATCTTAATCGCCTCGAGCGTCAGGCCATTCTCGAAGCCCTACAGAAGTCCGAAGGCAACCGGACGGCGGCGGCCCGTCTGCTCGGCGTCACCTTTCGTTCCATGCGCTATCGTCTCGAGCGCCTGGGCATCGAGTGATGTCGTGGCAGGCTGACGGCTGGCTGGAGGGCGTGCGCTGGCTGCCCTCGCCGAACTTTGGCGAGCGGCCGGCCGGTGAGCCGGTGTCGCTGGTGGTCATCCACAACATCAGCCTGCCGCCTGACGAGTTCGGTGGCGACTGGGTCGAGGATTTTTTCCTCAATCGGCTCGATCCCACGGTCAACCGGTATTTTTCGACAATTTTCAAATTGCAGGTCTCGGCCCATTTCTACGTTCGACGCGATGGCCGGGTCGTCCAGTTTGTCGGCTGTGACCAGCGCGCCTGGCATGCCGGCCAGTCGTGCTGGTGCGAGCGTGACAACTGCAATGACTACTCGGTCGGCATCGAGCTGGAAGGCTCGGATACGCAACCGTTCACGGACGAGCAGTACGCTGCCCTGTGGGGCGTGCTTGATGCCTTGCGCGCGCGCTATCCGATTGCCGCCATCGCCGGTCATTGCCACATCGCGCCGGGGCGCAAGACCGACCCCGGGCCATATTTTGACTGGGCGGCGCTGCAGGCGCGCTATCCGGGCCTGGACTTACCGGCCGAAGTATCGGCTTAGGCGTTCCACGGCTTCGGCCAGCCGGGCTACGTCCGTCGTGTAGGCGAAACGGATATGTTTTTCCGGCTCATTGCTGCCGAAATCAAGGCCGGGCGTCGCGGCAACCCCCGTTTTTTCGAGCAAGTCCTTGGCCAGCGCGAAACTGTCCTCAGCCAATGCCGAGCTGTCGCAGTAAAGATAGAAGGCGCCTTCGGGCCGGGCGGTAACCCGAAAGCCGATCTGCTCCAGCGCCGGGGCGAGAAAGTCGCGGCGACGACGAAACTCGGCACGTCGGGTTTCGAGGAGGGCGATGGTTTCCGGCTCGAAGGCTGCCAGCGCGCCGTACTGGGCGGGCGTCGAGGGGCAGAGTGTCAGGTTCTGCGCCAGCTTTTCGACGTCGCGGACATAGGGCTCAGGAATAACCATCCAGCCCAGTCGCCAGCCCGTCATCTGAAAATACTTGGAAAAACTGTTCAAAACCCAGATGTCATCGCCGGCCGTGCAGGCGGTTGGCGCCTCAATCTCGTAGGTCAGCCCGTGGTAGATCTCATCGACCAGAAAATGGCCGTCGTTCTCACGACAGACCGAGGCTAGCGCTTCGATCTCGGCCAGCGTCAGCAGCGTGCCGGTCGGGTTGGCCGGGGAGGCGACGAGCAGACCGGCTGTGCTCGGCTTCCAGTGCAGACGAAGCAATTCCGGCGTCGGCTGAAAGTTGGTCCCGGGGCCGACCGGGATGTTCTGCGGTCGACCGTCAAAAGCCCGCAAAATGTGACGATTGCAGGGGTAGCCCGGATCGGTCAGAAGCCACTCGTCGCCAGGATCGGCCAGGCAGGCAAAGGCCAGGTTCAGGGCGCCGGAGGCGCCGTTGGTCACGGCAATCCGGCTGGCTGGTACGTTGACGCCATAACGCTGGCGGTAAAAGGCGCTGATCGCTTGGCGCAACTCTGGCAAGCCGAGTGCCTGGGTGTATTTCGTTTTTCCGCTATTTATCGCGTTGACCGCAGCATTCGCGATCGGCTCCGGTGTCGGGAAGTCCGGCTCACCAACTTCCATGTGAATGATGTCGCGCCCCTCGGCTTCGAGCTGGCGAGCGCGGGTCAGCAGTTCAACGACATGGAATGGTTCGATGTCGGCAAGGCGTTGGGCGGGGCGATACATGCGGCTCTCCAAAACAGAACGGCCACCGGGTTTTTGAACCCCGGTGGCCGTTCATCAAAGCTCAAGCTTAGATCAGGCTGCGCTCTTGAACAGCGCCATTTCGAACAGTTCGCGCTTCAGGGTGAATTCGCGCGGCAGCTTTTCGCCCATCTTGTCGAACCACTCCTTGTGGCCGGCCAGTTCGGATTTCCAGGCATCGGCGTCGATGTTGGTGAGGCCTTCGAACTCAACCTTGGTGATGTCCAGACCGGTCCAGTCGATGTCTTCGAACTTCGGCATCCAGCCCAGTGCGGTTTCCTTGGCGGCAACCTTACCCTTGCAACGTTGAACGATCCACTTCAGGACGCGCATGTTGTCGCCGAAGCCCGGCCACATGAATTCGCCCTTCTCGTTCATGCGGAACCAGTTCACGCAGAAGATCTTCGGAGCGGCATCGACGGTCTTGCCCATCTTCAACCAGTGGTTGAAGTAGTCGCCCATGTGGTAGCCGCAGAACGGCAGCATGGCGAACGGGTCGCGGCGGACAACACCTTGCTGGCCGAAGGCTGCAGCAGTGGTTTCCGAGCCGAGGGTGGCGGCCATGTAGACGCCGTAGTTCCAGTTGAAGGCTTCGTACACCAGCGGCACGGTGGTAGCACGACGACCGCCGAAGATGAAAGCGGAAATCGGTACGCCGGCCGGGTCTTCCCAAGCGGCATCAACGGACGGGCACTGGCTGGCCGGGGCGGTGAAGCGGGAATTGGCGTGAGCAGCCTTCTTGCCGGCCTTGCCATCTTCCGGCGTCCAGTCGTTGCCTTGCCAGTCGATCAGGTGATCCGGTGCCTGCTTGGTCAGGCCTTCCCACCACACATCGCCGTCGTCGGTCAGCGCGACGTTGGTGAAAATGATGTTTTCCTTCAACGTGGCCAGCGCGTTGAAGTTGGTCTTTTCCGAGGTGCCCGGAGCGACGCCGAAGAAACCGGCTTCCGGATTGATGGCGTAGAAACGGGTGGTGCCGTCCTTATCGACGCGCGGCTTGATCCAGGCGATATCGTCGCCGATGGTGGTGATCTTCCAGCCATCGAGGGTCTTCGGCGGGATCAGCATGGCGAAGTTGGTCTTGCCACAGGCCGACGGGAAAGCGGCTGCGACGTAGGACTTCTCACCTTCCGGCGATTCGACGCCGAGGATGAGCATGTGTTCGGCCAGCCAGCCCTGATCGCGGGCCATGTTGGAGGCGATACGCAGGGCGAAACACTTCTTGCCGAGCAGGGCGTTGCCGCCGTAACCGGAACCGTAGGACCAGATTTCACGGGTTTCCGGGTAGTGCACGATGTACTTGACGGTCGGGTTGCACGGCCACTTGGCATCCTGCTGGCCCGGCTCGAGCGGGGCGCCGACAGTATGGATGCAGGGAACGAATTCGCCATCGCTGCCAAGCACGTCGAATACCTTCTTGCCCATGCGGGTCATGGTGCGCATGTTGGTGACGACGTAGGCCGAGTCGGTGATTTCAAAACCGATGTGGGCGATCGGCGAACCGAGCGGACCCATGCTGAACGGGATCACATACATCGTGCGACCCTTCATGCAGCCCTTGAAGATACCGTTGAGCTTTTCGCGCATGACGGCGGGCTCTTCCCAGTTGTTGGTCGGGCCGGCGTCTTCCTTCTTCTCTGAGCAGATGTAGGTACGGTCTTCGACACGGGCGACGTCGGAGGGGTCCGAGAAGGCGAGATAGGAATTCGGACGCTTGGCTTCGTTGAGCTTGATGAAGGTCCCGGCCTCTACCATTTCGGCGCACAGGCGGTCATACTCTTCCTGCGACCCGTCGGCCCAGTGGATACGGTCAGGCTGGGTCAGGGTGGCGATCTCGGCGACCCATTTCTTCAGTCCTTCGTGTTTGACGTAATCGGGTGCATTCAGCGGTGCGGTCATGGCGGTGTCTCTCTCCAAGTGACTGATATTAGATAAGTTTCACGCCAGTCGCCGGGAGCTGCTGCCAAGACTTCGAGCGGCGCTGAGGCCGTCGGCTGGGAAGCCCGTAATTATGCATCAAAGTAGGGTAAACATCCACTTGACTTAATCAAGCTACGTGATTTCCACGGGTGAAAGCGCTGATCTTGCATGGTATTATGTTCCGCGATTTGAAATTGCATTTCACAATACAAAATGGAGACAAAAATGGATTCTCGCCAACTACGTGAAGCAGCGCTCTACTATCACCGCGAGCCCAAGCCGGGCAAGATCGCGGTCACCCCGATCAAACAACTCACCAATCAGTACGATCTGTCGATGGCCTACTCGCCGGGCGTGGCCTTTGCCTGCGAGGAAATCGTTGCCGATCCGCGCGAAGCCAGCACGCTGACTTCGCGGGCCAATCTGGTTGGTGTCATCACCAACGGCACGGCCGTTCTCGGTCTCGGCGCCATTGGTCCGCTTGCCGCCAAGCCGGTCATGGAAGGCAAGGGCGTCCTCTTCAAGAAGTTCGCCAACATCGACGTCTTCGATATCGAAATCGAAGAGCGCGACCCGGACAAATTGATCGACACCATCGCCTCGCTCGAGCCGACCTTCGGCGGCATCAATCTCGAAGACATCAAGGCGCCCGAATGCTTTTACATCGAGAAGAAGCTGCGCGAGCGCATGAAGATACCCGTCTTCCATGACGACCAGCACGGCACGGCAATTGTTGTCGGCGCCGCCATCCTCAATGGCCTGCACCTGATCGGCAAGGATCTCACCAAGGTCAAGATCGTCACTTCCGGCGCGGGCGCTGCTGCGCTGGCCTGCCTCGACCTGCTGGTCATGCTTGGCGCACCGCCGAGCAATATCTGGGTGACCGATATCAAGGGGCTGGTTTATGAAGGCCGGATCGAAGAGATGGATGAAATCAAGGCCCGCTACGCCAAGGTCACCGATGCACGGACCCTCGGCGAAGTGATCGCCGATGCCGATGTCTTCCTCGGCCTGTCGGCCGGTGGCGTGCTGAAACCGGAAATGGTCGCCAAAATGGCGGCCAACCCGCTGATCATGGCGCTGGCCAATCCGACGCCGGAAATTACACCGGAACTGGTCAAGAGCGTCCGTAACGACGCCATTATTTGCACCGGCCGGTCGGACTACCCGAACCAGGTCAACAACGTCCTGTGCTTCCCCTTCATTTTCCGCGGCGCGCTCGATGTCGGCGCGACGACGATTACCGAAGAAATGAAGATGGCTGCCGTCAAGGCCATCGCCGAGCTGGCTCGCGCCGAACAGTCCGAAGTTGCGGCGCGTGCCTACGGTGAAAAGGTCGCCAGCTTTGGTCCCGAGTACCTGATCCCGAATCCGTTTGACCCGCGCCTGATCGTCAAGATCGCACCGGCTGTCGCGAGGGCCGGTATGGATTCCGGTGTCGCGACACGGCCGATCAAGGATTGGGACGCCTACATCCAGGGCCTGAACGAATTTGTTTACCACTCCGGCATGATCATGAAGCCGGTCTTCTCGCAGGCCAAGATGGCGCCCAAGCGCATCGTCTTTGCCGAGGGCGAGGATGAGCGCGTGCTGCGTGCGGTGCAGGTGATTCGCGATGAAGGCATCGCCAAGCCGGTGCTGATCGGGCGGAACAGTGAAATCAATCGTCGTATCGAAACGGCGGGTCTGCGCATTCGCGAGGGCGAAGATTTCGAGGTTATTCATGCCGACAACTGCGCCTTTTTCGACGAGCATTTCGAGGAGTTCTCGAAGACTTATCATGGGTTGATGGAGCGCAAGGGCGTCTCTCCCGACTACGCACGCCGGGAAGTGCGTCGCCGTGCCACCCTTTATGGGGCACTGATGGTTCATCTCGGTTACGCCGACGGCCTGATCTGCGGCACCTTCGGTCGCCATGAAACGCACCGTGACTATGTCGAGAGCGTCATCGGCAAGCAGCCGGGCCTGGATCGTTGCTATGCCATGAACCTGCTGATGCTGCCAGGGCGTACGGTGTTCATTGGCGATACCTACGTCAATTACGATCCGACCGCCGAGCAACTGGCTGACATGACCCTGCTCGCCGCTCAGGAAATCCGTAATTTTGGTATTCAGCCCAAGGTGGCTCTGCTCTCGCACTCAACCTTCGGGACGGAAAATACCCCGACCTCGCTCAAAATGCGTGAGGTGCTGGCCATCCTAAATCAGCGCGCGCCCGATCTCGAGGTGGAGGGTGAAATGCATGGTGACGCGGCGCTCGATGAACGCATTCGCCAAAGCACCTTCCCGAACTCCCGCCTCAAGGGGCAGGCCAACCTGCTGGTCATGCCGACGCTCGACGCCGCCAACATCTCGTTCAACCTGCTGAAAGTGGCGGCCGGAGACAATCTGACCATCGGTCCCATCCTGCTCGGTGCAGCCAAGCCGGTGAATATTTTGACACCGACGGCTACGGTTCGCCGAATTGTGAATATGACGGCGCTGACGGTGGTTGATGCTGGGTAAGGGTTTTTCTTAAGTTGTTGTTGTATCTATGTATTTTTATTGATATTTCACGGCCTCCTGCTAAACTAGGATAAAATGCATCCGATGTTGGCAGGAGATCATGAATGAAGCATAAATTGAAGGCTGCCTTGCTGCTTGCTGCCTTGCTGGCCATGGGGGCTCAGGCGCCACTATCGGCTGCTACGACCAAGAAGGCCGAGCCGGCGGCGACTCAGAAAGCGCAGGGAAAAACCGCAAAAACGGCCAAGGCCACCAAAACGGCAAGCGGAAAATCAGCTGGCAAATCCGCCGCGGCGAAGTCGTCAAGGGCGGTGGCCGGGAAGTCAGCGCCGACCAAGAACGCGTCATCCGGTGTGGCCAGAAAGTCGCAACTGGCCCACGAGTCGCCGAGAAAGCACGTGCGCCACGCCGCGCTGGCCGACATGGATACGGGACGTCTGGCACTCTACTCGGCTTCTGCTCTCGTTATCGATCAAAGCAATGGCCAGGTGATGCTGGAGAAGCAGCCGGACATGGTGGTGCCGATTGCCTCGATCTCCAAACTCATGACGGCGATGGTGGTTCTCGATGCCAAGCTCGATCTGCAGGAAATTATCGCCATCGGCGACGAAGATGTGGATGGCCTGAAAGGCACGCGTTCCCGCTTGCCGGTTGGCACGACCATGACGCGGGAAGCTGCCATGCTGCTGGCCCTGATGTCTTCGGAAAACCGCGCAGCGCACGCGCTGGGTCGGCACTATCCGGGCGGCATGCATGCCTTTGTGCAAGCAATGAACAGAAAGGCCCACGCACTCGGCATGTACAACAGTCGCTTTGAAGAGCCGACCGGACTTTCCAGCAATAACGTGTCGACCGCACATGATCTGGCCCGCATGGTGGCGGCGGCAGCGCGGTACCCGGAAATCCGTAATTACTCGACGACGGCGGAAGCCAAGGTCGAGCTGAACGGACGGATCCGCGATTTCCACAATACCAACGCCCTGGTGCGCAACGACAATTGGGAAATCGGCGTTTCGAAGACAGGCTACATTTCCGAGGCGGGTCGCTGCCTGGTCATGCAGGCGCGGGTGGCAGACCGGCCGGTGGTCATCGTGCTGCTCGATTCGCAGGGCAAGATGACGCGGGTTGGCGATGCAAACCGGATCAAGCGCTGGATGGAAAGTGCCAGCCTGGCGGTGGAGCGCCCTCGGGTCTGACCGCCTGACTTGTGTGTCAAAGGCCGCCGAGTGCGGCCTTTATTTTTTTGGGCCGGCGTAGCCGAGTGTGTGCGAGACGGCGTCAGCTGTCTGCTTGACCAGGCGGGCCCAGTCGGGATCGTGGCGGTCGGCCGGGGCGGAAACTGAGAGCGCGGCTACGACGTTGCCTTCATCGTCATGGATGGGGGCGGCAACGCACTTGAGGCCGAGTTCGGCTTCTTCATCATCGTAGGCGACGCCGTGGCGGCGCACCTTGTCGAGTTCCTTCTCCAGCGCGACAAGGGTGGTCAGCGAATGCGGCGTCTTGCCGGGCAGGCCGGTACGCTTGGCGTAATCGCGCACTTTTTGCGAGGTTTCGGCGGCGAGAAAGAGTTTGCCGAGCGAGGTCAGGTGTAGCGGCGCGCGGCCACCAACCAGGTACACCACACGGACCAGGGCGCGACCAGACGAGGTACGCTCGAGATAGACAATTTCGTCTTCGTGACGGGCGCCCAGATTGATCGCCTCGCCGATTTTTTCGTGCAGTTCCTGCATGAAGGGCAGGGCGACTTCACGCATGTTGATGCGCGATTTGACGATGCCGCCGAGTTCGAGCAGGCGGATGCCGAGACGATAGGTGCCGGCATCCTGACGTTCGACAAAGCGCGCGGCGCTCATGGCGGCCAGAATGCGGTGCGCTGTCGACGGATGGAGTTCGGTGGCCTGGGCCAGTTGTTTGAGACTTGCTGCGTCAGGGGACGCGGCAAGGGCATCGAGCAGCGACATCATGCGCTCGATGACCTGGATGGTGCCTGGCGTTTTGGCCGGCCCGCTGGCAGCTTCGGACAACTGGATTCCTTTATTGGTGTGCTTTGAGTAGCATTAGCCACTTCATTTTCTTGTGCGCCGCAATATTAGCATGCGCTTAGCCCTCTACGTCACCTGCCTGGTCGATCTGATGCGTCCATCGGTCGGCTTTGCTGCATTGCGTCTGCTCGAAGCGACCGGTGCCGAGGTATTCGTGCCGGAAGGTCAGACTTGCTGCGGTCAACCGGCCTGGAGCGCCGGAAATCGTCCGCTCGCCATCGATCTGGCGAAGAAGGCGATTGCTGAACTGGAGGCTTACGAGACCGTGGTGATTCCATCGGGTTCGTGCGCGGATCAGGTGCGCAATGTCTATCCGCAATTGCTGGCCGACGATTCGCAATGGGGGCCGAGGGCGCGTGCGCTCGCCGCCCGTACTTTTGAATTGACGACTTTTCTGGCCGATGTGGCGAAGCATGATCTCGTTGCGCCCGACTTTGATGGCAGCGTCACCTACCACGACTCCTGCAAGGGGCTGCGCGGCCTGGGCATCAAGCGCCAGCCACGCGAATTGCTGCTCAATGTACGTGGGCTGAGCCTCAAGGAAATGCCCGATTGCGAGGAATGCTGCGGTTTTGGTGGCGCGTTTTCGGTCAAATTTGGCGAGGTGTCGACGCAGATCGTCGACCGCAAGTGCGACTCGATTGCGGCCGTCGGCGCCGATGCGGTGGTCGGTGGCGACCTCGGCTGCCTGATCAACATCGAAGGCCGTTTGCGCCGGCGCGGCGACGAGACGACGCGCGTTCTGCACATCGCCGAACTGCTGGCCGGCTGGGGCGATTGCTGATGTCGGCGGGGGGGCGCTCACAAGCCATGCACTTCCACGCCCGGGCCGGGGAAAAGATTCGGAATGCCATGCTGCAACGCGCTTTGCAGAAGGCGAAGCCGCTATTTGTCGGCAAGCGCGCCAAGGGCATCGCCTCCCTGGCCGAAGATGGCCTCGATTTCGCATCGCTACGGTCAACCGGAAAAAACATCCGAAATCAAAATCTCGCTGACCTCGATGTCTGGCTCGATATCTTCGAGGAGCGGGCTACGGCGACCGGTGCCGAAGTCTTCTGGGCGCGCGATGGTGCGGAAGTTAGTCAGCTGGTCGTCGACATCGCCCACCGCCATGGTGTGAGCAAGGTGGTCAAGTCGAAGTCCATGCTCTCCGAGGAGGCGCAGCTCAACGAGGCGCTGGCTGCCGCCGGCATCCGCCCGGTCGAAACTGACCTTGGCGAGTACATCGTGCAACTGGCTGGCGAAACGCCGTCGCACATCATCGCGCCGGCCGTGCACAAAACGATAGGCGAGGTCGAAGCGCTGTTCGCCAAAGAGCACGGACGACCGCTCGAAACCCGCACCTCGGCGGATATTCCCGCCATGGCCAAAGAGGCCCGCGCCGTGCTGCGCCAGCATTTCCTGAGCGCCGAGATGGGCATTTCCGGCGCCAATTTCCTGATTGCCGAAACCGGCAGCGCGGCGCTCGTCACCAACGAAGGCAATGGCCGCATGGTGACGACGCTACCCAAGGTCCATGTCGTCATCACTGGCATCGAGAAAATCGTCCCGACGCTCGAAGATTTCGCCACGCTCATGCGCCTGCTGCCGCGCTCGGCTACCGGCCAGGCCATCTCCAATTACGTCTCGCTGCTCACCGGCACGAAGCGCGACGGCGACCACGATGGTCCGGAGAAAACTGTCTTCATCCTCGTCGATAACGGCCGGGCCAATCTGCTCGGCTCCGACTACCAGGACATGCTGCGCTGCATTCGCTGCGGCGCCTGCATGAACCATTGCCCGGTTTATTTCTCGCTCGGCGGCCACGCCTACGGCTGGGTCTATCCCGGCCCCATGGGCTCGGTGCTGACGCCGCTGTACACCGGCATCGAGAATGCCCTTGACCTGCCGCACGCCTCGACCGGCTGCAACCAGTGCGGCGCCGTCTGCCCGGTCGACATTCCGTTGCCTGCCCTCATGCATCGCCTGCGCGAAGAGCAGAACGAGCGCGGCCTGCGCCCGTGGTCCGAGCGCCTCGCGCTCACGGCCTGGGCCTGGCTGGCCGGCAAGCCGGTGCTTTATCGCTGGTTTGCCCGGCGTGCCGCGCGCTACCTCAACTGGCTGGCCGACGGTAGTGGCCGCATCCGTATTTTTGGCCTGGCGCCGGAGTGGACCGCAGGACGCGATCTGCCGGTATCCTCCGGCCGGACATTTCACGAACTTTACTCAGCAAGAAAGAAACCCTGAACATGGAATTTGCCGCCGAAGGCCCGAAAGCCATCCCCCTGTGGATCAACGGTCACGCTTTTTTGACCGTGACCGATGCTTTTTTTGACGTGACCAATCCAGCGACGGGCGAGGCGATTCGTCGCGTCCCGCTGTGCGGGGCCAGCGAGGCGGCCGAGGCCGTCGCTGTGGCGCAGGTAGCACAGCCGGCCTGGGCGATGATGGGCATGCCGGCACGGCGTCTTTGTCTGGCCGGCCTGGGCGATGCGCTTGATCGCTATGCCGGACACTTTGCCAAACTGCTCATGCAGGATTGCGGTTTCGATGAAGCGCGGGCCACAGCCGAAGTTGCCGAGGCTGTCGCTGCTTTGAGTGGTGCGATGGTTGGCGAAACCGGGGTTTTCGGCTTGGTTCTCGATGCCTCGCGGCCGCTGGCTGGCTTGGCCGAAGCCATCGCGCCAGCCCTCATGGCCGGGGCGACGGTAGTCGTCAAGCCGAGCCCGAAGGCGCCGTCGGCTGCCTATGCCCTGTGCGAACTGTCCGGGCGCGCCGAGTGGCCGGCCGGCGTGCTCAATCTGATGCAGGGCGACACAGCGGCTATCGAAGGGCTGTGCGCCGCCGGCGTCGATCGGCTGGTGTACAGCGGCCAGGCCGCGCTCGGCGTTCAGGTTGGCGCCATTGCCGAAACGGCCGGTATCCCGTTCGAGATGAAAGCCGCCTGATGTTGCGCATCGTCCAGCTCGAAGGCGAATCGCTGATCGCCGAAGTTCGGCGGCCGGCCTTCGCCCACGACTGGGTCGAGCATGCCAAAACGGCGCCGGCGCAGGTCATCGAGCGCCTGGCCGGGGCGACGATTGCCATCACCAACAAGGTGGCCATCGATGCCGCGGCGATTGCCGCGCTGCCCGATCTCAAGATGATCGCCGTCTCGGCGACCGGCACCAACAACGTCGATCTCGATGCCTGTCGGGTGCGCGGCATCGTCGTTTCCAACATCCGCGGTTACGCCGTCAATACCGTGCCCGAGCACGTCATGGCCCTGCTCCTGGCTCTCTCGCGCAACCTCGTCGCCTGGCGCGAAACCCTGCTGGCCGGCGGCTGGCAGCGAGCCGAGCAGTTCTGCCTGTTCGATCATCCGATCCGCGACCTGCACGGCGCGACGCTCGGCCTGATCGGCAGCGGGACGCTGGGCAACGGTGTGGCGCGACTGGCCGAGGCCTTCGGTATGCGCGTGCTGCGCGCCGAGCGCAAGGGGGCGACGGTCGTTCGCCCGGGCTACACGGCGTTCGCCGAAGTCCTCGCCGCGGCTGACGCGATCAGCCTGCACTGTCCGCTGACGGCGGAAACGAAAGACCTGATCGGCGAGGCCGAGTTGCGTGCGATGAAACCGTCGGCCCTGCTCATTAACACGGCGCGCGGCGGCGTCGTCAATGAGCCGGCCTTGATCCGCGCCCTCAAGGAAGGCTGGATCGCCGGGGCCGGGTTCGACGCCATCACCGCCGAGCCGCCGCCGGCCGATCACCCGATGGTCGATCCGGCTCTGCTCTCCCTGCCCAATTTCCTGCTCACGCCGCATGTCGCCTGGTCGAGCCGGCCGGCCATGCAAACGCTGGCTGATCAACTCATCGACAACATCGAAGCCTTCGTCGCCGGGGCGCCGCAGAACCGCGTGGCATGAGCGCCAAAGACGAGATTCTCGGGCGCGTTCGACGCGGGGTCGGCAAGGACGATTTTGCTGGCCGGCGGGCGGCGGCCATTGCGTCGTTGAAAACACCGGAGCGCGGGCAGCAGCCCGTCATGAACGCCGATCTCGTCGCCCGCTTTCGGGCCAAGGCCGAATACCTGTCGAGCACCCTCGGCGCCGTTGCCACGCTGGCCGAGGTGCCAGCCGCCGTGGCCGCCTACCTCAAGGCTAACGGGCTGGCTGGTGAGGCGGTGGTAACGGCCGATGTCGCCAGCCTCGACTGGTCAGGCAGCGGCCTGTGCGTCGAGTCGCGTCCTGCGGTCGACGCCGACAAAACCGGCATTTCCAGCTGCTTCTGCGCCATCGCCGAAACCGGCACGCTGATGCTGCTCTCCGGCCCGCAAACCCCGGCTACCGTCAGCCTGCTGCCGGAAACGCACATCGCGCTGGTCGAGGTGTCGCGCATCGTCGCCACCATGGAAGACGCCTTCGCATTGCTCCGGGCCGAACGCGGCAGCCTGCCGCGCGCCGTCAATTTCATCTCCGGTCCTTCGCGTACCGGCGACATCGAACAAACCATCGTCCTCGGCGCCCACGGGCCATGCCGGGTCCATCTGATCCTGATCGGCTAGATCCGGTACTGATTCACCGACTTGTTCATCCGCTCGACCAGTTCGGTCAGATAGTCTGTCGTATTCGTCGTCTGGCTGACCACCGCCATGTTTTGCTCGGTCATTGCGGCCACCCGTTCGACGCTTTGTGCCATCACCGTCATGCCTTGCTCCTGCTCGACGGAGGAGTGGGAAATGTCGTTGACCATGCCGACCGTCAGGCTCATCTGGGTGTTGATCTCCTGCAAGGCGTTTTGCGCCTCCTGGACGAGCTGGACGCCGCGCTCGACCTGCTGTGCGCCGTGGCGCATCGAGTCCACCGCCTTGCCGGTTTCGTCCTGCACCGACTGGGTCATCGCGGCGATCTCGCCGGTTGCCTTGGCGGTGCTTTCAGCCAGTTTGCGCACCTCGTCGGCGACCACGGAAAAGCCGCGGCCGGCATCCCCGGCGCGAGCGGCCTCGATGGCGGCGTTCAGCGCCAGCAGGTTCGTCTGGTCGGCAATGCCTTTGATGACGCTGGTGATGCGGGATATTTCTTCCGATTGCTGACCGAGGCGCTCGACTTGAACGGCCGATCCCTTGACCGTATCGGCCAGCGACAGGATGGTGCTGCACGCCTGGGCCGAGAGTCGGGCGCCTTCTTCGGACAGCGCCGAAGCCTGGGCCGCAGCTTCACGCGTCGAGCCGGCATGGGCCGCTACTTCGCCAATCGAGACGGTAATCTGTTCGATGCCGGCCGCCGCGGTAGCAGTGGCATCGCTCTGCACGCGCGCCGATTCGCGGACGTTGCCAACGCCTTCCTTGACCTCCGAGGCAACCCGATGCACTTGCGAAGCCGTGTCGGCCATGCCCTGGACCGTGGATTGGAAGGAGGAAATGACGCGGTCGATGTTGCCGACCATGTCACCGACCAGATCGTGCCGTCTATGCTCAATGCGCTGGCGCAAGTCGCCGCTGGCCAGCATTTTCTCGAGCGCCGTGAAGGTTTCGCCGAGGTCGGTTTTGAGGCGTGGGGAGAAGGCGAACAGGAAGTTGAGGCTGAGCATGATGCCGATGCCACTTATGGTCTGGAGCAGCGGGGTTAGCGCCGGATCCGGATTGAGGCTGCCGAGCAATGCGACCAGGCCGAGCAGGCAGCCGAGAATGCCCATCAGCGGTAACTGGAAACCGAGGCCGGCAAAGCGGGTGAGCAAGGACTTTCGGGCCGCGACAACGCGGCCGTGCTTGACGGCGATTGACCTGTCGCCCTGACGAATGCGCTGGTAGGCGCATTCAGCCGCCTTGATTTCCTCGCGGCTGGGGGTGGTCCTGACCGACTGATAGCCGACAATCTGCCCGTCTTCCCGGATCGGCGAGGCATTGGCGACCACCCAGTAGTAGCCACCATCCTTGCGCCGGTTCTTGACCACGCCGCGCCAGGGGCGGCCTGAGCGGAGGTCGTTCCACATGTCGGCAAAGGCTTCGGCCGGCATCTCCGGGTGACGCACCATGTTGTGGTTCTCGCCCAGCATTTCTTCGCGCCGATAGGCGCTGATCTGCGCAAAAGCCTCGTTGGCCTCGGTGATGACGCCTTTGAGATCGGTGCGGGAATAGATGAACTGGCCTTCCGGCAATCGTGTTTCAACGTTGGTGACAGGCAGGTTGTTACGCATGGCAGTTCTCATCGATCAAGTTGGAATGTTCGCGGGGTGACCACAGGTCTACGGTCCCCAGGTTGTGCATCGGCGGATTGTTGCGGATGAACATTTCGGCTTGATCAGGCGGCAGCGGTTTGCTGATCAGGTAGCCCTGGATTTTTTCGCAGCCGATGCTGAGCAGGAATTTAAGTTGCGCCTCGGTTTCAACGCCTTCAGCGACGACTTCGAGGCCGAGCTTGTGGGCGAGCAGCACGGTGACGTCGCAGATGTCGGCGTCGTTGGGGTCCGTTTCGATGTCCTTGACGAAGGAGCGGTCGATCTTCAGCGTGTGGATCGGCAACAGCTTGAGATAGGCCAGCGACGAATAGCCCGTGCCGAAATCGTCGATCGACAGCGTCAGACCGCTGCTGCTCAGGGTTTTCATGACGCTGATCGATTCGTCCGGCGAAGCCATCGACATCGATTCGGTGACTTCGAGGTCGAGCCGGTCGGCGCTCAGGTCGTTGCTGGCCAGCAGTTCATGGATGCGGGCGGGCAGTGTCTTGTCGAGAAACTGCCCGGTACTCAGGTTGATCGACATGCGCAGATGGGTGATGCCCCTCGTCTGCCACGCCTTGAGTTGTCGGCAGGCTTCTTCGAGCACCCAGTCGCCGATGGCCGAGATCATCCCGCTTTCTTCGGCAATCGGGATGAAGTCAGCCGGTGAGACCAGGCCACGGGTCGGGTGCTGCCAGCGGATCAGCGCCTCGACGCCGACGATGGTGCCGCTGCGCAGATCGAGCTGGGGCTGGTAGTAGAGCAGGAACTCGCCGCGCGTGATGGCTAGACGCAAGTCCGATTCGATGCTCATGCGCTCGGTCGTCGCAATGTTCATGTCCTCGGTGAAAAACTGGTAATTGCCGCGCCCCTTGGCCTTGGCGTGGTACATCGCGACATCGGCATTTTTCAGCAGGTCGCCGATTTCCGTGCCGTCTCCCGGATAGACGCAGATGCCAATGCTCGGCGAGGTTCGTAGCTCCTGGGCGTTGATCAGGTAGGGGGCGGAAATCTCGCGGATGATTTTGTCGGCCAGGTGGGCTGCGTCGGCCGGCGAGCCGATGCCAGGCAGGGCGACAACGAACTCGTCGCCGCCCAGACGGGCAACGATGTCACTTTCGCGGACGCTATTGGACAGGCGCTGCGCAACCTGGACCAGCAGTTCGTCGCCGGCCTGGTGGCCGAGGGTGTCGTTGATCGTCTTGAAGCGGTCGAGGTCGATCAGCATCAAGGCCAACTGCATGTGATTGCGTTTGCAGAAAGCGATGGCCTGGGCCAGCTTTTCGTGCAGGCTGAAGCGGTTGGCGAGGTTGGTCAGCGTGTCGTGGTGGGCGAGATGCTGGATGCGCTCCTGCGTCGCCTTGAGTTCCGAAATGTCGATGAAGCTGCCGATGTGGTTGAGGATCCGTCCTTCCTTGTCGCGGACCAGCGAGATCGACAGCCATTTCGGGTAGGCCTCGCCGGATTTTCGGCGGTCCCATAGCTCGCCCTGCCAGGCACCATCCCGATGCAGGCAGGTCCACATGTCGGAAAAAACCTCGATCGGCGTGCTGCCGGCTGAAAGCATGCGCGGATTCCTGCCCATCACCTCGTCCGGCCGATAACCGGTGAGCGTCGTGAAAGCCGGGTTGGTGGCGATGATCCGGTTGCTCGCATCGGTCACGATGATCGCTTCGTTGCTGTTCGAGAAAACCATGGCCATGAGCTGGAGATGTGCCTCGGTCCGCTTGCGCTCCGAAATATCCTGCACCGTGCCTTCGTAGCAGATGAATTCACCCTTGGTGCCGAGCACAGCGTGGGCATTCTCGGAAATCCAGATGCGCGACCCATCGCGCCGGTAAACCTCGGACTCGAAGTTCATGACCTCGCCATTCTTTTCGATCAAGGTCAGAAAATCTTCCCGGCGATCAGGCCGGACATAAAGAAGGCGTTCGATGTCGGCCAGATCGGCCATCAGCGCCTGCGGACTGTCGTAGCCATAAAGCCTGGCCAGGGCTGGGTTGGCCGCCAGGTAGCGGCCGTCGCGAGTGGACTGGAAGATCCCTTCCGAAGCGTGTTCGAAGATGTTGCGATAGCGCAACTCGGCCGCCTCAAGCGCTTCGAGCGTCAGTCGGCGTGCCGTGATGTCCTCGATGAAACCTTCCAGCACAGCTTCGCCCTGCTCGTCGCGAATCGCCACGCCGCGCTCCACCACCCACTTGATTTGCCCCGACTTGCTGACGATCCGGTACTGGACGGCAAAGCGGCGGCCGCTGCGGCTGGCCTCATCGATGCAATCGCGGACGTGCCTGCGATCTTCCGGGTGGGTGATCTCCTCCCATGAAACCCCGGTCTTGCCGAGAATTTCCGAAGAGGCATAGCCACAGAGTTCGCGGCAGCCATCGCTGACGAAAACCATCGTCCAGCCTGCATCGTGAAGACAGCGGTAGGCCATGCCTTCGAGGTTCTTGACCAGGGTGTCGAGAACTCGGGAGTGATTCAGTCGCGAGGGGGTGACGCCGGAATGATTGGGGCGTTTGGGACGAAAGTGCACGGTAGTGGCTGACAAATATGGAATATATATCGACTTCAGCAAATATCGTACCTGCCACAAAAGTGGGTGGTTTATGACGTTGGGGCGTCTTGTTGGTGCTATTTATGGTGCGGCGCACCATGATGAGGCGTGTCCCTTCCCAACGGGAAGCAAAATGGCGATGGATATACAATGAGCGCCTTCGACAAGCCAAGCGATCCGCTCACTTGTCCCCGTTACCGACAGGAATACCCATGAGCATCACCTTTGCCATTCGCGGCGACTACATCCAGCTCGACCAACTGCTCAAGGCCACCGGCCTGTGCGAATCCGGCGGCGCGGCGCATGCCGCCATCGCCGAAGGGCGCGTCAAGGTCGATGCCACGGTCGACACGAGAAAACGGGCAAAAATGAAACCCGGTCAGGTCGTCAGTTTTGCCGGTGAAGAAGTGGTGCTCGTCGCCGAATAGGCGGCAGCCAGCCGAGCCAGCGGATCGGCGAGATAACCCGAAAATGTCGGGTCAAACAGATGTTGTTCCGGCCTGCGCCAGCTTCTCAACGGCGTTCGCCGCCCGCTGAATCGCCGGGCTGTCGAGAACCGGCGCCTTCTTGTCCGGGAGCAACAGCCAGCCCGAATTCTTCGGGTTGATCACCTGCACCATGGTCGGTGTAATCCGCGCAGTGCGGTCGATCCACCAACCCGGCAGGGCTAAAACCGCGGTTACCGCGAAGGACTCGCCGGTTTCCTTGCGCAGGTAATTGGCCAGCCAACGGGCCTGACGCTCGGCCTGCTCGACCGGCTTGGTCTCCTTCCAGCTGCCGAAATCCAGCGCCTGACCGTTGTACTTCACCTTAGGGCTACCGTTGCCAACCGGTGGTTTCAAACGTGACTTGGTTTCCACGGCAAACACGCCGGCCGGCGTGACGACCACATGGTCGATGTTGAAATCGCCGCACTGGATGTCGTGGATGATGCGGTTGTCACCGGCCAGCGAGGCGGCCAGCTCCTGGGCGACCGCCTGTTCGGCGCGGACCGCCTGCTTGAGCTGACGGGTCGGGCGCATGTCCTGAATGATCTGGCGCCCGCAATACAGTCCGAGACCGATTATGAACAGCACGATCAGCGTGTCCATCAACCCCCAGGCCGTGAGATTGACTTCGGCGTGCCGGGAGAGGATCAGCATTCCCGCGATCATGCCACTCACCATGGCGCTGACTATCCGCGTGAGTTGCTTGTCGTGGATGGCTTCGCGCCTGGCCTCCAGGCTTGCCGCCGGCGGATTGCGCAGTTCCGTCGTGATTGCCTCGCGGCGGGCGTCGGCGTCAAGCCGCCGCTTTTGCCAAGCCAGCAAGCCGGCCATGATCAGGACCGGGGAAATGCCGAGCAGCGGTATCAAGGCTTTCAACATTATTTGCTAGCTCCATAACGGCCGTCGTCGCTCATCCTGGCGCGGCCCAGTGCGACCAGGGTTTCGAGCAGTTGCGGCAGGCGCTTCTTCCACGGGCCTTTGCCGGTGAAGCGGCTGGCGATTTCCGGCTCGCTGAGCGCCAGCGGGCTTTCAGCCAAAACCTGGGCGATGGCGGCAACCTGATCGGGCAGGCTGGGGGGCCAGGGGCGTTTTTCGGCGGGTTTGGCCGGTGTGGTGTCGGCTTGGGCGGCTGACGGGGATTTCAAATTTGGCTCGTTTTTCCGGTTGACCGTGGGATTGGGGCTGGCCGGGTTCTGGAAGTCGGGGCGGAGCCAGCGGATTTGGCCGGTGGCTTCTTCGCGGCTGCGTTCGGCGTTGAGGGCGACGAGGCGGTCGAGCAGGGCGTCGGTGGCGGTTGGCGCGAGGTCTGGCCAGCCGTAGGCGGCGAGGACGGCGGTGTCGAGTTCGTCGTGGAGTTGGCGGAGGACGGCGACGAGGCCGGTTTCGTGGATGGTCTTGTCCTTGGCGGTGAGCGGTTCGCCGCTGCGCAGTTTGGCCAGCACGTTGTACATGCCCGTCAGCGTCAGGTCGGGGTGGGCGGCTTGCTGGCGCTTGCGGTGGGTGTCGAGTTGCTCGGCGAGGGCGGCGATGCGGGCTTGCTGCTCGGGGCTGGCGGCGGGGAAGGGGAAAGCCTCAAATGAGAGGGTTTTGACATAGACCGGCGTTGGACCAAGCTGAGAGCCGGAGGCCAGTGCCCAAGTATGGTGAGTTTGCGATGAAAGCACTCCGAGATGGAAAGCGTCAGCTAGGGCTATGCAAATAAGCTTGTTGTCGGGGGCGATGGTTCCGTCAAGAAATTGGAATGTTCGATATTTGGCAGTTTCTACTGTAGCGATAAAACGAGGTAAACCCGCGAGAGCTTTTCGCAATTCGGTACGCGGTTTGCCATGTAGCCACCAAAGACGGGCGTAAGCAGCTCCATCGCTGCTGTGCGCTTTTGCATCACGCTCGGGTTTGATGCGCTCCAAAACCCATTGGTAGGCGGCTGGGTAGCGGCTGCGAACTTCGTCAGCGGTTAGGCCAAAAAGGTCAATAACCAAGAAGCCGCGTGGCTTGTCGGTCAAATCTTTGCCGTTGCGGTAAGGGCGAATGCGGTCGCAAGGCTGCAAGCGGGTGGCTTCGTCGGGATTGACGATGAAGCCGGCACCGTGCAGCTTGAGGCCGGGCGAGCTGATGCCTCCGTTCGCCCGCAGCGCCTTGGCGCCGACGACATCGGCGCCGATGCTCAGGTCGGCGTGGATGCGGCCGGTTTTCTCGACGAGTTCGATGTGCACGGCATCGCCGTCGGCGCCGCCTTCGGCAACGACGGTTTGCAGCGTTCCCGGGGCGTCGCCGGGCTGGCCGACGGTCATCGCGATGCGCACGGCAGCACTGTTTGCCGCGTCAGCCCACGGGTGGTCGGGGATGGCCCAGGCCAGCGCCAGCGGCGGCTGGGCGTTGAGGTGGTGTTCGAGGACGCGGCGGTTGAAAGTTTGCTTGATGCTGTTGGTGGTGATGAAGCCGAAGCGCAGGACTTCGCCGCGGCGCGTCAGGCCGGCGGCGTGGTGCCACCAGAACATGACGAAATCGGCGGATTCGGGGACGGCCGGCCAGGCGGCGCGCAGGGCTTCGGTGTAGCCGTCGCCGAGGGCCTGGCGCATGGCGGCGGCGCCGATGAAGGGCGGATTGCCGACGATGTAGTCGGCCTGCGGCCAGGTGGCGGGGCGCGGGTTGGTGTAGCGTTCGCGCGGAATTTGGGCGGCTTCGTCGGGCACAAGTTCGCCGGTGACGGGGTGGGGTTTGGTGGTGCGGCCGTCCCAGCGGGTGAGCGGCTTGCCGCTGTCGTCGGTGGCGAAGGCGATGGCGTCGGCGCTGAGCACGGCGTCGCGGCATTCGATGTTCTTGAAGTCGCGCAGGATGGGGCTGGGCGGCAGGCCGCTGCCCTGGGTGCGGAAGTGCCATTGCAGGTAGCCGATCCAGAGGACCATTTCGGCGATGGCGGCGGCGCGCGGGTTGATTTCGAGGCCGAGGAACTGGTGGGGGTCGACGGTGAGGCCTTCGACTTCGAGGCGTTGTTGCGTGTCGCCAAGCTGGGCGAGGGTGTCGAGGACTTCGCCTTCGAGCCGCTTCATGTGTTCGAGCGTGACGTAGAGGAAGTTGCCGGAGCCGCAGGCGGGGTCGAGGACGCGGGTGGTGCACAGTTTGTGGTGCCAGGCGCGGACGAGGTCGGCGGCGTCTTTGAGCTTGCCTTCGTTGGCCAGCAGCAGGGCGGCGGCCTGGGTGTCGTGCCAGTTGGCGCGCAGCGGCTCGATGACGGTGGGCAGGACGAGGCGGTCGACGTAGGCGCGCGGGGTGTAGTGGGCGCCGAGGTCGTGGCGTTCGAGCGGGTTGAGGGCGCTTTCGAGCAGGGTGCCGAAGATGGCGGGTTCGACTTCGGCCCAGTCGGCGCGGCTGGCTTCGAGCAGGAGGTCGATCTGGTCGCGGTCGAGCGGCAGGACTTCGGGCTGCTTGAAGAGCTTGCCGTTGAAGCGCGGCAGCTGGGCGCGGATGGCGACGGAGAACTTGCCTTCGTCCATGGCCTGCCAGAGTTCGGCGACGAGCGGGACGAATTGTTCGGGGGCGTTCTTGAGGGTCTTGAGCAGGCCGGTGAAGGCGCCTTCGTTGTCGACTTTGGGGAGCAAGCCGACGTCTTCGGCGAACATCGAAAACAGGCAGCGCGAGAGGAAGGCGGCGACGCGCTCGGGCTGGTATTTGCCTTCGAGCGACTGGGCGACGCGGGCGAGGCGGACGGCGATTTCGCGCGTGGCGCGGGCGGTGCGGCGGGCCGGGTCGAGGCTGTGCGGGTCTTGCCAGACGGCTTGAAGGCGGGCGCGGATGTCTTCGCGGGTGAGGTCGTCGAGCCGGATGCGGTGGCTGCGCGGGTCGGGGAAGGGAGTGTAGCTGCCGCCGGTGCAGGTGAATTCGGCGTAGAGCTCGATGACGTTGCCGACATCGAGGACGACGAGAAAGGGCGGCCGGCCTTCGTCGGCGGGCAGGTGGCGGGCGTAATTTTCGGCCTGGCCGCGGGCGCGCAGCAGGGCGTCGTCGAACTGGCGGGTTTCGGCACCGGCGCGGATTTTCTTGGCTTCGCCGATGAAGCTGCCGCGTTTGTAGCAGTCGATGAAGCCGTTGCTGGTGCTGCCGTCGCCGTGATGAAAAATGACGCGGCGCTCGAAGACGTAGGGATTGTCGCGGGTGTCTTCGTTGGCGGGCTGGGGCGGGGCGACTTCCAGCAAGGCGCAGAGGTCGGCGATGAAGAGCTGGTAATTGGCGCGCTCGGAGCCGCCGGCCGCCCGCCAGCGGGAGAGGAAGGTGTCGATTTGCATGATGGCGGGATTTTAGCCGGGCAAATGGCGGCTGGGGTCGATTGCTACGGTCAACCGGGAAAAACGGGCAAAAATGAAATTGGATTTTTTGGGTGGCGGTCGGCCAAGAGACAACGCGGCCAGAAGGCGTGCTCTTTCAGGCGCAAATCAAACCCCTCCCGGCCTCCCCTTGTCAGGGGAGGAGCAACCCAGAGCGCGCGCGACCAGCCCCCTCCCCTGTCAAGGGGAGGGCTGGGGAGGGGTTTGGGGGTTTTCAATCACAAGCGTAGTCGATTTCCCGGCTTTGGGATGATCGCGAACAGGCGCTACTCCAGCCAGCGAATCGGCGAGGCGAGTTCCGGGTGTTTGCCTTGCCGGCCCTCGTAGTGGGCGGCGATGGCGGCGATGTCGGCGGCGGGGTCGCCGGTCAGGGTGAGGTAGGCGAGGATGCCGGCCTGGCGGCGCGAGTAGTCGACGAAGGCTAGGGCGACGGGGACTTTGGCGCCGAGGGCGATGCGGTAGAAGCCGCTTTTCCAGCCCGGGGTCAGGCTGCGTGTGCCTTCGGGGGCGATGACCAGGAGAAAGTTCGGGTTGGCGGCGAATTGGGCGACCATGTCGGCGACGAAGCCGCGTGGTGCGCGGCGATCGATCGGGATGCCGCCGAGCCGGCGCATGATTCCGTCGAGCGGTCCGCGAAACAGGGTGTCCTTGCCCACCCAGCGGGCGTCGAGGCCGAGGGCCAGTTTGGTGAACAGGGCGATGAGGCCATCCTGGTTCGAGGTGTGCGGGTAGCCGACGAGGACGGCACGGGCCGGGCGCTCTGGCGGTTCGATGACGGTCCAGCCGAAGAGCTTGAGCAGGCTGCGGGCGACAGCTTTCAGCATGGATTCAGCACATCTTGACGATGATGTCGTGCAGGGTGTTGGCGCAGTTGGCCATGCGGTCGGCGGCGTTGGAGAGGTGGCGGTAGATTTCGCGGCGCTTGAACATGTGGATGTAGTCGTCGCCGACGAAGAGTTCGGCGATGGCGCGGCGGTAGTTTTTTTCAACGCGGCGTTCGGCCTTGCGGGCGGCGTCGGCGTCGGCGGCGGCGGCGGCGGGTTCTTTGGCGAGACGCGAGTAGCCCTGGGATAGCGCATCGGTGCCGAGCTTGATGTGCATGGCCATTTCGAGGCAGTGCTTGTCGGGGGCGAGGCCGAGGACTTCCATTTCGCTGACGGTGGTCTTGCAGTAATTGACGATTTCGTCGAGGTCGATGATGGCGCGGTAGAGGTCTTCGCGGTCGATGGGGGTCGAGAAGGCTTCGTTGAGGGTGTGCAGATTGCGGATCTTGACGCGGTCGGCTTCGTGTTCGTCCTGGCGGATGAGCTGGCCAACCGTGGCATCGCCGGTTTCCATGAACTCGACGAGCCGGCCGGCGGTGATGCCGACATGCTGGCATTGCTCGGTGAGCAGGGTGAAGAAGTCGGGCATTTTTGGGAAAACGCGGTCGAACAGGCGGCGGAAGACCGAGGGGCTGGTTACTTCGCTCATGGTGTGCCTCCGAGGAATAGATGAATCAGCGCATAGGCCTGGATGGCGACGATGGCGGCGCCGGGAATGGTGATCAGCCAGGTCATCGCGATGTCCTTGGCCTTGGCCCAGCGCACGGCGCGCGGGCGCTCCGAGGCGCCGATGCCCATGATCGAGGTGGCGACGACGTGGGTGGTCGATACCGGCGCGCCGACGAGCGAGGCGGCCATGATGACGCCGGCCGAGGTCAGTTGCGAGCCGAGGGCGTGAATGGGGCGGACGCGGTAGATGGCGAAGCCGAGCGTGCGCACGATGCGCCAGCCACCGGACATGATGCCGAGGGTGATGGCCGAGGCGCAGGCGAGCATGACCCAGAAGGGGACTTCGAAAGTCGGGATGAAGCCGCCGAGGAGCAGGACGAGGGTCAGGATGCCCATGCTTTTCTGGGCGTCGTTGGCGCCGTGCGAGAAGGCCAGGCCGGCGGCGGTGACGTATTGCAGGCCGCGCAGCCGCGAGTTGGCGGCCGGGTTGGCGGCGACGAGCAGGGCGCTGAGCAGGCGGTGGGTCAGAAAGCCGAACCAGAAGCCGATCAGCGGTGAAAGAACCAGGGCGGCGAGCACCTTGACGATGCCGGTCAGATGCCCTTCGGCCAGTTCGCCAAAGCCCCAGACGACGTGGGCCGGGCCGACGGCGACGACGACGGCGCCGGCCAGTCCGCCGACCAGGGCGTGCGAGGACGACGAGGGAATGCCGAAATACCAGGTGCCGAGGTTCCAGACGATGGCGCCGATCAGGCCGCAGAGCAGGATGGAGAGCGAGAGCACGGGCGCGACACCATCGAGCGCGATGAACTTGCCGATGGTGTTGGCGACCGCGGTGCCGCCGAGCAGCGGGCCGAGGAACTCGAAGATGCCGACGATGAGCACGGCTTGCGCCGGCGTCATGGCGCGCGAGGCGATCACCGTGGCGACGATGTTGGCGGCGTCGTGGAAGCCGTTGGTGTAGTCGAACACCAGGACGATGACGACGGTGGCGACGGCGAGCAGGAAGAGGGTGTCCATGCGCATCGGCCTGTGGAGTGCAGGCCAAGTCTCCATTTTTGGTTTATCTTGTTTTCAGCCAGTATATCGCCGAAGAGCGGCGTTTCGGGCGGCTCGGGGCCGATTGCCACGGTCAACCGGAAAAAATCGCCAAATTTGAAATGCCGGAAAGAGGTGCCATGCGTTATCCCCGTTTCGCCGAGATTTCCCGCAGCTTCGCGCCCGGTTGGTTTGCCGCCGCGATGGGCACCGGCGTCTTTTGTGGAAGATGCAGGCGCGGACGGTACGTGGTGCGGCCCGGCGGCGCCTTTTTTCAGCCTCGCCCCTGAGCCCGGAATGACCTGGCTATGGGGAATTCCGTTGCTGGCCGGTAGTGTCGGTGCGCTGAATTTTATTATCCGGCGTGGCCTGGCGGCGCCGCGTATCGTCGAAATGGAGCGCCCGGAAGGCTTGCCATGGCTTGAGGTGAAGGTGCCGACGGCCAACGACAAAAGTCTCTACGGCTGGTTTATTCCAGCCGGGGCTGGGCGGCCGGCGCTGGTCGTCATGCATGGCTGGGGCGGCAATGCCGAAATGATGTTGCCGCTGGCGGCACCCTTGCATGCGGCGGGGTATTCGTTATTGCTGGTCGATGCTCGTTGTCATGGCCGGAGCGATGAGGACAGTTTTGCCTCGCTACCCCGCTTTGCCGAGGATATCGAGGCGGCATTGGCCTGGTTGGCTGGGCGGCCTGAGGTCGATCCGCAGGCCCTCGGGGTGATTGGCCATTCGGTGGGGGCGGGTGCGGCCTTGCTTGCTGCTTCGCGCCAGCCGGCCATCCGCGCCGTCGTCAGTCTGGCGGCCTTTGCCCATCCGGCGGCCATGATGCGGCGCTGGCTGGCAAGCATGCACATTCCGTTCTGGCCGCTCGGTGCCTATATCCTGGCTTATGTGCAGCGGGTCATCGGGCACCGTTTCGATGACATCGCGCCGTGCAACACGATTGCCAAGATTGGTTGCCCGACACTGATCGTCCATGGTCTGGAGGACGATACGGTCCCGGTGGCCGAGGCCCGGCAGATTTACGCGGCACGGACCAGCGAGGCGGTCGAGTTGTTGCTGGTGCCCGGCAGTCACGATGATTACGGCGATCTGGTGCAACAGGTCGGCTTGCTGAGCGACTTCCTGGATCGGGCTTTTCGGTAATGTGTAGACGAAAAAAAGCGGGAGGCGCGCTCCCGCTTTATCCCAATCTGCCAGAAGATTACCTGGGCAGCAGGAAAGCCGCTTTTTCGCGAACCTTGATGTCCGGGTTGTCGATGGCGACGATCTCGAAGTGAATCGGGTTCGAGCCCGTCTTGCCGGCATCGGGCGGCACGGCAACAACCGTGTTGAACGATTGCAGCGTGGCCGGCGGGACGTCGACTTCAACCTCGCCGGTGATTTCGGCACCAGGCAAGCCGTCGACCGTGACCTTGTAACGATGTGACTGTTCCTCGGTATTCATGATCTGCAGCATGTAGACGTTCTCGATCCGGCCGTCGTCGGCCTCACGGGCGAGTGTCGAGCGGTCGCGAATGATGTCCACCTTGAGCGGTATCCGGGACATCAGGAACCAGATGGAAAGCCCGGTGATGACGATCAGGATGAAGGTGTAGAGCAGGATGCGCGGGCGGATGATGTGGGCGAGGATTTCCTGCTTGCCCTGATGCTTGGCCATGGCGTTTTCGGTCGAGTAGCGGACCAAACCCTTTGGCAAACCAACCTTCTCCATGACCTGATCGCAGACGTCGACACAGGCGGCACAGCCGATGCACTCGTACTGCAGGCCCTTGCGGATGTCGATGCCGGTCGGGCAGACGATGACGCACTGGTTGCAATCGACGCAATCGCCCAGCTTGGGGGCGTCCGGGGCGACGTTTTTCTTGCGCGCGCCGCGCGGCTCGCCACGTTCCTCGTCATAGGTGATGATCATCGTGTCCGGGTCGAACATCACGCTCTGGAAGCGGGCGTACGGGCACATGTGCTTGCACACCTGCTCGCGCATGAAGCCGGCCATGAGGATCGTGAAACCGCCGTAGAAGAAGATCCAGAAGGTTTCCCAGGGGCCGAGCTGGCCGGTCAGGACGTTGTTGATCAGTTCCTCGACGGGCGTGAAGTAGCCGACCAGCGTAAACCCGGTCCACAAGCCAATGATGCCCCAAAGCAGGTGTTTGGTTGCCTTGATGCGGAACTTGCGCGCATCCATCGGGGCCTTGTCGAGCTTGATCCGCGCGTTGCGGTCACCTTCAACCCAGTTCTCGATCCACATGAAGATCTGCGTGTAGACCGTTTGCGGGCAGGCATAGCCGCAGAACAGCCGCCCGGCAACGGCGGTGACGAGGAACAGTGCGTAGGCCGAGACGATCAGCAATGCCGCAAGGTAGATGACGTCCTGCGGCCAGAAGACAACCCCGAAAATGTAGAACTTGCGTTCGACGAGATGCAGAAGAATCGCTTGCCGGTCGTTCCAGGTCAGCCACAGGCCGCCGTAAAACAAGACCTGGGTGAATATCACCAGGGCGATTCGCCAGTTGTCGAAATAGCCACGAACGCCTTTGGCGTAGATGATCTTGTGCTTTTCGTAAAACGAAACCTTGGCCGCTTTAAGTTCTTCCGTGTTTTCTTGGGGCTGATTCATTGACGTTTTCGTGAAGATGAAAGGGTTGGTTGGAAACCGGCGCTACCGACAGCGACAAGCGACTGCGCAAAGCAAGCCTGCGGGGCGAGGGGGATAGTCGCAGTCAGGCCCGTCGCTGCCAAGGCCGCCGTCCATTGGATTGTGTCGCAATAGTGCGGAGGCCAAGGTGTTGCCGGTTTCCAGAAATACTTACTATCAAGATGCGTGCCTGGCGGCTTTCAAGCTCAAGTTGCTTAAAAATCATTTGCTTATATATCTCATTAGGGTGCTTGTTGGCAAATTGTGTCAATATTGACAGGCATGAGTGACGCAATTGACGGAGGTGGCATGGGCGAACATTCTTTGGGTGAACTGGTTTCCTTCCTCGACGGCTTGCCTGAGCCGCGCATCGTAATGAATGCGGATTATCGGATTATTGCGGCCAACGCCGCTTATGTTCGCGATTTTGGCGGTGGCCGGCTGATCACCGGGCGGACCTGCTACGAGGTCTCGCACCATTTCGACGTGCCCTGCGATCAGGCCGGCGAGTCGTGTCCGCTCAAGCAGAGCCAGAAGTCAGGGGCGCCGCAGCGAGTGCTCCACCTGCACCATACGCCGCGTGGCGAAGAGCATGTCGCCGTCGAAACAACGCCGATTCGCGACGAAAACGGACAGGTCGTCTATTTCGTCGAAACCATGCGCGTCGTGCGCCAGGCCAGCAGCCGTCCGGCGGCACAGGGGTTGGTCGGCCGCTCGCCGGCTTTTGTCGGCATGCTGGAAAAAGTATTGCGCGTCGCCAATTCAAATGCTTCCGTGCTGCTGTTGGGCGAAACGGGGACCGGCAAGGAGCTGGTCGCCCGCGCCATCCACGAAGCGAGTGCCCGGGAGGATGGGCCCTTTGTTGCCGTCGATTGCGCCGGGATGACCGAAACGCTGTTCGAAAGCGAACTCTTCGGCTACGAAAAGGGGGCTTTTACCGGCGCCACGCACCGCAAGCAGGGTCTCGTCGAGGCGGCTTCGGGCGGCACCCTGTTTCTCGACGAAATTGGCGAGTTGCCGCTGGTGCTGCAGGTCAAGCTGCTGCGCCTGCTTGAAACCGGCACCTATCGCCGGGTTGGCGGGCTGGACTGGCTGCCGGCGGACTTTCGGCTGGTCGCCGCGACGCATCGCGATTTGAGCGCCATGGTTGTGGCCGAAACCTTTCGGCGCGACCTGTATTTCCGCATCAACACTTTCCCGATACGCACGCCGGCCCTGCACGAGCGCCCGGAGGATATTCCGTTGCTCGCCGTGTCCCTGCTCGAGCGGGTCGATCGCGAAGCGGGGCGGAAGTTCACGCCGGAGGCGCTGACCTGGCTGAGCGGCCGGCGCTATGGCGGTAATATCCGCGAGCTGCGCAATCTGATCGAACGCGCTACCCTGCTGGCTGATGGCGATCTGATCGACCGTCAGCACCTCAACGAAATGGCCGACGACCTGCCGCCGCCCTTGCTGGCAAATGACAATGCCTTCCGGGTCGAACGGCTCATCGAACTGGATGTGCTGGAGCAGCGTTATCTGAGCTGGGCGAAAGGCCGCGACGAACTGGATGCCGCTGAACTGGCCGCTCGCCTTGGGGTAAGTCAGCGCACCCTGTATCGCAAATTGCAGGGCTTGAAAGGCGCCTGAAGCGACGCCCGTCTGTCATCGGTTGGCCGCCGGGGATTTCATATTTTGGCCAAAATTCCGGTTGACCGTAGCAGTCGTCAGAAATCGACAGTGCCTCCCTTGTAAACGCCTGAATGGCGGGCCTTTACCATTTCTTACATTCAGCGTGGCAGGGCTCTCTATAATCACGACCAGCTATTTCTTTGGCATTTTTCGTGGTACCGGGCGCGCATATTTGCCCCGGCCCGGGATTTGCCCTCTTTCTGCCATAACAAAAATGTCACTCATGAAAAAATTCACGCTTGTCGCGCTACTTGTCTCGGCTGCTTTTCCTGTTATCGGGCAGGTTTCGCCGGTGCCGACCGCCCCCGCCGCCACCCTGAAACAAGTAGCTCAACGCGCCGTCCTCAACAGCCCGGAAGTCACCTCGAAGTGGCACGCCTACCGCGCCGCCGACGAAGAAATCGGCGTCGCCCGCGGCGGCTACTTCCCGCGAGTCGACCTTACCGCCGGCACCGGCCGCGAAAGTCTGCGCCAACCCTCGGCCGCCGACCGCGACTACACCCGCAGCGGCGTCATGCTCAGCCTCAACCAGATGCTCTTCGACGGCTTCGCCACGCGTAACGAAGTCCGCCGCCTCGACAAAGCCCGCATCGTTCGCTACTACGAACTCCTCGACGCCTCCGAAACCACCGCCCTCGAAGCCGGCCGCGCCTACCTCGACGTCCTGCGCTACCGCCACCTCGTCGACCTCGCCAAAGACAACTACGTCCAGCACAAAGCCACCTACGACCAGATCGAACGGCGAACCCAAAGCGGCGTCGGTCGTCGCGTCGACTTCGAACAAGCCGGCAGCCGCCTCGCCCTCGCCGAAATCAACCTGATCACCGAAAGCGCCAACCTCCACGACGTCAGCGCCCGCTACCAGCGCCTCGTCGGCGCCCAACCCGCCGACGCCATCGCTCCCCCGGCCGAACTCAACACCGCCATCCCGGCCCAGGCCAAAGTCGCCCTCGACACCCTGCACCGCAAAAACCCCGCGCTCTTAGCCGCCACCGAAAACATCGAAGCCAGCCAATACGAAATCAACGCCCGTCGTGGTGCCTACTCCCCCAAACTCGACTTCCGCGCCCGCACCGACAACACCCGCAACTACCTCGGTGACACCGGCGATCGCCACCACAACGTCGCCGAACTCGTCGTCAGCTGGAACCTCTTCAACGGCGGCTCTGATCGTGCCCGCGAAAAGCAGACCATCGAAAAGAAAAACCTCGCCTTCGACCTCCGCGAAAAAGCCTGCCGCGACACCCGGCAAACGCTCCTCATCGCCTATAACGACGTCCAGCGCCTCAAGGAACAAACCACCTTCAACGCCCGCCAGGTCACCCTCCTGGAAAAGACCCGTGACGCCTACCGTGACCAGTTCAACGTCGGCCAACGCACCCTGCTCGACCTCCTCGACACCGAAAACGAACTCCTTGCCGCCCGCCGCGCCAATATCAACGCCGACACCGACCTGAGCCTCGCCTACCTGCGCACCTACGCCGGCATGGGCACGCTGCTCGAACAGCTCGGCCTGCAACGCCTCGACGCCGCCACCCCGGACAACAGCGAACTCGCCGATGTCGACCCGAGCCAACTCTGCCCGAACGACCCCATCGCCCTCGGCCTGCCGGATCGCGACGCCCTCAACGCCAAAGCTGCCGCCCTCAACGCCAGCCGTGCCCCGCTCGTTCCCGCGGCTACAGCAGCACCCATCGCCCTCAGCCCCGAAGCCGGCATCCAGAACCAGGTCAAATCCTGGGCTGCCGCCTGGTCGGCCAGAGACTACGCCGCCTACAGCGCCTTCTACGCCCCGACCTTCACTCCTGACGGCGGTCTGACCCGCGAAGACTGGGCGCAACTACGCCGTGGCCGCATCGCCCCGCGCGACAGCATCAATGTCGACATCCAGGACATGAAAGTCAGGATGGACGGCAACGACCGCGCCTTCGCCGAATTCCGTCAGGTCTATCAATCCAAGGGCTACAACGACACGACGCAGAAGACGCTGGAGATGATCAAGGTCAATGGCAAGTGGCTAATCAACCGCGAGACGTCCATCCCGTGTCATGGCAATACGGTTGGCGGTTGCAAGGGGCTGGCCAAGTAAGGTGCCCCGGGTCGGCCTGAAAGCCGGCCAGAAAAGACAAAGGCCATGCAATTGCATGGCCTTTGGCGTTTACGGGTGCGAGGCTTAGCTCAGTGCTTCGACCTCGGCGATGAAAACGTAGCCCTGCGAGCGCAGCGTCTTGATGAAAGCGCTGCCATCGGGCTGCTTGCCGAGAATGCGGCGGATCTGGCTGACGTGGACGTCGATGATCCGGTCGTAGGGCACGTATTCGCGCTTGAGGACGCGCGAAAGTTGTTCGCGCGAGAGCGGCTCGAAGGGGTGCTCCAGGAAGGCGACGAGCAGTGCAAAACCCGATACGCCAAGCGGGGTCGGTTGGCCGCCGGCCAAGGTGAGTTCGCGCGAGGCGGTATCGAGTATCCAGTCACCGAAATGCAGGCGGCGCATTTCGCCGCGGCCGGGGACTGCACGCTGGGTCCGGCGCAGCAGGCCGCGGGTGCGGGCCAGCAATTCGCGCATGTTGCAGGGCTTGGGCAGAAAGTCGTCGGCGCCAATCTCGATACCGATAATGCGTTCGATTTCGTCGGAACGGGTGGAGTGGATGAGAACGGGAATTTCGGAGTGTTGGCGCAGCTGGCGGAGCAGTTCGAGGCCGTCGGCGTCGGGCAGGCTCAGATCAAGAATGATGACGTCGGGCTTTTCGTCGAGTCGTCGCCACATGGCGGCACCGGTTTCGGCAAAAATACAGTCGATGCCGGCGGTGGCCAGCGTTGAACTCAGCACGTGGCGAGTTCCCGGGTCGTCCTCAACAATAAGCGCAGTCTGACGCATGTTTATTCGTTTCGAGTACACGATAAAGAAAGGATTGTAATCCAAGGTAAAACAAAGGCTTTGTTTTACTATTCTTTAACATTGCCTCGGCATCTCGGGCGACAATTCGCTTCTATTCGTGACTTCTCCCGACTGATTCATAGAGCCCCGCACTGGATGTCTGTTCCCCGCACCCTGGATGGTTTTGACGTGGCTGCTGCCATCGGGCGCATGCTTGATCAGCCCATGCTCTGGTGGCAGGCCGTTGGCTTGTTCGTCGAGCATTTTGCCGACTGGGAACAGGCTTGGCGGGAGAGTGTCGGCGACCACGCGCGGGAGCAAAAGCGTGTGCATGCGCTGCGCAGTGCGGCGGCAAATGTTGGCGCGACGGCGCTGGCGGAGAGGGCCGCCGCCCTTGAGAATCAGTTGTTGAAATGCCTGGCTGGTCAGGCGAATGCTGTTCCGGACAACTTGCGTCAAAGTTTGCAGCAATCATTTCGGCAAACCTGGCTGGCGGCGGCGGAGGCCTGGAAGTCTGCCGCGCCAAGTTCGGAAGGGCGGGGACGATGAACCAGATGCCGACGGTCTCCATTCGTGCCCGGCTGGCCAGCATCAATTTTTATGTGCTGCTACTGGCGATTGCCTTTGTCAGCATATTCATCCTGGGCACCGCCGGCTGGATGGCGATGCGCGGGCATGTCGCCGAGGGCTACGCCCGCCTCGAATTGCTCAACGAAAGTTTGACTCCGGCGCTGGCCGGGAGTGAGCGCGCGGCATTCAACGAAAAGTTCGCGCTTCTGCGCAGCATGCCCTACCTGCATTCGGCCGCCTTGTTCCGGCAGGATCATTCGGTGTTCGTTGCCTACGATAGCCGCGGCGCCGAAGATTCCCGGCCGATGCCCTTGATCGATCCGGTGGCCGGGCATCGCTTCTCCTGGAGCCGGATTGATTTTCTGGCGCCGGCCGGCCCGCCCGATCAGCCTTTCGGCTGGTTGCGCCTGAGTATCGATTTGAGCAGCGTCTATCAGCAGTTGCTCATTTATCTTGGCTTGATCTTGTTTGAAACGGCAGTGGCTTTGGCTGTTGCACTACGCTTGCAGGCGAGGCATGTCGAAAGGCTGATCGAACCCTTGCAGGGCTTGACCCAGCGCATGGCGGAGGTCTCGGTCGGCCGGCTGGATATTCGTGCGGCCGATAGCGGGGTGACCGAAATTGCCCAGCTGGCCGACGGTTTCAACCAGATGGTTGAACAGATTCGCGAACGCGATCACTGGTTGTCGACCCACCTGGGGAATCTGGAGCAGATTGTCGAGCAGCGGACGCGCGAACTGCGTCTCGCCAAGGAGGCGGCGGAGGCCGGCAGTCTGGCCAAGAGCGAGTTTCTGGCGACGATGAGCCACGAGATCCGGACGCCGATGAATGGCGTGCTCGGCATGACCGAACTGCTGCTCAACACCGAACTGGCACCGACCCAGCGCCAGTTTGTCGAGGCGGTCGAGCGCTCGGGCAAACACCTGCTCGGCATCATCAACGACATTCTGGATTTTTCGAAAATCGAGTCGGGCAAACTGGAGCTTGATGCCGTCGATTTCGATCTGCGCCAGTTGCTCGAGGAATCACTCGAGCTGTTTTCGCAGCAGGCCGGCAAGAAAGGCCTGGAACTGCTGGCCGATCTGCCGCCGGACGAGAGTCTGGTGGTCCGGGGCGACGCCCTGCGTTTGCGCCAGATCGTCGTTAATTTGCTCGGCAATGCCATCAAATTCACGGCCAGCGGGGAGATTTTCCTGCGTTTGCGTGTCCTCGAAAATTCCGAATTTGGCCTGAATTTCCGGTTGACCGTGACAGACACCGGTATCGGCATTCCGCTGGACGCCCAGCAGCGGATTTTCGAACATTTTGCCCAGGCCGATGGCTCGACGACGCGCCAGTACGGCGGAACCGGCCTCGGGCTGGCCATTTGTCAGCGCCTGGTCGACATGATGGGCGGCAGTATCAGCGTCGACAGCCAGCCGGGGCAGGGGGCGAGCTTTTCGGTCGAATTGGCCATGCCGCACGGCCAGTTGCCAGAGGAAAAACCGGTGCAAAAACCGGCCGTCGTCGCTGGCCGGCGCTTGCTGATCGTCGATGACACGCCGGCCCATTGCGAGATTTTGCTGGCCCAGCTCAAGGGGCGCGGCTGGACGGCGGATACGGCGAGTTCCGGACTGCGCGCCCTGGCCATGGCCGGCGCGGCGATGGCCGAAGGCGAGCCGTACGCGCTGTTGCTGGTCGACATGGAAATGGCCGAGATGTCAGGGCTCGACCTGATGCGCGCCTTGCACGCCAATCCCCGGCTGTCGGCGATGCGGGTCATCGTCTTTTCGTCGGCCCCTGACATGCCAGAGCAATTGGCGCAGGCCGGACTGGAGGTCGCGGCTTGTCTGGCCAAACCCTTGCGTCAGGCGGATTTGCTGCGTGCCGTCGAAGCCGCTCTTGGTCGCCGGGAGCGCAGCGAAAGCCTGAAAGTGCTACCGGCCAGCCGGAGGTTGCGCGGCAAGGTCTTGCTCGCCGAAGACAACGAAAGCAACCTGATCGTGGCGCGTGCCCAGCTGGAACGATTGGGGCTGGAGGTCATCAGCGCTGGCGACGGTCAGCAGGCGATCGATGTACTGGCGGGCGAGACGGTCGATCTCGTTTTGATGGATTGCCAGATGCCGATCCTCGATGGTTTCGCCGCGACGGCGGCGTTGCGTGAACGCGAAGCGGGCAGCGACCGGCATCTGCCGGTCATCGCGCTGACGGCCAATGCCATGAAGGGCGACCGCGAACGTTGCGTCGCGGCCGGGATGGATGATTACCTGGCCAAGCCCTACACCGGCGACGAGTTGCTGGCGGTGCTGGCGCGCTGGCTGCCGGCCGAGCGGCGCAAACCGGCGCCTGCTGCGAGTGCGCAGGGTGAGGTGGGCGACGATATGGCGCCGCTCGATCCGGGCGCCCTCGAAAAAATCCGGGCCTTGTCGCCTGATGGGGCGGAAGCGCTGGTCGGCCAGGTGCTGGTGGCCTATCTGAAAGCCGCCGAACGCGAATGGGTGCACTTCGATCAAGGCCTGGCCGATGGCGATACCGCCGTGCTGGCCCGCGCCGCCCATGCCCTCAAGTCGAGCAGTTTCAATGTTGGCGCCAACGGCCTGGCCGAGCGGTGCAGCGAGATCGAACAGCTTGGCCGGGAAGGACAGATGCGGCAGCTACTGACCCGGGTAGACGGGCTGCGGGCCGAGTGGTCGCGTGTCGAAGCCGCCCTGAAAGCATTGCTGGCTGGGCAAAAAGCATGAGCGCCATGCCTTGGCGAGTGCTCGCCGCCGATGACGACCCCACCGCCGGCCTGCTCATGCAGGCGGCGCTGGGTGGCGGCGATTTTGTCCTGACCCTGGTCGATAACGGCAATGATGCGCTGGCCGAATTCCAGCGCGCCAGCTTCGACATCGCCTTGCTCGACGTTGAAATGCCCGGCCGCGACGGTTTCGAAGTCTGTTCGGCCATTCGCCAGACGCACGGGGCCGGATTTCCGGTCATTCTGGTGACCGGGCGCAGCGATCCCGAATTTCTCGAGCGGGCCGGCCGACTTGCCGCCGCACACATCGCCAAGCCGATTGACTGGACCTCGCTGGCCGGCCAACTGCGCTCCCTGCTCGCCGCCGACAAGCGATAAGCCCCAGTTTTTCCCACTGCCCCGCCGGGCAGGGCTTGTGGCAGAATCGGGACAAATGGCATCAATGCCAGAGGCGACAGAACAAGGGGGACGAGATGCGATATCGGAAAATCTGGCGAGGCCTGTTTTGCGCTTTTGTTTTTGGCAATTTTTTGCCATCGACCGTGGCAGTCGCCCAGGAAGCCAGGCCACTGGCCAAGGGGCAAACGCTTTACCTGCCGATCTATTCGCACATGCTCTACGGCAATCTGGGCAAGAGCGGCAAGGCGTCCAACGTCTTGCTGTCGACCCTGGTCAGCATTCGCAATACCGACATCAAGCGTTCAATCCGGGTGCTGTCAGCCAAATATTTCGACACCGGCGGCAAATTGCTTGGCGAGCGCGTGCCGGCGCCGACCGTCGTGCCGCCACTCGGCACGCTCGAGCTGTTTGTTGAGCTCAACGACGCTTCCGGTGGCTCGGGGGCCAATTTCATCATCAAGTGGGACGCCGAGCAGCTGGTCAATCCGCCGCTGGTCGAGTCCTTGCACGTCAATATGGATGGTGGCAAGGCCGTCATCTTCATGACCCAGTCGGTACCGCTGACGGAATGAGCGGCAACTCCGGCGCATCCCCGATCAAGACCCTGCAGACCGGCTATATCGTCCGGCTGCTCTACGTCGCGCTCGGCATGCTGTTTGCCGTGCATCTGTTCGGCACCATCGGTTACATGGTGCTGACCGAGGGCAAGTATTCGTGGTTCGACTGCTTCTACATGACCTTCATCACCGTCGCCACCATCGGCTTCGGCGAAATCATCGACATGTCGAGCAACCAGCCGGCGCGGGTTTTGACGGTGGTCATCGGCATTCTCGGTGCCGGCAATTTGTCGCTGCTGTTTTCGGTCGTCACCGTGGCGCTGCTCGAAACCGACCTCAATGGAACCCTGCGGAGAAAACGCATGGAAAAAACAATCAAGAAACTCAAGGGCCACTACATTTTGTGCGGCTTCGGCCGGGTCGGGCGCAACATTGCGCACGAACTGGCAGCAACCAACCGGCACTTCGTCGGCATCGACGAAGACCTGCACAAGCTCGAGGAATACAAGGAAAAGAACATTGGTTTTCTCTTCCTGAACGGCGATGCCAGCGACGACGACGTGCTGATCGCCGCCGACCTGGAGGACGCCAAGGGTCTGTTCGCGGTGACCGGCGACGATTCGCGCAACCTGATGATCGTCATCACGGCCAAGCAGTTGAAGCCCGAATTGCGCGTCGTGGCCCGCTGTACCGAAACGCGCAACATCGAAAAGATGCGCAAGGCCGGGGCCGACGCCATCGTCTCGCCCGACTTTACGGGCGGCATGCGCATCGCGTCGGCGATGATCCGGCCGCATGTGGTTTCCTTTCTCGACGAAATGCTCAAGTCGGAGAAAAACCTGCGCGTCGAAGAGGTGCCGGTGCCGGCCGGATTCATTCCCAAGCCGCTCGGCGTGCTGCAGTTGCGTAGCGCCAATTACGTTTTTCTTGCCGTGCGCGAGCGTAACGGTAGTTGGCAGTTCAATCCGGACAAGGACTTTCTGCTCAAGCCCGGCTTCACGTTGATCGCCATGGCCAGCCCGGTCGGGCGTACTGAAATTGAGACCTTGTTGATCGAAATGGCGTCTTGAAGCAATTTTTTTGGGGTTAGGCGGTTTCTCGACAGGTTTCTCTGTCGGCCGCAATTTTTCGGAGGAAATAAACATGCAAAAAACAATCATGATGGCCGGCGCTTTCCTGCTGCTGGCCGGTACCGCACAGGCTTCGCCGGAACTGGCCAAGGCCAAGAACTGCATGACCTGCCACGCCATCGACAAGAAAATCGTTGGCCCGGCCTACAAGGACATTGCCGCCAAGCGGGCTGCGGAAAAAGGTGCGGAAGCCGCGCTGGCCGTGAAGATCAAGGGCGGCAGCAAGGGCGAATGGGGGCAGGTGCCGATGCCGGCGAACAATGTGACCGATGCCGAAGCGGCGACCTTGGCCAAGTGGGTCCTTACCCAGAAGTAAGCGCTGGCGGCGGATGACGAGAAGCGAGACTGAATGAAAGCACTGACCCACGAACAAATGCGCCGTCGCTGGCTAGCCCTCGGCGTCGTCGCGGTCGCCTACATTCTCTCTTTCTTCCAGCGTTTTGCCCCGGCCGGCATTGCGCCCGACCTGGCCGCCGCTTTCGATACTTCGGCGGCCTCGTTGGGCGTCTTGGCGGCGACTTATTTTTACGTTTATACGCTGATGCAGATTCCGACCGGCATCCTTGCCGATACGCTGGGTCCGCGCCGGATTCTGGCCCTTGGTGGGCTGGTCGGCGGGGCCGGCAGCTTTCTCTTCGGCATGGCGCCGACGCTCGAACTCGCGCTGGTCGGGCGGACGTTGATCGGGTTGGGCGTGTCGGTGACCTTCATCGCCATGCTCAAACTGATCGCCGTCTGGTTCGAGGAAGACCGTTTCGCCACCATGGTCGGCATCGGCATGCTGATCGGCAATCTCGGTTCGGTGCTGGCCGGCGCGCCGCTTTCGGCGGTGGCGCAGGCGACTGGCTGGCGCGGTGTGTTCATTGGTGTTGGCTTCGTCTCGGTGGCGCTTGGCGTGCTGTGCTGGCTGATCGTGCGCGATGCGCCGGACCGGGATAGTGCCGCGCCGAAGCCCCACTTCGACCGCACGGCGGTGATTTCCGGCCTGCTCTCGGTGATCAGGAACCGTGACACCTGGCCGTCGCTGCTGGTCAATACCGGCATGTGCGGCGCCTTTTTTACCTTCGCCGGTTTGTGGGCGACGCCTTACCTCATGCAGGTGCACGGACTGGCACGATCGGTTGCCGCAGCGCATCTGTCGCTGTGGTTTGGCGGCTTTGCCGTCGGCTGTCTGTTCATCGGTAGCCTGTCCGACCGCCTGGGCCGGCGCAAGCCGGTGCTCATTGTGACGTCGCATCTCTACGCCCTGATCTGGCTGCTCCTGCTCTCCTGCGTGGCCATGCCGGTTGCCGTGTCCTACCTGCTTTTTGCCCTGCTCGGCTTGACCACGGCCGGTTTCAGCCTGACTTGGGCTTGTGCCAAGGAGGTCAATCCGCCGCTGCTCTCCGGCATGTCGACGAGCGTCGCCAACATGGGCGGCTTCATGACGGCGGCGCTGTTGCAACCCTTTGTCGGCTGGATCATGGACCTCGGCTGGACGGGCGAAATGGTCAGCGGTGCCCGTGTTTACGATGTCGAAACCTGGCGCCACGGCGTGCTGGTGGTGAGCATCGTCGCCATCCTCGGCGCGGCATCGTGCTGGTGGATCAAGGAAACGCGCTGCCGGAATATCTGGAAGGCGTCGTGACGGGCCCTGTGTTTTTGAATAAAACACAATAAAATCAATGAACCAGCAGCATGTGGCTTGTGCCATTCTTATAAATTAGCGTATGCTTATATTTATGAACGCAAACATTCTCCGACCTTTCGTTTTTAGCCTTTTTTTCGGGTTGACCGTCGCAATTGCGGCTGAACCCTTGCCGGTCATTACCGTCAAGCCGCACGCCGTCGACCTGGCCTTCCCGGCCGAATCGCTGGTCGAGGCGGTGCAGCAGGCAACGGTCGGTGCCCAGATCGCCGGCCGCGTCCTTGAGGTCAGGGCTGACGCCGGCCAGTCGGTCAAAAAGGGCGACGTGCTCATGCGCATCGACGCTCGCGAGGCGGCCGAAGCGGCGCGTGCCGCCGAGGCCCAGTACGCCAATGCCAAGGTCAGTTACGACCGGACGAAAAGTCTCGTCACCCAGAAATTCATGAGCACCGCTGCGCTCGACAAGGCCAAGGCCGATCTCGATGCCGCCGCCGCCAATCGCGCTGCCGCCGGCGCCGGCCAGAGCCACGCCACCATCGTCGCGCCGATGACCGGCATCATCGCCCGTCGCCACGCCGAAATGGGCGATATGGCGACGCCGGGTAAACCGTTGTTTACCATCTACCAGCCGGGCACCCTGCGCGTTACGGCGAGCATTCCGCAATACCGCCTGAAGGCGATGCGCGATGTCAAAACGGCCCGTGTCGAATTCCCCGAGTTGGGCAAATGGGTCGATGCCGTTAAGGTTCAGGTGCTGCCGACGGCCGATGCCGCGACCCACGTTTCGCAGGTCCGCGTGACGCTGCCCGATGTGCCGGAAGCGACGCCGGGCATGTTCGCCCGCGTCCATTTCATCACCGGCCAGTCGGAAAAACTGACCGTCCCGGCCGCTGCCGTGTTGCGGCGCGGCGAGGTCGCCGCGGTTTATGTGCAGACCGCCGACAATCGTTTGTCGCTACGTCAACTACGCCTCGGCGACGCCGTCGGGCAGGGCGAAATCGAGGTTCTGGCCGGCTTGTCGGCCGGTGACAAGGTCGTCACCGACCCGGTCAAGGCCGGAATTCAGCTCAAGTCGGCAAACTAAGCCATGAGCAGCGAGAAGACGACGCTCGGTATTTCCGGGCGCATTGCCGCCGCCTTCCAGAATTCGCGGATGACGCCGTTGCTGGCGCTGGTTGCCTTCCTGATGGGCCTCTTCGCCACGCTCGTCACGCCGCGCGAGGAAGAGCCGCAGATTGACGTGACCATGGCCGACGTCATGATTGCCTTCCCCGGCGCCTCGGCCAAGGATGTCGAAAATCTGGTGGCCCGTCCCGGCGAACAGGTGCTGTCGCGCCTGCATGGCGTCGAGCACGTGTACTCGGCCTCGCGTCCGGGCATGGCCATCATCACCGTGCAGTTCGACGTCGGCGTCAAATACAACGATGCCGTGCTCCGCCTCTACGACACCGTGCATTCGAACAGCGACTGGCTGCCGGCCAACCTCGGGGTCATGGCGCCGGTCATCAAGCCGCGCGGCATCGACGATGTGCCGATTGTTGGACTGACTTTCTGGACCAAGGACCCGGCGCGCTCTGCCTTCGACCTGCAGCAGGTCGCCCGCGCAGTCGAGATCGAACTCAAGCGGATCAAGGGGACGCGCGACATCTCGACCATCGGCGGCCCTGACCACGCCATCCGCGTCCTGATGGACGCCGAACGGATGAACGCTTTTGGCGTCACGCCGCAGGACATCGCCGGCGCGCTCAAGGTCTCGAACGCCCTGCAATCCTCCGGCAATTTGACCGCCAGCAACCGCGAAGTGCTGGTCCAGACCGGCACCTATCTTGAATCGGCCGTCGACGTGAAGCAACTGGTCGTTGCCGTGCGCGGCGAGGCCAGCGCGCGCAAGCCGGTATTCATGAGCGACGTGGCGACCGTCGAGGACGGCCCGGATCAGCCGAAACGCTACGCTTGGTACGGCGACCAGAGCGGCGAATTTCCCGCTGTCACGATGCAGCTTTCCAAACAGCCCGGCGTCAATGCAGCCGATGTGGCGACTGCTACGGTCAACCGGATAAATGACCTGAAAAACAAAGTCATTCCCGAGGGCATCGAAGTTACCGTAACGCGCAACTACGGCGAAACGGCGACCGAAAAGGCTCAGAAACTGATCGGCAAGCTGGTATTTGCCACGGCCTTCGTCGTCCTGCTCGTCTTTTTCGCCCTCGGCAAGCGCGAGGCGGTGATCGTCGGTGTCGCCGTGACGCTGACGCTGGCGGCGACGCTGTTCGCCTCCTGGGCCTGGGGCTTCACGCTCAACCGCGTCTCGCTGTTCGCGCTGATTTTCTCGATTGGCATCCTGGTCGATGACGCGATTGTCGTCGTCGAGAACATCCACCGCTGGCAAGGGCTGTACCCCGAAAAAAGCCTGTTCGAAATCATCCCGCCGGCGGTCGATGAAGTCGGCGGCCCGACCATCCTCGCCACCCTGACCGTGATCGCGGCCCTGCTCCCGATGGCCTTCGTCAGCGGCCTGATGGGGCCGTACATGAGCCCGATTCCGATTAATTCGTCGATGGGCATGGCCATTTCGCTGGCCGTCGCCTTTGTCGTCACGCCCTGGCTGGCGGCGCGGATGATGAAGTCGCACGGCAACGCCCAGGCGGAGCATCAGCCATCGAAGCTCGACGCCAAACTCGACAGCACCTTCCGCAAGCTCCTGACCCCCTTCCTCGACCCGATCAAGGGCGGCGCCGCGCGGATCAAGCTGGCCATCGCCATCGTCCTGCTCATACTCGGCTCCGTGTCGTTGGCCTACTTCCAGCTCGTCGTGCTCAAAATGCTGCCGCTCGACAACAAGAGCGAATTCCAGGTCATTCTCGACATGCCGGTCGGCACGCCACTTGAGGAAACAGCGCGCGTGCTGCATGAAATCGGCGCCGAACTGGCGCTCGAGAAGGATGTCACCAACTACCAGGCCTACGCCGGCACGGCCAGCCCGATCAATTTCAACGGCCTGGTTCGCCAGTACTACCTGCGTGCTTTGCCGGAAAAGGGCGACATTCAGGTCAACCTGGCTGACAAGCATCACCGTTCGCGCTCCAGCCACCAAATCGCCACCGCCCTGCGCGACCGTGTCGAGGCCATCGGCAAGGCCAATGGTGGCGTCGCCAAGGTCGTCGAAGTGCCGCCCGGGCCGCCGGTCATGTCGCCCATCGTCGCCGAAATCTACGGTCCGGATATGAAGGGCCAGATGAGCGTCGGCAAGCAGGTGCGCAAGGCTTTCGAGGGAACGAAGGACATCGTCGCGGTCGACGACTACATCGAGGCCGATTCGCGCAAGGTCATCCTGCATGTGCTGCAGAGCAAGGCGGCGCAACTTGGTGTGGCGCAGAGCGACATCGTTGAGGTCGTCAGCATGGGACTGGCCGGGCAGGATGTCACGCCGGCCCACAATACCGAGTCGAAGTTCGAAATCCCGGTGCGCGTCACCTTGCCGGCCGAAAAGCAATCCAGCCTCGACGCGCTCCTGAAGCTCCGTGTTCGCTCGCGTGACGGTCAACTGGTGCCCGTTTCCGAACTGGTCGAAGTGCGCGATGCAGCCCGTGAGAAAGCTATCTACCACAAGGATCTGCTGCCGGTCGTGTACGTCGTCGGCGACATGGGCGGCAAGCTCGATTCGCCGCTCTACGGCATGTTCGACATCCGGAGCAAGATCAACGGCATGGAACTCAAGGAAGGCGGCACGCTGGGCGAATGGTTCATCCGCCAGCCGAATGACCCGTACGCCGGCTACAGCGTCAAATGGGACGGCGAATGGAAGGTGACCTACGAAACCTTCCGCGACATGGGCATCGCCTACGGCGTCGGCCTGATCCTGATCTACCTGCTGGTTGTCGCCCACTTCGGCAGCTACCTCGTGCCGCTCATCATCATGGCCCCGATCCCGCTGACCATCATCGGCGTCATGCCCGGCCACGCGCTGTTCGGCTCGCAATTCACGGCGACGTCGATGATCGGCATGATCGCCCTGGCCGGCATCATCGTCCGCAACTCCATCCTGCTCGTCGATTTCATCAAGCTGCAGGTGGCGACCGGCATGCCCTTCCGCGAAGCCGTCATCCAGTCAGCCGCCGTGCGCGCCAAACCCATCGCCCTGACTGCGCTGGCCGCCATGCTCGGCGCCATGTTCATTCTCGACGACCCGATCTTCAACGGCCTGGCCATCAGCCTGATTTTCGGCATCATGGTGTCCACACTGCTGACGCTGGTCGTCATCCCCGTCCTCTATTTTTCGGCCTTCCGCAAGGAGCATCAACAATGACCATCGAACGTATCATCCGCATCATGGCGGGCTTTTTCGTCCTGCTCTCCCTCGCCCTCGGTTATCAAGGTAGCCCGATCTTCGTTTCGGAGTGGTTCCTCGCTTTTACGGCCTTCGTTGGCCTCAATTTGCTGCAAAGCGGCTTCACGGGCTTCTGTCCGCCGGAAAAACTGCTGGCCAAAATGGGCGTCAAGCGCAGCAACGGGAGCTGCGGCAGTTGAGTTAAGTGATGTAAATCCATTTTTAGATCAGGGACTAAGCTCGCACGGAGTGTTCTCCGATATGAAGACTGATTTTTCGTCGAATCGGCTTTAGAAAAACTTTGTGAAACATTGTTTTTATTAGAGTAAACTGCCTTTGGTATAACTAAAGGCTTAGTTCGATTCGTGCAGCAGATTCCGGCCCTTGCCGGCCGAAAACTCGTTTTTTTCGCCCTGGCGGCGATCCTCCTGATCTGGGCCATCCTCGGCCTTGATTGGTGGTCGATCAATCGACAGTTTTCGGCGGATTTCACGGATTCTTCGGGCGAGTTCCTGGGGGTGGCGACCCCGTCATGGGGCTTCCTGCTGTTTGCCATTGGCCTCGTCGTCACCCTGTTGATCGTCGAAGGATGTCGTCTGTTGTTCGGCGTTCGTGCCCAGGCAAACAGCCAGCTCGCGTTGCAGCGGCGGATCATCGACCACGCCTCCGAGGCGATGATCCTGACCGACGGCGCACAGCGGATACTGACCGTCAACGCGGCTTTCGAGCAGACCACCGGATACGCCGCCAGCGAGGTTCTGGGCCAGACGCCGACCATGCTCAGTGCCGGCCATCAAGGCCTCAACCTGCATCGCAACATCTGGGACTTTGTCGCCGAGAACGGCCATTGGGAAGGCGAGGTCTGGGACCGGCGCAAGGATGGCACGATCTATCCCAAGCACATGCGGATCACGGCGATTCGCGACGAGGCCGGGCAGGCCTCGCATTTTGTCGCCACCTTCGCCGACATCAGCGAAGCCAAGGCCGAGGCCGAGCGCTTCGACTACCTGGCGCATCACGACCAGTTGACCAACCTGCCCAACCGCCTGGCGCTCGACGGCCACCTCGAAACGCTGCTCGACGGCGCGGTGCCCGGCATCAACCGCCTGGCCCTGCTTATCATCGATCTGGACAATTTCAAGACGGTCAACGACTCGCTCGGCCACCATGCCGGCGATCGCCTGCTGGCCGAACTGGCCCGCCGCATGGGCGGCGAAATGGACCGGGCGACGCGCCTGTTCCGCCTGGGCGGCGACGAGTTCGTCGTCGTCTTCGATCAACTCGATCGCGACGCTGCCGTTACGGCACTGGTTGATCGCCTGGCCCGGGCGATTGGCCTGCCCTGCGACATTGATGGTCATACGCTGCACTGTACGCCGTCGATCGGCATCAGCCTCTATCCCGAGGATGGCCGCGACGGCCTGACGCTGATCCGCAATGCCGATGCCGCGATGTATGCGGCCAAGGCGGCTGGGCGCAACAACCATCAGTTTTTTGCCGAATCGATGAATGCGGCCGCCAACAAGCGCCTGCATCTCGAAAGCGAATTGTGGCGCGCTCTGGCCGAGAACCAGCTGGTGCTGCATTACCAACCGCAGATCGATCTGCTCAACGGCAAGGTCGTTGGTGTCGAGGCGCTCGTGCGCTGGGCCCACCCACTGCGCGGCATGATCGCCCCGGCTGATTTCATCCCTGTCGCCGAGGAGTGCGGCCTGATTCTGCCGCTCGGCCACTGGGTCTTGCTGACCGCCTGCCGGCAGGTTCGGAGCTGGCTCGACGCCGGTATCGACATGGGTGAAATGGCCGTCAATATCTCGGCGCATCAGTTCCGTCAGCCCGATTTTGTCCAGACGGTGCAGCGCGTGCTGGCCGAAACCGGCCTGCCGGCCAACCGCCTGGAACTCGAAATTACCGAAAGCACGGTCATGCACGGCGTCGATTCCGCCATCCAGACGCTGGCCCAGCTCAAGGCCATGGGCGTCCGCTTGGCCATCGACGATTTCGGCACGGGCTACTCGTCGCTCTCCTACCTGCGCCGCTTCCCGCTTGATCGCCTGAAAATCGACCGTTCCTTCCTGGCTGATGTCGACACCGATCCCGATGCCGCCTCGCTGGTGACTTCCATCGTCATGCTTGGCCGCTCGCTCGGCCTGCAACTGGTGGCCGAGGGGGTCGAGAATTTTGCCCAGGCCGAATTCCTGCGTACGCTCGAATGCGAGCGTGTCCAGGGCTTCCATTTTTACCAGCCGGTGTCGGCCGAAGAGGTGGTTGGCTTCGGTCGCTGCGAGGAATACGTCGCACTGCCCGCCTGATCTGGCTGCACTGCGGGTACGGGGGTGATTGCCCGCTCGCCAATTGCCGGACAGCCCACTAGAATTGGGGCTTCACGACATGGAGTTCAGTATGAAGATCGGATTTATCGGCCTTGGCATCATGGGGCGCCCGATGGCGCTTAACCTGATCAAGGGTGGCCATGATGTCACCGTCTGGGCGCGCCGCGCCGAATCCATGCAGCCGCTGCTCGATGCCGGGGCCAAAGGTGCAGCCAGCCCGGCCGATGCCGCCCGTGGCAACGAACTGGTCATTTCGATGGTGGCTGATGCGCCGGATGTTGCCGAAGTCATGCGTGGCGTGGCCAGCGCCGGCCAGACTGGCTTGGTTGCTGTCGATATGAGCACCATCGCGCCGGCCGCGGCGCGCAAGATTGGTGAAGACCTGGCGGCAGCCGGTGTCGATTTCATTGATGCCCCGGTCTCCGGTGGCGAAGTCGGCGCCATTGCCGGCACGCTGTCGATCATGGCCGGCGGCTCCGATGCGGCTTTCGCCCGGGCCAAACCGGCTTTCGAATGCATGGGCAAGAACATCGTGCACGTCGGCGCCAGTGGCGCGGGGCAGGTGACCAAGGCGGCCAACCAGATCGTGACCGGCATGGGCGTTCTAGCCGTCGCCGAGGCATTTGCATTTGCGGCAAAAAATGGCGTTGACCGTAGCAAGGTGCGCGAGGCTCTGCTCGGCGGCTTCGCCTACTCGAAAATCCTCGAAAACCACGGCCAGCGCATGCTCGACCGCAATTTCAAACCGGGTTTCAAGAGCTGGATGCACGAAAAGGATCTGAACATCGTCATGCAGACGGCGCACGAACTGGGTCTCTGCCTGCCGGGTTCGGCGGCGACGGCACAGATGTTCAACGCCATGGTCGGTTCCTGCATGGGCGAAGAGGATTCGATCGCCGTCCTTAAATTGCTTGAACGCTTGTCGGGGCAGGAATGAACATAGGTTTCATCGGTCTGGGCGCCATGGGGCGTCCGATGGCCATGCACTTGCAGCGTGCCGGCCACGAGCTGGCCATCTGGGCGCGTCGCCCGGAAAGCATCGGTGATTTGCCGGCCCGCGTTTGCGCCACGCCGGCCGAGTTGGGGCGTTGCTGCGAAGTGGTATTTACGGTCGTCACCTCGAGTGCTGACGTCGAAGCTGTCGCGCTTGGCCAGGATGGCCTGATTGCAGGCATGGCGCCCGGTTCTGTACTCGTCGATTGCTCGACCATCGCGCCCGACGCGGCGCGGCGTATCGCCGCCAGGCTGGCGGAAAAAGGCATTCACTTTCTCGATGCCCCGGTTTCCGGTGGTGAGCAGGGCGCCATAGCCGCGACGCTGGCCATCATGGCCGGTGGCGAGGCGGCGGTGCTCGACCGCGTGCGGCCGCTGCTTGAATGCCTGGGGCAACGCATCGTCCATATCGGCCCGAATGGCGCCGGCCAGGTCGCCAAGGCGTGCAACCAGATGATCATGGTCGCCGCCATTGAAGCGGCCGCCGAGGCCATGCGTCTGGCTGCCGGTGCCGGGGTCGATTGTGGCAAGGTCAGGCAGGCGCTGGCCGGTGGTTCAGCTGCCTCGCGCGTGCTCGACGTGATGGGCGAGCGCATGGTCAGCCGTGATTTTTCGGCCGGCATCGAAGCCCGACTGCATCACAAGGATTTCGGGCTGGTCCTCGAAGCGGCGCGCCAGAGTGGCGTACCGGTAGCGCTGACGGCCGTTGTTGCACAGCAACTCAATGCGCTCATGGCGCAGGGTTGGGGGCGGGACGATACGTCTTCGCTGCTGCGCGTGCTGGAGCTGGCATGAGTCAGATCGCCCAACTCTCCGAAGCCGAAATCGAAGAACGTTTTCATATTACTGGTACGCTGCCCATCGCCTTTCTGCTCGTCGGTTATGCCCGGACCAAGGACCAGTTCACCGTCTCGTTCGGTGGCGGTGAGGAAATGATGCTGACGACGCTGCTCGATGCGCAGCCGGCCGGCGACCGGCTCATTTTTGACTGCAGCGGCAGTGCCGAGATCAACCGCCACCTTCTCGCCAGCGGGCGCAATGTGTTCGCCGGCCGGCCAGCCGGCATTCACGTGCAATTCACCAGTGGTCGGGCGACCGAGGTGGTTTTCGAGGGCGGCAAGGCCTTTGCGGTGCCTTTGCCGAAACACGTCGTTCGCCTGCAGCGCCGCGATACTTTCCGCATCGAGACGCCGCGCGGGAAACCGCTGCAGTTCTTCGGCCGGTTGACCGGCGGGAAATTGCTCAACTTTCCGGCGCACGATATTTCCGTCGCCGGCATCGGCATGACTGCCTTGACCCTGCCCGATGGCCTGGCACCCGGCGATCGCCTGGAAAACTGCCATTTCGCCCTGCCCGAAGACGAGCACGAGCTTTTCTTTAGCGCCTCCATTCGCCACATCACGCCGCAGGTTGGGCGGGCTGGCGTGCAGCAGTGGCGCATCGGCCTGCACTTCGAGAACATGCCGGCGGTCGAGGAAAACCGTATCCAGCGCTACATCGCCAAGGTCGAGCGCGAGCGGCACGAGTTGCTGGCCAAATAGCCTCTAACAGATGTCGCAGCGATGGATTTCGACCGTCGCATGGACGATTTCTTCATGCACGGCGAGCGCATCGCGGATGTTCAGCGGCGTCAGCATTTCGTCGTGGGTGAGCAGGCTCAGCGCGCAGGCGTAGGCGCCGGTGCCGACGCGCCAGACGTGCAGGTCGGTCAGTTCGGTCTGGCCATCGGCCGGTAGTTGGGCGATGACGTCGCGGATTTCGGCGACGACCGGGTGATCCATTTCGCGGTCGAGCAGGACGCGGCCGCTTTGCACGATGAGGTTCTTCGCCCACAGTGCAACGAGGACGGCGCCGACAATGCCGGTCGCCGGGTCGAGCCAGGCCCAGCCGTAGAGCCAGCCGCCAGCCAGCGCGGCGATGGCGAGCACCGATGTGGCGGCATCGGTGACGACGTGGATGTAGGCGGCCTTGAGGTTGAGGTCGTGGTGATCATGATGGGCGTGGTCGTGGTCGTGGTTATGTCCGTGGTCATGATGATGGTCGTGACCGTGGGCCTGGCCGAGAATCAGCGCGCAGACGAGATTGACCACGAGTCCGAGGACGGCGACAGCCATGGCTTCCGCGTAGTGAATTTCCTGCGGCGCGAGCAGCCGGTCGACCGAGCCGAAGATCATCGCGGCGGCGACGCCGAGCAGGAAGATGGCGCTGGTGTAGCTGGCCAGCACCTCGATTTTCCAGGTGCCGAAGGCGAAGCTCGGGTCGGCGGCGTATTTGCGCGCCGCGCTGTAGGCGAAGGCAGAGAGGCCGATGGCCAGCGCGTGCGAACTCATGTGCCAGCCGTCGGCGAGGACAGCCATCGAGTTGAACCACCAGCCGGCGACGATCTCGACGAGCATGGTGGCGATGGTGATCCACAGGACAAGGCGCGTGCCGCGTTCGGCCGCGGCGTTGCCGGTCGAGTAGCGATGGTTGTGCGCCCAGCGCGTCAGGTCGTGCTTGCTCATTGCTGGCCGTACCCCTTGAATTTTTCCAGCACGGCGGCCATTTCATCGGCCGAGAGCAGCACCGGCTGACCGAGCTGGCAGGCCCGCCAGTATTGCTCGCAGAGTTCTTCGAGTTCGATGGCGAGCGCCAATGCCTCGTCGAGGTCGCGCCCGGCGACGAGCAGGCCGTGGTTGGCCAGCAGGCAGGCCTTGCGGTCGGCCATGGCGGTCATTGCTGCGGTCGACAGGGAATTTGAGCCAAAAATGGAATACTCGGCGCAGCGTATCGTGTCGCCGCCGAAGCGCGCGATCATGTAATGAAACGGCGGAATGTCGAGGCGCAGGCAAGCCAGGCTGACGGCGAAGGGCGAATGGGCGTGCAGGACGGCGCCGACTTCCGGCCGGGTGGCATAGAGGTCGCGGTGAAAGCGCCATTCGGACGACGGCTTGCGGCTGCCAATGTGTGAGCCGTCGAGGGCCATGAGCGGGATGTCGTCTTCAATCAAGGTGTCGTAGGCCATGCCGGTCGGCGTGATGTAGAAGCCGTCACCGCTGCGCACGCTGACATTGCCGGCAGTGCTGCGATTGAGGCCGGCCGGCTGCATGGCGCGGGCCGTGGCGATCAGATCAGTACGCAAATCAGCCATGGTTTTCTTCCGGATAAAGCGCCAGCAAGCCCTCGCGGCTGGCCGGGCAGACGCCGCGTTCGGTGATGATGGCCTTGACTAGCCAGTTCGGCGTCACGTCAAAGGCCGGGTTGGCGACGTCTTCGCCGGCCGATAGCTGGCGCAGCGCCGAGGGTTGGGCGTGCTGGTCGAGGCCGTGGACGAAACGGAATTCGTCGCCATCGCGTTCCTCGATGGGGATGTCGGCGCCGTCGGCGCAGGCGAAATCGAGCGTCGAGCGCGGCGCCGCGACGTAGAACGGAATGCCGTTGTCGGCGCAGGCCAGCGCCTTGAGGTAGGTGCCGACCTTGTTGGCGACGTCGCCGTTGGCGGCGATGCGGTCGGCTCCGACGATCACGGCGTCGACCTTGCCTGCGCGCATGAGCAGGCCGGCGGCGTTGTCGGCGATGAGCGTGTGCGGCACGCCGTGCTGTTCGAGTTCCCAGGCGGTGAGCAGGCCCTGGTTGCGTGGCCGGGTTTCGGAAACCCAGACATGCACCGGCACGCCGGCGTCGTGCGCGGCATAAATTGGCGACAGGGCGGTGCCGTGATCGACGGTGGCCAGCCAGCCGGCGTTGCAGTGGGTCATGATGTTGAGCGTCTGGCCGTCAGCGATGATCAGCTCGTTCCACAGCTTGAGACCGTGCTGGCCTATGGCCGCGTTCTGGGCGACGTCTTCCTCGGCGATGGCGGCAGCTTCGGTCCAGGCGGCGGCGCACCGCTGTTCGGCCGGCAGCGGCTGGAGCACGCTTTCCATGCGAGCCAGCGCCCAGTGCAGATTGACGGCGGTCGGGCGTGTCGACCGCAGCAGCGCGGCAGCCTCGGCCAGTCGGGTATCGGAAGCCTCGAAGTCAAGCGCGATGGCCAGCCCGTAGGCCGCCGTGGCCCCGATCAGCGGCGCGCCGCGCACCTGCATGGCGCGGATGGCGTGGGCCGCCTCGTCGAGCGAGGCGACACGAACCCAGTGCAGCGCGTGCGGCAGGCGGGTCTGGTCGATGATGTCGATGGCGCGCTGTTCAGGATGGGCGCGCAGGGTGCGGGTGGGGATGCCGTCGATGTTCATGGTTCGCATTGTGGCATAGTGCCTATTTCCAAAACACCCGCCAGCACCATGGAAACGCCTGTTCGCATCGACTCCCGCTTCCCGAACATGGGGACGACCATCTTTACCGTCATGTCCAAACTCGCCGCCGAGTGCGGGGCGGTCAACCTGTCGCAGGGCTTCCCAGATTTTCAGGCCGAGCCGGCGTTGTTCGATGCAGTGCATCGCCACATGCTGGCCGGGCGCAACCAGTACGCGCCGATGGCCGGCATGCCGGAACTGCGTCAGGCCATCGTCGACAAGGTGGCGGCGCTTTACGGCACGCGTTACGACGTCGAGTCGGAGGTGACCGTGACGGCCGGGGCAACGCAGGCCATCTTTACGGCCATCGCCGCCTTCGTCCGGCCGGGCGATGAGGTGATCGTCTTCGAACCTGTTTACGATTCCTACGTGCCGGCCATCGAAACAGTCGGCGGTACGGCGGTTTATGCCCAGCTGACTTTTCCCGATTACGTGCCGGACTGGGATCAAGTAGCGCGACTGATCACGCCGAAAACGCGGATGGTCATCGTCAATTCGCCGCATAACCCGACGGGCAGCCTCATTTCCACGGTGGACCGGAAAAAACTCGCCAATTTGATATCCGGGACCGACATCGTCGTGCTCTCCGACGAGGTCTACGAACACATCCTGTTCGACGGCGAGCAGCATGCCAGCCTTTGCGCCGACGCGGAACTGGCGGCGCGCAGCATCGTCGTTTCGAGCTTTGGCAAGACGTATCACATTACCGGCTGGAAAATCGGTTACGTCGTCGGCCCGGCAGCGCTCATGGCCGAGTTCCGCAAGGTGCACCAGTTCAACGTGTTCACCGTCCATGCGCCGTCGCAACTGGGGCTCGCCGAGTACATGCAGGACGCCGACCGCCATCTTCGGCTGGCCGCCTTTTATCAGGAAAAGCGGGACTTTTTCCGTGAGTTGTTGGCGACCACGCCGTTCGAACTGCTGCCCTGTCGCGGCACCTATTTCCAGCTAGCGCGCTACGACCGCATCTCCGATTTGCCCGACCGGGCCTTCGCCGAATGGATGACGCGCGAAGTCGGCGTAGCCGTCATTCCGGTCTCGGTGTTTTATGCCGACGGGCGCGACGACAAGGTCGTCCGCTTCTGTTTCGCCAAGCAGGAAAGTACGCTGAAGGCCGCGGCGGAAAAGCTGGACAAAGCCTTTTCGTGAGGGCGGCTTGAGCAGTTGATCGGCGCCGGGCTGATTCCCACGGTCAACCGGAAAAAATGCCCAAAATTGAAAACCGGCCGGCAGTGCGCCAGCCTATTCGCCGACAGGCAAACCGATACGCTGCGCTGACTGGGTTACCGCCAGGACGCTCGGGTGGGTCAGGCGCCGTTCGACCGAAATGGCGAAGTAGCTGACCTGAACATCGGTGGTCCGCCCGATAACGGCCAGTTCGCCCGAGGTGAGAAATTCGTCTTCGGCAATGGTGGGAACCGGAAATGCGCCAACACCGGCCTTGCCGAATGCCGCCATCAAGGCGGTGTCATCGAATACGCCGACAACCCGCGCCCGGATGCGCTCTCTTTCCAGCCAGGGCAGAAGATTTGTTCTGACTGTTGAATCCTCCCCCGGTAAAAGCAAGGGCAGTTCGTTGAGGCAGGCGGGAAACTCGGCCGACGTTTCAGCGATCAGCCGTTTGGCCGCCAAAAAGGAAATCCCCGAATCGAGCAGGCGATGGTTGTAGGCCCGAACGCTAAAGCCCGGTGGTACCGGGGCGTCCGAAATGACCATGTCGAGTTCGTGCACCGCCAACTGGGCAAGCAAGCGGTCCAGCTGCCATTCGCGGCAAACGATGCGCGTCGACTGTTCGCCATGGATGGCGGGCTGGAGCAGCGTGCAGGCAAGGGATTTCGGTACCGCATCGGAGACGCCGACGCGGAACTCGGCCGGCCGTCCCTTTGGGTGATGTTTGATCATCACTTCCAGTTCGGCGCTCAGGGCGAAGAGCTCGTCGGCGTACTCCAGGGCCATTTTGCCGGCCTCGGTCAGGACGATGGAGCGCCCCTGGCGGGCAAACAGCTCGGTCCCCAGGTTGCTTTCCAGCAGCCCGATCTGACCGCTCAAGGTTTGCGGCGTGACATTGATTGCCTCGGCGGCCCGGGCGATGCTGCCGGCCTTGGCCACCTTCCAGAAATAGAACAGATGCTTGTGGTTCACGGCTCATTCAATTCATCGAGAAAAGCTTATTGTTTCCGGAAATAAATCGAATTTATTTTAGTCGTGAGTTGCGCTAACTTACCAGCCAAATTTTGACCGGGGCGGGCTGATCGAGCCGCTCCGGAGTCCAACCCCGCTGAGGTTTTGCATGCTAGCCACCATCGTCGTTATTTTTGTCGTCGCTTACGCTGCCATCGCGCTGGAACATCCGCTCAAGGTCAATAAATCGGCTTCGGCCCTGATTGGTGCCGGCTTGCTGTGGACGGTTTATGCCCTCTCGCTGGGCGATACGCATTTGCTGACAGAGCAACTGGGCGAGTCGCTGACCGGCACGGCGCAGATCGTGTTTTTCCTGATGGGCGCCATGACCATCGTCGAGGTCGTCGATGCGCACAACGGCTTCGAGGTCATTACCAAGCGGATCAGGACGACCCAGTTGTCGTCCCTGATGTGGCTGGTCGGCTTCGTCACCTTCTTCCTGAGCGCGATTCTCGACAACCTGACGACGACCATCGTGATGATCTCGCTCATGCGCAAGCTGCTGGCCAAGCATGATGACCGCCTGTTCTTCGCCGGGATCATCGTTATCGCCGCCAATTCCGGTGGGGCCTGGTCACCGATTGGCGACGTGACGACGACGATGCTGTGGATCGGCGGCCAGATTACCTCGCTGGCGATTATGAAGGCGGTGCTCTTGCCGGCCTTGGTCAGCATGATCGTCCCGATGGGGATTACCGCCTACGTGTTGCGCGGCCGCGAGGTAGTCAGTCCGGAACTGGTCGATAGCGACCATGGGCTTGGCACGACAGAGTTTGAACGCAATCTGATGTTCTTCATGGGGCTCGGCATTCTGGTTGCCGTTCCCGCCTTCAAGACGATTACGCACCTGCCGCCATTCATGGGCATCCTGTTCGGTCTGGGGCTCCTCTGGCTGGTCGGCGATCTGGTCCATCGGCACAAGGAAGACGAATTCAAGGTCCATTTCACCCTGGCCCATGCCCTGAGCAAGATCGACATGAGTTCACTGGTGTTTTTCATCGGCATTCTGCTTTCAGTCGCCACCTTGGAACACACGCATATCCTGACCTCGCTGGCCCAATGGCTGGACGAGACCGTCGGGCGGCAGGATGTCATCGTTCTGATCATCGGTCTGGTCAGCGCGATTGTCGACAACGTGCCCCTGGTTGCCGCCTCAATGGGTATGTACAGCCTGACGAACTTCCCGCCTGACCATTTCCTCTGGCAATTCATGGCCTACTGCGCCGGCACGGGCGGCTCCATTCTCATCATCGGTTCGGCCGCCGGTGTGGCCGCGATGGGCCTCGAAAAAATCCACTTTTTCTGGTACGTCAAGAAGATCAGCGGCTTGGCCCTGGTTGGCTATTTTGCCGGCGCCGGCATCTACCTCCTGCAACTGAACATGCTTTCATAGCCAGCCCGAAAGTACGCTGAAGCGCTCTGCCGAGCGACTCTGTAAAGCTTTGTAAGGAAAACTGAAGTTATGAAAATTGCTTGACCGGCGCGCGCCACAAAGCGAATAATCGGCCGACCAAAACATAGCCAAGGAGAGAAAAATGGGAATGGTCCAGGAATTCAAGGAATTCGCCGTCAAGGGCAACGCGATGGATCTGGCGGTTGGCGTCATCATCGGCGGGGCCTTCGGCAAGATCGTCGATTCGATCGTCGGCGACCTGATCATGCCGTTGGTCAGCCGCGTCGTCGGCAAACTCGATTTCTCCAACCTGTTCTTTGTCCTCGGCGACAACCCGAACAACCTCGTTGCCCTGGCCGAAATCAAGAAGGCCGGCATTCCGGTCTTTGCCTACGGTTCTTTCCTGACCATTCTGGTCAATTTCATCATTCTGGCCTTCATCATCTTCATGATGGTCAAGCAGTTGAACCGTCTGCGTAACGAAGAGCCGGCTGCCGCGCCGGAAGCCCCGCCGACGCCGGAAGACGTCATGCTGCTGCGCGAGATTCGCGATTCGCTGAAGAAATAAGCGACGTTCGCCCCGATCAAGGCCGCCGAGTGCGGCCTTTTTTCATGGTTCGATGGCGGTAGCCCATTGCCACGGTCAACCGGAAAAAATGGCCAAAATTGAAATGGCCATGGCGCCCCTCAATTAGCGAAAACCGCCACCCACAGCCGGCGGACGGCGGCGATATGTTTTTCCACCTCCTCACGCGGAATCGGCGACTTGGGAAAAGCCGACAGGCGCTTGGCGTGTTGCAGGCGACGGTACTCACGGTAGGCGTTGCCGGCCGCTTCTGCCTGTTGCGGGTCGATCAGGCCGAGTTCGCCGGCCATGCGGAGCAAGGCGATGTTGCCGAGATTGCCGGTCAGGCTGGCGTGCTCGTGCGAATAGCCGAGGATCAGGTACTGGACGATGAATTCGACGTCGATGATGCCGCCTTCGTCGTGCTTGAGGCCGAACTCGGTTTCGCTTTTCGTGCCGTGCGCATCGACCATTTTTTGCCGCATGGCGACGACTTCTTCCTGGAGCTTGGCCAGGTCGCGCGGCAGGCGCAGGATTTCGCAGCGGATTTCCTCGAAACGCTTGCCGACGGCCGGATCGCCGGCGCAGAAACGGGCCCGGGTCAGGGCCTGGTGTTCCCAGGTCCAGGCGTTCTTGAGCTCGTATTCGCGGAAGGAATCGACCGAAACGGCAAGCAGGCCGGATTCGCCATTCGGGCGCAGGCGCAGGTCGGTTTCAAACAGGATGCCGGCCGGCGTCTGGCTCGATAGCCAGGAATTGAGGCGCTGGCCGAGGCGGGCATAGTTCTCCGGGGCGTCCTGATCGTCGTCGTCAAACAGGTAAACGAGGTCGAGGTCGGAGGCGTAGCCGAGCTCCTTGCCGCCCATCTTGCCGTAGCCGATGACGGCGAATTTCGGTGTTTCGCAATGGCGATTCCTGATCTTCGCCCACACCAGCGGCAGGGTTTCCTGGACGATGGTGTCGGCCAGCTCGGTCAGGTGGTCGGAGAGGTGCTCGATGGTCTGCAGGCCAGCCAGATCCTGGGCCAGCAGCCGGAAAACCTGGCCGTGGTGCATTTCGCGCAGGATGTCCATCTCGCGTTCGGTGTCGTCGACGTGCTGGGCCAGGTTGTCGCGCAGGATTTCGCGGAAACCGGCCCAATTGGTGGCGATTTCGTAGAGGCGCGGGTCGAGCAGTTCGTCGAGGAGCAGCGGATGGCGGTTCAGGTAGTCGGCCGCCCAGTTCGAGGCGCAGATCATGTCGGCGACGCGGCGCAACGCCATCGGGTATTGCTGGAGCAGGGCGAGGTAGGAACCGCGGCGGGCAATGCCCTCGAGGAAACTCAGGCCGCGGGCCAGCGTCGTATCGGGGGCGGGCGTCGCGCCGGCCGCCTCGATCAGGCGCGGGCCGACGGCGTCGAGCCGGGCCCGGTTGGTCGCCGGCAGTTGTAGATAACGGCTGGCGGCGCGCAGTTCGGCCAGGCGGGCGATGGCCTCCTTGGGATGGCGGTAGCCGAGATTGCCGAAGGCTTCGATCGCAGTGTCTTCGTCGAGCTGGCCTTGCCACAGGCCGGTCAGCGGATGCTCGCCAGCTTCCGGGTCGGAGAAGATGGCGCCGAAATGCTGGCTGACCTTTTCTCGGTGGCTATCGAGCGCGGCCAGCATGGCCGGCCAATCCGGAAAGTCCATGCTGACCGCGATGATTTGCCGATTTTCGGCGTCGATCGGCAGCATGTGCGTCTGCTTGTCCTCGACGTATTGCAGCCGGTGTTCAAGGCGACGCAGGAAAACGTAGGCCTCGCGCAATTCCTGCTCGGTTTCGGCCGGGATCAGCTTGCGATCGACGAGCAGCTTGAGCACGGAAAGGGTTGGCCGGATCTGCAGTGCCTGGTCGCGGCCACCGCGAATGAGCTGGAAGACCTGGGCCATGAACTCGATTTCGCGGATGCCGCCGGGGCCGAGCTTGACGTGGTCGGCCATGTCCTTGCGCGCCACTTCGCGGCTGATCTGGGCGTGCAGGTCGCGCATGGCGTTGATGGCGCCGAAGTCGAGATATTTGCGGAAGACGAAAGGCCGGGCGATTTTCTGCATGGCCGTCACCCAGCCCGGCTGCAGGTTCTCGCCGGCATTCATGGTGCGGCCCTTGATCCAGGCGTAGCGCTCCCACTCGCGGCCCTGGGTGATGAAATAATTTTCCAGCGCGTCGAGCGAGCAGACCAGCGGGCCGGAGTCGCCATTCGGTCGCAGGCGCATGTCGACGCGGAAAACCTGGCCGTCGGCCGTCAAATCGCCCAGCGCGCCGATGATGCGTTTGCCGAGGCGGGTGAAGAAATCGAAGTTCTCGATGCTTTTCGGGCCGGCCGTGTCGCCGTCTTCTGGGTAAACGAAAATGTAATCGACATCGGACGACACGTTCAGCTCGCGCCCGCCCAGCTTGCCCATGCCGATGATCAGCAGGCGTTGCGGCTGACCGGCCTTGTCGAGCGGTTCGCCGTAGGTGGCGACGAGCTGGCGGTGATAGTACTCGAGCGCGAAGTTGGTCGTCACGTCGGCAAGCAAGGTCATGCACTCGACGATTTCAGCCAGCGGCGCCAGGCCGCCCAGATCGCGCAAAACCAGATGGGCCATGGTGCGTTGGCGCAGGCGGCGCAGGGCGGAGCGAACCGCATCGTCATCGGCAAACTCGCGTTGCAGCGGCGCCTGCAACATGGCCTCGGAGAGCGGCTGTTGCCAGGTGGCGAGCAGTTCGGGAATCAGTTCCGGGTGCGCCTGCAGCAGATTGGCGAGATAACGGCTGTGGTGTACAGCCGCTTGCCAGCGGGGGTCGAGGGTGGTGTCCATGATGGTCCGTCGGCAGCTTGGCCGAAAAGGTAGAATGTCGTTTTTATCCAGTATCCGATTGTAGTGATCAATTCCCCCCTCTGGCAAAGCGGTTTGACGTGTGAGTGAGCCGCTGCACCCAAATTCCCGTGTGATTCCGCCAGATGTGCGCGTTGCGCTGTATCACCGCCTGCATTGGCTGTGGCCGGTGCTCGCCAGCCGTACCGTCCGCGTCCTGGGCTGGGGGCTGTTCGCCGCCTGGCTGGCTTTTGTCATCCTCGTGCTGGCCCTGCGCTACGTGGTGTTGCCCCAGATCGGCGAATACCAGCTTCAGATCGAGCAGGCGGCGACGCGCGCCGTCGGGCAAGCGGTCAAGATCGGCCGCATCGAGGCGCGCTGGCAGGGGCTCAATCCCGATCTGGTGCTCAACGACGTGGTGATCGCCGACCGTCAGGGCGCGCCGGCCTTTTCGCTGGCCCGTGTCGAGGGCGTACTGTCGTGGCAAACCCTGTGGCGCCTGCGGCCAACGCTGGCCCTGCTGGCGTTTGATGGCCCGGTCCTGCATGTCCGGCGCGACAGCAACGGCAAGATCACGGTGGCCGGTGTCGACACCGAAGGCGAGAGCGACCCGGCCTTTGCCGAGTGGGTGCTCGAACAAAAACGCATCCGCATCCGCGATGCAACGATTGTCTGGGACGACCGGCTGCGCAAGGCGCCGCCGCTGGTCCTCGAAGACCTGCAATTCGCCCTCGATAACAGCGGGCGCCGCCATCGCTTCGGTATCTCTGCCGCCCCGCCCGATGAACTGGCCTCCCGCGTCGATATCCGTGGCGAGGTCAAGGGCGACCTCGGCGAGGCGCTCGAGCATTTGTCCGGACAGATTTTTGTCGAACTCGATTACGCCGATCTGGCCGGCTGGCGGGCCTGGGTCGATTATCCGGTCAATCTGCCGCAGGGCCGCGGTGCCCTGCGCATCTGGGGCGATCTTGACGATGGCGCCGGTAAATTGACGGCTGACGTGGCGCTCGAGGAGTTGCGCATACGCCTCGGCCGCAAGCTGCCCGAGCTTGAACTGGCCAGCATGCGCGGCCGTCTCGAAGGGCGCTACAAAGCCGATGAATGGGCTGTGGTCGGCCACAAGGTCGAACTGCAGACGCAGGATGGACTGCGCATCGCGCCGACCGACTTCAAGGTTGAATGGCGGCAGGACACGGCCAGTGCTGCGGTCAACGGCAACGCCAGCGCCAGTTTTCTCGATCTGGCGGTGCTCGGCCGCCTGGCTTCCTATTTGCCGCTCGACGCGCAGAGCCGGGACTTGCTGATCCGCCATCGGCCGCAGGGCCAGATTGCCGAATTGAAGGCGAGCTGGTCGTTGGCCGGCGAAACGCTCAAGCGCTACAGCCTGAAGGCTGGCTTCCGCGACATGGGCATCGAGGCCGCCGGCATTTTTCCCGGCGCCGGGGGCGTTTCCGGGACGATCGACCTGACCGAAAAAGGCGGTGATCTGAAGCTGGATTCCGGTGTTTCCAGCCTGTCCCTGCCGGCCATTTTTCCCGAACCGAACATCGCGCTCGATACGCTGAAGGCCAAGGCGAGTTGGAAAAACTCGGCGCAAGGGACCGACATCAAGCTCGAAAAACTCGAATTCGCCGGTCCGGATGCGGCAGGGTCAGCCCAGGGTACTTATCGCTACACCGGCGAAGGGCCGGGCGAAATCGACCTGACAGCGAGCGTCGAACGCGGCGAAGGGACGGCTGTCTGGCGCTACATGCCGCACGCCGTCAATGCCGGTGCCCGCAACTGGATCCGGCGCGGTATCGTCGGCGGGCGTGGCTATGACGGCAAGCTCATTCTCAAGGGCAATCTCAAGGATTTCCCGTTCCGCGACGGCAAGGGCGGCAAGTTCATCGTCACCGCCAAGGCGACCGGTGCCAAGGTCGATTACGCCGACGGCTGGCCGGTCATCGACGATATCGATGCCGACATGAGCTTCGATACCGGCATGCGGATCAAGGCCAGCAAGGGCCGCATCCTGGGTGCCTCGCTGGCCGACGTAAAAGTGGACATCCCGGATTTCGAGTCGCACGAGGAAATGTTGCTGGTCCGCGGCACGGCGCTGGGGCCGACCAGCGAGTTCTTCAAGTTCATCGAACAAAGTCCGGTGGCGGAGCAGATCGATCGCTTCACCGACGGCATGAAGGCGGTCGGCAACGGCAGCCTGAATCTCGAGCTCGATATTCCGCTGCGCCATGCACTCGATACCAAGGTGCGCGGCGACTATCGTTTCCAGAACAATCAGCTGCAGCCGCTGGCCGGCTTGCCGATGCTGACACAGGTCAATGGGCGCCTGTTGATAACGGAAAATACCGTCTCGGCCAAGGATATCGCCGGCCAGGTTTTCGGCGGGCCGCTCAAGGTTCAGGTCAAGAGCGCCGGCGACAAGGTCGGCGTGGTGGCGACGGGCACGGCCAGTATCGGCGAGGTGAGCAAGTATTTCGGCTGGCCGCTGATCAATCATCTGAGCGGCAATGCCGCCTGGAAGGCGGATATCGGCATCCGCAAGCGCAATGCCGACGTTGTTGTCGAATCCGACTTGCTTGGCATCAGTTCGCCACTGCCCGACCCCTTGAACAAGAACGCAACGATGCCGCTCGCCCTGCGCATCGAGCGGACGGCGCCGGATGCCCAGCGCGAGCAATACCGGATCACGCTCGGCAAGGTTGCCCAAGGCTTGATTGTGCGCAAGGGTGAGAGCTGGGAGCGGGGCGTTTTTGCCGTTGGCGATGTTGAGCCGCGCCTGCCGGAAAAGGGTCTGGCCGTGCGCGTCGCGACGTCGCGCATCGATGCCGATGCCTGGAAGAATTTCCTGCCCGAGGGGGCGACCGGCGGCGCCGACAATGGCGGTCTGGCGCTCAATGTGGTGACGCTCAAAACGCCCCTGTTGCGCCTGCTAGATCGCGATTTCAATCAGGTCGATGTTGCCCTGCGACCGCGCGATGGGGGCTGGCTGATCGGCCTGAATACCCGCGAGGCGGTCGGTGAGGTGCTCTGGAAGAGTGCCGGCGAAGGCTGGGTCGAGGGCAATTTCAAGCGCCTGGTGGTGCGGCAGTCGACGGAGGTGGCCGATGACGCGTCGTCACTGATCAATACCTTGCCCGGGATGAGTCTGACGGTCGATGATTTCTACCTTGGCGACAAGGCGCTGGGTCGGCTCGAACTCAAGGCGCGCAACGACAAGGGGGCCTGGCACCTCGATACGCTGAGCCTCGAGAACCCGGATGGCGCTCTCAAGGGCAAGGGTGTGTGGACGCAGGGCCTGCGCCCGCAGACACGGCTCGATTTCGAACTGACAGCCAAGGATGTCGGCAAGCTGGTCGGCCGTCTTGGCTACGGCGACACGGTGCGCCGCGGCAAGGCGAAAATGACCGGCGACCTGCAATGGAACGGGCCGCTGACCGGCATTCACTACCCGTCGCTGACCGGGCAACTCAATGTCGAGGCCGAAAAAGGCCAGTTCAACAAGCTTGAGCCGGGCGTCGGCAAACTGCTCGGGCTGATTTCACTGCAGTCCCTGCCGCGTCGTCTGACCCTGGATTTTCGCGATATTTTCAGCGATGGCCTGGCTTTCGACAGCATCGATGGCAAGCTGTCCATTCGCAAGGGCGTCATGCGGACCGTCGAGCCGCTGCGCATCTTCGGGCCGGCGGCCCAGGTTGAAATGCGGGGCGAAACGGATCTCAAGGCCGAAACGCAGGACATGCAGGTCGTCGTTCGGCCGGAACTCGGCGGGCTGGCGGCCGTCGGCGCCGCGGCGCTGGTCAATCCGGTGATCGGGGCAGCGGCGCTGGTCGCCAACACGGTGCTGCAAAAACCGCTCAATCGCCTGTTCAGCTACCGCTATCATGTGACCGGCACTTGGGCCGACCCGCTCGTCGACAAGGCGGGCGAGTCGGTGCAGGACGTAAAACCCGAGCCGGAAGACGCCAGCAAACCCGTGGAGAGCAAGCCTTGATCAAGCAGAATTGCCGTATCGCCGCCGTGCAGATGATTTCCGGGCCGCGCGTTGCCGACAATCTGGCCACCGCCGGCCGGCTTATCGACGAGGCTGTCACGCAGGGCGCCCAACTGGTCGTGCTGCCCGAGTATTTCCCCATCATCGGCGCTGCCGATGCCGACCGCGTGCGGGCGCGCGAGGATTTCGGCGCCGGGCCGATTCAGTCGTGGCTTGCCGAGACGGCGCAGCGCCACGGCATCTGGATTTTTGCCGGTTCCCTGCCGTTGACCGCCAGCAGCCCGGACAAGATGCGCAATGCCAGCCTGGTCTTCAACCCGGCCGGCGAATGTGTCGCGCGTTACGACAAGATTCACCTGTTCGGTTTCAAGAAAGGCGATGAAGCCTACGACGAAGCCAGCTTCATCGAGCCGGGCGATACGCCGGTCGCGGTCGACACGCCGTTCGGCAAGGTTGCCTTGTCGATCTGCTATGACCTGCGTTTTCCCGAGTTGTACCGGGCCTTGGCGCCGGTCGATCTGATCCTCGTGCCGGCCGCTTTCACCGAAACGACGGGCAAGGCGCACTGGGAAATTTTGCTGCGGGCCCGGGCCATCGAGAACCAGTGTTATCTTCTTGCTGTCGGACAGGGCGGGCGCCATGAAAATGGTCGCATGACGCACGGCAACAGCATGATCATCGACCCGTGGGGCGAGATTCTCGACCGCAAATTGAAGGGGCCGGGCGTCGTCATCGCCGACCTTGATCACCAGCGACTTGCCGAAATTCGCGAGAGCCTGCCGGCGCTTGCACACCGCAAACTTTAAGGAAGTATTCATGACTCAAAACAGCGCGTTGGCCCAAGCCGAATCCCTGCTGCTGGCCCCCTTCTCGCTCAGCGAAGGCGACCTGTCGCGAACCTTCGGCCAGATCCTGACGCATCAGGTCGATTACGCCGACCTCTATTTCCAGTACTCGCGCTCCGAGGCATGGAGTCTCGACGAAGGCATCGTCAAGTCGGGCAGTTTCAACATCGACCAGGGCGTCGGCGTGCGCGCCATTTCGGGCGAAAAGACGGCCTTTGCCTACTCCGACGACATCAGTTCGCAAGCGCTCGGCGATGCCGCCAACGCCGTGCGGGCGATTGCCGTAGCCGGGCAGAATTTCAAATTTGGCCAATTTTTCCCGTCGACCGTAGCAAGGTCGCTCTACGTGCCGAACGACCCGATTGCCTCGCTGCCGGCCGAAGCCAAGGTCAAGTTGCTCGAACGCCTCGAAGGCTTTGCCCGGGCGCTCGATCCGCGTGTTCTGCAGGTCATGGCCTCGCTGGCCGGCGAATACGAAGTGGTCCTCGTTGCCGGTTCCGACGGCCGTCTGGCCGCCGACATCCGGCCGCTGGTGCGCTGCTCGATCTCGGTCATCATTGAAGAAAACGGCAAACGCGAGCAGGGTTCGTCCGGCGGTGGCGGTCGTTTCGACTTCGGCTATTTCGACGACGAAATCCTCCAGCGCTACGCCAAGGAGGCAGTCCATCAGGCCGCCACCAATCTCCATGCCGACCCCGCCCCGGCCGGTCAGATGACGGTCGTGCTCGGTTCCGGCTGGCCCGGCATCCTTTTGCATGAAGCTGTCGGCCATGGTCTCGAAGGCGACTTCAACCGCAAGGGCAGCTCGACCTTCAGCGGCCGCGTCGGCCAGCGCGTCGCCGCCGAGGGCGTCACCGTCATCGACGACGGCACGATTGCCGACCGGCGCGGCTCGCTCAATATCGACGACGAAGGCAATACGACGCAGCGCACTGTACTGATCGAGGATGGCATCCTCAAGGGCTATCTGCAGGACAGCCTGAATGCCCGCCTCATGGGCGTCGCCCCGACCGGCAACGGCCGCCGCGAATCCTTCGCCCATCTGCCCATTCCGCGCATGACCAACACCATGATGCTGGCCGGCCAGCACGATCCGGCGGAAATCATCAAGTCGGTCAAGAAGGGCATCTACGCCGCCAACTTCGGCGGTGGCCAGGTCGATATCACGAGCGGCAAGTTCGTCTTTTCGATGAGCGAGGCCTACCTGATCGAAGACGGCAAGGTGACGCGCCCGATCAAGGGGGCGACGCTGATCGGCAACGGCCCGGATGCGATGACTCGCGTTTCGATGATCGGCAACGACCTCAAACTCGACCCCGGTGTCGGCACCTGCGGCAAGGATGGACAGAGCGTTCCGGTCGGCGTCGGACAACCCACTTTGCGTATTGATGGACTGACGGTGGGTGGTACTGCATAATATCTAGTCACATTGTTGAGGTGATTCGATGCGCGGACTATTCATTTGGGCTTGTCTCTTTGCAACGACTTCGGGATTTGCCCAGTCTGACCCTGCGTTGCAGGAACGCCTGAAGAGCATCGGTTCCGACCAGGTGGCGCTGCGTTCGGCGGTCGATGCGGGCAAGAAGGTCACTTTTTTCTGCGCCAATTGTCATGGCGAAGATGGCATCAGCAAGACGGCCGACGTGCCCAACCTGGCCGGGCAGAACCCGGCCTACCTGCTCGAGCAGATCCGCAAGTTCGGCGCCGGCGAGCGCAAGGATCCGTTCATGCAAGGCTTGATCAAGGTGCTCAAGGATGAGGAGCGCATCCAGGTCGCCCACTACTACGCCAGCATCAAGGTGGCGCCTTCGGCCGCCGACGTCAGCCAGGTGCCGCGCGGCAAGGAACTGTTTGGCAAGCTCTGCGTTCGCTGCCATGGCGAGCAGGCCCGTGGCAACGACCTGTATCCCCGTCTGGCCGGCCAGAAGGTGCCGTACCTCAAAAGCTCGATCACCCGCTACCGCGACATGACCGGCGTGCGCAACAATCAGTTGATGTCGATCGCCACGGCGACGCTCAAGAACGAAGACATCACGGCCATCGCCAACTACCTGACGCAAATGCCCTGAGCGACGGATTTACCGTCGTGTGACATTGTTGATTCGTATCATGGTCTGGCGGCAAATGCCGCGGCTATCCTCTTGGCTCGAAAAAAGCCATTCCGGGAGGCCTCGTGAAGACCCTGTTATCAGCGTTGCTCGCATTTTTTCTCAGTCTGGCCGGCAATGATGCGCTGGCCCAGATCAGCGACATCAATTCGGCGATCAACAAGGCCGGCCGGCAACGCATGCTGTCGCAGCGCATGGCCAAGGCCTATTTCCAGATTGGCCAACAAATCGACGTCGACCGCAGCCGGAAGATTCTCGACGGCTCGATTGCCGTCTTCGACCGGCAACTCGTCGAGTTGAAGAACTACGCGCCGACACCGGAAATCAAGGACACCTACCTCAAGCTCGAAAAGTCCTGGCTGGCCTACAAGGATGTGCTGGTCGGGGCGACGCCATCGCCGGAAAACGGGCGCAAGGTGCTGGCCATTTCGGAAGAGGTGTTGGAGTTGGCGCATCAGGCCACCGTCCAGCTGGAAAAGAAATCAGGCTCGAATGCCGGTCGTCTGGTCAACGTCTCGGGGCGCCAGCGCATGTTGTCGCAGCGCATGGCCAAGTATTACCAGGCCGCTTCGTGGGGCATCGCCGACAGCAACGCCGGCGCCAATCTGGGCAAGGCGCGTAAGGATTTCACCGAGGCGCTGCAGGAACTGGGTGGGGCTCCCGCCAACTCTGTGGTGATCAACGACAGCCTCGGCCTCGTCAAGCAGCAGTGGATTTTCTTCGCGGGCGCCCTCGATCAGAAAACCGGTGGCGACAAGCGGGCGCAACTGGCCGTGGCGACGACCAGCGAGCGCATCCTCGAAGAGATGGAAGGTGTGGTCGGCCTTTACGAAAAGCTGCCGAAGTAGCCGAAACAGGCTGTTTGCCGCGCGGTTGAAGGCGGCTAGCGCGAAATCTTCCATGGGCATCCGGTAGAATGCCGGGTTTTCAGCATTTTTGGATGAGGCTGGCCATGACGCCGCATAGCACGCAAACGAGCAAACCGAATACCGACGACCTGCGCATCAAGGAAATCAAGGAACTGGTGCCGCCGGCCCACGTTTTCCGCGAATACCCGGTGTCCACCCGCGCCGCCCAGACAACCTACGCCGCTCGCCAGGCGATTCATCGCGCCCTGCATGGCGCCGACGACCGCCTGCTCGTCGTCATCGGCCCCTGCTCGATCCACGACCACGACCTGGCCATGGATTACGCCAAAAAGCTGGCCAAGGAAGCCGAGAAATACGCCGAAGACCTCATCGTCGTCATGCGCGTCTATTTCGAAAAGCCGCGCACGACGGTCGGCTGGAAAGGGCTGATCAACGATCCGCGCCTCGACAACACCTTCCGCATCAACGAAGGCCTGCGCCTGGCCCGGCGCATCCTGCTCGAAATCAATGAGCTCGACCTGCCTTGCGCCACCGAATTCCTCGATACCATCACGCCGCAATACACCGCCGACCTGATCTCCTGGGGCGCCATTGGCGCACGGACGACCGAATCGCAGGTGCATCGCGAACTGGCCTCCGGCCTGTCCTGCCCGGTCGGTTTCAAGAACGGCACTGACGGCAACATGCGCATCGCCGTCGATGCCATCCGCTCGGCCAATTCGCCGCACCATTTCCTCTCGGTCACCAAGTCCGGTCACACCGCCATCGTGTCGACGACCGGCAACGAGGACTGCCACGTCATCCTGCGCGGCGGCAAGGAACCGAACTACGACGCCGTCAGCGTCGATGCCGCATGCACCGAAATCGCCAAGTCCGGCCTCGCTGCCCGGCTCATGGTCGATTTCTCGCATGGCAACAGCCGCAAGCAGTTCAAGCTGCAAATGGAAGTCTGCGACAGCGTCGCCGCCCAGCTGACTGCCGGCGAAGACCGCATCGTCGGCGTCATGGTCGAATCGCACCTCGTCGAAGGCCGCCAGGACATCGTGCCGGACAAGCCGCTGACCTACGGCCAGAGCGTCACCGACGCCTGCATCAACTGGGAAGACAGCGTCAAGGTGCTCGATCAGCTGGCCGCCGCCGTGCGCGCCCGGCGGGTAGCGGAAGCCGCCGAATAGGCATTCCCGAGCCTTGAACTCGGGCCCGATTGGCGCAAGCCGGTCGGGCCTTGTTTTTTGGGCCCAGCGGTTTCCCGCTCAGTCGGCGAAATTCGGCCGACGTTTCTCGCGCTGGGCGGCGATGCACTCGCCGAGGTCGGCCGAGAGCAGCATCGCCGCGTTCCAGCCGGCGACGTAATTGAGGCCGTCGGCCACCGAGTGGTCACGGCTGAAATTCAGCACGTCCTTTGTGCCGCGAACGGCCAGCGGCGACTTGCCGGCGATGGTTTGGGCGATTTCCCTGACGCCTAAGGTCAACCGGGAAAAATCGTCAAATTTGAAATTGATCAGGCCGAGTTTTTCCGCTTCCTCGGCGTCGACATTGCGGCTGGTGTACGCCAGTTCGCGTGTCATGCCTTCACCGATCAGGCGCGGCAGTCGTTGCAGCGTGCCAACGTCGGCGACCATGCCGAGGTCGATTTCCTTGATCGAAAAAAATGCATCGGGCGCCGCGTAGCGCATGTCGCAGCAGGTCACGAGATCGAGCGCACCGCCGACGCAGGCGCCTTGGATCGCAGCGATAACGGGCTTGCGGCAGCGTTCGATGCTGCTCAGACAATCCTGCAAATCGAGGATCAGCCGGCGCAATGTTTCGCGGCTGCGGGCGCCATCGGCGTGAGCAATCTGTTGCTGGATGCTGCCGAGCATGGCGAGGTCGATCCCGGCGCAGAAGTTTTTCCCTTCGCCGCTCAGGATGGCGACGCGGGCTTCCGGCGTGGTATCGACCCATTCGAAAGCCTGACGGATTTCCTGCCACATCGCCGCGTTCATGGCGTTCGACTTGTCTGGCCGATTGAGGCGAACCTCGGCGACATGATCGTCGAGCGTGAGGGCGAGGGTGCTGAATTCAGGGGGATTCATCGGCTTGTCTCCATGGCGGATTTGAGTTTTTGCCGATGTTACGCCGAAGGCCGTGGCAATTCCCTTGTCCCACGGTCAACCGGGTTTACTACGTGAAACGTAAAAAAGCGGCAAAAACGAAATGTTTCCGCCGTCTTGCTCCGCCCGCTCAGGCCATCCCGGCAAGCGCAGCGGCGAGGTCGGCATTGTCGTCGTTGCCGCCACCACCGGTATGGATGTTCTGGCTTTCAATGCTGACGGCGTAGCCGGCGATGCGCAGTTGTTCGGCCCAGTGCTCGGCGACCTTGCGCGAGTCGTGCCAGGGCCCGCGCTCGATGATCGGGCGGTCGGTGCCGGAGCGGTAGATGGTCTTGACCCGGTACATGGTTCAAGCGCCGGCGGGACGGGCGTCAGGCCGCATTTTTGCCCTTTTGCCAGAGCACATCGCCGCGACCGCCGGCCCGGTTGAGGGCGCGACCGAGGATGAAGAGCAGATCGGACAGCCGGTTGATGTAGCGGCGGGCGGCTTCGGACAGCGGCTCGGCGCCGTGCAGGCGAACCATGGCCCGTTCGGCGCGGCGGCAGACGGTGCGGCTGAGGTGGGCGAGGGCAGCAGCGCGGGTGCCGCCGGGCAGGATGAATTCCTTGAGCATAGTCAGGTCGGCGTTGAAGGCTTCGGCCTGCGCTTCGAGGCGGGCGACCTGGGCGTCCTTCATGACTTCCATGCCGGGCAGGCAAAGCTCGCCACCGAGGTCGAAGAGGTCGTTCTGGACATCGAGCAGGGCGGCGCGCATGGCTTCCGGCATGTCTTCGCAGAGCAGCACGCCGAGGCCGGAGTTGAGCTCGTCGACCTCGCCGATGGCGTCGATGCGCAGGCTGTCCTTGGTCGTCCGGCTGCCGTCGCCAAGGCCGGTCGTGCCGGCGTCGCCGGTGCGGGTTACGATCTTCGACAGGCGGTTGCCCTTGCGTTCATGTTCGGTGTCGTTCACGGTGCTTTCTCCAGAGTCAGTGCAGATTATACTTTTGCTCCGCACTAGAGACAGACATCGTTATGCCCCAGTTCGCTGCCAATCTGAGTTTTTTATTTACCGACCTACCGTTCCCTGAGCGTTTCCAGCGGGCGGCGGCGGCCGGTTTTCAGGGCGTCGAGTATCTTTTTCCCTACGACTGGCCGGCGCATGACGTCGCCGAATGGCTCAAGGCGGCCGCTGTCGAGCAGGTGCTGTTCAATCTGCCGCCCGGCGACTGGGCCGCCGGCGAGCGCGGCCTGGCCTGTTTGCCGCACCGCCAGGGCGAATTCGCCGAAAGCGTCGAGCAGGCGCTGAATTACGCGATGGTCCTCGACTGCGAAAGGGTGCATTGCATGGCCGGGCTACGGCCGGAGGGTGTGGCCGAGTCCGAACTGGAAGCGACCTACATCGCCAATCTGCAGTTCGCCGCCGACCGTTTCGCCACCGTCGGCGCGACGGTGATGCTCGAGCCGATCAACAGTCGTATCGACATGCCCGGCTACTGGCTGGACGACGTGAACAAGGCGCTGCGCCTGCTCGATGCCATAGCCCGACCCAACGTCAAACTGCAACTCGACCTCTATCACGCGCAGATCATCCAGGGTGATCTGGCGCGGACCATCGAAGCCAATCTCGGGCGCATCGGCCACATCCAGATCGCTGACAATCCGGGGCGCCATGAACCGGGCACCGGGGAGATCAATTACCCGTTTCTGTTCGAGCTGATGGACAGGCTCGGCTACGCCGGCTGGGTCGGCTGCGAATACAAGCCGCTAACGACGACCGAAGCCGGGCTGGGCTGGCTGGCCGGGAGCCAGCATGGGTAACTGGCGCCACCATTCCTCCCCCTTCAAGGGGGAGGCTAGGTGGGGGATGGGTCGTTGCACGGGGCGCGAATTCATGACCCATCCCCACCCCAACCCTCCCCTTGAAGGGGAGGGGGCTTGATCCCACGCGACATCCTGCGCCGCCTGTTCGACGCCGCCATCGCCGCCGCCGATCCGGCGTTGCGTGTCCCGCCGCATTTGCCGCCCGATGACGGTGGCCGACTCATCGTCATCGGTGCCGGCAAGGCCTCGGCGGCCATGGCGCGGGCTGTCGAGCAGCATTGGTCCGGGCTGCTCGAAGGAACGGTCGTCACACGCTACGGCCACGGCGTGCCGTGCGAACGGATCAAGATCATTGAGGCTGCACACCCGGTCCCGGACGCCGCCGGCGAGGCAGCAGCGCTTTCCATTTTTGCGCAAATTTCCCGGTTGACCGTGGAAGACCGCGTTCTGGCGCTCATTTCCGGCGGCGGCTCGGCCTTGCTCGCCGCCCCGGCGCCCGGCGTCACGCTGGCCGAAAAGCGGGCGCTCACCGCGGCCTTGCTGCGCTCGGGGGCGAGCATTGGCGAGATCAACTGCGTGCGCAAACACCTCTCCGCCCTCAAGGGCGGCCGTCTCGCCGCCGCTGCCTGGCCGGCCTCGGTGCTGACGCTGGCGATTTCCGACGTGCCCGGCGACGACCCGGCCGTCATCGCCTCCGGCCCGACCGTCGGCGATCCGACGACCTGCGCCGAGGCGCTCAAGGTCCTCGATTTCTACGCCATCGCCATCCCGCCCGACCTGCGCCGCCGCCTCGAATGCGGCGAACTTGAAACGCCCAAGCCGGGCGACCCGCGTCTGGCCAACAGCGAATTCCGCCTCATCGCCAGCCCGCGCCAGATGCTCGAAGCGGCCGCCGCCGAGGCGCAACGGCTCGGCATCACGCCGCTCATCCTCGGCGACGCTATCGAAGGTGAGGCGCGCGAAGTCGGCAAGGTCATGGCCGCCATGGCGCGTTCCTGCGGTCAACACGGATTTCCGGCCCAAAAGCCCTGCGTCCTGCTCTCCGGCGGTGAAACGACAGTAACGATGCAAGGCGACGGCCGCGGCGGCCGCAACACCGAATTCCTGCTCAGCCTGGTCTTGGCGCTCGATAGCACGCCGGGTATTCACGCCCTGGCCGCCGACACCGACGGCATCGACGGTAGCGAGGACAATGCTGGCGCCTTCATCACGCCCGAAACGCTGGCTCGGGCGCGGGCGTCCGGCCTCGACCTGCGCGCCCGGTTGGCCAACAACGACGCATGGACCGCCTTCTCGCAACTCGGCGACCTGCTGGTCACCGGTCCGACGCGAACCAACGTCAATGATTTCCGCGCCATCCTCGTAGAATGACCGCCATGAATTCGCCCGATCCCGCCTTCTCGACTGACCTCGCCGCCCTCGTGGCACGGCTCCGCCTGTTCCTGCCGCCACACTGCCTGCTGCTCGGCGAAGAAGATCTGCGCCCCTACGAATGCGACGGCCTCACCGCCTACCGCGAACTGCCGCTCGCCGTCTGCCTGCCGGAAACCGAGGCGCAGGTCATCGACATTCTGCGCACCTGCCACAGCCTCGGCGTGCCGGTCGTCGCGCGTGGCGCCGGCACCGGGCTGTCCGGCGGCGCCATGCCGCACGCTCAGGGCGTGGTTTTGTCGCTGGCCCGTTTCAACAAGATTTTGCGCGTCGACCGTGCTGCACGGCTGGCCGTCGTCCAGCCCGGCGTGCGCAACCTGGCCGTGTCGGAAGCTGCCGCGCCCTTCGGCCTCTACTACGCGCCCGACCCATCGTCGCAAATCGCCTGCACGCTGGGCGGCAACGTCGCCGAAAACTCGGGCGGCGTGCATTGCCTGAAATATGGGCTGACGGTGCATAACGTCCTGCGCATCCGCGTCGTTAGCATCGAAGGTGAAGTCTTCGAGATCGGCTCGGAAGCCCCCGATGCCGCCGGTTATGACCTGCCGGCGCTGATGATCGGCTCCGAAGGCATGCTCGGCGTCGTCACCGAAGTCACCGTCAAACTCGTGCCCAAGCCCGAACTGGCCCAGGTCGTCATGGCCTCCTTCGCCGATGTCGCCAAAGCCGGCGATGCGGTGGCCGCGATCATCGCCGCCGGCATCATCCCAGCCGGTCTGGAAATGATGGACAAGGCTGCCACCGCCGCCGTCGAGCCGTTTGTAAAGGCTGGCTACGACATGAACGCCGAAGCAATTTTGCTCTGCGAATCCGACGGCACGCCGGAAGAAGTCGCCGAGGAAATCGCCCGCGTCACCGAAGTGCTCAACGCCGCCGGCGCCAGCGACATCCGCGTCTCGCAATCAGAAGCCGAGCGCCTGCGCTTCTGGGCCGGGCGCAAGGCGGCGTTCCCCGCCGTCGGCCGCATTACGCCCGACTATTACTGCATGGACGGCACCATCCCGCGCAAGCGGCTGGCCGAAATGCTCTCGGCCATCGCTGCCATGGAAACCAAATATGGCCTGCGCTGCGCCAACGTCTTCCACGCCGGTGACGGCAACCTGCACCCGCTGATCATGTACGACGCCTCGAAACCCGGCGACTGGGAACGGGCCGAAGCCTTCGGTGCCGAAATCCTCGAACTGTCGGTGGCGCTGGGCGGTTCAATCACCGGCGAACACGGCGTCGGCATCGAGAAAATCAACCAGATGTGCGTCCAGTACGCGACGCCGGAAATCGAAGCCTTCCATCGCGTCAAGGCCGCCTTCGACGAAACGGGGCTGCTCAACCCCGGAAAGGCCGTGCCCAGCCTGCACCGCTGCGCCGAATACGGCCGCATGCACGTGCATCACGGCGACGTGAAATTCCCAGAGCTGGAGCGCTTCTGATGCAGCTCGACGACATCATCTCCGCCGTCAAGTCAGCTCACGACAGCCGCACGCCGCTGCGCATCCGCGGCGCTGGCAGCAAGGATTTCTACGGCGGTTTGCTGGCCGGCGAGGTGCTTGACGTCGCCAGCCATCGCGGCATCGTCGCCTACGAGCCGACCGAGCTTTACATCACGGCAAAATGCGGCACGCCGCTCGCCGAAATCGAGGCCGTGCTGGCCGAAAAAGGCCAGATGCTGGCCTTCGAGCCGCCGCAATTTGGCGGCGCCACAGTTGGCGGCTGCGTCGCTGCCGGCCTGTCCGGCCCACGTCGGCAACAGGCCGGTGCCGTGCGCGACTTCGTGCTCGGCGTCAAACTGGTCGACGGGACCGGCCAAATGCTCAATTTCGGCGGCCAGGTCATGAAAAACGTCGCCGGCTACGATGTGTCGCGGGTGATTGCCGGCAGCCTCGGCACGCTGGGCGTCATCGCCGAAGTTACGCTCAAGGTGCTGCCCAAGCCGGTCGCCGAAACGACGCTGGTTTTTGCATGCGATGCAGCGGAGGCCATTCGCCGACTCAACGATTGGGGTGGCCAGCCGCTGCCGATTTCGGCCTCGTTCTGGCACGACGGCCAGCTCTGGCTGCGCCTGTCCGGCGCGCGGGCGGCGGTTGAGGCGGCCACGGCCAAGCTCGGCGGGTCTTCCACGGTCACCCCGGAAAAACACTGGAATTCGATACGCGAACAAACGCATCCCGCCTTCGCTGCCAGCCCGTTGTGGCGACTCGCCTTGCCCTCGACCGCGCCGTGTCCGGAACTCGACGGCCTGCGCGCTATCGAGTGGGGCGGGGCTTTGCGCTGGTACGCCGGCGAAATCGATGGCGACCACGAAGCGGTGCGCGTGGCCGCCGCCAGCCTCGGCGGCCACGCAGTGCTCTACCGCGCGCCGGAATCGCTGCGCTGTCGGGACGGGGCATTCGCCGAGTTGCCTCCGGCCTTGCTCGCCCTGCATCGCCGCCTCAAAAAAGCCTTCGACCCGCAGGGCATCCTCAACCCCGGCCGGCTGTACGCGGAGTTCTGATGGATACCAAACTCACCGCCGAACTGCGCGCCACCCACGCCGGCCAGATCGCAGAGGAAGTCCTGCGCAAGTGCGTGCATTGCGGTTTTTGCACCGCTACCTGTCCGACCTACCAACTGCTCGGCGACGAACTCGACGGTCCGCGCGGCCGCATTTACCTGATCAAGCAGGTGCTTGAAGGCAAGGCGGTGACCGAAAAGACCCGCACTCACCTCGACCGCTGCCTGACCTGCCGTTCCTGCGAAACGACCTGCCCGTCGGGTGTCAAATACAGCCATCTGCTTGATGTCGGGCGCGCCGTGGTCGAGGCAAAACTGCCGCGCCGTTTCGCCGACCGCGTGACCCGCGCGCTGCTCAGAACCGTGTTGCCCAACCCGGGGCTGTTTGGCCCGGCTGTCGCCCTTGGCCGCGCCGTCCGGCCCTTGTTGCCAACCAGCCTGGCCGACAAGCTGCCGCCCGCCCAGCCGGCCGGCGCCCCGTGGCCGAAGCAGGCCGCCCACCCGCGCCGCATGCTGGCCCTGGCCGGCTGCGTCCAGCCGTCGCTGGCCCCGAATATCAACGCCGCCACGGCGCGCGTTTTCGACAAGCTCGGGATCGAGCTGTTTGAAGAAGCCAAGGCGGTCTGCTGTGGCGCCGTCCGCTTCCATCTCAATGACCACGAAACGGCGAAGAACGACATGCGGCGCAACATCGACGCCTGGTGGCCGCACGTTGAAGCTGGCGTCGAAGCCATCGTCGTCACGGCTTCCGGCTGTGGCGTGCAGGTCCGCGACTACGCCCATATCCTGGCCGATGACACGGTCTACGCCGAAAAAGCGGAAAAAATCAGCGCGCTCTGCCGCGATCCCTCAGAAATTCTGGCCGGTGAGAAAGCCGCGTTACTACCCTTGCTGGCGCTCCATCCCGAAAAACGCGGCAAGCTGGCCTTCCATTCGCCATGCACGCTGCAACACGGCTTGCAGATTCGGGGCAGCATCGAGGTCTTGCTGCAAGCTGCCGGCTACGAACTGACGCCGGTCGCCGACAGCCATCTGTGCTGCGGCTCGGCTGGCACCTATTCCGTCCTGCAGCCCGAACTGGCGAACAAACTGCGCGCCAACAAGCTGGCCGCCCTCAATGCCGGCGGCCCGGCGCTCGCGGCGACGGCCAATATCGGCTGCCTGACTCATTTGCAGGCAGGCAGTATGCTGCCAGTGCGGCACTGGATTGAATTGATTGACGAGGCAATGGCATGAGCCACGAAGTACCATCCGTATTTGAAATCACCCGGTCGCTTGGCGCCGACGATGCGGCCCGCATCAAGCGTCTGCTTGAAAATGGCGTCAAGATTCCCGCTCAGCCGCGCGTCCTCGACGAGCTACGCCAGCTCATCAACCGCAGCGAGCTCGATGTCCGGCTGCTGGCCCGCATCATCAACAAGGATCCGGGGCTGACGGCGATGCTTTTCAAGGTTGTCGGCAATTCGGCCTATCGCCAGCACCAGCCCTTCGATTCGGTCGAAACCATTCTCCATGCCGTTGGGGTCCGTCAAACCTTCAACCTCGTGCAGGCCATTGCCCTCTCCGGGGCCGGCGAGATCAAGAAAAATCGGCGCGTCTACGAGGCCTTCTGGGCGCGTTCGCATGCCGTTGGGCAACTGGCCATGCTGATCGCCGACGAACGGATCGCTGTCTGCAACATCTTTCCCGATCAGGCTTACCTGGCCGGCATCTTTCACGATTGCGGCGTGCCGCTGCTCATGCAGCGCTTCCCGACCTATTGCGCCGAGATGAAACTCGGGACGCCCGGCATCTGGATTGACCTCGCCGAAGAGGACCGGAAATTCAATGCCGACCATTGTGTCGTCGGCTACCTGGTCGCCCGTCACTGGCATCTGCCCGAGTTCATTTGCGATGCCATTCGCTATCACCACGCCATCGGCGAACTGGGCCAGCACGAGGCGCGCAGCATGGTGGCCATCGTCCAGCTCGCCGTCGATATCTACTACCGCGATCAGCGCATCGCCAGCCCCGAGTGGGAGCGGGTAAAGCATGAGGTGCTGCCCGAACTTGGCCTCAACGACGACGCGTTGCCCGAATTTGTCGATATCGTTCTTGAACGATTCGGCGCCGTGGTCGAGGCTTGAGTGCCGGGAATGAAACCAGGGCTGGACACAGTGTTAATGGCTGCTCAATCCTTCCGTGATAAGCTTCCCCAAAAAAAGGGGAATGGATGTCCATAGCAGTCGACGCCTGCGCAGCGCAGCATCAAGGGGATCGCAAGGAACAACAGGATCGCGTCGCGATCCTCCCGCACGCCCGCAAACGCGGCGTGGCACTGGCCGTCGTTGCCGATGGCATGGGTGGTCACACCGGTGGTGCACTGGCGGCCGAGCAGGTCGTGCATACCGCCAAAACCAATCTCGACCAGTTTTCGTCCACCGATGAGAATCCCCAGCGCATGCTCGAAAACGCCATGCGTGAAGCGCACACAATGATCAAGGCGTCGCGCTTCATGAACGAAATGGACCCTCACAGCACGGCGGTCATGCTGCTTCTACAGCCGGGAAAAATCACCTGGGGGCACTGCGGGGATAGTCGTCTCTACCATTTTCGCGGCCACAAGCTGGTCGAGCGCTCAGTCGATCATTCTTACGTTGAGCACCTTGTTACCCTCGGGAAAATCACCCCAGAGCAGGCGCTGACTCACCCCAATCGCAATGTGCTGCTGGCGTCGCTGGGCGGGCAGGACGACCCGAAAATTACGCTCTCCGAAACAGTCGATCTCGTTTCCGGCGATGCCTTCGTGCTCTGTTCGGATGGCCTCTGGGCTTACTTTGATGACGAAGAACTCGGCATGCTGGTCGCCCAGAATTCGGCCCGGCAGGCCTGTGAGATATTGATCGACAAGGCGCGGCGGCGCGCCAATGGCGGCGGTGACAATCTTTCGCTGGCTATCGTCAAACTGGTCCAGGCTCTGCCGGCGAAGGGGACTGTGCGGGGCTGAGGCTTTGTGAAAAGCGGTGCTTTTCTGGGGGTGGTTTTTTTCGGTTAATTGGCTTGGGGTTCCGCCTTGTTGGCGGGCGTACTTTCTTTTGCTTCGCCAAAAGAAAGTAGCCAAAGAAAAGGCGACCCCAAGGTCGGCGCCGGCTTTGCCGGTTCCTTGCGCTACTCGGCAGACCGGGCGGCTGCGGAACTCGGGCTTCGCCCTCAAACAGTCCTCGCCGACTGCCCCCGGCCTTCCTGCGTTGCTCAGCGCCTTCCACGGGGGCCCCAAAGGCGTCCGGGCTCGACGGAAGTAGCGCAAAAAGCCGTTTCCACGGTCAACCGGAAAAAACGGTAAAAAATGAAATCGGCCATTCAGGCACCCCAGCCTCACCCCGGATCGTTTCACCGGGCCCCTTGAGAGGTGCCGAGCAACGCAGGGGCTGGCGGATAAAGGGCGAGGACTGTCTGAGGGCGAAGCCCGAGTTCCGCAGCCCCCGCCAGTCGCGAGTAGCGCAGGGAACCGGCGTAGCCGGCACCGACCCAGGGTCGCCTTCTTCTTTGGCTACTTTCTTCTTGGCGAAGCAAGAAGAAAGTACGCCCGCCAACAAGGCGGAACCCCAAGCTTGTCCGGAACCCCAAGCCAATTAACCGGAAAAACCCCAGCGCCATGAAGGCGCCGATTGGTCCTTCCTACTTGCGCCCAAGCCCACCCAATAACGCCGCAACAACCCGCTTCGGCTTGTGCGGATCGACCTTGGCTGCAGCCGTGGCGGAATCCGGCACATCGCCGCGGGGCGAGTTGTCTTCGTAGGGCTTGCTGAAGTCGAAACCGTCAGCCGCGATCATCGGGTTGCGGCGCGGCGGACGGCGATCCGAACGCTCGTTGCGTTCCGGACGGCTGGTGCGTTCGCTACGTTCGCTGCGCTCGGGGCGTTCGCCGCGTTCCGGTCGCTGGGCGACCGGGGCGACGACCGGGGCGCTGCGTTTTTTCTTGTTGCCCGGGGGATATTCGTATTCCGCCTCCGGCTCGAAACCGGCGACTTCAACCTGTTCGATCGGCCGCTTGATGAGCTTTTCGATATCGACCAGATAGACGACTTCGCGGGCGCTGACCAGCGAAATGGCGTTGCCGGTCTTGCCAGCGCGGCCGGTGCGGCCGATGCGGTGCACGTAGTCTTCCGGCGTGTGCGGCAGTTCGTAGTTGATGACGTAGGGCAGGTCGTCAACGTCGAGGCCGCGCGCCGCGACGTCGGTGGCGATCAGGGCGTCGGTTTCGCCGCCCTTGAAGGCTTCGAGCGCCTTGATGCGCTCCAGTTGGCTTTTGTCGCCGTGGATGGCGTCGGCCTTGATGCCGGCGCGCTGCAGTTCGCGGGTCAGGCGCGAGCAGCCCTGCTTGGTGCGACAGAAGACGATGCACTGGCGAATTTCGCCGGACTTCAGGAGCTTGGTCAGCAGGCCGCGCTTGCCGTATTCGGACACCGGATGGACGCGGTGGGTGATGGTGTCGGAAACCTGGTTGCGGCGGGCGACCTCGATCAGGATCGGCGACTTGAGCATGGTGTCGGCCAGCTTCTTGATTTCGTCCGAGAAGGTGGCCGAGAACAGCAGGCTCTGGCGCTGGGCCGGCAGCATGTTGAGGATGCGCGTGACGTCGGGGACAAAGCCCATGTCGAGCATGCGGTCGGCTTCGTCGAGGACCAGGGCCTGGACGGAATTGAAGCTGACGCTCTTGTTTTCGACGTGATCGAGCAGGCGACCAGGGGTGGCGACGAGGATTTCGACGCCTTTCTTGAGTTCGGCGATCTGCGGCCGGATGTCGACACCACCGAAGGCGCACATGGCGCGGATCGGCGTGTGCTTGCTGTAGGTTTTGACCGACTCGTAGACCTGCATGGCCAGTTCGCGGGTCGGGGCGAGGATCAGGGCGCGCACCGGGTGCTTGGCTGGCGATGGGCTGCTGCTGGCAAAGGGCAGGATGCGCTGCAGGATGGGCAGCGTGAAGGCGGCCGTCTTGCCGGTGCCGGTCTGGGCACCGCCCATGATGTCCTTGCCGGAGATGACGAGCGGGATGGCCTGGGCCTGGATCGGCGTCGGCTTGGTGTAGCCCTCGTCGAGCACTGCGCGCAGGAGTTCTGGCGCCAGGCCGAGGTCGGCAAAGGTGATTTCGGGCACTGCATCGGCAGCGATGATGATGGCGTTCTCGCCAGCTAAGGTATTGATTTCAGACATGGGGCAGGATTATACGCCTACCAGCCCTTTAGCACCCGGAAGCTTGATGCCCGGCCTGAAAACGGATAGCGAATGATCGCCAGGCAGGGCGGCGTTCAAAGATTCGCGGTGAGCTCTTCGAGGCGCTGACGGCTGATCGGTTTGACCAGCACATCGTCGAAACCTTCGGCGAGCAGGCGCTCCCGATCCTCCGGGAAGGCGTGGGCGGTATAGGCCACGATGTGCAGGGGCGGGTTTGCCTCGGCGGCCCGCAACCGGGCGCAGGTGTCTTCGCCGGAAAGGCCGGGCATGCTGATGTCGAGCAAGACGAGCCGGAATGGGTGTTTGGCCGCCAGCGTCAATGCCGCACTGCCGCTCTCCGCCTCCATGACCATCCACCCGAGCTTTTTGAGCAAGGCTGAGGCGAGCAGGCGGTTGGTGGGGTGGTCGTCGACGACCAGAGCGTTACGTTGTTCCGTCATGGCTGATATCCAGTGGCAGGTAAACCGTGAAAGTTGATCCGACGCCGACTTCAGATTCGAGCGTGACCTTCCCGCCCATATGCTCTGCCAGTTGGCGGACGAGCGCCAGACCTAGTCCGGTTCCCCCGTGTTCGCGGGTCAGGAAGTTTTCCAGTTGCTTGAACTTCTCGAAAATGGTTTCGCGGCTTTCCAGCGGGATGCCGGGGCCGGTATCGCGAACGGCAAAGGCAACAGCATGGCGGACACGGCTGATACTGAAGCTGATCCGGCCGCTATCGGTGAATTTGACGGCGTTGCTCAGCAAGTTGTTCAGGATCTGGCGCAGGCGGGTTGGGTCGGTGGTGATTTCTCCGGGCAGGTCTTCTGCGAGTTCGAGGTCGAACTGCAAGCCTTTTGCCGCGGCGCTTACCTGATGCACGGCCGCGCTTTCGGTGACGACGTCGGCGAGCGAGATGACCACCTTGTTGAAGCGCATTTCGCCTGATTCGATCTTGGCGAGATCGAGAATTTCATTGACCAGGTTGAGCAGGTGGCCGCCGCTCTGCTCGATGATTTCGACGTAGCCACGATGTTCGGTGTCGTCGAGTTCGCTTTTGAGCAGCTCGGCAAAGCCGAGGATGCCGTTGAGCGGGGTGCGCAGTTCGTGCGACATGGTGGCCAGGAAGGCGGATTTTTGCCGGCTGGCTTCCTCTGCTTTTTCCCTCGCTTCTTCGAGTCGATTGAAGGACTCTTCGACCGAGTCGGCCATCCGGTTGAAGGAGCGGGAAAGTTCGCCCATTTCGTCGGAGGAGCCGACATCCAGACGGCGTTTCCGGTCGCCTTCCTGGAAGGCGTGGATGCCGGTGATCATTGCCGTAATACGCCGGGTCAGTAGCCCGGCCATCCAGATGGCAATGCCGATGACGATGGCCACCATGAGCAGCGTCGAGGTCCACAGGCCGATGCCGGTCGAGGTCAGGCTTGCGGCGATATGGTCGAGCAGTTCGCCACGCTGGATGCTCAGGCTGGCATCATTTTCTTCGACGAGCTGGTTGATCCGGCCTGCCGTATCGGTTGCCGCCTTGTGGAATTCATCGACATTGGCGCCGATGGTGACAAAGCCGAAACCCTGTGGCGACTTGCTGTACTGGCCGGTGTAATAAGGAATGGCGGCAGCCGTGGTCAGTTTCCACAGGCCGGAGAAGAAAATGACGAAGGAGCCCGAGCCGCCATGCTCGGTCAGCGCGTTCCAGCCGTCGCATTGCGGCGAAAAATTCAGGTAGCGACAGTCAAGGCCGACCGTGCCGGCCTTGACCAGTTCTTTGGCGGGCTTGAGCTTGAGGTTCTGGTTGCGAAAGGCTGGAACGCCGGCGAGAAATTCATGGGCCGGTTTGTCGCTGGCCTGCCATTCAGCGTACAGCTCGGCGTCCATCCACGGCGTTGCCGGCAGGCCGGTCTGCGGATCGTAGCCGACGATGAAGTAGTCGCGTGGGTGGGAAATCGAGCGGCTCTTGTAATCCCAGATGAAGGCGTAATTGCCCTTGATGGCGTCGGCGATCGGCGTGTAGCGCTCGTCGGTCGGCATCAGGCGGTCGGAGAATTGACGGATGTGGTCGTGATCGAGGGCGAGCGTGACGTAGCCGACAGTCTGGCCGCCCCTGACGACCGGCATGGCCCAGCGGACAATGCCGCGGAAGCGCTTGCCGATCGGGTTTTCGGTGCCGGCATAGGCCGACTCTTCCGGCGTGAAAGGTTTGCCGGCTTTTTCCAGGGCGGCTGGCAGGTAGGGGCCGATGGCCTGCGTCGGAACGTAGGCGCCGATGACGTCGGATACGTAGATTTCGCCGGCCTTGAGTTTTTTCAGTTCAGCAAAATAGGTTTCTGCCTTGACGAAGGTATTCCTGCGGCCGACGACGTTTTTAAGCCTTTTTTCGGTCAGTTGGCCGGTCGTGACCTTGATCTTTTCGTTGCCGTCGAGATCGACGAAGGTCATTTCGACGAATAGCGGCCGTCGTTCGCTTTCCCCGAAATACTCCGGCGGGCGGGCGTGGAAATCCCTGGCGTTGTCCGGCAGAACCGGACGGGTGACCTTGGCCTCGCGGACGACTGGCGTTTCGGGTACCCACGATTGGCCATCGTCGGCCAGCTTCCATGGACCATGTTGATAGATCGGCCGGCTCCGTTCGCTCAGGAACCGGCGGAAAGCCGCCTCTGAGGGCTCCAGTCTGGCGGCTTGCCGGATGTCGCTGTCGCGGTCATGCAGGAAAGTGGCAATTTCCTTGGCGGCGTCCGTGGTCAGCGCTTCGATGGCTTCGCGCGAGCGCTGGTCGAGGGCGCGAATGGAGTCATCGGTAACGGTCTTGCCGACCGTTTTGATCGTCGAGAGCATGGCGTCGGCCATGCTGCCTGCCTTCGTGGAAACGTCTTCGCCCAGCTGGGTGGTGGCGTACCAGGCAAATCCGGCCAGCAAAAGCAGCGGAACAACCTTGATCAGCACGAAAATGCCGATCAGCTTGCCGCGAATACCGCCCAGAAAAGCTGGAAATTTCATGTCGCCTGCCTTCCGGACGGATTCGACGAGGGATTCCTGCTGCTTAGTGTTTCTCGGCCTTTGGCTCGGATTCGGCCTTGGCTTCGCTCTTCGACTCTGTCTTGGCTTCAGCCTTGGGTTCGCTTTCGCTGGCAGCCTCCGCGGCTTTCTTCCTTTTCTTGCTGCCCGGTCCTTCTGGCGGGGGAAGTTGTGGCACGATGGTTTCCAGCTTGTTCTCGCGCATGTATTCGTCCATCTCGCGCCAGCCGGTGTAGATGCCAGCCTTGGGCAGCCAGCTGTAGATCGAATAGCAGTCCTCGATGGCGCGGCCGGACTGGCGACAGGCGCTACCGACCGCCTTCGCTTCCTGTTCTGTCTTGGCTTCCTTCTTGGCCGGATCTTCAAGGCCGAGCTTCTGGTTCACCTGCTCACAGGCGCTCAATCCAAGGATGGCGAGAATAAGAAAAATTCGCTTGATCATGCGCTGGATTTTCGCATATTTGCGAAAAGTGTGGGGCCTGTGTGGTGGCGCTCGGCTTTATAATTTAGGTCTTTAAGAATAGCTGGAGTATCCATGTCGCATTGCCTTCGTCCCCTGACCGTCGCCATCACACTGGCCCTGGCCTGTTCTGCTGTCCAGGCCAAACCGGCCAAGCCCGTGGCCAAACCGGCGGAGCCGGCGGTTTCTGCCGAATTCGAGCTGGCCCACAATCTTGGCGCGGCGGGTGAGGAGCGTTTGCAGGCGATTGTCGATCGCTTCAACAAGGAGTCGGGCAGCGCGCTCAAGCTGGTGCGTCTGGAAAAAGGCGACAAGCCGGCGATGCTCAACCTGATGCGCCGCTACGATATGAGCGATGTCCTGAGCCAGCCAAAAGCCTTCGTGCCTTTGCATCAAATGATGGCCAAGGCCGGCCAGCCGCTCAAGTTCGGCGAGCTGTCGGGCGATCTGAAGGCCGGTGTGGTCGATGCCAAGGGCAAAGTCGTTGCCCTGCCGGTGCTTTATTCCACCCCGGTGCTGTTCTACAACAAGAATGCTTTCCGCAAGGCCAAGCTCGACCCCGAGCAGCCGCCGAAGACCTGGTTCGAGATGCAGGGCATGCTCGACAAGCTGCAGGACGCCGGCTACGCCTGTCCCTACACCTCGTCGTGGCCGGTCTGGGTGCACGTTGACAACGTCAGCGCCATTTCCGGTGTGCCGGCAGCGACCGACAAGGGCCAGCTGACCTTCAACGGTCTGCCGCAGGTCAAGCATCTGGCGATGATGGCGACGTGGAGCAAGGCTAATTATTTCAAGTTGTTTGGTCGCCGCAATGAGGCCAGCGCCAAGTTCAACGAAGGCGAATGCGCGATGATCACCACCGATTCGCGTGAACATGTCGATTTCCGCGATGCCAAGGGTGTCGAGCTGGGCGTTGCCCCGATGCCGTATCACGACGATGTCTATGGTGGTCGTCAGTCGTCGCTGGCCGATGGGGCTTCGCTGTGGGTCGGCGCAGGTCGGACACCGGTGCAGTACAAGCAGGCGGCCAAGTTTGTCAATTTCATGCTGTCGCCGGAAATGCAGATTGAAATGGTCCGGGTCTACGGTGGCTTGCCAATGACCTCGACCGCCCGCGCCGCGGCGCGCAGCAAGCTGCTGCAGGATGGCGACAAGACGCTGGAAATCGCTTACGCCTCGCTCAAGGGCAACGGCAGCAAGCCGGCCGTGCGCGTCGCCAATATCGACTCGGTGCGTCTCATCACCAACGAAGAGATGGAAGCCGTCTGGGAAGACAAGAAGCCGGCCAAGGCGGCGCTCGATACCTCGGTCACTCGCGGCAACGCGCTGCTCGGCGCCAAGCCGCTGTTGAAGAAGGCTCAGCCCTTCTGATGGATTTCCCGCTGCCGCGCTGGTTTGCCCATCGCGGCGGCGGGGCGCTGGCCCCGGAAAATACCCTGGCCGGACTCCGGCTGGCGGCGCGCCTGGGGTTTGCGGCGGTTGAGTTTGATGTCATGTTGTCCGGCGATGGCACGCCCGTACTCATTCACGACGAAACGCTTGAGCGGACGACGAACGGCCAGGGCCTGGTCAGCGAGACGCCCGATGCCAGGCTCTTTGCGCTGGATGCAGGTAATGGCGAGCGCGTTCCGCGTTATGCCGAGGCGGTTGCCATGTGCCGCGAATATGGCCTGTTGGCCAATGTCGAAATCAAGCCGGCGGCGGGTTTCGAGCGCCAGACGGCCGAAACGGTGGCTCGCCTGAGCACCAGCCTGTGGCAGGGGGCTGCAGTGCAGCCGCTAATCTCATCCTTATCGCTGGAGGCGCTGGAAATTGCTCGCGATCTGGCACCGCAGATTCCGCGTGGTGTGCTCTTCGAGCAGGTTCCGGCCGACTGGCTCGCTGTGGTGCGGCGCCTGCAGGCGGTCACCCTGCATTGCGATGTCGAGCATTTGAGCGATGACGTGCTGGCCGAGGTGCAAGCCAATGACATTCCCGTGCTGTGTTACACGGTCAACACGAAAAAAGCCGCAGAATCGCTGTTCGAGCGTGGGGTCAGCGCCGTCTTTACCGATCGCCTTGATCTTTTCGTGACCGAAACAAGTGCTTACAAAGGCTTGCATTTGGGCGGCTGATTTTTACCCCGTTTTACCTTCTAATGTTGCTCAGGGAGTTCGCCCTAACCATCAGGAGAAAAAACATGAAAATCGTCAAGACCATCGCTGTCCTTTCCCTTGTTCTGCCCGCTCTGGCCTTTGCCCAGGCCAATACGCCGCGTGTCGATCAGCGCCAGGCCAATCAGGAGCAACGCATCGATCAGGGTGTCGCTTCCGGCAGCCTGACCCAGCGCGAAGCCAACCGTCTGGATCGCGGCCAGCAGCATGTTGATAACATGGAAAACCGCGCCAAGTCCGACGGCGTCGTGACGCGCGGTGAACGCGCCCGCCTGCATCAGGCGCAGGAAGTCCAGAGCCGCCGTATCTATGCCCAGAAGCACGACCGCCAGCACGATTTCAACCACAACGGCCGCGTTGATCGTCCGCGTCGCCGCTGATGCTTCCTGGCCCCCCATGAAACCCGCCGATTGGCGGGTTTTTCGTTTCCACGGTCAACCGGAAAAAACGGCCAAAATTGAAAGCTGTTTCAGGGGCTCAAGTTCCAGCCGCTCCTGCGTTAAAATCACGGATTCCGAATTCAACGCCGCAAGGGCAGCCAGCTTATGAAAAGCGCCGAAATCCGCCAGCAGTTCCTCGACTTCTTCGCCTCCAAGGGCCACCAGATCGTTTCTTCCAGTTCGCTGGTGCCGCACGAAGATCCGACGCTGCTGTTCACCAACGCCGGGATGAACCAGTTCAAGGACGTTTTCCTCGGTTTCGACAAGCGTCCATATTCCCGCGCGACGACTTCGCAGAAATGCGTGCGCGCCGGCGGCAAGCACAACGACCTCGAAAACGTCGGCTATACCGCCCGCCACCACACTTTCTTCGAGATGCTCGGCAACTTCAGCTTCGGCGACTACTTCAAGCGCGACGCCATCACCTACGCCTGGGAACTGCTCACTGAAGTCTACAAGCTGCCCAAGGACAAGCTGACCGTCACCGTCTACGCCGAGGACGACGAGGCCTACGACATCTGGACCAAGGAAATCGGCGTGCCGGCCGAGCGCGTCATCCGCATTGGCGACAACAAGGGCGCCCGCTACGCCTCCGACAATTTCTGGATGATGGGCGACACCGGCCCCTGCGGCCCGTGTACCGAAATCTTCTACGACCACGGCGAAAAGCACTGGGGCGGCCCACCGGGATCGCCGGACGAAGACGGCGACCGTTTCATCGAAATCTGGAACAACGTCTTCATGCAGTTCAACCGCGACGAAGCTGGCGTCATGCATCCGCTGCCCAAGCCTTCGGTCGACACCGGCATGGGCCTCGAACGCGTCTCCGCAGTGCTGCAAGGTGTTCATGCCAACTACGAGATCGACCTGTTCCAGGCGCTGCTCAAGGCCGCCGCCCGCGAAACCAGCGATGCCGACATGGATTCGCCGTCGCTCAAGGTGCTGGCCGACCACATCCGCGCCTGCTCCTTCCTCATTGCCGACGGCGTTATTCCCGGCAACGAAGGTCGCGGCTACGTCCTGCGCCGCATCATTCGCCGCGCCATCCGCCACGGCTACAAGCTCGGCGCACGCGCCGCCTTCTTCCACAAGATGGTGCCCGACCTCGTTGCCGAAATGGGCGATGCCTACCCGGAACTCAAGGAAAACCAGGCCAAGGTCGTCGCCACGCTCAAGCAGGAAGAAGACCGCTTCTTCGCCACCATCGAGCACGGCATGGAAATCCTCGAAGGCGAACTCGCCGCCATGGCCGCCAAGGGCGTCACCGTTTTCAACGGCGAAACTGCCTTCAAACTGCACGACACCTACGGCTTCCCGCTCGACCTGACAGCCGACATCTGCCGCGAGCGCGACGTCACAGTCGATGGCGCCGCTTTTGACGCCGCCATGGCACGCCAGAAGGAACAGGCGCGCGCCGCCGGCAAATTCAAGATGGCGCTCAACCTCGACTACGCCGGCCAGGAAACCATCTTCCACGGCTACGAGTCGCTCGAAGCCAAAGGCAAGGTGCTGGCGCTCTACAAGGACGGCGCCGCCGTCAATGAACTCAACGAAGGTGATTTCGGCGTGATTGTTCTCGACCACACGCCGTTCTACGCCGAGTCCGGCGGCCAGTGCGGCGACCGTGGCGAGCTCAAGGGCGTCGGCGGCATTTTCGCCGTCGAAGATACCTTGAAGATCCAGGCCGCCGTTTTCGGTCATCACGGCATCCTGAAAACCGGCAAACTGGTCATCGGCCAGGAAGTCGGCGCAAAGGTCGATACCGTCGCCCGGGCCGCCACGCAGCGTAACCACTCGGTCACCCACCTCATGCACAAGGCGTTGCGCCAGGTTCTCGGCCAGCACGTCCAGCAGAAGGGCTCGCAGGTCGATCCGGACAAGACCCGCTTCGACTTCGCACAAAATACCCCGATGAGCGCCGAGGAAATCCGCGAGGTCGAAGAGATCGTCAATGCTGAAATTCTCGCCAACGCCGCGACCGACAGCCGTGTCATGGGCATCGACGACGCCCAGAAATCCGGCGCCATGATGCTTTTCGGCGAAAAGTACGGCGAAGAGGTGCGCGTCGTGGCCATCGGCTCCTCGAAGGAATTGTGCGGCGGTACCCACGTCGCCCGTAGCGGCGACATCGGCCTGTTCAAGATTGTCTCCGAGGGCGGCGTCGCTGCCGGCGTACGTCGCGTCGAAGCGATTACCGGGACCAATGCGCTGGCCTGGGTGCAGGCGCAGGCAAGTCGCGTTGCCGGCGTCGCCGCCTTGCTCAAGACCCAGCCGGACGATCTCGCCGAACGCGTCGTCAGCATCCTCGACAATGTTCGTTCGCTGGAGAAGGAACTGGCTCGCCTCAAGTCAAAACTCGCCGCTTCCCAGGGCGATGATCTCGTCAGCCAGGCCGCCGACATCAAGGGCGCCAAGGTGCTCGCCGCAACGCTCGAAGGCGCCGACGTCGCGACGCTGCGCGAGACGATGGACAAGCTCAAGGACAAGCTCAAATCGGCGGCCATCCTGCTCGCCTCGGTGGTCGATGGCAAGGTGACGCTGATTGCCGGCGTGACGGCTGATCTGACCGGCAAGGTCAAGGCCGGCGAACTGGTCAACATGGTCGCCCTGCAGGTTGGCGGCAAGGGCGGCGGTCGTCCGGACATGGCGCAGGCCGGCGGTACGCAGCCGGAAAACCTGCCGGCGGCACTGGCTTCGGTGTCGGCCTGGGTCGAAGGCAAGCTGTGAAAGCGGCGTTTGCACTGATGCTGGTTCTGGCGGCTGGGCAGGGCTTCGCCGCCGAATTGGACCGTACGCCGCTCGAGGCGGCTACGGTGGACGGGAAAAAAGTGCGTCTTTTCCCGAATGGTCGCTGGGAGTTTGTCGATGCCGCGCTGGCGGCCGAGGCACAGAAAGTGGCTGCCGACTATCCCGAAAACAAGACTCGTCCGGTGGATGCTCAGGGCGGCGTTTTCGGCATCGGCCGGACGATCATGCCCGGCGACAAGGATTACAACCGCGGTTCGCTCAACCCCAAGTTGCGCTGATCAGCCCAGGCGCTGGTCGGGCGGTACTTCGCGGATGAATTCACCCTCGATCACCTGATCGCTGCTGCGTGTCGGCTGATCAAAGCCGGTTTGCCGGGCTTCGCGCATTTGCTGCATCTGCTTGCGCATGGCCCGCGTTTTCCACCACAGCCAGCCACCCAGCACAACGCCGACGACGGCAACGACGGCCAGGGCGACCAGCGAGAACATGAAAGCCAATACCAGAAAGCCCGCGCTCAGGACGAAGGCGGCCAGCTTGGCCAATGGGCCGGGCGGGGTGCCTTGTCGAAATTGAGGATTTTGTTGGCTGCTGTCCATGGTCTGGCTCACATCGTGAAAATGGGGCGATTGTAGACCAGTGCAGGACACCATTTGTACGGGAGCTGTCGCCTTTTTGTAACGGCCTGCGCTACTTAAGCCGCAGCTTCCTGCCCAATGCTGTTGGACCATTGCAGCGCCTGGGTCTGGGCGTGGTTCAGCGCTTTCGGGCTAAGCCCCGGCAATTCGCCGAGGGCTACGGTCAACCCGGAAATATCGCCGGATTCGCTGCTTTCGGCCAGGCGGAGCAGGGCGCCGAGTGGGCCGCTGCCGGCGCACAGGGCGTCGCGCACATTGGCGGTGAGACCGAGCGGGGCGACGATGTCGGCGATGGGCTGGCCGACCAGTGCCGGCATCAGCGACATGATGCCGGCCATGAAGGCCTGGTCGGCAAAGCCGATGTCACCCGGCTGCAATTTGCCAGCGAGCAGTTCCATGAGTCGGCCGCGGGTGGCGGACAGGAGGAGCAGCGGGTTGCTCGTGCCACTCGGGTTGCCGGCCGAGAAAACCAGCAGTTGCAACCAGCGTTGCAGTTGGCGGCGGCCGAGGACGGTGATGGCATGGCCGAGCGAAGTGATTTTTTCGCTGCTGCCTGAGCCGACCGAATTGGTCATGCGCAGCAGGTTGATGGTCAAACCGGGTTCAGGCTTGAGCGCGGTTTCGATTTCCGACGTTGGCGCATCGCCGAGCAGCAGCCCCATGAGTTTCATGAGCGAAATCTGCGAATGATCGAGCTTCTTGCCGGAAATGATCGTCGGCTTGGCGAAATAGTAGCCTTGGAACAGCGTGAAGCCCAGTTTCAGACATTGTTCCATCTGCTCGCGCGAATCGACTTTTTCGGCCAGCAATTGCTTGCCCATCGGCTTCAGTTTCATGACCAGCTGCATGAGCTGGATGCGCGACAGTGGCTGGATATCGACCTTGACGATTTCGACCAAGGCCAGCAGCTCGGCGAATTCGGGTTCGAGCTGGATGACGTCGTCGAGCGCCAGCGTAAAGCCGGCCGCTTTGAGGGCGATACAGCGTTCGATGACGGCTGGCGTTGGCGGGACGGTTTCGAGGATTTCGAGAACGACAGAGTGGCGCGGCAGCAACTCGAGCAGGTCGCTGAACAGGAAGGCTTCGTCGACATTGATGAAGCCGCGATATTCGCCCAGCGCCGCTTCGACGCCGAGCTCGGTAAAAGCATTGGCGATGACCGTGGCGGTAGCCTGCACGCCGCAGGTGATGTCGGCGAAATTGCGGCTACCGCTGCGGAAAAGCAGTTCGTAAGCGAAAAGCTGCTGATTGCGGTCCAGAATGGGCTGGCGCCCTAGAAATAGCTGGTCGGCGGCGTTTTCGCTCACGAATTTCCTTTAAAACGGCAGTTGAATCCCCGGCCAGACTGCATTGAGGGCCTGACGGAAATCGGCCTGGATGCGTTCGAGCGCGACGGCATTATCGGCTTCGAAACGCAGCACCACCACCGGTGTCGTGTTCGACGGGCGGGCCAGACCGAAGCCGTCTGCGTATTCTACGCGTACGCCGTCGATGGTGATGATCTCCTCGGCGCCAGTGAATTTGCCGTCGGCCTTGAGCTTGTCGATCAGCGTGAAGGGCTCACCCTCGGCCATCTTGATGTTGAGTTCCGGCGTCGACGGCGAATTCGGCAAGTTTTTCAGAACCGGATTGGCGTTGGCTGCCTGGCTGAGAATTTCGAGCAGGCGGGCGCCCGTATAGAGACCGTCGTCGAAGCCGTACCAGCGTTCCTTGAAGAAGGTGTGGCCGGACATTTCGCCGGCCAGCGGGGCGCCGGTTTCGCGCAGTTTGGCCTTGACCAGGGCGTGGCCGGTGTTCCACATGAGCGGCACGCCGCCGTGTTGCTTGATCCACGGGGCGAGCAGGCGCGTGCATTTGACGTCGTAAATGACCGTGCCACCGGGCACGCGCGACAGCACGTCGGCGGCGAAGAGCATGAGCTGGCGGTCCGGGAAGATGATTTCGCCGTCCTTGGTCACGACGCCGAGGCGGTCGCCGTCGCCGTCGAAGGCAATGCCGATTTCAGCGTCGGTTTCCTGGAGGGCCTTGATCACGTCGGCCAGGTTTTCCGGCTTGGACGGGTCCGGGTGGTGGTTCGGGAAATTGCCATCGACTTCGCAGAACAGCGGCACGATGTCGCAGCCGAGGCCCTTGAAGAGCTCAGGGGCAATCGCGCCGGCGACGCCGTTGCCGCAATCCATGACGATCTTCATCGGGCGGGCTAGCTTGACGTCGCCGATGATCTTCTCGACGTACGCGCCGAGGACGTCGGCCGAACTGCGCGCGCCCTGGCCGTGCTTGAGGTTGCCGGCTTCGATGCGTTTTTTGAGGTCCTGGATGGCGTCGAGGGCCAGCGTGTTGCCGCCGATGACCATCTTGAGGCCGTTGTAGTCGGGCGGGTTGTGGCTGCCGGTGACCGAGACGCAGGAATGAACGCCCAGTTCGTAGGCGGCGAAGTAGGTGACCGGGGTCGGCACGCAGCCGACGTCGATGGCGTCGCAACCGGCGGCGCAGATGCCGTCCATCAGTGCGCTAGCTAGTTCGGGGCCGGACAGGCGACCGTCACGGCCGACGGCGATGGCCTTCTGGCCTTGCTCGACGGCCAGCGAACCGAGGGCGTGGCCGATCTGGCGCACGACGTCGGCGGTCAGCGATTTATCGACGATGCCGCGAATGTCGTAGGCCTTGAAAATTTCAGCAGGAAGTTGGCTCATGGTTGTCCAGTCAGGAGGGTTTGTGCGGGAAACGGGCGAATGATACGTTGGTCTCGTTGCAGGAACTTTGCATTGGCGCCGCGCTGCCCGAATGTCATTAATTTATGACGTTTCAAAAAGGAAGAAGTGTAAAAGCCTTTGCGGTAGCCAGTCCAGATTTCCCGGAAAAGAACCTGTGACAAATCCCACATGGCCGCCGCTTTCGGGCTGTTCGAGGCGGACGAAGGGGCTGACGTCGGCGGCAGTCGGCAGATGGCGCGATGGCAAAAAAGGGTCATTTTTCGGGTTGACCGTGAGAGCTGGCACGGCGATCGATTTCAGCCACGGTTTGGCCGAGGCGCGTCGCCAGTAGTCGTCGGCGCCGGCAAAACCGTGGATGGGGGCGGTCACTGCGTCGTCGAATTCGTAGAGATTGATCGCCCGGCGCATAAGGGTTTCGTCGAAAAGACCGGGGAACTGCTGCAGGCGGCTGGCCGAGATGGCTTTCAGCGTGGTCAGGAAGTGGCGGGTGTAAATCCGGTTGAAACCGTTGGCCAGATGGTGGCCGCAGGCGGCGAGGTCGAGCGGGGGGCAGAAGGCGGCGACGCCGGTGACCAGTTCGCTGGCTGCGCTGCCACGTTCGCCGGCCCATTTGAGGAGGGCGTTGCCGCCGAGCGAAACGCCGGCGGCGTGGAGCTTGCGGCCGCCGTTGGCGGCGTGAAGGCGGCGCAGGATCCAGTCGATTTCTTCGGCGTCGCCGGAATGGTAGGCGCGTGGCCGGCAGTTCAGTTCGCCCGAGCAGCCGCGGAAATGCGGCAGGGCGAGACGCCAGCCGGCGGCCTTGCAGGCGTGGGCGGTCGAGATGGCGTAATGGCTGCGCGCGCTGCCTTCGAGGCCGTGGAATAGGACGAGTAGTGGTGAGTCTGCCGGGCCGTCAAGGTGATCGACGTCGATGAAATCGCCATCGGGCGTTTCCCAGCGTTCGCGGCGCAGTTTGAGCGGGCGCGGCTTGATGAGCAGCGGCCACAGCGTTTGCGCCTGACCGCCGGGCAGCCAGCTAGGCGCGCGGTAGGGTTTCAATGCAGGGTGTGCGGCACGGCCTCGGCCATCGCCTGATGGCCGTCGTCGGCGGCCGAGGCGTGGCGGCTGGCCAGGCGCCAGCCATGCGGGCCGCGGACATAGACGTGGGTGACGTAGAGTGGGCCGTGCGGGCTCGGGTCGTCGCCGACGAAGAGGATTTCGGTCAGGTGATGGACGGCGATGATCGTGCCGTTCCAATGGGCGACGGGTTCGGCCTGGACGCGCAGGCGGGCATTGGCAAAGATGCTGCGCCAGCTTTCGCGGATGGGGATCAGGCCGAGCAGACGGACGCCGGTCGGATGGACGCACAGCGTGTCGTCGTCTTCGGCCCAGATGAGCATCATGCGGTCGGCGTCGCCCTCGGCGATGGCCTCGTAGAAGGCGCGTTCGACGTCGTCGGGCAGGGCGTAAACGGTCGGTCCGCTCATGCTGCCATCCTCTTCCGGCAGGCGGCGAAGACCTGATCGGGGAGCAATTTGTTGAGGCAATCGAGGTGGCCGAGCGGACATTCGCGTTTGAAGCAGGGGCTGCACTCGAGATTGAGGCTCAGGATGTCGGCGCGGTCGGAGAGCGGCGGCGTGAAGCCGGGCGACGATGAGCCGTAGAGCGCGACAATCGGCCGGTCGAGCGCGGCGGCGACGTGCATGAGGCCGGAATCATTGCAGACGACCAGTTCGGCCATGGCCAGCAGATCGACGGCCTGAGTCAGCGAGGTGGCGCCGCACAGGTTGCGGCACAGGCCGGGGGCGAGTTGCGCGATTTCCTCGGCGACGGCGTGGTCCTTGGGCGAGCCGAAGAGCCAGATGGTGCAGCCCTGTTCGGCCAGCTTTCTGGCCAGCGCGGCGAAATGGGCGGCTGGCCAGCGTTTGGCCGGGCCGTATTCGGCGCCGGGGCAGAAGGCGACGACGCGGGCCGGGCGCTCGATAGCCAGCTCGGCCAGGGCTTTCTGCTGGTCTTCCACGGTCGACCGGATTTTTGGCCTAAAAATGAAATGGCCGAGCGGCTGGCCCGGGGCTTCGGCCAGTTGGGCGAAGCGTTCGACCATGAGCGGCAGGGCTGTTTTATCCAGCGTGTGGCGGACGTTGATCAGGCCGTAGCGCGATTCGCCGGTGAAACCGACACGCTGAGGAATGCCGGCCAGCCAGGGCACCAGTGCCGACTTGAGCGAATTGGGCAGGACGTAAACAGCGTCGTAATGGCGCGCGGCGAGCTGGCGGGCCAGCTTCCAGCGTGGCTTGAGCGACAGCTGGCCGTGGCCGAAAGGGCTGTCAAGGACGTCGCTGATTTCCGCCATGCGGTGCAGGACGGGCGCCACCCAGCGCGGGGCGATGGCATCGAGCTGGAGGCCGGGGTATCTGGCGTGCAGGCGCGCAAACAGCGGCTGCGCCATGATGGTGTCGCCAATCCAGGAGGGGGCGACGATCAGGGCTTTTTTCATGCGAAAACGGCGGGTCGGCGCCAAAAAGCGCGACCCGCCGCCCGATGCTTAGTGATGGCCCTTGGGCGCTTCGCCCGTGAAGACGTACTTGGTCGAGCAGTACGGGCAGGTGACTTCGCCGGTCTTCAGGACGTCGAGGAAGACGCGCGGATGCTGGCTCCACAGCGCGACGCTCGGCGTCGGGCAGTGCAGCGGCAGATCGTGGGCGGTGATTTCAATGGTCTTTTTGTCGGACATCGTTTTCTCCCTGGATTAGACGGTGGCCAGCCAGTCGGCGTGGGCAGCGGAGCGGCCATAGACCACGTCGAAGTACTTTTCCTGAAGCGCTTTGGTGATCGGGCCGCGATGGCCGGCGCCGATCTGCCGGTTGTCGAGTTCGCGGATCGGCGTCACTTCGGCGGCGGTGCCGGTGAAGAAGGCTTCGTCGGCGCAATAGACTTCGTCGCGGGTGATGCGTTTTTCGATGACTTCAACGCCCATTTCGCCGGCCAGCTGGATGACGGTGGCGCGCGTGATGCCTTCGAGGCAGGCCGTCAGGTCCGGTGTGTAGAGCTTGCCGTTCTTGACGATGAAAACGTTTTCGCCGGCGCCTTCGCAGACGTAGCCTTCCGGATCAAGCAGCAGGGCTTCGTCGTAGCCGTCGGTCGTCGCCTCGTTGTTGGCGAGGATCGAGTTCATGTAGTTGCCCGAGGCCTTGGCGCGGACCATGGTGATATTGACGTGGTGGCGGGTGAAGGACGAGGTCTTGATGCGGATGCCGCGTTCCATGCCCTCTTCGCCGAGGTAAGCACCCCACGGCCAGGCAGCGATGATGACGTGCACCTTGGCGCCCTTGGGGGAAACACCCATCTTTTCCGAGCCGTAGAAGGCGAGCGGACGCAGATAGCCGGATTCGAGATTGTTGGCGCGGATGACTTCCTTCTGCGCTTCGTTGAGCTCTTCGGCCGAGAACGGCATCTTCATCTGGAAGATGTGGGCCGAACGGAACAGGCGCTCGGTGTGCTCCTTGAGACGGAAAATCGCCGTGCCGCGTTCGGTCTTGTAGGCACGGACGCCCTCGAATACGCCCATGCCGTAGTGCAGCGAGTGGGTGAGGACGTGGGTGGTGGCTTCGCGCCAGGGCACCAGTTTTCCGTCTTGCCAAATAAAGCCGTCGCGATCCGACATGGACATGTTCGATTCTCCGTGTTGCGCCTGTAAAAGCCCACAATTCTAGCCGAAATCAGACGTTAAAATAACGCTTTTGCCGATAGAGCCTTGCCATGGTCTGGAAACCCCACGTTACCGTCGCCGCCGTTGTCCAGCGCGATGGCAAATTCCTTCTGGTCGAGGAAGAAACCGAGGCCGGACTGGCCTTCAACCAGCCGGCCGGCCATCTCGAAGAGGGCGAGTCGCTGATCGATGCCGTGGCCCGCGAGGCGCTCGAAGAAACGGCCTACCACTTCAAACCGACGCATCTGGTCGGCGTCTATAACTGGACGCATCCGACCAAGGACGATACGACCTACCTGCGCTTCGCCTTTGCCGGCGAATTGCGCGGTTACGAGGCGGGTCGGCCGCTTGATGACGGCATTGTCGCGGCGCGCTGGCTGACGCTTGACGAGGTCAGGGCGACACAGGAAAAGCACCGCAGCCCGCTGATCCTGCGCTGTATCGAGGATTTCTTGGCCGGCAAGAGTTGTCCGCTCGATCTGCTCGTTCATTTCGACTGATGCGTCGCTGGCTGCTTTCGCTTCTGTTCCTGCTCACGGGCGTGCTGCATGCCGATGAAACTGTGCGCATCTGCTACGGCTACGGTTGTCTGGTGCAGGCGGATATCCGTTACACCGAGGGGCAGCTCGGCGAGGTGCGGCGCATGCTGTTTGCCACGGTCAACCCGGAAAATGAGCGAAAAATGATATCGGCTGCGATCGGGCGTCTTTACGCCTGGGCTGGCGAGCAGTCGGATATCCACAACGACCGCGCCGGTAATTACGATGATGGGCATGTTTCCGGCAAGATGGACTGCATCGATCATTCGACGTCGACGACGCGCCTGCTCAAGCTGCTCGAAGCGCGCGGCTATTTGCGCTGGCATCGGGTTCTTGAACCGGTGGCGCGGGATGTCGCGACGGTGTTTTTCGTGCACTGGTCGGCGGTGATCGAGGAAAAAACGGTTGGCGAAGCGCCACGCTTCGCCGTCGATAGCTGGTTCGTCGATAATGGACTGCCAGCGGTGGTTTTGCCGCTGGGTGAATGGAAGAAAGGGGCTGGGCCCGATGTCTGAAAAAACCGTGGTCGTCGGCTTGTCCGGCGGCGTTGATTCGTCCGTGGCGGCCTTGCTGCTCAAGCAGCAGGGCTGGAAGGTGATCGGCCTGTTCATGAAGAACTGGGAAGACGACGATACCGAGGAATACTGTTCGTCGCGCCAGGATCTGATTGATGTGATGAGTGTCGCCGACCGCATCGGCATTGACGTCGAGGTGGTCAATTTCGCTGCCGAATACCGTGAGCGCGTCTTTGCCGAATTCCTACGCGAATACCAGGCCGGGCGGACGCCGAATCCCGACATCCTGTGCAATTCCGAAATCAAGTTCAAGGCCTTCCTCGACCACGCCATGCAGCTCGGCGCCGACAAGATCGCCACCGGCCACTACGCCGGCGTGCGCGAGTTCAACGGCGAGTTCCAGTTGCTCAAGGCCGAGGATGGCACCAAGGATCAGAGCTATTTCCTCTATCGCCTGAATCAGGCGCAACTGTCGAAAACGCTGTTCCCGCTGGCCGACATCTACAAGCGCGAGGTGCGCAAGATCGCCGAAGCGGAAGGCTTGCACGTCGCGGCCAAGAAGGATTCGACCGGCATTTGTTTCATCGGCGAACGGCCGTTCAAGGATTTTCTGTCGCGTTATCTGCCGCCGAAAAAAGGTGAAATTCGCCGCCTCGATGATGGCAAGGTGCTCGGCGAGCACGATGGCTTGATGTACCACACCATGGGCCAGCGCAAGGGTCTGCACATCGGTGGCCTGAAGGAAAAAGGCCAGCCCGGCGGCGGCGATCACGATGCCTGGTTCGTGGTCGGCAAGGACATGGAAAAGAACGTGTTGTACGTCGTTCAGGGGCACGACCATCGGGCCCTGCTCAAGGATGATCTGGTCGCCGAACAACTGAGCTGGGTTTCCGGCCGGGCGCCGCACACGCACTGGGTTTATACCGCCAAGCCACGTTACCGGACGGCCGATCAGCCTTGCGAGGTCGAGCGCGTCGATGGCGAAAGCTGCGAAATCCGCTTTGCCGAGCCGCAGTGGGCACTCACCCCGGGACAATCGGTCGTGCTCTACGAGAGCCGGGTTTGTCTGGGGGGTGGCGTTATCCGCTGAGCGGAATCAAACGTCCTTGCCGCGCAGGGACGATTTTTCGATGGCGTTCGTGAAGGCGTGGAGCAGGTCGGGGTCGTGCTTGATGCCGCTTTCCTGCTCAAGGATGCCCATGACCACGCCGTGCGAACGGGCACGCTGGTAGGCGCGGGTGTCGATCATCGCGTCGTAGCTGTCGGTCAGCGAAATGATCCGGGCGTACAACGGAATGTCGGTTCCGGAGAGTCGGTCCGGGTAGCCGGAGCCATCGAAATGCTCATGGTGGTGACGGACGGTCTTGGCCACGGTCGAGGCCTTGTCACCATCGATGGCGAGAATGATGCGTTCGCCGATTTCGGCGTGCTGTTTCATGCAGGCCCACTCGTCTTCTTCGAACGACGCCGGTTTGTGCAGAACGCGGTCGGGAATGCCGATTTTGCCGATGTCGTGAAACTGGGCGCCGAGCGCCAACAGTTCGATTTCGTCTTCGCTCAGGCCAATGTGATAACCCAGGCCGGCCGCCAGTTGGACGACCCGGTCGGAATGCGCGCGGGTGTGATGGTCGCGCTGCCCGAGAGCAACGGTCAGGGTGCGGGCAATGCTGCTTAGCGGGCTGGTATCTGGGGTGCAGTTCACGGTCGGACTCCTCGTGCAAATCAGTTCATGCAGAAGTCGACCTTCGGTTTGTGCCAAGGGTTCAACTCTTTGGCGATTGGCCAATGAAAACTGATCGGCCAATGACCATGAGGATCGCATGTGCCCACGTTTTGCCGGCCGATAGGGCATCTCAGTCGTGCGGCACGGTATCCGCAAACGGCGCGCGCTGCATCAGCTTGTCGTAGAGCTTGCCCAGATTTGCGTGGTTTTCCTGCCAGTCGATTTCCGGGAAACGGAAGCGCAGGTAGCCGAGCGCAGTGCCGACGGCGATGTCGGCCATCGAAAAGTGGGTACCCATGCAGAAGCTCTTTTCACCGAGTTCCCTGGCCATGAAGTCGAGACTGCGCAAGACCTTGCCGTGCTGGCGCGTGATCCAGCTGGCGCTTTGCTCTTTTTTCGGGCGCTTGCCTTCGAGCAGGGCGCTCACCGCGGCATCAAGCACGCCGTCGGCCAGGGCTTCCCAGCGCTTGACCTCGGTGCGTTCGCGATTGGGGGCGGGGAACAGCTTGTTGTTGGGCGTGACGTTGTCGATGTACTCGACGATGACGCGCGAATCGAACAGCGGCGTCTGGTCGTCGAGCACCAGCACGGGAATCTTGCCGAGCGGGTTGATGTCGGGAACCTTGCTGTCTTCCGTCCACGGTGAATCGATGACGAATTCGTAGTCGATCTTTTTTTCGGCCAGCACGATCCGCACTTTTCGTGCAAACGGGCTGGTATGGGAGCCGATCAGCTTCATCGTGAGCTCTCTGATTTGGGGAGTTCGATTATAGCGTATGGCGACGCCTTCGCCGGGCGGGTAAAATGGCGGGCTTACTGAAAAGGATGATTCGATGACCTTCAATCCCCTGGTTGCCCTTTCCCCGCTCGACGGCCGCTATGCCGGCAAGGTTGACGCCCTGCGCGAGCATTTTTCCGAATTCGGCTTGATCAAGGCGCGTCTGAAGGTCGAGATCGAGTGGCTCAAGGCGCTGGCCGCCGAGCCACACTTTTCGGAAATTGCCGCTTTTTCGCCGTCTACCGTGGCAGAGCTTGATGCGCTGGTCGCCAACTTCACCGTCGAGCAGGCGGCCGAGGTCAAGGCCGAGGAAGCCGTCACCAACCATGACGTCAAGGCGCTCGAATACTGGATCAAGAAGAACACCAAGGGCAACGCCGAAGTGACCAAGGTCAGCGAGTTCATCCACTTCGCCTGCACTTCCGAAGACATCAACAACCTGTCGCACGCGCTGATGTGCCAGGGCGCCCGCGAGCAGGCCATGCTGCCGTCGCTCGACAAGGTCATCGCCCGCCTCAAGGAACTGGCCCACGTCAACGCCGAAGTCCCGATGATGAGCCGCACGCACGGCCAACCGGCAACGCCGACGACGCTCGGCAAGGAAATGGCCAACGTTGCCTACCGCCTGGAGCGCGCCCGTACCCGCATCGCCGCCGTCGAACTGCTTGGCAAGATCAACGGTGCGGTCGGCAACTACAACGCCCACCTGATCGCCTACCCCGGCTACGACTGGGAAGGCTTCGCCAAGCGTTTCGTCGAATCGCTCGGCCTGACTTTCAACCCCTACACCATCCAGATCGAGCCGCACGACGCGCTGGCCGAGCTGTTTGACGCCTTCGCCCGCGCCAACAGCATTCTGATCGATCTCGACCGCGACATCTGGGGCTACATCTCGCTCGGTTTCTTCAAGCAGAAGGTCAAGGCCGGTGAAATTGGCTCGTCGACGATGCCGCACAAGGTCAACCCGATCGATTTCGAGAATTCCGAAGGCAACCTCGGCCTGGCCAACGCCGTCCTCAAGCACCTCGCTGAAAAGCTGCCGATCTCGCGCTGGCAGCGCGACCTGACCGATTCGACGGTGCTCCGCAACATGGGCGTCGGCCTCGGCTACACGCTGCTTGCCTACGATTCGCTGCTCAAGGGCATGGGCAAACTGGAGGTCAATGCCGACAACATGAAAGCCGACCTCGACGCCAACTGGGAACTGCTCGCCGAGCCGATCCAGACCGTCATGCGCCGCTACGCCGTGCCGAATGCCTACGAAAAGCTCAAGGAACTGACCCGCGGCACCCGCGTTTCGCGCGAAGGCATGCAGGCTTTTGTCTCGACGCTGGAAATTCCGGAGGCCGCCAAGGCCGAATTGCTCAAGCTGACGCCGTGGGATTACACCGGCAAGGCGGCCGAACTGGCGAAGCGCATCTAAATGCAGTGCGCCAAATGCGGGCAGGAAGTGCCGGCCGACGCCATCTACTGTCCGCATTGCACCGGTGAGCGGAAGACGACTGACCGCCAGGTGATCAACGGCGGCATCCGGGGCGGGCTGATCGGCCTGTTCCTCGGTCTGCTGCCCGCCGCCTGGCTGCTCTTTGATTTTGGTGCCGAGCGCGGCATCAAGGCGATTGCCTTCATCGTGCCGGCCGTCACGTTTACCACCGGGCTGATCATCGGTCTGGTCAAAGCCAAGCGGGAGTGGAAGTAGGGCGTCCGCCCGATTGCCACGGTCAACCGGGTTTACTACGTGAAACGTAAAAAACGCCGAAAAATGAAATAGTTGGGGCGGGGGCGGCTTCCCCGTCCGCATCCACGAAAGGTCATCCATGTCTTTTGCCGAAAACCTCAAGAAATTGCCGGGAATTTCACACCTGGCCGCCATCAACCTGCTCGACGCCGAGGGCAATGTCGTCGCCGCCATCGAAAACAAGGCGGGCAGCCAGGGTTCTCTGGCGGTGTATAACCATCTGGCGCAAACCTACGGCTCGATCAACGTCGAGGCCGCCAAAAAGGGCATGGAAGTCTTCGCCGAGCACACAGAGGATGAACGCGCCAATCCGGGCAAACATCCGAACATCGCCCGCCTAATCGCCATCGAGCAAGGCGCCCCGGCGCTGCGCGTCAAGCACGTTTTCGCAGTCTGATTCAGACTATTCAAAATGGCTCAGGATGTCCGTGAAAAATGCTCACGGCAAAGATCAACGGCGATGTCATATTAGCAAGTTATAATTTTCATGGAATAAATCGCGGGTTTTGGTCGTTTACCCGACGCAGCCCACCTTTCCTCAATGAAAACGGAGAATACGCAATGAAATCCAAGCTTCTGCTCGCCCTGTTGACCGTCACCCTGGCTGGCACTGCCGCCGCTCAGGTCAAGGTTGAAGACGCCATCAAGTTCCGCCAGTCCGGCTATGGCTTCATGGCCTGGAATATGGGCCGCATCAAGATGAACGTTGAGGGTGGCCAGTTCAACAAGGAAGAGGTCATCAAGGCGGCCAACGCCATCCAGGCTATCGCCAATTCCGGCATGGGCGCGCTCTACGTGCCGGGTAGCGACAAGGGCACCGGCTGGGAAGCCACCCGCGCCAAGCCGGGCATCTTTACCGACAAGGAAAATGTCGGCAAGCTCGCCATGGCCTTCAACAAGGAAGCCAACGAAATGGCCAAGGTCGCTGCCACCGGCGATGCAGCTGCCGTTGGCGCTCAGTTGGGCAAGCTGGGCGGCTCCTGCAAGGGTTGCCACGACGACTACAAGGCCAAGAAATAAAGCGATTTAAAATCGCCAGTACGGGCACCTGCGGGTGCCTGTTTTTTTACCAAGCTAACTACAAGGCCCGACCATGAACCGCCAACGAATTCGCCTCTGGGATCTGCCGACTCGCCTGTTTCACTGGCTGCTCGTGCTGGCCGTCATCGCGGCCGTCGTTAGCGGCCAGTTGGGCGGCAAGCTGATTGACGTGCACGGGAAGATCGGCCTGGCCATCGTTGGCCTGATTGCCTTTCGTCTCGTCTGGGGCTTCGCCGGTTCGACCTACGCGCGCTTCGCCCAGTTCTTCCCGACGCCGGCCAGAATCAAGGTCTATCTGAAAGGCGAATGGCGCGGCCTCGGCCACAATCCGCTCGGCGGACTCTCCGTTTTTAGCCTTATTTTCCTGTTGACCGTACAAGTGCTCAGCGGCCTGTTCGCCAACGACGACATCGCCTTCGTCGGCCCTTTGTTCGAACTGATCGACAAATCGCTCAGCGACCGCCTGAGCGGCGTCCACCACCTGCTCTCCAATGTCCTGATCGCCCTCGTCGTCCTCCATGTCGGCGCAGTCATCTTCCATGGCCGCGTCAAGAAGGATGATCTGGTCAAGCCGATGCTGACCGGCTGGAAGGAAGGCGCGACCGGCGAGCCGGCCAGCGGCGGCGGCATCATCGCCTTGGTGGTGGCCTTGCTCATTGCCGGTTTGGCCGTCTATGGCGCCAGCGGCGCCTGGCTACCCGAGCCGCCACCCTCGCCGGCAGCGGTCGAAACGCCGAGCTGGTGATTGCCTGGTGATCTGCCGGGAGCCGCTATCTGTGGCTATATCCTGAAACTGACGTTCGGGCATAACGTCGTATGCATTAGGGCGAATTTTCGTTTGCGCTATCAATGCTGCGTCTGAATGTTTTTGGTTGTTTGGTTTTGGCAGATGCAAGGCAAATTACTATGAGCGCTGATCATCGTCCGACGTTTTGTCGTTTCCTCAAACGTAATTGGGAATGTATGTAATGAACGCGTATCACGCAAGATGGATTTATATTTTCATTCTTTTTGTCACAGTTGGTGGTTGCGCTGTCACCGGACCTGGGCCAAAAGATTCTGGTTTTTCTCTGGCAGCCCGTACCCTTCCAGCAGCCAAAACCGCGGTCTATACGATTTCATCGACCTGGTATCCGAACACAATGTTAGGAAGCGTTGATTCTTTCCATGCGAGTTCTACGCCCGGCCGTTTGTTCGTTTCGCCAGAGCGGTTAACCTTTGCCGTGTTTGACGATGCTACAAACTCGTTTTTGCTGGCTTATGAGGTTGCTCGCTCGGATGTTCGGTGGCTAACCATCAAGGATCATGGCCTTGCTAGGATCATCCGCCTCCAGTCGGGGGCCTCGGTAAATAGTTTCCTGTTCGGAGATGGGGAGACCATCGATGGGAAATTCTTCGGCAAGGATGAAGTCGCCAAGTATTTATTGAGTCTGTATCCCTATGAATGAAGGTGCGTTCAGTCGATCAATTTGAGGCACCTAGCCATCGCCCAAAATAAAAAAGCCGCCAAATTTCAATTTGGCGGCTTTTTTCCGGTTGACCGTGGGATTCGCTTAAACGACCGCGCCGTCCTCGTTGGCGCCTTCGATGACCTTGGTCTTGGTGATGAACTGTTCGCGCGAGACGCCGAGCCACATGACTAGCGGGCTGGCGACGAGGACCGAGGAGTAGATGCCGAAGCAGATGCCGATGGTCAGGGCCATGGCGAAGTAGTGCAGGGTTTCGCCGCCGAAGATCAGCATCGAGAGGACCATGAGCTGGGTGCTGCCGTGGGTGATGATGGTCCGGCTGATGGTGCTCGTGATGGCGTGGTCGAGGACTTGCGGCGTGGTCAGGCCGCGGACCTTCTTGAAAGTTTCGCGCACCCGGTCGAAGACGACGACCGACTCGTTGACCGAGTAGCCGAGGACGGCGAGGACGGCGGCCAGCACGGAGAGCGAGAACTCCCACTGGAAGAAGGCGAAGAAGCCGAGAATGATCACCACGTCGTGCAGGTTGGCGATGATGGCTGACACCGAAAAGCGCCATTCGAAGCGGAATGCGAGGTAGATGACGATGCCGATGACGACGAGCAGCAGGGCCATGGCGCCGTTTTCGGCGAGTTCCTTGCCGACCTGTGGGCCGACGAATTCGACGCGACGCAGTTCGGCGCCCGGCGCTTCGGCTTCGAGCGATTTCATGACCGATTCACCGATCTGATTGCTGTTCTGGTCGCTCTTGAGCGGCAGACGGATCATGACGTCCTGCGACGAGCCGAAATTCTGCACGGCGTAGTCGGTGAAGCCGGCCTTGCCCAGCGCGCCGCGAATCTTTTCGAGATCGGCTGCCTGCTGGTAGTGGGTTTCGATCAGCGTGCCGCCGGTGAATTCGACCGATAGGTGCAGGCCCTTGGTGAACAGGAAGACGACGGCGAGGATGAAGGTGAGGAGCGAAATGACATTGAACGTCAGCGCATGGCGCATGAACGGAATGTCTTTCTGGATGCGGAAAAATTCCATTTTCGTTTTTCCTTATTTTTTGCCGTTGACCGTGGCAGCGGCAGGCTTCCACAGTTGACCGATGGCGACCTTGGCCAGCTTCTTCTGGCGGCCGTAGATCAGATTGACCAGCCCGCGCGAGACGAAGACCGACGAGAAGATCGAGGTCAGGATGCCCAGACAATGGACGACGGCAAAGCCGCGGATCGGGCCGGAGCCGAAAATCAGCAGGGCGAGGCCGGCGATCAGCGTCGTGATGTTGGAGTCGAGAATGGTCCCGAAGGCGCGTTCGTAGCCTTCCGCGATGGCACCTTGCGGCGGCATGCCGTTGCGCAGTTCCTCGCGCACCCGTTCGTTGATCAGCACGTTGGCGTCAATGGCCATACCGAGGGTCAGCGCGATGGCGGCGATGCCGGGCAGGGTCAGTGTGGCCTGCAACAGCGACAGGATGGCGACCAGGAAGAGCAGGTTGGAGGCCAGGGCGATGACCGAAACGACGCCGAACATCTGGTAGTAAAGGATCATGAAGACGGCGATGGCGGCGAAGCCCCACATCGTCGACTGGAAACCCTTCTTGATGTTTTCGGCACCGAGCGACGGGCCGATGGTCCGTTCCTCGATGATGTCCATCGGCGCGGCCAGCGAGCCGGCGCGCAGCAGCAGCGCCGTGTCGTTGGCTTCCATGGTGCTCATGCGGCCGGAAATCTGCACCCGTCCGCCGCCGATTTCGCTGCGGATGACCGGGGCCGTGACGACTTCGCCCTTGCCCTTTTCGATGAGCAGGATGGCCATGCGCTTGTTGATGTTCTCGCGCGTGACGTCCTTGAAAATGCGGGCGCCGGCCGAGTCGAGCGTCAGATGGACAGCGGCTTCGTTGGTCTGGTTGTCGAAGCCGGGCTGGGCGTCGGTCAGGCGGTCGCCGGTGAGGACGACCTGCTTCTTGACGAGCAGCGGCTGGCCGCCACGTTCGTTGTAAACCTCGGTGCCAAAGGGCGGGTTACCGGCCAGGGCGGCTTCCAGCGCGCCGGTCGAGTCATCGACCATGCGGATTTCGAGGGTCGCCGTGCGGCCAAGGATGTCCTTGGCCTTGGCCGTGTCCTGCACGCCGGGCAACTGGACGACGATGCGGTCCTGACCCTGCTGCTGGATGATCGGCTCGGCGACGCCGAGTTCGTTGATCCGGTTGTGCAGCGTCGTGATGTTCTGCTTGAGGGCGAATTCGCCGAGCTTGTTCTGGGCTTCCGGCTTGAGCGTGGCGACCAACCTGGGTTCGCTGGCATCGCCGGCTTCGGTGACCAGCAGGTCGGGCTGGCTGTCGCCGATGGCGAAGCGGGCCTTGTCGCGGGTTTCAGCGTCGCGGAACTTGACGACGATGCGCTCGCCTTCACGATTCACGCCGCCGTGGCGCAGGTTCTTGTCGCGCAGCACGGTGCGCAGGTCGGCCGAGGTCGAGTCGAGCTTTTTGGTCAGCGCGCCCTTCATGTCGACTTGCAGCAGGAAATGCACACCACCGCGCAGGTCGAGGCCGAGGTACATCGGCAGCGCGTGCAGCGAAGTCAGCCAGCTTGGTGAGGCGGTCAGCAGGTTCAAGGCAACGACGTACTGCGGGTCAGCGGCATCCGGGTTGAAGGTCTTTTCCAGGATGTCCTTGGCCTTCAACTGAATGTCGGTGCTAGTCAGGCGAACTTTGACGCCGACGTTGTCGAGCTGGATACCGTTGTGCGTTATGCCTGCGGTCTTCAAGGCATCCTCGACACGGGCCTGGGCCCTGGCGTCGACCTTGATCGTGACCTTGGCGCTGGACAACTGCACAGCCGGCGATTCGCCGAAGAAGTTGGGCAGGGTATAGACGAAGCCCAGCAGCAGCGCGATGGCGATGGTGATGTACTTCCAGAGTGGGTAGCGATTCATGGCGGCTTCAAAGCAAAAAGGGCGACACGAAGCCGCCCTTTGGTGTGATTACAGCGACTTCAGCGTGCCCTTGGGCAGAACCAGGCCGATCGACGGCTTTTGCACGACAACTTCGGTGCCGGTGGCGATTTCGACGGAGACGTAGCTGTCACCGACCTTGGTCACCTTGCCGACGATGCCGCCCTGGGTGACGACTTCGTCGCCCTTGGCCAGCGCGGCGAGCAGCGCCTTGTGTTCCTTGGCCTTTTTCATTTGCGGACGAATCATGAAGAACCACAGCACGACGAACATCAGGATCATCGGCAGCATCTGCATCAGGCCACCCGTCGGGTCGGCGGAGGCAGCAGCGGTCTGGGCGTGGGCAAGGCTAATCATTGTGGTAACTCCGGATAACTAAGAAATTCAGAACGCGCGATTCTATCACTCGCCGGATGACCGTTTGCGGACAAACTCGTCTGACCACGCGGTGAACGTGCCGGACTCGATGGCGGCGCGCATTTCGGCCATGATGACCTGATAGAAATGCAGGTTGTGGATGGTGTTGAGCATGCCGCCGAGGATTTCGCCATGGCGGAAGAGGTGATGCAGATAGGAACGGGTAAATTGGGTACAGGTGTAGCAGTTGCAGGATGAGTCGAGCGGGCCGGTATCGAGCTTGTAGCGGGCGTTCTTGATCTTGACGTCGCCGAAGCGCGTGAACAGGTGGCCGTTGCGGGCGTTGCGCGTCGGCATCACGCAGTCGAACATGTCGATGCCGGCCTTGACCGAACGGACGAGGTCTTCTGGCGTGCCGACACCCATCAGGTAGCGCGGCTTGTGCACCGGTAAGCGCGGCGCGACGTGAGCGAGGACGCGGACCATGTCCTCCTTCGGTTCACCAACCGACAGGCCGCCAATGGCCATGCCGTCGAAGCCGATGTCGTCGAGGCCAGCCAGCGACTCATCGCGCAGGTCTTCGTACATGCCGCCCTGAACGATGCCGAACAGCGCGTTGCTGTTTTCCAGCTTGTTGTGCTCATCGCGCGAACGCTGCGCCCAGCGCATGCTCATGCGCATCGACTTGGCGGCTTCTTCGTGCGTTGCCGGGTAGGGCGTGCATTCGTCGAAGATCATGACGATGTCGGAATTCAGCACCTTCTGGATCTGCATCGAGATTTCGGGCGTCAGGAAGAGCTTGGCGCCATCGTGCGGCGAACTGAATTTGACGCCTTCCTCGGTGATCTTGCGCATGGCGCCGAGCGAGAAGACCTGGAAACCGCCGGAGTCGGTGAGGATCGGCTTCTGCCAGTTCATGAAATCGTGCAGGCCGTTGTGCGCCTTGATGACATCGAGCCCCGGCCGCAGCCAGAGGTGGAAGGTGTTGCCGAGGCAGATCTGGGCGCCGATGTCGTGCAGCGATTGCGGCGTCATCGCCTTGACCGTGCCGTAGGTGCCGACCGGCATGAAGACGGGGGTCTGGACCTGGCCGTGGGCCAGTGTCAGCGTGCCGCGGCGGGCGGCGCCGTCGGTCTTGAGGAGTTCAAATTGCATCGGAGGGTTGTCCAGTTCGTTCCAGAAGCATGGCGTCGCCATAGCTGAAGAAGCGGTAGCGCTCGGCCACGGCGTGGGCGTAGGCGGCGCGGATGTTGTCGTAGCCGGCAAAGGCGGAAACGAGCATGAGCAGTGTCGATTTCGGCAGGTGGAAGTTGGTGATCAGCCGGTCGACGACCTTGAAACGGTAGCCGGGGGTGATGAAAATGCTCGTTTCGGCGCCGCCGACGCGCACCGTGCCATCATCGTTACCGGCCGATTCGAGGGCGCGCAGGCTGGTCGTGCCGACAGCGATGACCCGGCCGCCGGCCGCCCGGGTGGCGGCGATGGCCTCGGCGGTCGCTTGCGGAATCTCGAAGCGCTCGCTGTGCATGCGGTGATCGGCGATCTTCTCGACGCGCATCGGCCGGTAGGTGCCGGCGCCGACGTGCAGGGTCAGGAAGGCGGTATTGACGCCCTGAGCCCGCAGTTTGGCCAGCATGGCCTCGTCGAAATGCAGGCCGGCCGTGGGCGCGGCAACGGCGCCCGGCTGGCGGGCATAGACTGTCTGGTAGCGCGTTTCATCGGCGCCCTCAGCCGGATGCTCGATGTAGGGCGGCAATGGCAGCTTGCCATGCTGTTCGGCCAGCTCCCAGAAATTGCCTGTGGCGTCGACCAGTTCCAGCGCAAAAAAATCGCCGTCGGTGCCGGCCCGGCCGGTCATGCACACCTCGAAGGCGTCGCCCAGCAACAAAATGCTGCCCGGCTTCGGCGCCTTGCTGGCGCGAATCTGACAGATGGCATGGGTCGCATCGACGATGCGTTCGAGCATGACTTCGATCAGCCCTCCCGTTTCCTTGCAACCGAAAAACCGCGCCTTGATCACGCGGGTGTCGTTGAAAACGAGCAGGTCGCCGACTTTCAGCAGTTCCGGCAGGTTTTCAAATTTGCGATCAATTTCCGGTTGACCGTGGCATTGGCCGCAGACATGCAGCAGGCGGCTGCCCGTGCGTTCGGCGGCCGGGTGCTGGGCGATCAGTTCGGGCGGGAGAGGGAAGTCGAAGTCGTCGACGGTCAACGACATGGTCTGAATCCAGGTGGAAACTTGAACGGCCTTGCGCAGGGAAAGCCGTTTCGGTTGGTCAATAAATAGGCCCGGATTCTACCATTCGCCGGGTCAAGGCCGGCATGAAACACCGTCCGTTGCACAATCGCCGGCATTCGACCGTGGACCGCCGACAGGAATTCGTCGGATACTGTCGGGCTTGCTACACTAGTTCCAATTTCCAACATCGAGGTGCTTCATGCTCAAGGGATTTCGGCTTGCGCTACTGTCCTGTCTGTTTGTTCTGCCCATCTTTCAAAAGGCCGGCGCCGAAGAACTGAAGATTGGCTACGTCAATCTGGAACGGGTTTTCCGGGAGGCCCCTGCGGCCATCAAGGCCAGCAAGAAAATGCAGGCGGAGTTCGAAGGTCGCCGGCAGGATTTGCTGCGCCTCGAGAACGACTTCAAGTCGCGCCAGGCTGCGCTGGTGGACAAGGGTGCCTCGCTGTCGGATATTCAGCGGCGGGCCAAGGAGGCCGAATTGGCCGAGATCTCGGTGAGTCTCCAGCGCAAGCAGCAGGAATTCAAGGAAGACCTCAAACTTCGGCAGAACGAAGAGACATCGGCCGTGCTTGAGAAAGCCAACAAAGCCATTTTCGATCTGGCCAAGTCCGAGCGTTGGGACCTCATCGTGCAAGAGGCGGTTTCCGTCAGCAGCAGAATCGATGTGACGGATAAAGTCATCAAGAAAATGACCGGGGACTGATCGCCTCGAATCCACCGAGAAGGCCGGGTTTTTCCCGGCCTTTTTTTGTGCCTGTCAGCAAGGCGAATGATCGTTCGCCCCCTCGGCACTTCTTTGCCGGCGGCGGCAAGGGTTGCCGCACTATCCCCGGATGTCGATGAGCGTGCCGAGAATCTGATCGCCGGTCTTGATGACGTTTGCCGCCGCCTTGGCTTCGATTTCTCCTTGGCGCATGGCCACCATCTTCCCGGCAAATTCATCGTTTTCGACGTTGAGGCCGCTTCCGGCGATGGCCGCACGGTTGATGCCGGCCTGCAAACTTTGCAGGCCGCTGGACATGATTGAACTGATGGACATGGCTACCTCGATCGACAGTGACCCTGATGCTCAGCAGGTCTCGTGCCAGAAACGGGCGGCTCAGTTTTTCCCCGCTTCTTCCAATGCCCTGTTTCTTGCCTCGGCCTCCTTGTTCGCTGCGTCAAGGCTGGCTTTCATCGTGTCCATGTTGTCTTTTGCCTGCCTGGCCTGATCGGCCTGAAGTTTTCCTACGGTCGCCGCGCTTCCAGCGGTTTCCAGGCCGCAGCCGGAGAGAAGCAGGGCGGCAAGAGCAATCAGCATTTTCATTTTTCGCTCCCTTTGGTCAGGTGGAGGTGACGCTCTGAAGGGGCCAAGTTAAACATTCTGAGCGTGTCAGTCATTCTGGACCGTGCCGGAATGAAAGGCGACAAAAAACCCGCACGTGGGCGGGTTCAATGGACTTGCCTGGACTGCTTGAATGATCTTCCTGGTGCCCCGGGCCGGACTCGAACCGGCACACCTTTCGGCGGCGGATTTTGAATCCGCTGCGTCTACCGATTCCGCCACCGGGGCATTCGGAGCGCGGATTATCCATGAATCACTTCTTTGGTTCAAGTGAATCGCTGCAGGGAAAGGCTTTGGCCAGTGCGCCGGCGACCAGTGTGGCCGGGCTGACGGTCGTGTTGGACGGTACGCGTTCGACATGGATGACGACGGCGCGGACGAGACGCAGCGAAAGATCGGCGTCTTTCGGCAGGCAGAAGGCGTTGAGTTTGACGCCGACCTGTTCGGCCAGAAAGTCGCTGACCGCATAGCTGTCGGCGAAGCCGGCGACGTAGGCGATACAGCGGGCGCTGCGAATGGCCTGGAAAGGGTCGCTGGACTTTTGTCCGGCGTACATCTCGTCGGCTACCTGGCAGTCGCCGCGCAGTTCCTGCCCAGTATAAGCCTGGGCCGAGGTGGCGAAGAGGAGAGCGATGAGCCAGAGAAATTTCATTGTTTTTCGAACCAGTTGAGTTTTTCGTGCAGGCCGACGACGCTGCCGACGACGATCAGTGCCGGTGGCTTGATGCCGGATTCGGCGATGCGATGGGGCAGGGTGCCAAGCGTGGCGAGCAGGGTTTTCTGATCGGGCTGCGTGCCGTTGCGGACGACGGCGGCGGGCGTCATTGAAGGCAGGCCATGGTTGATCATCTGCCGGCAGATTTCTTCGACGGCGCCGATGCCCATGTAGAAGACGACGGTTTGCCGCGGCCGGGCCAGGGCTGGCCAGTCGAGATTGACCGTGCCATCCTTGAGATGCCCCGTGACGAAAGTGACCGACTGGGCGTGGTCGCGGTGGGTCAGCGGGAAGCCGGCGTAGGCGGCACAACCGGCGGCGGCAGTGACGCCGGGGACGACTTCGAAGGGAATGCCGGAGGCGACGAGGGTTTCGAGTTCTTCGCCGCCACGACCGAAGATGAACGGGTCGCCGCCCTTGAGACGGACGACCGAGAGGCCTTCCTGGGCGAGTTTGACCAGCAGTTCGTTGATCGAATCCTGGGGCAGTGTGTGCTTCGACGCTTCCTTGCCGGCGTAGATGCGGCGGGCGTCGGGGCGCGCCAGATCCATGATGCGGTCGCTGACCAGATGGTCGTAGACGAGGGCATCGGCGGCCGCTATCAGGCGCGCCGCCTTGACGGTCAGCAAGTCCGGATCGCCGGGGCCGGCGCCAACCAGCCAGACTTTTCCGGCTTCGAGTTTGTTCAGCTTGTTCATGCGTAATCCCTGCCTTTGGGCGGCCATCCTAATGCGGGACAGGGCGCCTGCCAATAGCGGGAAGTCAATGAATGATCGATATACCCACAAAGTATTAACAACATAGTCATAAAGAACTATAACTATATGAATGTAATGGGTTTATCTGCAGGAAAAGATTGATGAGTATCAAGGATGCATCAGGGGCTCAGGTTCAACCTTGCGGACATCGCGTTGAGGGAGATGGGCGCGAATTATTTCGATCCAGGAGATAGAAAGATGAAGAAAACAGTAGTGGGGATGCTTGCACTTAGCGCCATGGCTGTCGCCATGGGTTCGGCCTTCGCTCAGGAAACCGCCAAGGCGGCGCCGAGCATGACGGCTGCAGAAAAGGAAACTGCGAAGAAGATTTACTTCGAGCGTTGCGCCGGTTGCCATGGTGTGTTGCGCAAGGGCGCCACCGGCAAGAACCTGGAGCCGCACTGGACGAAGAAGGACAAGGACGGCAACGTCACCGAGGGCGGCACGCTCAAGCTCGGCCAGCAGCGTCTGGAAAAGATCATCGGTTACGGTACCGACGGTGGCATGGTCAACTTCGACGACATCCTGACCAAGGAAGAGTTGTCGCTGATGGCCAAGTACATCCAGAACACACCGGATGTGCCGCCGGAATACAGCTTCAAGGAAACGATGGATTCGTGGAAGGTCATCGTGCCGGTCGATCAGCGTCCGACCAAGCAGATGAACAAGTACAACCTCAAGAACATGTTCTCGGTCACCCTGCGCGATACCGGCGAAGTGGCTCTGATCGACGGCGATACCAAGGAAATCCGCAGCATCGTCAAGACCGGCTACGCGGTTCACATCTCGCGTCTGTCGGCTTCCGGCCGCTACGTTTATGTGATCGGTCGTGATGGTCGTCTGTCGCTGATCGACCTGTGGATGGAGAAGCCGGCTGTTGTGGCTGAAGTCAAGATCGGCTTCGACGCCCGTTCGGTCGATACCTCCAAGTTCAAGGGCTTCGAAGACAAGTACGCCGTGGCCGGCTCCTACTGGCCGCCCCAGTACGTGATCATGGACGGCGACACGCTCAAGCCGCGCAAGGTCGTTTCCACCCGTGGCATGACCGTCGATGGCGAATACCATCCGGAACCGCGCGTGGCTTCCATCGTGGCTTCCTTCATCAAGCCGGAATGGGTCATCAACATCAAGGAAACCGGTCAGATCCTGCTGGTCGATTATTCCGACATCGAGAACCTCAAGACGACCACGGTCGGTTCCGCCAAGTTCCTGCATGACGGCGGCTGGGATGCTTCCAAGCGTTACTTCCTGGTGGCCGCCAATGCCTCCAACAAGATCGCTGCGGTCGATACCAAGACCGGCAAGCTGGCTGCCTTGGTCGATACCGCCAAGATCCCGCATCCGGGTCGTGGCGCCAACTTCACCCATCCGCAGTTCGGTCCGGTGTGGACCACCGGTCACCTCGGTGCCGATGTCCTGACCCTGATCAGCACGCCTTCCGAAAAGAAGTCGGACGCCAAGTTCAAGCAGTACAACTGGAAGGTGGTTCAGGAAGTGAAGCACGTGCCGGGCAACCTGTTCGTCAAGACCCATCCGAAGTCGCAGAATCTGTGGGCTGACTCGCCGCAGAATCCGGACAAGGAACTGGCTGAATCCGTTTCCGTCTGGAAGATGTCCGACCTGTCCAAGCCGTTCAAGGTGATCAACGTGGCCAAGGACTCCGGTCTGCCGGTGACCAAGGCTACCAAGCGCGCCGTGCATCCGGAATACAGCGCCGACGGCAAGGAAGTCTGGATCTCCCTGTGGGGTGGCAAGGCTGACCAGTCGGCCATCGTCGTCTATGACGATGCGACGCTGACCTTGAAGAAGGTCATCACCGATCCGAAGATGATCACCCCGACCGGCAAATTCAACGTCTATAACACCCAGCACGACATCTACTGATCGACTGCTGTTTGTTTGATGTGACTTAAAGCTACGGGGGCGCAAGCCCCCGTAGCATATGGATCAGCAGCAATTTGCGCAGGGGGACATGGCCTGCGCCGTGAGCAAATCATTTTGGTGGAGATAAGTACGATGAAAAAGAATCTCGTTTCCCTGGCTATCTTTGGCGCCTTTGTCGCCCTCGGTTCGCAATCAGCCATCGCGGCGCCGGACTGGAACAAGGCGGCCAAGAGCACGGTCCACGTTTTTCACCCGGGTGCGGCACCGATCGAGTGGCTGCAGGGCAAGGGTGAGCACAGCGGCGCCAGCGGCCTGAAAAAAGGCGAAACCTGTGCTGGTTGCCACGTTGAGGACGGCAAGCTGAGTCTTGACCTGAAGCGTCTGGCCAGTAAGGAAATGGAGCCGAAGGGCGCGCCCAAGACGATGACCTATCCGGTCACCGTGCAGGCTGCTTTCGATGCGACCAATCTGTATGTTCGCTTGACCTTCAAGGCCCCGGCCGGCGGCTTCGACAAATCCGACAAGGACAATGAACTCAAGGCCACAATGATGTTCCCGAACGACAAGGTGCCGCTGGCCGATCAGGCCGGTTGCTGGGCCGCCTGTCACGACGACGCCAAGGGTATGCCGAAGGGCAAGGACAAGACGAAGTACGTCTCGGCTGGCGCCATGGATCTGGTGCAGTGGGCGAGCAGTGGCAAGTCGTCTGACGGTTTCGTTGCCGACAAGCGCAGCATGACGGGCGGCAAGGCCGGCGGAACGGCAGAGGGCGCCAAGGCAGGCGATACCTACACCGTGACCTTCACCCGCAAGCTGGCTGGTAACGCCGTTCTGGCTCCGGGCAAGGCTGTGCCGTTCGGCATCGCCATCCACGCCGACAACGCAGCCGGCCGTTTCCATCACGTTTCTTTCGGCCACACGATTGGTCTGGGTGCCGACGGCGACGTGAAAGCGGCCAAGCAGTAAGCCACCATGCCATCCGGACTCGTGAAGCATTCCGGATGGCTGTGCCTGAAAAGAGCGCCGCTTGTGCTGGCGCTCTTTTCTTTTGCCGCGCTGGCCGAGACCGTGGTCGAGGTGCGCATCGAGGGCTATCAATTCCGGCCGGCCGAGGTGAGCATCAAGGCGGGTGACAGCGTACGGTGGACCAATCACGAAAAGCGGACCAGCCATTCGGTTGTTTTTCCGGCTGAAGGCGGACTGGAGTCCGAGCGGATGTTCCCCGATGAAAGCTGGCAGCGTCGTTTCGATAAGCCGGGGCGCTACGCCTACCATTGCGGGCCGCATCCGGAAATGACGGGAGTTGTTCTTGTCACCGAGTAATTTCATTTTTGGCCTGTTTTTCCTGTCGACCGTGGGAATGGTCGCAGCGTCGGCCGCCGAGCCGGACGCGGCGCGCCAGAAGGAATTGGTGCATCTGGTGCGCCAGGATTGCGGCTCCTGCCACGGCATGACGCTCAAAGGCGGCCTCGGTCCGGCCTTGCTGCCGGAAACCCTGCGCGACATGCCGGCCGAAGGCCTCGCCGCGACCATTTACTACGGCCGCCCGGGCACGCCGATGCCGCCGTGGAAAGCCTTCCTGTCCGAAGCCGAAGCGGCCTGGATAGTCGATAAACTGATGACCGAATTCCCCGAGTGAGAACGCCATGCGCCTGCTGCTGATCTCCATTTTTGCCCTGCTTCTCAACGCCTGCGCCGGCCCGCAACTGCGCGGCACCGGCGATCTCGGGCTGATCATTGAACGGGCCAGCGGCCACATCACGCTGGTCAACACCACGGCCCGCCAGCCCTACGCGCGCATTGGCGGCCTCGGCGACCTATCGCACGCCTCAGCCGTCTATTCCCGAGACGGCCGCTACGCCTTCATCTTCGGCCGCGACGGCGGGCTGACCAAGATCGATCTGCTCGAAGCGAAAATCGTCAAACGCATCATCCAGTCCGGCAACGCCATCGGGGGGTCGATCTCCCAGGACGGCCGCATCGTCGTCGCCCAGAACTACACCCCGGGTGGCATCAAGGCCTTCGATAGCGAGACGCTCGAACTGCTCTCCGAAGTGCCAGCCGAATTCGCGCCCGGCCAGTTCTCAAAGGTTGTCGGCCTGGCCGATACGGGTGGCAACAAGTTCGCCTACGCGCTGTTCGACGGCGGCGAAATCCGCGTCACCGATTTCAGCAACCCACGGCAGCCGACCACCCAGCGCTTCCCGGCCGGCAGCCAGCCCTACGACGGCCTCGTGACGCCGGATGGCCGCTACTTCCTGGCCGGCCTGTTCGGCGAGGACGGTGTCGCCATGCTCGACCTCTGGCAGCCGGAGAAGGGCGCCAAGAAGATTCTCGAAAACTACGGCCGCGGCCAGGAAAAACTGCCCGTCTTCAAGATGCCACACCTGCGCGGCTGGTCGGTCGCCCAGGGCAAGGCCTACCTGCCGGCGATCGGCCGTCATGAAGTGCTGGTCGTCGATGTCGCCACCTGGAAAGAAGTCGGCCGCATCCCCGTGCGCGGCCAGCCGGTCTTCGTCATGGCCCGCCCCGATGGCCGCCAGATCTGGGTCAATTTCGCCTTCCCGGACAACGCCAAGGTCGATGTCATCGACACGCTGGCCGGCAAGGTCGTCCATGCCTTCGAGCCGGGCAAGGGCATCCTGCACATGGAATTCGCCCCGCGCGGCGAGAACGTCTGGCTCTCGGCGCGCGACGACAACAAGGTTTTGATTTACAACACCGAAAATTTTGCCAAACTGGGAGAAATCCCGGCCGAAAGCCCGTCCGGCATTTTCTTCACCTCGCGCGCCGTGCGCATAGGTTTCTGATGGACGCTTTGGCCATGAACAGCAGCAGCCTCGACTTCCAGTTGCTCAACGACTTCCAGCGCGACTTTCCGCTGGTCCCGGCACCCTTCGCCGAGTTGGCGGCGCGTCTCGGCGTCGGCGAGAAAGTCGTTCTCGGCCACCTCGAAAACCTGCGCCGCGAAGGCAAGATTTCACGCGTCGGCGCCGTCTTCGCCCCCAAGCGAATCGGCGCCTCGACGCTGGCCGCCATGGCCGTCCCGCCGGAAAAGCTCGAAGCCGTGGCCACCGCGGTCAACCGCTTCCCCGAGGTCAATCACAACTACGAACGCGAGCACCGCTACAACCTGTGGTTCGTCGTCACCGCCGCGACCGAAGGGCGCCTGCAAGCCAGCCTCGGCGCCATCGAGAAGGCCGCCGGCTATCCGCTGCTGGCCTTGCCGCTTGAAGAAGAATTCCACATCGACCTCGGTTTTTGCCTGAACGGTGACAAGAAAAAAAGCGTCGCCACGGCCCAGCCGGTGCAGCCGACGGCCCTCATCGACGAAGCCGAGCGCCGCCTCGTTTCCGTCTTGCAGGAAGGCCTGCCGCTGTTCATCCGGCCCTTCGCCCTGATCGCCGAGCGCATTGGCGCCTCCGAGCCGGAAGTCCTCGGCCGTATCCGCCGCTGGCTCGAAGAGGGCGCCATCAAGCGCTTCGGCGTCGTCGTCCGCCACCACGAACTCGGCTACCGCGCCAACGCCATGCTGGTCCATGACATTCCGGACGAGCAGGTCAGCGAGATTGGTCGCGCCCTGGCCGAAGAGCCGGCCGTCACGCTGTGCTACCGCCGGCCGCGCCGCCTGCCGGACTGGCCGTACAACCTGTTCTGCATGATCCATGGCCGCGAACGTGGCGAGGTCGAGTCCATCATCGCCGACCTTCGCCAACGCCACGGTCTCGAAACGGCTGCCCACGAGGTGCTCTTCTCGCTGACCCGCTTCAAGCAGAACGGCGCGCGCTATGCGTGAGCTTTCCACGGTCGACCGGAAAATTCTCGCAAAATTGCAAGGCGACTTCCCGATCTGCGAACGTCCCTACGCCGAGGCGGCCGAACAGATCGGCATCAGCGAAGAAGAATTGCTCCAGCGTGTGCAGGAACTGCTCGCCGACAAGGTGCTGACCCGCTTCGGCCCGATGTTTCAGATCGAGGAAATGGGTGGAGCCTTCGTGCTCGCCGCCCTGGCCGCCCCCGAGGAGCGTTACGACGAGGTGACGGCACTGGTCAACGAATTGCCCGCGGTCGCCCACAACTATCGCCGCGAACACGTGCTCAACATGTGGTTCGTGCTCGCCACCGAAACGAAGGCAGGCATCGCCGAAGCCATTGCCCGCATCGAGCGCGACACCGGCCTGGCGGTCTATGCCTTCCCGAAAGAGCGCGAATTTTTTGTTGAAATGAAGCTAGAGGCGCGGCTGTGATCGACGACATTGATCGCGCCCTGATCGTCGCCACGCAAGGTGGCCTGCCGCTCGTGCCACGCCCCTATCACACCATCGCCGAACAGCTCGGGCTATCGGCAGACGAGGTCATGCGCCGCCTGAAAGTCATGCTCGAAACCGGCATCGTCCGCCGTATCGGCGCCGTGCCCAACCATTACGCCATCGGCTGGACGGCCAATGGCATGACTGTCTGGGATGTCGCCGACGAGCTAGTCGACGAACTGGGCGCCCGCATTGGCGCCCTCGATTTCGTCACCCACTGCTACCGCCGCCCGCGCGCCCTGCCAGCCTGGCCCTACAACCTGTTCGCCATGGTGCACGGCGCCTCGCGCGATGAGTGTTCGGCCAAAGCCGCTGAAATCCGCAGCTTGCTTGGTGAGGCTTGCCGGGGCAGCGACATTCTCTACTCGACCAGAATCCTCAAAAAGACCGGGCTGAGGATAGGTAGCTAAGGACAGGCCCGCATCCGGTTTTCCGCATCTCGATAGGACGCCGTCGAGTCGATCTGCTGATGCGCGGCATTGATCCCGTCCTTGAGCTTGCTCAGCAGGCTGGCGAGCTGTTGGTCGGCGCGTTGGCGCAGCACGGATTCGGCTTCGCCGACACTGGAAAAATAAGCGACCTGGCCGAGTGACTGGCGTAGCGCAACCGGCATCAGCCGGGCGCCGATCCTGAGATGGTTGCGCCAGACCGTGACGTGCTCCTGCTCATGTTCCTCGACGATGCGTCGCCGGCAGGGATTGGTGCCGAGTTCCCGGGCAAGCAGGACCTCGAAACTCGACAAACCGAGTTTCAGTTGCAACGAGGGTACGGCGCACACCCGGCCGTCGCGATTGCTCAGGGTGCGCACCGAAAGCGCCATGCTGGCGGCCGGTTCGGCCCGCGTTACACCCAGCGTGCTGTGGTTCAGGCTGCTACCCGCTTTGGCAAAGCGCGCCAGATCAGCTATCCGGATGCCGTCGTCGCGGCTTACCGGCTTGTCCTCGAAGACGGCAGTGAAATTTGCTTCCGCCGCCAGTTTTTCGCAGCGCGCCTCGAAACCGTCGTTGTCGGCCCCGGCGACAGCGCTGGCAAGCAGGAGCAGGAGAGCAAGGAGGGATTTCATGCGGCGGGTCTGGTTCAGGCGACAGGGAGATTCTGCGTCGGTAATGTGAAATACCGTTGACGGTGGATCACCGGCAAGCCCCGCGCTGAAAGCAGAAAGCCCGGACTGGCCGGGCTTTCTGGGGGCTGACTGGGTGCCTGACGGCGGTCAGTGTGCTTCGCCGATCCGCTGGGCGATATGCGCCAGCGCCTCTTCAACCTGGTCGATCAGAATCAGGCAGAGGTCGCCCGGCTGCAGGCGGGCCAGCGCCGTATCGATGGCGATGAATTCGCCGGTGATGGCGTCGATCTGCTTGGTGCGGCGGGCGTTGGTCAGGCCTTCGCGCAACAGGCCGATCACTTCACCATCTTCGCGGCCGCGCTGGCAGGCGTCCTGGTAAAGAATCACGTCGTCGAAGGCGTCGCCGAGGATTTCGGTCTGCTGGCGGATGTCGTCGTCACGCCGGTCGCCGGCGCCGCTGATCACCACCGAACGGCGCACCGCCGGCATGTTTTCGATGGCGCCGACCAGCGCCTGGATGGCGTCCGGGTTGTGACCGTAGTCGGCGATCAGGGTCGCGCCCTTGTAGTCGAAGACGTTGAAGCGGCCGGGGGCAGTCGCTGCGTCGCTAACGAAATTGGCCAGCGCCTTCTCGATCACCGGCCACTCGTAGCCGAGCGCCCAGCCTGTGGCGATGGCGGCCATGGCATTTTCGACCTGGAAGCCGATGGTGCCGTTGCGCGTGAGCGGAATGTTGGCGAGCGGAATGCGGTATTTCTTGCGGCCTTCGCTGCAGACGATGGCATCGCGCTCGACATGGACGACTCGTTTGCCCTGGGCGCGGTGCGTGGCGAGCACGGGGTTCATGCGGTCGCGGGCGAAGAAGATGACCTCGCCGTGGCAGTGATGGGCCATCGCGGCGACGACCGGGTCGGCGGCATTGAGTACTGCCGTGCCGCTCGGTGCAACGTTTTCAACAATGACGCGCTTGACCACGGCCAGCTCGTCGACCGTCGTGATGTAGTTGAGGCCGAGATGGTCGCCGAGGCCGATGTTGGTGATCACCGCCACATCGCACACATCGAAGCCGAGGCCTTCGCGTAGCACGCCGCCACGCGCCGTTTCGAAGACGGCCGCGTCGACGTCCGGGTGCATCAGCACGTTGCGGGCGCTGCGCGGGCCGGAGCAGTCGCCGGTGTCGATGCGCCGGCCTTCGACGTAGATGCCGTCGGTGCTGGTCATGCCGACACGCAGGCCATTCGCTTCAAAAATGCGGCCGATCAGGCGGCTGGTCGTCGTCTTGCCGTTGGTGCCGGCGATGGCGACGACCGGGATGCGGGCGTTGTCGCCATCCGGGAACATCATGCCGACGATGGCTTCGCCAACAGCGCGGCCCTTGCCGAAGGATGGGTCGAGGTGCATGCGCAGGCCGGGGGCGGCATTGCATTCGACGATGCCGCCGCCCTGTTCTTCGAGCGGCTTGTGCATGGTGTCGCAGACGACGTCGATACCGCAGATGTCGAGGCCAACGGTCTGGGCGGCGGCGACGGCGGCAGCGGCGAGTTCCGGATGGACGTCGTCGGTGACGTCGGTGGCGGTGCCGCCGGTAGACAGGTTGGCGTTGTTGCGCAGGACGACGCGAACGCCGCGGCCGGGCACGGAGTCGGCCGTATAGCCTTGCTCTTCTAGACGGGCGAGGGCGATTTCGTCGAAACGGATCTTGGTCAGCGAGGTGGCGTGACCGTCCGAACGGCGCGGGTCGCGATTGACGATATCCACCAGTTCGCGCACGGTATGCGTGCCGTCGCCGATGACCAGTGGCGGATCGCGGCGGGCGGCGGCGATCAGCTTGTCGCCGATGACCAGCAGGCGCCAGTCGTGGCCGGAGAGGAATTTCTCGACCATGATGTCGTCGCGGAATTCGATGGCGACGCGGTAGGCGCGACGGACTTGTTCCTCGGTGGTCAGGTTGACCGAAATGCCCTTGCCCTGATTGCCGTCCTGCGGCTTGACGACGACCGGCAGGCCGACTTCGAGGGCGGCGACCCAGGCATCGTCTTCGTCCTCGACCGGGCGGCCGTAAGGGACGGCGACACCGGAGGCGTGCAGCAGCTTCTTGGTCAGTTCCTTGTCCTGGGCAATCGATTCGCCGATGGCGCTGGTCAGGCTGGTTTCGGCGGCCTGGATGCGCTTCTGCTTGCTGCCCCAGCCGAACTGGACGAGGCTGCCCTGGGTCAGGCGGCGGATCGGGATGCCGCGGGCCAGCGCAGCCGAGACGATGGCGCCGGTCGATGGGCCGAGACGGATGTCCTCATCGAGGTCGCGCAATTCCTTGAGCGTGCCATCGAGATCGAAAGGCGTGTCGTTGAGGGCGGCGAGGCAAAGCTGTTCGGCGCGCTCGAAGGCCAGGCGGCCGACGTCTTCTTCGGTGTATTCGACGACGACCTGATAGACGCCCTGATCGACCGTCTGCGCTGTCCGGCTGAAGGTGACCGGGCAACCGGCCTGGGCTTGCAGGCCGAGGGCGGCGAATTCGAGGGCGTGGGCCATCGACACGGTGTCGAGATGGTCGGAGGGAATCAGGTCGCCGAGTTCCGGGAAGCGCTCGCGCAGGCGGGCTTCGAAATTGGGCAGGTCTGAAATGGCGACTTCGGCTCCTTCGCAGGAAACGATGGCTTGAATGGCGGTGTGCCGGCTCCACAGATTGGGGCCGCGCAGGGCGCGAATGCGGGAAACGTCCATGACGCTTTATTCCTCGTTATTTCCGGGCGGTAGCCGGCTTCTTGGGTTGCGACTTTTTGGCGGGCTGCTGTATCAGCGAAGCGGGGTCGATCAGTTCCAGGCCGAAGGTCTTGAGGCCTGTGGTCAGGACTTCCTTGCTCAGGCCCATGGCCCAGCCGGCGGCAATGCCGGCCAGCACGTTGGCAATGTTCTTGGCTTGCTTGGCCTTGCCAATGTAGGGCGCATCGACCAGTCGGCTGAGGCGGATTTCATCGCTGCCGGTGCGTAGCACGACGCGCTTGTCGTCCACCGTGACACCGCGCTTGCCGGCGGCGAGATGGGCGACCAGGGTCGGGTTGGTCGGGTCGCAGGCGAAGAAGATCACTTCGCCGTCGCACAGTTCGGCGAAATCGGCGACCAGTTCGTCTTCGGCATTGAGCACGGCATGACCACTCGGCAACACGACATCAACCTGCGTCCGGTAGATCGAACGCGGTGTCGTGTAATACTCGCCGCCGGTCGGCTGGGTATCCCAGCGCGACAGGTCTTCGTCTTCCGAAACGATGTTGGTGACGATGCCGATCGAGCAGCGGTCATAGGCCAGACCTTGGCCGAGGATGACTTCGGCGCCGTTTTCGATCACTGCGGCCTGAACCGAACGGTTCATCAGCAGGCGACGGCCACCTTCCCAGTTGGCGGCGCTGGTTTTCTGGACCTGGCGGCGGTCGAGGTAGATGCCGTCCTTGCAGGCCAGGCCGACATGGCGGCCGGAGAGATAGACCAGATGGGCGACCATCTTGGCAACCGGGTTGCGACCGTGGGTGCCGGTGACGCCAACCAGCGGCACGCGGCCGCTCTCGCTCTGGGCGAACAGGTTGTCGACGATGGCCTGACCGACCGGGCGCGGCTTGCCGATGCCTGGCTTGATGTGCATGAGCAGGCTGGGGCCGGCGTTGACTTCGACGATGGCGCCGCCCTGCTCGGCCAGCGGCTTCGAGACGTCCTGGCAGACCAGGTCGATGCCAGCGATGTCGAGGCCGACGACGCGGGCTGCCAGCGCTGCGACCTGGGCGGTTTCGGGATGGACTTCGTCGGTGCAGTCGAAGGCGTGGTTGGCGTTGCGCTGGATAAGCACGACGCGGTCTTTGGCCGGCACGCTGTCGGCCTCAAGGCCCTGGCGTTCCAGTTCAATCTTGGCAGCGGTATCGATCTTGATGATCGACAGCGGATGCAGTTCGGTCGTGCCGCGCCGCGGGTCGATGTTGACCTGGCTGTCGATCAGTTCCAGCACGGTCGACTTGCCGTCGCCGGTTACGGTGATCAGGTCGCTGCGATTGGCCGCGACGAGCTTTCCGCCGACAACCAGAAGGCGATGCTCGATGCCCTGGATGGAACGTTCGACGAGCACGCCGGAGCCTTCCTCGACAGCGATGGCGTAGGCCTTGGCGACCTCTTCCTTGGTCGTCAGGTCGATGAAGACGCCACGGCCATGATTGCCGTCGGTCGGCTTGACGACGACCGGCACGCCGATGTCTTCGGCGGCATCCCAGGCATCGTCGGCGCTATCGACTTCGCGGCCTTCCGGGACCGGGACGCCGACCGAGGAGATCAGTTCCTTGGTCAAATCCTTGTCGCGCGAAATGGTTTCGGCGATGGCGCTAGTCTGGTCGGTTTCGGCCGTCCAGATACGGCGCATGGCGGCGCCGTAGCCGAGCTGGACGAGGTTGCCGTCGTCGAGCAGGCGGATGTGCGGAATGCCGCGCTTTTCGCCAGCCAGAACGATGGCTGCGGTCGATGGGCCGAGGTATTTGCGGTCGACCTTGCGGCGAAGCAGGCGGACGGCTTCGTCAAGGTCGTAGGGCTCGTCGGCGATGGCGGCGAGCAGCAGTTCGCGGCCGACATCGAGCGACATGCGGGTCACTTCTTCGTGGAAGTTGGAGACGACCAGCTTGTAGACGCCGCGCGTCGTCGTTTCGCGGGTGCGGCCGAAACCGTCGGGCAGGCCGGCCAGAGTCATCAGTTCGAGCACGATGTGTTCGAGGATGTGGCCGGCCCACGTGCCTTCCTTGAGGCGGCGCAGGAAGCCGCCGTGTTCGCCGTAGTTGCAGCGATGCTCGACAAGGCCCGGTAGCCAGGCGCTCAGGCGCTCGTAAAGGCCGGGAATCTTGTCCGAGGGAAAGTCTTCGAGTTCGCCGATATCGATCCAGCTTTCGATGACCGGGGGGTAGGTCCAGATATTGGGGCCACGCAGTGAAATGGTGTCCCGGAAAATGATGTCCTTTTTCTTCATGCTCTTGGCTCTGGCTCCGTTGGCCTGCGGTGATGAATGTTTGATTTCAGCATTATTAACGCTTTCGTCCGCTTGCGGCTGACCGCTGTCTAAAAATGTCACTCAAGAGGACAAAGCGTTACAGGAAGCGGTCGAGAAGCTTGCGGCTGTGTCGGTCGAGGGTGCTCAGGTCGCGGATCAGGAACTGGATGCCATGGGCGTCGGCGATGAGCAAACGGGTCTGGCTCAGGCGGCGAATGTCTTCCTCGCCCTTGAGGATCAGCTCGGCCGGGCCGCGATTGGTACGCAGTCGCCAGGTGCTCGGGCAGGCGAAGCTGGAAACGTCTTCGATGCCTTCGATTTCCGGGACGAACTCGCGGCTGGCGAGGTCGGCTTCGATCAGGCCGGCGATGGCCGGTGGCAGGTCGGCGAGGCTGTCGATCCAGGCGACTTCGTGACCTTCGTAATTGACCAGCGACAGACCTTCGTCGGGAGCGGCGATGGGGAAGGCGCGCACCGGCGTGACGCCTTCGTGGACGATTCCATTTTCGGCCGTTAATACCAGTCGACCGTAGGAATCGCGTTGCAGTTGGAAATTGGCGTTCGACATGGGCTTATTCCGCGTGAGTTTTGGGCAGGCTGGTCGAGCGCGGCAGTTCCGGCTCGGTATCGACGTTGCGGGCCTGGGCCATGTAGAGCTTGAAGTAATGGCCTTCGGTCGCCATCAATTCGTCGTGGTTGCCGACTTCGACGATGCGGCCGCGATCCATGACGACCAGCCGGTCGGCCTTGCGCAGGGTGCTCAGGCGGTGGGCGATGGCAATGGTGGTGCGGCCCTTGACGAGATTGTCGAGCGCCTTCTGGATTTCCTTCTCGGTTTCGGTGTCGACCGCGGAAGTCGCTTCGTCGAGGATCAGGATGCGCGGATCGATGAGCAGGGCGCGGGCGATGGAAATGCGCTGGCGCTCGCCGCCGGACAGGCCCTGGCCGCGTTCGCCAACCAGCGAGTCATAGCCGTGCGGCAGGCGCAGGATGAACTCGTGGGCGTGGGCGGCGCGGGCGGCGGCGATGACTTCCTGGCGCGTCGCGTTGGGCTTGCCGTAGGCGATGTTGTCGGCGATGGTGCCGAAGAAGAGGAAGGGTTCCTGCAGGACGAGGCCGATGTGCTTGCGGAATTCGGCGACCGGCACCGAGCGGACATCGACGCCATCGATCAGCACCTGGCCTTCGGAAACGTCGTAGAAGCGGCAGATCAGGTTGACCAGCGTGGACTTGCCAGAGCCGGAATGGCCGACCAGACCGATCATTTCGCCGGGTTCGATGACCAGATCGACGTCGCGGGTGACCGAGCGGGTGCCGTAGCGGAAGCTGGCTTTTTTCAGTTCGAGCCGGCCGGTGACGCCGGACAGATGCACCGGGTTGGTCGGCTCGGGGACGCTGGAGACGTGGTCGAGAATGTCGAAGATGCGCTTGGTCGACGATGCGGCACGCTGGGTCGCCGAGACAATGCGGCTCATCGAGTCGAGGCGGGTGTAGAAACGGCCGATGTAGGCGAGGAAGGCGGTGAGCACGCCGACCGTCGAGTCGCCCTTGGAAATCTGCCAGATACCGAAGACCCAGACGACGAGCAGGCCGATTTCGGTGAGCAGCGTCACCGTCGGCGTGAATAGCGACCAGGTCTTGTTGAGCTTGTCGTTCATCTGCAGGTTGTGCTCGTTGGCGGCGCGGAAACGCTCGCCTTCGCGCTTTTCCTGGGCAAAGGCCTTGACCACGCGGATGCCGGGGATGGTGTCGGCCAGCACGTTGGTCACTTCGGCCCAGACGCGGTCGATTTTCTCGAAGCCGGTGCGCAGCTTCTCGCGCACGAAGTGGATCAGCCAGCCGATGATCGGCAGCGGCAGCAGGGTGACGAGCGCCAGCCACGGGTTGATGCTGAACAGGATGACGGCGGTCATCGTGATCATCAGCACGTCGGTGGCGAAGTTAAGCAGGTCGAGCGACAGGAAGATGTTGATACGGTCAGTTTCGTTGCCGATGCGCGCCATGAGGTCGCCGGTCCGTTTGCCGCCGAAATACTCGAGCGACAGGCCGAGCAGGTGGTCGTAGGTCTGCGTGCGCAGGTCGCGGCCCATGCGTTCGGAGACCAGCGACAGGATGTAGGTGCGGATCCAGCCGAGGCCCCAGGCCAGCACGGCGGCGCCGAACAGGCCGCCGAGATACATGCCGACCAGCGGCCAGTCGATGGGCTTGCCGTTCTGGAACGGGATCAGCACGTCGTCCATGAGTGGCATGGTCAGGTAGGGCGGGACCAGCTGGGCGGCCGTGGAGGCCAAAGTCAGGATAAAGCCGGTCAATAGTTGCCAGCGGTAGGGTCGGGCGAAACGCCACAGGCGGAACAGCGTCCACGTCGATGGCGCAACGGTCGCTTCGCGATTGCACACCGGGCATTCGTCTTCGCCGGGCGGCAGCGGGGCATTGCATTTCGGGCAGCAATCTTCTGCGTTTGCTCTTTGCACGGGCTGACCGCTGACGATGCTGTCGCGGTGCAGGTCGAATTCGGCGATGACGCGCAATGCGGCCAGATTCTTGGCCAGCGTGTAGCGCCAGGTGGCAAGCTGGCCTTTTTCATCGATCAGTTCGAGCGCGCCGACACCGGCGTGGTCGTGGTGGCTGAGCGTCAGCCCGCCGCGCAGCGGCCATTCCTGCCAATGGCTGTTACCCGGGGCGAAGGCGAGAAAGCGGCGGTCGGTGACGAGAACGAGGCCGGCGGCGTATTGCAGGCGATTGTCGAGATCGATCTCGACCCAGGCCTGGGTTTTTTCACCGCTGGCCAGTTTTGCCTCAAGCTCGGCAGCCCAGCGGCTCGGCAGGGCTGGCTCGTTGCCAACCAAATTCTGTGCGTTCGGATTCATCGGTGAAGTATACCGCAGGGCTAGGCGTGCCCATCTAACGCGTCATTGTTCCGACGGTTGACGCGTATCAAGGAATGAGGGGGCGGGCTGCCGTTGAATGGCCAAAAGCCCAGAACAAGGACGTTCATGTTTCGCATCTCCCAGTACATGCAGGAAATTGCCGCACCGACGCCGCTGGTCCCCAAGCGCAATCCGCCCGGCCCGGTGGTGATCTGGAACCTGATCCGGCGCTGCAATCTGACCTGCAAGCATTGCTATTCGATTTCGGCCGATACCAATTTTCCCGGCGAGTTGAGCACCGAACAGGTTTTCACGGTGATGGACGACCTGCGCGATTTCAAGGTGCCCGTGCTCATTCTGTCCGGCGGCGAACCGCTGCTCCGGCCGGATATTTACGACATCGCCAAACGCGCTAAGGCCAAGGGTTTTTATGTCGGGCTGTCGTCGAACGGCACGCTGATCGACGAGAGCAACATAGCCAAGATCGCCGAGTGTGATTTCAACTACGTCGGTGTCTCGCTCGACGGCATCCGCGAGACACACGACAAGTTCCGCCGCATGGATGGCGCCTTCGAGGCTTCGCTCAAAGGCATCCGGCTGTGCAGCGATCTTGGCCTGAAGATCGGCGTCCGCTTCACGATGACGCAGGACAACGCCCACGACCTGCCCGGCCTGCTCAAGCTGGTCGAGGATGAAGGCATCGACCGCTTCTACTTTTCGCACCTCAACTACGCCGGGCGCGGCAACAAGAATCGCAAGGACGACGCCCAGCACCAGCTGACGCGCTGGGCGATGGACCTGTTGTTCGATACCTGCTGGGAATACCAGCAGCGCGGGCTGAACAAGGAATTCACCACTGGTAACAACGATGCCGACGGCGTCTATTTCCTGCACTGGGTGCGCCGGCGCTTCCCGGACAAGGCGGCGCACGTCGAGGCCAAGCTGCGCCAATGGGGCGGCAACTCGTCAGGCGTCAATGTTGCCAACATCGACAACCTCGGCAACGTGCATCCGGACACCATGTGGTGGCACCACAACCTGGGCAACGTCAAGGATCGGCTGTTTTCCGAAATCTGGCCCGATACCTCGGATGCGCTGATGGCCGGCCTCAAGCAGCACCCGCGCGCCGTCAAGGGGCGCTGCGGAACCTGCGCCTACCTGCAGATCTGCAACGGCAACACCCGGGTTCGCGCCCAGCAGATGACCGGCGATGCCTGGGCGGAAGACCCGGGCTGCTACCTGTCCGACGAGGAAATCGCATCATGAAGTGGAACATCCTGATCCCGGCCGGCTTTGCCGTCTGCTCCCTGCTAATGATGGCCGAGCTGGCGCAGGCCGCCGATGCGCCGAGCGCTTACAAGGAACATTGCGCCGCCTGTCACGGCGAGGCGCGGCTGGGCGGCATCGGGCCGGCGTTGATTCCGGAAAACCTGGCCCGCCTGCGCAAGCCGGAAGCTGAAAAAGTCATCAGGGAGGGGCGCCCGGCGACCCAGATGCTGGGCTTTGGCGACAAGCTGTCGGCCGAGGAAATCAAGGCGCTGGTCGATTTTGCCTACACCGCGATCAAACCGATGCCGGCTTGGGGCGAGAAAGAAATAAACGCTTCGCGCATCGTTTATGAAAAGCATCCCTTGCCCGCCAAGCCGGCGTTCAAGGCCGATCCGATGAACCTTTTCGTCGTTGTCGAGAGCGGCGACCATCATGTTTCCATCCTCGACGGCGACAAGCTGGAACCTATCCACCGCTTCCAGTCACGTTTCGCCCTGCACGGCGGGCCGAAGTTCACGCCGGACGGACGCTATGTCTTCTTCGCCTCACGCGACGGCTGGATCACCAAGTTCGACCTGTGGAACCTCAAGGTCATCGCCGAAGTGCGCGCCGGCATCAATACGCGCAACGCCGCCGTATCGGGCGATGGCAAGTGGGTGGCGGTGGCCAATTACCTGCCGCACAGTCTGGTCATCCTCGACGCCGATCTGAACCTCAAGAAAATCCTGCCGGTGGCCGACAGGGACGGCAAGACGACTTCCCGCGTCTCGGCCGTCTATGACGCCAGCCCGCGCCAGAGCTTCGTTGCTGCGCTCAAGGACGTCAAGGAAGTCTGGGAGGTCTCGTACAACCCGCAGGCCGACGACATCCCGGCCGGCATGATCCACGACTTCAAATACAAGGAAGGCGCCTTCGTTCCCGGTTTCCTCAACCCGCAGCGCAGCCAGCTCGACGATTACCTCGACGACTTCTATTTCACCCAGGGCTACGACGAGGTCATGGGCGCCTCACGCAACGACGCCAAGGCCGCAGTGACCGGCCAGGTGGTCAACCTCGATGCGCGCAAGAAGATCGCCGATCTTGAGCTGCCCGGCATGCCGCACCTCGGTTCCGGCATCAGCTGGAAATGGCAGGGCAGAACCGTGATGGCGACACCCAACCTCAATGAAGGCCTGATCAGCATCATCGACATGCAGACCTGGAAAACCATCAAGCAGATCAAGACGCGCGGCCCCGGCTTTTTCATGCGCAGCCACGAAAACAGCCGCTACGCGTGGACCGATTCGATGATGAGCAAGGAGTTCAAGGACACCATGCAGGTCATCGACAAGGAAACGCTGGAAATCGTCGCCGAACTCAAGCCGGAACCGGGCAAGACCTTCGCCCACGTCGAGTTCACCAAGGATGGCAAATACGTGCTGGCCAGCCTGTGGGACATGAATGGCGCGCTGATCATCTACGACGCGACGACGCTCAAGGAAGTGAAGCGCCTGCCGATGAAGAAGCCGGTCGGCAAGTACAACGTCTGGAACAAGATCACGAAATCGGAAGGCACCAGCCACTGAACGGAATTTCATTTTTGGGCGAAATTTCCGGTTGACCGTGGAAGTGGGTGTTGTCAGTCCTGACTGACAATTTTGACGGAAGTGGCGGGTGTTTTTCATTCGCCGTTTTTTAAGTTATTGATTTTTGGTTGTTTTGTCCGTTGATATGCTTTTGGCACGTATCTGGCTATAAAGCTCTCCGGAAGCTGGCAGTACCCAAAGGCGCCTCTTCCTTTCCTCCCAGGGGAAGAGGAGCCGAACCGCCGCCATTGAAATTCGACGACTATTTCCTGATCACGCTGCAAACCGGAAATGCGCCACAGCAGGGGAAATGCCGGCTTCCAACCCGACCGCTTCGCCAAACGCGATGAGGGGTTCGGGCAGTTGAACCAGCTCCGCTCAGTTGCCTGATGACCGGCCGGAGGGCCGGGTGGCTCATGTCATTTTTGGCGGTGTGTTTTTGCTGATTGTCATAACTGGCAGTCGTTCGAACGCGTCGAACCGGATGTCGCGCCAGCGGGCGAGCGACGAATCACGCTCGCCAAGACCTTGGCAAACAGCCGTCCCGCCTGTCGTGCAGGCCAATTCGGCAGACCCCATTCTTTCCTGACGAGTCGTTTTTTCGCCGCCCTGGCTTGGCATTTTTGCCCCGAGCCAGCACCGGGCATATGTCTTGCACATAAACGCCGGCAGCAAAACGCATTCATCCCTATTCACCATTACTGGAGAAGACTCATGGCATGGGAACTCTTATTCACGTCCGACATCGGCATACTCAGCTTGATCACCATTGGCTTTATTTTGGTCATGGCGGTCTACATCTGGCGCTACGCAATGCAGCACGCCAAGCAGGAGGAGAAGGAGCTCAGCTCACACAAGCACGTGGCCGGCGTACATTAGGCTGAGTGCTGACAAGCAAAGGCCAGGAGGCCGGGGAGAATGAGCAAAAACATACCCCGCTGCTCCTGGTCCTGCCGGCTGTCGGTTTGAGCCGGTAGATCAATAGCGCCGAACGGCGCCACCGTTGTCGATGTGCAGGCGGTCGCCGACGCGCAGATCGACGAAATCGGAATTCTGAATCAAGGTCTGATAGCCGCCGTTTTCCATCCGGATGGTCAGCCGGAACTGGTCGCCCTGCGGCTGGTTCGACTTTTCAATTTGATGTCCGATCAGTGCGCCGCCCGCTGCGCCGATCACCGTGGCCGCCGTGTTGCCATTGCCTTCGCCGACCTGATGGCCGATCAGCCCGCCGATCACGGCGCCGGCAATCGCCCCGACGCCGATGCCATTATTGTTCTCGGGGCGGATCAGGTCGATGGCGTACACCGAGCCGTAGCCCGGGTGAAGATCGCGCGAATAGGCGATCGGCGGGTAGTCCTGTTCCCAGCCGGGGCCGTACATCGGCGCGCAGCCGGTGAGGGCGAGCATGCCGGCCAGGCCCAATGCGGCCGCGGATTTTTTCAATGCAGTCACGATCGTTTCCTCCATGACCCGGCCATTCAGGGCAGCCGGTGAATTTGTGTGTTTTTGGGCGAAGCGCCCGGCGATCAGGCTGGCGAATTCAAGTGCATCCTCATGGTGCCGCATGTGCCAGGCAATGTCGATTGCCGCCGCTCGCTTTAACTGGCCGGGCTTCCCGTGCCCGCCAGCGCCTTCTCGATCCGCCTGTCGGGAATCAGCCAGACCAGTGCCAGCAAGACGTACAGGCCTTGCGCCAGGGAGGGCGACCAGAAGGCCGTGACCATGGCAACCGCGTAGACCACCGGCGAAGACTTCCCCTTCCAGTCCCGCCCCAGCGCCTTGCGCAACAGGGAGTTGTCGCCTTGCGAGGCGACAATGGTTTCCTGCAATATCCAGTAGGCAACCGTGGCCATGAACAGCACCCCACCGTAGAGTGCCGACGGTACCGCCGCGAAGTGGTTTTCGCCCATCCAGCCGGTAGCAAACGGGAACAGCGATAGCCAGAAAAGCAAATGCAAATTGGCCCACAGGATAGGCCCGGTCACCTTTTGCGCCGTGTGCAGCATGTGGTGATGGTTGTTCCAGTAAATGCCCACGTATACGAAGCTCAGCACATAACTGAAAAACACCGGGATCAAGGCGGTCAGCGCATCGAGGCGTTCGCCATGTGGCACTTTCAACTCCAGCACCATGATCGTGATGATGATGGCCATGACGCCATCGCTGAATGCCTCCAGGCGGCCTTTGCCCATGATTTCCCCCGTACGCTGATGATTGCCCTGGCTCAGAGACCACGGCGCCCACGATAAGTGCCGTTTTCTGCGGAATATCAACTGGATTCTTTTCTCCTCGACACTGACCAGCGAATATCTGGCAGATGACCAGCTTGATATTGTGAAAATGAAACTATCGTCAGGCAGAGATCAGCCATGAGCTGTCCTTCAAGAAGCTGCTCCATAGCTACCTTTGGCTAGAACATTCTTGCCGTCTGCATCCCGACTTTTCGCCGGTCCGTACTATCATTGCATATGCGGACAGCCTGCCGGAGTCGCCCCTAAAATGAATCAATCCGTTACTTTGAATTGCCATGTTTTACGATTATCACTATGCGGACCGCTGGTTCAGTTGAATAACTGTTAGCTATCGCGAGGCACCATGAAGGTAATTGAACGCCTGAGCCTGATAGATCGCATAGGTCGAGAGCTTCAGAGCCGTATGAGTTACGGCGAGATCGACACATATCTGAAAGCGCATGGCGTCGACATCAAGAAACCAACCTCCGGCGTAAACAGCAAGTGGGTCTATTCGAAAGAACTGCTTGCCGATGAATCAGAGGATCTAATCATCCGCATAGCGGATGAACTGGAGGTTCCGCACAATCACGTTGTTGCTGATTCGACGAAGACGCTTGAGGCTACATTCTGGGAACCATTCCATTTCAAGCTCTTTCTCAGCCACTTATCGTCATTCAAGAGCACTACGGGGCAGTTACAGGCGGCGCTCAGAAAATATGGAATATCTGCCTTTGTCGCGCATGTCGATATTGAACCAACTCGCGAGTGGATGGACGAGATTGAAGCCGGTCTCTACTCAATGGATGCACTTGCGGCAATCCTGATGCCTGGTTTCAAAGAGAGCAACTGGACCGACCAAGAGGTGGGAATCGCAGTCGGTCGGGGCACCCTCGTAATTCCAATCATGCGTGGTTTGGAACCATATGGCTTTATCTCAAAGTATCAGGGGCTCAATGCCACGGGCAAAACGGTGGCAGCCGTCGCCGAAGAAATTTTCCGGATTCTTACCTCGTCACCCAAAACAAGAGCGAAGATGCTGTCGTGCCTCACAGAGACAACCCTTCAAGCGAAGTCGGAAGTTGAAGTTTTGGAGAAGCTTGGATTTCTCGCTTCTGTGAAGGCTCTACCGAAGGGCAATCTGCAGCAACTGCAGGAGGCGGCTGCCAACTCGGTAGTTCTGATGGCTGCGAAGCCTCTCGAAAAGCTAAACGAACTCTTGGCTAGTCATAAGCTCAGCCCCGTTTTCTTCAAGAAGAGCGTCTTCGACTTTGACGATGACATACCGTTCTAGCGAAGCGATGGCTAACCTTGCGGTGCAGGGGGCCTGGCGCATAAAGCCGCGCCATGCCCCTGACCTTGAACGTTCCTGAATGACAGCTTTTTAAAGCCAGCTACGGCAGCACTGGGCACTCGTATGCCGTTCGAGAATCGTTGGCTAAGAGGATGTCGGCTGGTCAACGTCATTGAGATTTGTCAGTCAAGCTGATGCGATTCTGCATATTTGGTACAACTCTGGCTGAGGTGCGAGACCGCGGGAATCGGCGCTGGCAAGGATCACGGAAAAGCCTGCCAGTCCCACGGTCAACCGGGAAAAACGGACAAAATTGAAATGTGCTCAGCGGCGGTTGTGGCGGCGGGTGCCCAGCAGGCCGACCAGGGCGATGCTGGCCAGCGCCAGTGAACCCGGTTCCGGCACGGCGAGGGAAGCCTGGGCGAGGGCGCCTTGCGCGGTCAGCGAGAAGTTGTCGATGGCCAGGCCGTCGTCGGAGCCACCGGCATCAATGTCGGACCAGCGGATCCAGAAGGTCGATTTGGCGGCGATGTCGAGGCCGATGATGGTGGCGTGGATGTCCTTAAAATTGTCCTTCGCATTTCCGTCCCAGGTCGTGTTGGGCGTCACGAAATCGAGTGCGCTGAAATCATGGTAGGTGCCCGTCGTCAGCGAGGTGGCGTCGGTGCTGTACTGGAAGGTCAGCTTGTCGGTGCGGGCAGCCGTACCGAGGCGCCAGAGTTCGCCGGTGAAGGCGATGTCGAGGGTGGTGATGGTGGCGTCGGTATTGTTGATGAACTCGGCGCCGAACATCGGAATGAGTGTTCCACTGCTTAGCGAGCCCAGCGCGCGTTCCGTCGAGCCTGCCTCGCCGAAGCTGTAGGTGTCGCCAGTTTGGCCGCTGCCCGCGCCTACGGCGTACGCCTGGTTGGCCCGAGTGCCACCTGATTCAGCGATTGCCCAGCCCGCAGGCAAGGCAGTATTGGTGAACGAGCTGCCGAGATGGGCGAGCGTGTCGAAATTCTGCTCGTACGTGCCGCCCGGTGACGTCAGGCTGATGGGGGTGGCCTGCGCGCTGCCAGCGGCAGACAGGCCCAGCGCGATGAGCAGACTGACGCCATAAGTGTTTTTGTTCACCGAGAAGCTCCCTGAATATGCGATTGTTGTTGTGGCAAGTGGTCGGCAGTCTAGATTCGTAGCTTTTTGGCGCCTGTGAAATATGCCGCATTCAGTCCAATTGAGTACAAACGAGACGCGCCTGAGCGCGACGGCATAAAATATTCGCCTGCCACGGTCGACCGGAAAATTCGGCCGAAAATGAAATATCTTCGCGCGCCGTTCTTCCCGCCAACCTCTTCCGAAATCCTCGCATGGCGTCCTCCGCTTCCCTTACCTCTTCGCCAGACAGCGCTACGGCGCTGGCGTCGGCGCGTCAGTTGCTGCTTGTCGTCGCGCCGAATTGGGAGAGCAGTGGCGGGCGATTGCAGCGTTTTGAACGCAGCCCTCCGGACGGCGACTGGCAGTCTATCGGGCCGGCGATTGCGGTGAGCCTCGGCAAATCCGGGTTGGCCTGGGGGCGGGGCCGGCATACGCCAGTTGCCGGGTTGGAGAAGTGTGAGGGCGATGGTCGCGCCCCGGCCGGCATATTCGCCATCACGGCGCTGTTCGGCTACGCCGCGCCGGACAGCCCGCTGGCCCGTGTCGCCAGGCTGCCGTACCTGGCCGCGACGCCCGATCTAAAGGCCATCGACGACCCGGCTTCGGCCCATTACAACCGCATCGTCGATCAATCCGCCGTAACGCCCGACTGGACGTCGTGCGAGGACATGCTGAGATCTGACGAACGCTACGCCATCGGCGCCGTCGTCGCCCACAACGCCGAGCCGCCGGTGCCGGGCGCCGGCTCGTGTATTTTTCTCCATGTCTGGGCCGGCGAGGGCGTGCCGACGGCCGGCTGCACGGCGATGGCGCAGGCCGACATGAGTGAAATCGCCGGCTGGCTCGATGCCTCGGCGACGCCCTTGCTGGTCCAGTTGCCGCAGGCCGAATACGTAGCCCGGCGCGCCGCCTGGGGGTTACCGACGTGCTTGCCGCCCATTCGGTGACAGTCCTCGCCCGGGCGGCTAGACTGGCTGCCTTTCCACCATTCCGCGCCGCCACCTGTGCTCAATAAAATCTGGGTCGCCTTCATCCTCGTCGGCTTTGTCGCCGCGGTGGCGCAGTTGCTGCAGGGCGACCTCGACATCTTCACGCGCGTCCTGACCGGCTTGTTCGACACGGCGAAGACCGGTTTCGACATCTCGCTCGGCCTGGTCGGCATCATGAGCCTGTGGCTGGGCATCATGAAAATCGGTGAAAAAGGCGGGCTGATCGAACTGTTCAGCCGCCTCGTCGCCCCCTTCTTCCGCCGCGTCTTTCCCGACATCCCGGTCGGCCATCCGGCCAGCGGCAGCATCGTCATGAACGCCAGCGCCAACATGCTCGGCCTCGACAACGCGGCGACGCCGCTCGGCCTCAAAGCCATGCGCGAACTGCAGGAAATCAATCCGCAAAAAGATACCGCCAGCAACCCGATGATCATGTTCCTGGTCCTCAATACCGCCGGCATCACGCTGATCCCGACCACGGTCATCGCCATTCGCCAGAGCATCGCGCTCAAGCAGGGGCTGGTCGGCTTCAACGCTGCCGATATCTTTCTGCCGACCCTGCTCGGTACCTTCGTTTCCTTCTGCGCCGGCCTGATCGCAGTCGCCATCTGGCAGCGCATCAACCTGTTCTGCCGGCCAGTGCTCGCCTTCTTCGCCGGCTTCGCGGGGCTCATGGCCGGCCTCTATTTCTGGCTGGCCGGCATGCCAGCCGAGCAGATGGCGCAGATGATCGGCCTGCTCGGCAGCGGGTTGATCGTCTCCATCATCGTGCTCTTTGTCGCCGTCGCTGCGTGGCGCGGCATCGACGTCTACGAAAGCTTTGTCGACGGCGCCAAGGAAGGTTTCGGCGTCGCCGTCCAGATCATTCCCTACCTGATCGCCATGCTCGTCGCCATCTCGGTCTTCCGCACGACAGGTGGCATGGATTACCTGATCGGCGCCATCCGCAGCCTCGTCCTGGCGCTTGGCATGAACGACGACTTCGTCCCGGCCCTGCCCGTCGGCCTCATGAAAACGCTTTCCGGCAGCGGCGCCCGCGGCCTCATGGTCGATGTCATGACGACCTATGGCGTCGATTCCTTCCAGGGCAAACTGGCCGCCATCATCCAGGGTTCGACCGAAACCACCTTCTACGTCCTGGCCGTCTATTTCGGCAGCGTGAACATCACCAAAACCCGCTACGCCCTGGCTTGCGGCCTGATCGCCGATGCTGTCGGGCTGGTCGGCGCCATTCTGATCGGCTACGCGTTTTACCACTGAGGGGCTTAACAGCGAGGCAATTCCCCGCTAGAATCGCGCCCCTTCGTCGCCGGAAGCAATCTCCGGACGGCGGCAATGCCTTGGTGGTGAAATTGGTAGACACGCTATCTTGAGGGGGTAGTGGCGCAAGCTGTGCGAGTTCGAGTCTCGCCCAAGGCACCAATAATTCTGATGAATACACTCAGAATCAATTCCTCCGTATGTCATTCCCGGCTTGTTCATGTCGCGTCGCTGTTTTGGTCAATCGATTGACTAAACCTTGCCGGCGGGAACCTTGCCGTTCCTGCTGAATCGAAAGATTGAATGGAAGCAATCCAGGCCATTCGCGACAGGTGCGGCGCCCTGACCATAACGGAATTCGCTGCCGCCTGAAGTCAGGAGGCGAATAAGCAACCTTCTGGCGTGAAAGGAAGGACGATGAGCAATTTCATCAGCAGGCTGTTCCATCCGGGCAGCACCGAGCACCCGGCCGGCGAAATCGACCGCGGATATGTCTCGGAATACACGCATTTCATTGATCAGTTTCTCGTTGATCATCCCGAGGCACTCGTCGATCAGCACGACGGACGCCTGCTCTACTGGGACAAGAAAGTCGATCTGGCGGATCAGCAAAAGGCCGAGCAGGACAGCGTCGAGGCTGATGGTTACGGCTTTTACAGTTCGGCCTGGCGCGCCACGAAGCATTAGGCGCCCATCGGAAGAGCGTCGCCATGGCCATCAACTTGAGTTTTCAGCCCGTCTCGCTCGGCAGCGTGAATCCGATCACTCCGTTCGCCGCCAGGGCATTGGCGACGCCGGCAACGCGAAATGCGGTTGTGGCCGGGACGCCGTCCAGCATTGTCAGCCTCTCGGAGCAGGGGCGCCGTCTGGCGGCAACGGCCACAGCCGGCACTTTGCCGCAGAGCGCCCCCGGCCAGACCTCTCCGGTCATTTCGGTACCTCGCCAAGCCGGCGCCCTCAATGCCGAACTTCTGGCCGCCCGGCGCGACACCTCGGCGGCCCGGCTTGCCCTGCAATCGCTGATAGATAACCCGGCGCAGCGCGCCATCGCCAACAGCCGGTTCAATCCGGTTTACTCGGCGCTCCTCGCCGCCGCCCACCAGGCCGATTTTACGAAGGCGCAACCACTGACCCGGGCCAATGCCATCCCGGTCGATATTCCCGCGCCGGTTTTGCCGGTTGATCAGGTCGACGGCATCGCCAATTACAATCAGGCCGCCCGCGAGTTTGCCCACCGACAGTCACCGGCAAGTCACTGAAGGTGCCGAGCCTGATTGCCCTTGTCCGGCAATCAAGTGCCAACGAGGAGTCATGCCATGGAAACCGTCTGCAATCTGAGCGAAAAGAGTTGTGCTCCCTGCGAAGGCGGCACGCCGCCCATATCTCGGGAGCAAATCGACCGGCTGTTGCCGAGCCTCGATGGTTGGGGGCAAACGGGCGGCGAGATCAGCAAGACTTTCCAGTTCCGCAACTATTACGAAACCATGGCCTTTGTGAATGCGCTTGCCTGGATTTCGCATCGCGAGAATCATCATCCCGATCTCGAGGTCGGCTACCGGACGTGCCGGGTGCGCTACTCGACGCACGCCATCGGCGGACTGTCGGAGAACGATTTCATCTGTGCCGCCAAGATCGAGCGCAACCTGCTAAACGTATAAACTGGCGGTCATGATCGACAGCCCCTACGTTTCGACCTTTCTCGGTCACCGCTTTTTCCTCACCCGCCCGCATATCGATGATGTCGCCATCGAGGACATCGCGCACGGTCTGGCCTATCAGTGCCGTTTCAACGGCCAGACGCGGGAGTTCTATTCGGTGGCCCAGCACAGCCTGATGGTCATGCAACTGGTGCCCGCGCCGCTACGACTGGCGGCCCTGCTGCACGACGCCGCCGAAGCCTACCTCGGCGACATGGTCAAGCCGCTCAAGAATCTGTTTCCTGAGTTCAGTGCCATCGAAGCTCGCGTCATGCAGATCATCGGCGAGCGGTTCGCTGTCGATCTTGAGCACCTCGATCCGGCGATCAAGGTCGCCGACCTGATTGCCCTGGCTACCGAAAAGCGCGACCTCATGCCGCACTCGACCGAAGCCTGGGCCAATCTTCGCGACATCCTGCCCCTGCCCGAAAGCATCCGGCCGCTCATGCCGCTTGATGCCAAGTCGGCCTTTCTCGACAGCTTTCACCAACTGCGCGGCTAGAACGCCTTCAGAACATCGCCGCCAGTCCGTGTAGCACGCTGAGCAGGGCGGCTGAAATGATCATCAGCGCGAACCAGGCCATGACCCCGGTTGCCGTCACCAGATTCGAGATGTAATGCGCCTTGCGCTCGTCGTTAACCTTGAGCAGCGGCCGCACGCCGTGGCGGATCAGCGCAGCCGAAGCGAACCAGGCCGCCACCACGACCAGCACATTGACCGTCAGGCTGGGCACGAACAAGGCCAGCGACGACAGCCACAGCGGCACTGGCGCAATGGCCGCCAGCGTGTAGGCCTTCTCGTAACCGGGATCGTGATCCTGATCGCTGGTCATGCGCTGGATCAGCATGGCCATGAAGGAAACCATGGCCAACTGCACGGCGAACAAAACGATACCGCTGGCCAGCAACTGGCCGCCGGTCATCGCCGGCACGGAAAGCGGAAAAATTGCGCCGGGATAAGCCAGTTCGGCAAAGGCGACCATCGCCGGGGGAATGATCGACAGCGGCATGACCAGACCGAACATCAGGGAGCGGGCGGGCGGATGGCTGCGTTCAATATCGGACCAACCCTCGGTTTCCGATGTCAGCATCGCCGGGAAATGAGTCAGGGACATGATGAACCTCCTTGTCGCCGCCAAAAGTGCCGGACGCCGGGTGCGGCAACGGCAGGAGCGGGACAATGTTTAGAGATTCGTTCTTCCGTCCCGGTTCCGCCTTTTTCCGACCACTCCTACGGTCAACGGGAAAAATCGGCGAAAATTGAAATCCTGCCCCGTTCGTGAAACCCGCCCGCGTGTCTTCCGTCATCCTCTTCAACAAGCCTTATGGCGTCCTCAGCCAGTTCACGCCGGAGGGAAAGTGGCGGGCGCTCGATGAATTCATCCCGGTCAAGGGCGTATACGTCGCCGGCCGGCTCGATGCCGACAGCGAAGGCCTGCTCATCCTGACCGACGACGGCAAGTTGCAGGCGTGGATCGCCGACCCCAAACACAAGCTGGAAAAAACCTACTGGGCGCAGGTCGAAGGCGTGCCCGACGAGGCCGCGCTCGACAAACTGCGCGCCGGCATCGCGCTTTCCGACTTCACCGCCAAGCCAGCCAAGGCACGGCTGATCGGCGAACCGCCCGGACTCTGGCTGCGCGATCCGCCGATCCGCTACCGCGCCGCGATCCCGACTTCGTGGCTGGAAATCCGCATTGCCGAAGGCAAGAACCGCCAGGTGCGGCGGATGACGGCGGCCATCGGTTATCCTACGCTCCGTCTGATACGGGCTGCCATCGGGGCGGCGACGCTGGACGGTCTGGCGCTGGGTGAATGGCGAAAGATCGACGGCAGTTACCAGGATTTGCAAGGAAAATTCAATGAATAAGACACTCGTCGGCCTGCTGGTCGGCCTGGCCATGAGCGCAACGGCCTGGGCGCAGAGCGCCATGCCAGTCATGGAGCTGAGCGCCGGCTTCCACCGCATCGAGGCGGAAGTCGCGGCCAATGACCAGAACCGTCAGGTCGGCCTCATGAATCGCAAGGCCATGCCGACCCAGCGCGGCATGCTCTTCGTGTTCACCCAGGAAAACACCCACTGCATGTGGATGCGCAACACGCTGCTGCCGCTCTCGGTCGCCTTCATGGATGCGGAGGGCAAAATCATCAACATCGAAGACATGCAGCCGCAAACCGAAGACAACCACTGCGCCCGCCGCCCGGCCCGCTATGCGCTGGAAATGAACCTCGGCTGGTTCGCCCAGCGCGGCATCAAGCCCGGCGTCAAGCTCGGCGGCCTCGACAAGGCGCCGCGTCCCCAATAATGAGTCGAAACGAATGGCGTCCCCGCCCGATCGGCGGGCCGCTCGATGCTGCCCTGGCCTCCTGGCTGACCGAGCCGGGTTCGCTGACGGCACGTTGCCAGCGCCACAGCCGCCAGTTTCGCGTCCGCCTGCTGCGTTACGAAAAGGGCCATGCGCTGGCTGACGAAGGTCTGCTTCTCAACCCATCGCGCCACCCGGCCTGGGTCCGCGAGGTGGCGCTCGAATGCGACGGCGTGCCGGTCATTTTTGCCCACACCACGCTGTCCACCGCCAGCAATGGCCGCCTGAGCCGCTGGCTGTCCCGCCTCGGCAGCAACTCGCTCGGCTCGCTGCTGTTTACCCATCCCGGTTTTCAACGCGGCGCCATCGAGTTTCGCCGGCTCGACAAGCGTCACCCGCTTTTCCAGCGTGCCGCAGCTTTGGGCATGGCCGGCGACACCCTGTGGGCTCGCCGCTCGCTGCATCGCCTCGGGGCGCAGCAGGTGCTGGTGACTGAAGTGTTTTTGCCGGCCGTGGCTTTTCTCGCTTGCTGATTCTTGCCTTCCTTCGCGCCGCGCTTCCGGTGCCTGTTCGCCATGAAACCCTGGCCAGTTCTATAATCAAACGATGAGTTTCCGAAAATTCCTGGCCCTGATGCTGGTGTCCTTGGCGCTTGCTGCTGCTTTTTGGGGCATGCGCAGCGATGCTCCTGCCGACAAAACCGTGGCCAGCCTCGACAGCACCTCGCTGCAAAGCACGCTTTCGGGTTCCGGCCCGCTGTTGCCCTTGCCCCCCGTGCCGGACCTGCCGGCCGACAAGGTCGCCCTCGGCAAACGCCTGTTTTTCGATCCCCGTCTTTCCCATGACGACACCGTTTCCTGCGCCACCTGCCACCAGCTAGACAGCGGCGGCAGCGACCGCCAGCCCGTTTCGGTCGGCATCGAAGGCCGGAAAGGGGGCGTCAATGCCCCGACGGTATTCAACAGCAGCCTGAATTTCACCCAGTTCTGGGATGGTCGCGCCGCCAGCCTTGAAGCCCAGGCCTCCGGGCCGGTGCACAATCCGCTCGAAATGGCCTCCAAGTGGGCCGAAGTCATACCCAAACTCAGCCGCGACGAACACTATCGCCGGGAGTTCGGCCGGATCTACCCGCAGGGCATCAGCGGCGACACGATCGTCGATGCCATTGCCGCCTACGAGCGCACGCTACTCACCCCGAACAGTCGTTTCGACCGCTTCCTGCGTGGCGACAAGGAGGCGCTCGATCCGCTCGAACGCTCCGGCTACCAGCGTTTTCTCGATTACGGTTGCGCCAGCTGCCATCAGGGCGCCGGCGTTGGCGGCAACATGTTCCAGCGTTTTGGCGTCATGGGCAGTTACCTCGCGAACGATACCAGCCGCCAGGCCGACCTCGGCCGCTTCAACGTGTCCGGCCTCGACATCGACAAGAACGTCTTCAAGGTGCCCAGCCTGCGCAATGTCGAAGTCACGCCGCCTTACTTCCATGACGGTTCGGCCCAATCGCTCGAAGAGGCGGTGATCATCATGGGGCGTTACCAGTTGGGCCGCGAACTTTCCGGCGAAGACGTCAAGGCACTGACTGCATTCCTCAAAACCCTGACCGGCGAATGGGAAGGAAAACGGCTGCAATGAGCCTTCCCGAATCCTTGCTGGGCATCTCGCCACGCTACTTCCGGCTGGGCCTTGCCCTGTTCGTCGGCATTTTCGTCTCGGCGCTGAGCTGGCTGTTTTACCTGGCCGAAAGCGTCTCGCCGGAAGTGCACTTCGCCTATACGCAGAAACTGCGCGATCTGGGCGAATTCAACGCCCGCGTGGACGGACAAATCCTGGCCAATCGCCTCGAGCAGGTGCGCAATTACGACGCGATGACCAGCTACATGAGCCGGGCCGAGCTGCTCGCCAGGGAAGTGGGCGATGCCCCGGGCTTTCTCGCTGCCGAGGATCGCGCGGCGGTCGCCACCGTGGCCGGCGAGCTATCCGCGGCGATGACCCGCAAGGCCGGGATGGTCGACCAGTTCAAGCGCGACAACGCCATCCTGCGTAATTCGATTTCCTTCTTCCCGATAGCCACCTCGGCCTTCCTCGATACCCAGCTCCTGTCCTCGCTGCCGGGCAGCCTGCGCGATCCGGTTGGCAAATATGCCCGCGAGGTGCTGGCTTTTGCCCACACCCCAAGCAAGGAGGGGGGCGACCGCGTTCTTTCCGCGCGCAACGAACTGGCTGACCTCGCCGGGGGAACGGCGCAGAAACACCTGGTCGACAACATTCTTCGCCACGGCGACAGCATCGGCCAGCGACTCGGCTCGCTCGAGGCCCTGATGGCCGAAATCAGCAATTTGCGCAGCGACGCACTGCTCGAAAAACTCACCGGCAAGTATGCGGCCGGACATGCCCGGGCGCACCATGCGGTCACCCGTTACCGCATGGCGCTGTACGCCATGGCCATTCTGCTCACGGCTTTCCTGGCCTATCTGTTCTTTCGGCTCGACCTGGCTCGCCGCTCGCTGGCCACGGCCAATCGCGAACTTGGCGAGCGCTACGCGGCGCAACTCGCTGTCGAGAAGCAGCTGATCCTGCACGCCACCGCCTTCCGCAGTGCCCACGATGGCATCACGCTGACCGACGCCTCGGGCAATATTCTCGACGTCAACCCGGCCTTCTCGCGCATCACCGGCTGGGAGCGCAGCGAAGTCATCGGGCGCAATCCCCGCGTCCTCAAGTCCGGTCGTCACGACCGCGAGTTCTACGAGGCGATGTGGAAGAGCATCAACGAAACCGATAGCTGGCGCGGCGAAATCTGGAATCGCAACAAATACGGCGAGGTTTACCCCGAGCTGCTGTCGATCTCTGCCGTGCGCGACAGTGCCGGCAAACTCACCAACTACGTCGCCGTCTTCTCCGACATCGGCCGCCTCAAGGCGCAGGAGTCGCAGCTCACGCAGATGGCCTACTACGATCCGCTGACCGAGCTGCCGAACCGCACCCTGCTCGCCGACCGCCTCGTCCAGGGCATCGCCCAGACCCGTCGGACGACCACGCTGATGGCCATCTGCTACCTCGATCTCGACGGCTTCAAGCCGGTCAATGACACCTGGGGGCATGGCGCGGGCGACATGGTGCTCATCGAAATCGCCAATCGCATGCGCCAGATCATGCGCGGCGGCGACACCGTTGCCCGTCTCGGCGGTGACGAGTTCGTCCTGCTCCTGCTCGGTTTTTCCAGCGAAGCCGAATGCCAGGAAGCAATCCGTCGCCTGCAAGCCCAGATCGCCAAGCCGCTGACCGTCCTGCCCGAAGCCATCAGCATTTCGGCCAGCATCGGGGTCACGCTGTTCCCGAACGACGACGAAGACCCGGACACCCTGTTGCGCCATGCCGACCAGGCAATGTATCGCGCCAAGCAGGCCGGCAAGAACTGCTTCCAGATTTTCGACGCCGAGCAGGACCGCCACACGCGCAGCCGGCGCGACCACGTCAACCGCATCCGCCAGGCGCTCGACGATCACGAATTCGTCCTCTACTACCAGCCCAAGGTCAACATGCGCCTGGGCAAGGTGACCGGTGCCGAGGCGCTGATCCGCTGGAACCACCCGGAGCGCGGCATCCTGGCGCCGAGCGAATTCCTGCCGCTGATCAACGATGACGTGATGGTCAAGCTGATCGGCGACTGGGTCATCGAAATGGCGCTCGGCCAGATGGAGGTGTGGCACGCGGCCGGGCTCGATCTGACGGTCAGCGTCAATGTCGCCAGCAAGCAGTTGCAGGCCCCGGAATTCGTCGAAAAGCTCAAGGCCGCGCTGTTTCTCCACCCCGGCGTCGCCCATCTGCTCGAAATGGAAATTCTCGAAACTGCGGCGCTGGAAGATGTCGCCAAGACCTCGCGGGTCATCGACGAATGTCGTGCTCTCGGTGTGCGCTTCTCGCTCGACGACTTCGGCACCGGCTATTCCTCGCTGACCTACCTCAAGCGTCTGCCGGCCGAGATCATCAAGATCGACCAGAGCTTCGTCCGCGAAATTCTCAGCGATTACAACAATCTGGTCATCGTCCAGGGCGTCATCAGCCTGGCCAGCGCCTTCCAGCGCGAAATCATCGCCGAAGGTGTCGAAACCGTCGAACACGGCCGCCTGCTGCTTCAGCTCAATTGCGATCACGCTCAGGGCTACGGCATCGCCAAGCCGATGCCGGCCGAAAAGATCGTCGACTGGGTCAGACAGTGGCAGCCCGACCCGATGTGGCGGGAGATCAGCGACCTGTATTGGGACGCCGCCGATTACCCCATGCTGATTGCCGAAATCCAGCTGCGTAACTGGGTCAGCCAGATCGTCTATGCCACCAACGAGGGGCAACCGGCGCCATGTTCTCACCTCGACAACACGAGCAAGTGCGAATTCGGCCAGTGGTATTTCGGCGAAACCCGGCGGCGTTACGAAAGCCATCCGGTCTTTGCCGAAATCGAACGCCCGCACCAGCGCATCCACGAGATTGCCAGCCAGATCGACAACTGCTGGCGCGATGGCAGGATCGAGGCGTCACGGACCCTGATCCCCGATCTCCTCGCCGCGCGCGACGAGACGTTGGCACTACTCCTGCAACTGCAACGCCTGGTCGGCGTCCGCCGGAGTTAGGTAGCTCAAACCGCCGAGAGCGCGGCAAATGTCTTCTGCAATTCGACCAGTTTGCGCCCCTGGTCGAGCCGTGTGTCCTGCATCCATTGCGGCACGGCGAGCGCTTCCACCTCGGCGCCCCAGCGCGCTGTCTCGGCTGCATCGCCGCGGCCGAGGGCGGCCTCCCACAGCGTGGCGACGGCCCAGAAGCGTTTCTTCGGGTCGGCATCCTTGTCGGCGGCAGGCGCCAGGGCAAGTCGGCCTACTTCGCTGCGGACACGGCGGGCGAGCACCGAGTCGGCAATCGCGTCGTCCTTGTTGCCGGCCTTGAGCCATTCGACCGCCCGCAGGTCGAGCAGGAAGGCGTAGTTGATGCCGTTGTACCAGTCGCGGCGTAGTGAAAATCCGCGTTCGTAACCGTCGACCGCAGCATTGAGGTCAGCCGGGCGTGACTGGAGTTCCCACAGGCGCTTGTGGATGGCGCCCCACAGCCCGAGGGTTTCCGGGTCGTTGGTGGACACCGGGTCGAGTGATTTTTCCATGATGCCGCGCGCTTCAATCAAGGCGCTTTGCGCATCGGGCTGCTTTGATTTGTAGGTGGCGACAACCAGTTGCTGGGTGACGAAGGGGTCGTTCGGGCGCAGCTCGCTGACTTTCTGGAGCAGGGCGCGGGCGCCGGCAAAGTCGCTCGCCTCGCCGGCGGGCGGATTGATTTTGGCCAAGGCCTCGTCGAGCATCGCCTTGGGCGTGGCCAGCGCTTCGGGCGTAGCGGCAGCTGCTTGGTCGGTGTCGAGTCCCGGCGGGCAGGCGACGGCCACGGTGAACAAGCCGCCCCGCGCCTGTGGTAATGCTGCGCCGGCCGGTGCGGGAGCCGGAGCAGCGGCCTGCGCAGAGGCCATCTGCGGCGGGGCCAGTTGCGGCAGGAAGGTGTAAACCGGGCTGTCAGCGCGGTTGGAGGCGAGGATTTCCATGATCGCCGTTTTCAAATCGTTCTTGAAGCGCACCGCCTCCTTGGCGCCGATGTCCTCGCCGAGGTGCTTGTAACGGCGGATGGCGATGTGGCCGACGTCGAAGGGATTCTTGAAGCCTTCCTCGGCGACGACGATGGTGGTGCGCGGGCGCAGTGCGTAGCGCACGCCGAGTTCGTAGGCGGCATTGACGTTGTAGGTCGACAGGTCGGCGATGACAACGTCGGCCTGCAGCAGCATTTCGTACATCGGGACGTCGATCACTGTCGAATGCTGGATTTCGTCGGCGCGGATCGATTGCAGCCCGGCCGCCTCGACCGCTTCCTTGATGATGGCGTAGGAGGCGTCGAGGTCGAGGACGCGGCCGTCGGTGTAGTCGGTCTTCTTGCCGAAGCCCTGGATGACGAAACAGGTAGTCATGCGAAGCCCCTAAGATGCTTGAGGCTGACGTTCCTGGCGGCATAGGCGACGCCGACGCGCTGGATTTCCGGCATGTGCTTGACCGAATCCATGACCTGGACCTGTTCCGCCTTGATATCGGCGAGGCCGAGCTTGTTGAGGCCGTCCTGCGACACATCCGGGTCGTAGCGAACGTAGGCGAACTGCTTGGGAATCGTCGAGGTGATCGGGCAGGTCTCGCTCGGCACGAGGTCGTCGATTTCGCGGTCGATCTTCGGGCCGAAGCGGCAGTCGCCGACGACGCGGCAGGCCATGTCCCAGCCGGCCGAGGCGGCATTCATGAGGGCGCCTGGCAGATTCTTGGCGTTGTCGACCAGCCACAGGTCGTCGGCATCGAGGTCAGGCCGTGCCTTGGCGGCGCTGCCGGTGCCGACCGAAACGATGAGCAGCCGGTCGTCGCCGGTCGGCCAGCTGATCTTGTACGGCGCGGCGGTGACCATCTGGAAGGCGAGAAAGGCCGGGTTGTTGTAAGTCGTGACGCCGCCATCGACGAAGATGAACTCGTAGGGTTTGGCCGTGCCCTCGCCGAAGGTGACGACCTCGGGCGGGAAGAAGACCGGGGCGGCCGTGCTGGCGCGGACCAGTTGCCAGAGGGGCAGCTTGAGGTTGCAGTCGGGGCGCGTCACATCGTTGTATTTGGCCAGAGGATTGTTGCTGACCGGCCACGGCGAATCGGTGGTGACGTTGCGCATGACCATCATGAGCAGCGTGCGCAGCCCTGCATCGCCCAGCACGGCATTCGGTTCGGCGGCGCTGGCGGTGTGGTGCAGCGCCTTGTCGAGCTCCTCGCGCAGCTTTTTGGCCAGAGGTTCGTCGTTGTAGCTGTATTTGAGGCGCTTGAGCAGCGACGCCTTGTCGAACATCTGCTTGCCGCTATCAGTGTAGAACTTGCGGATCTGCTCGGTGCTCATGCCGGTCGAAATGCAGCTGGCGATGATGGCGCCGGTGCTCGTGCCGCAGACGAAATCGAAATAGTCGGCGAGGACGAGGTCGGGCTTGCTGAAACGGGTGCGCAGATCGGCTTCGAGCTTGGCGAGGATTTCGACGCTCATCAGACCGAGGATGCCGCCACCGTCGCAGGCGAGGATTTTTTTCGGGCCGGTGGCCTTCATGCGGGCGAGGACTTGCTGATTCACGGGAGTCTCCTTTTATCGGGGCTGAGGCACGGCGCTCGGGGCCGTTGCTGACGGGAAAAGTGCGGCCAGAACGTCTGCCGGCTGGAGGCCGGACTTTTCGCCTTCGGCCAGCCAGACAAAGCGATTCGCCGGGGCGCCGGCGGCTGCAGCCTGAGCGGCGTCGCGTTCGGTCTCGTGGTTGGTCAGGATGACGACACGGGCGAGCTTGGGGGCTTTGGCCAGCACACCGAGTTCATGGACGCAGCCGGCGTTCTTTGCCTTGAAGTTGCGCAGGTCCATGAGCACCACGTCGCTGATCCCGACCAGCCGGTCGAGCGCCTGTTGCCAGGTGTTGTCATGGCAATAGCATTCGTTGATCCGGTAGCGTCCTTCGACATCGGGCTCGAACTCGAACTGGCCCAGCCGCGATTCGATGTCGCCCGCTTGCGCGATGAAACGCTCGGCCAGGCGGCCGTCGAGGAAGGTGAACACGTCGTCGGCATCGATGGTGCGGTCAGCCAGATCGGTGCCGGCAATGAGCACGGTGTTGCCGCTCAGGCGCCAGCGTTCGATGACGCGGTCGAAAATGTTCTGGGCGTTGGCGTCCTGCTGAAAGACCCGGAGGATGAGCAAGGTGGGCGGGGTGCCGGTGCTGCTTGGCGCGGCAAAGCGTTGCATGAGCACGGCGCCGAGCGGAATCCACAGCAGCGGGGCGAAACAGACGACGGCGCCCCAGCCAAGCTCGTGGATGGCGCCGAGGGCCGGACCGACCAGCGCGATGGTCCATACCGCGGTGAACAGGTAGAACAGTTCGGAAATCTGCCGCTCGCGGTAGGCGCCGGCCAGCCAGCGGCCGAGCGCCCGGGCCGGCCACCAGGCGATCAGCCAGGGCAGCACGGCAAACAGCGTGAAGGCCGTCTTTGCGCCCATCCAGCCTGCCAGCCAAACGACGAACGGGCTTTCGGCCTCGATCATGGCGGCGAGCAGATCGAGTCCGAGCTGCGACGAGCCGCTGAACACGATGAACAGGGGGGCCAACCAGGGGCCGACGGCGCGTGTGGCGCCGCCCAGGCACAGCGCGGTGACGACGATGAGCGGCAGGCCGGTGTCGAACAGCATCCAGCCGACGACCTGGGCAAAAGTGATGTTCTCGTTGGTCCGCCAGGTCAGCAACAGGATGGCAAAGACCAGCCAGCCGAGCATGGCGCCGACGAAACGCAGGCGCGACCAGCGGCCGATGACGGCGAGCACGGGCAGGACGGGCCAGGCATAGGCGGCGCCGAGGGTGGCGACGGTTTTGAGGGTGATCGGGCCGTCGGCGATGATCTGGGTCAGCACCGTTCGCGTCAGGGCGATGACCAGGGTCAGGCCGATGAAGGAAAAGAGCAGCCGACGGTAGGCGTCATCGTTGTCGGAGAGTGTCGGAAATGTCGCATGGTGCTGACGTGCCGGGGCCGGGACGCTGGCGCCTGATGATGCAGCGACCGGCGCTTTCATCAGTCGCTGCATGCTCTTCCGGTAGCTGCGCGCGACGACCCAGGCGCCGACCAGCGCCAGCAGCGTGGCGACGATCAGCAGGGTGAGAATCTTGCCGGAGGCCATGGTTCAGGCAAGCGCCGTGGCGCGCAGGCCGGGCACGTAGACCATCTTGCCGTGGTCGGCGATGTAGCTCAGCAGTTGCCGGCGGTTCTCGCCGCTGCCCGGCGCCTTGAGCGAAATGTGCACCCAGCCCGAGTTGGGGCCTTTGGCCGGGTCGTAGCACTCACAGATGATCTGGTCGAAAGTCTTGAGGTTGTCCTTCGCCCAGTTGGCCAGGGCCAGCGTGCTCATGCCGACGATCTCGATGTCGCAAGCTTCGCCGCGCGAGTGCTGGCTGGTGCTCAGCCAGCTCGCCGGCTTGTTCTTGAGCGCCCGTTCGAGCGGGTGGCCGCGGAAAACGCTGTTCGGCGTGAAGCTGCCGAACTTGTCGCGAATCGGCTGCAGGACCTCGCGGGCGAGATTGATGGCGGCGCGCAGTTCCCGGTCGGTCGGGAAATGGTTGGCGATGCCGCGCCGGTCAGCCAGCTCCGAACGGGTCAGTTCATAGACCAGAAAGTTCGGGGCAATGCGTGTGTCGTGGCTGGTATTGGCCAGAGAAAATTCTGAAATCGGCGCATTTTTCCGGTCGACCGTGGGAGTGGCCGAGCGCGAGGCGCTGCGCGATCTGGCCGGCGGAGTGGCCGCGACGGGGGCTGGTGCCGGGGTCGAACGCGGCTTGGCGGCCGGCGTGGCGGCGGCTATTTTCGCGGCTGGCGTTTTCCGGGATTGGGCGGCGGCTTTGGTGCTGGCTTTGGCTGGAGCCGGCGTGGTGCTCGCCTTGGCCTTGCTCGTCGTGGCTGCTTTCGTCGCGGGCTTGGCAGCCGGCGCCGCCTGGCGGGGCGGGCGCGGTTTGGCCGATGTTGGGCGGGGAGTCATGCGAGGTCCTCCTTGATCTGGTCAATCAGCCCGGGCATCGGGTCGTCGTCCGGGTAGTGGGCGCGCAGGAAGTCGAGGTGCTCGGTGACGGATGAGCGCTCGCGCACGCTGGCACCGCGCCGGACGGCCTGACGGTAGGTTTGCCGGGCGGCATCGCCGCTCGCGGCGGCCTTGGCCGTCTTGCCGGCGGCGCCTTCGGCCATCGCCTGGATCAGATCGAGATCGGCCAGGCTGGCGCTGTCCCAGAAATTCGGATCGTTCGCATTGCTCTTCTCGAGTTCCTTGCACAGGCGGGCAATATCCCGGCTCAGGGTGGCCAGGCCGAGCAGCGGCGGCTGGTCGGTCGGCTGCTCGGGGTAAAAGCGGCGGATGAGCAGGGCGGCGCTGGCCCAGTTGGTGAAGGCGTAGGTCTTGCCGTGCCGGGCGTAGGCGTCGCGGTAATGCTCGGCCATGTTGACCAGCGCTTCGCAGCGCCCGCCGTCGGCTGTTTCGATGAGCGCCAGCCGCTTGTAGGCGGCGCCGAGCAGGCTCAGCCGTTCGCTGGTCGGGCCGCTGGCGCACAGTGCCGCGAGCCGGGTGATGGCCGGCTCGATGGCCTGGCGCAGGCTGGCCCGCAGCTGGTCGTCACGCTGGCCTGCGGCGGCGGCCAGCCAGGTGCGGCCGGCCAGCCTGACCTCGTAGTTGGCCAGTTGCTCGATGACGCGCACGGCGCATTGGCCGCGTTCGGCCGCGATGGCGGTGCCCAGGCTGGCGATGCCTTTCTCCCATTCGGCCGCTTCGCCCCAGACGAAACCGAGCGCTGCCGCAACGTCGGCCCGCGCTGCCCAGCCTTTCTTTTGCGTTGCCGGGATGCGGCTCTGGCGGCGCTCGATGCGCTCGGCGATATCCGAGCTGTCGCGGCCGTCGTGCAGTTCGCTGGCCAGGTTTTCGAGGTCCACGACCAGTTCGTGCGGCGTCGTGTAGGGCTGCATTTCCTTTTGCCGCGCGACAACGTCGCGCGACAGCCGATAGTTCGGATCGCCGTAGCACTGGTAGGCGCCCCAGGTATTGACGTTGTCGCAGAGGACGAAAATCTCCTCGCGGGCGGCGCGCACCGCTTCGCCGAAGAATTCGCCGGCCACCATGCGCCGGTAGAAGCCTTCGGCGAAGGCCTTGCCGGCGTCGTCGTCGACGGCCCAGCCGGCAGCGATGACGGCCTTGACGCCCATGCTGATGAACTGCTCGGCGAGGTTGGCAGCGAGCACGCCGGGTTCGGTCTTGCCGTGCCCGTCGATGCGACCGACGTGACAGCAGTTGATGAAGACCAGTTCCGGCACCCAGCGCATCTGGTCGATGTCGCCGGGCGTCAGGATGGTGTCGGGGCCGATGACCATGCCCGAGCGGGCGACGCTCATGCGCGCCGACTGGTAGTCATAGACGCCGTGCCCGGCCAGGTGGAGGATGCGCCATTTCTCGCGGTGCAGGGCTTCGAGGATGCCCGACGTGCTTTCGTCGATGCGGTCGGTCACCTCGTAGCCGGCGTTGGCCAGGGTGCCGACAACGCTCAGCGCCTCGTTGCGGGCGCCGGGCAGGTCGGCGAAATCCGGCGACTGGCTGAGGTCCGGGTTGCCGATGACGAGCGCCGTGTCGTTCGGCGCGTGGGCCGGCCGGGCGCGGAAGTTTTTCGTCTTGAACTGACGGATCATGCCGGCATTGACGGCCGGCGGGCGCGGGCTGCTGCCCCAGCGATCTTCGAGCAGTTCCCACGGATAGCGCGCCGAGCGCTGGTCGACGAGGACCACGAGGTTGCCCTGCTGGCCCGACAGTTCCTTGACGCGGACCGGCAGCAGCAGTTCGAACAGCGTCCTGGCTGCCTCGGCGTTGCGGTTGGTGTCCTGGCTGGCCAGTTCGATGAACGAGTCGGCCAGCGACAACTGGCCGGTGGCCATGGTTTCCTCGGCGCGCGCCTTGTCGGTCGGGAAAGTGAAGCGCAGGGTCTGGTCGTTGTCCCTGTCCTCGATGATTTCGAGGCGGTGCCACCATTCCGGCGGCTCGTCGGCGCGCAGGCGGTGCTGGCCGGCCTGGCCGGCTTCGATGGCCATCGCTGTCCAGCGCAGGCTGCCGCCCAGCTCGACGTTGTCGACGGCCTTGCGGACGGCGTGGGCGGCCGAGATGGCGAGGTCTTCATAGAGTTCGACGAACTCGACCTGGCCGATCAGTACCCGGCCATCCATTTCGCTGTCGGCCAGCCGCGCATTGGCGGCAATGGCGGCGCGCAGGACCGCTTCGACGGCATCGCCGATCGGCATGCCGCCAGCGCCGGTGCCGATGAGCAGGCAGCTGATGGCGGCCGAACGCGGCCGGCCGGCTTCGCCGAAACGGTCGTCCGGCCAGGCGGCGACGGTCAGCGCGAAGTCGAGCAGGGCGCTACGCATGGCCTCTTCGAGCTGGCCGGGGCTCAGTTTGCCGACCTCGCCGAGGCCGACGACGACGGCGCCGGAGGGCTTGGCGGTCGGGCTGTCGTTGAGGAATGTCTTGCTCGTGCCGAGCGGGCCGGGATAAATGTCGAGGTCGACCCGGCGCGACAGGGCGCCCTGGAGCTGCCAGTCGAGCGCCTTCTCGGCGCTGACGATGGTGTCGCCCTGGTAGTGGCCGACGACCACCGGGTGCTTGGCGTAGGCAAGGCTGCCGTGGGTGATGCCGACATCGATGACCAAACCGGCTTTTTCGCCATTCCCACGGTCAACCGGAAATCCGCCCGAAAAACCAAATGTGCCGATCTCGTCCGGGCCGGGAATGCTGTCGGCCAGCGGCAGGCTGGGCAGGACAAAACGCTCCTCGCTGCTGGCCGCGCGCGATTGGGCCGGCGGTGCAGCCGGGAGCAGCGTCGTGCTGCCCTTGACGAGCAGGTCGAGATAGCCGGGGAAGGCCTTGGGCTGGGCGCACAGGGCGTCGTGCCCGGTGTCTTCGACGTACCACATGGGGACGCCGGGCAGACGGCCGGAATCCCAGCTCACCGTGCCGTCGCCGGAGGCGGTGGCGATGAATTCGAGCTTCTTGCGCTGGCTCGGCGGCTCGTCTTCACGGCTGACCAGCTGGTAGTCGACAACGGTGGCCGGCTGGCAACCGGCGACGTAGCACATGAGCGGGTCGGCCGGCGCGGCGCGCAGGCGTTGCCACGAGACGGCCGCTTCCTTGAGCGTCGCCGCGTCGGCCAGATTCCAGTCGGCCTCAGTGCTTTCCTTGATCGCCTGCCAGTGCGTGAGGTCGGTGAAATCGGGATCGCGCGGCGCGAAGGGGAGCAGTTCGAGCAGGCCGGGGTAAGCGCGGACGATGTCGATGATCTGGTCGGTGCCGTGCGTGATGTCGAGCAGCGCGAGCTTGGCCTGCGTCGAATTGAGGCCGGTCAGCCAGCGCACCGCTTCGTAGGAGCCGAGGTTGGGCGTGCCGAGCATCAGGAAACGGCTGCCCGGCAGGCGCTTGATGCGCTCCCAGAGCGCCGCACCGGCGCCCTTGTCGGCGATCATCGAACGGACGACGAGGCCGCCCATCGAGTGGGCGACGAGGCGCAGCGGCTGTTGCGTGCGCTCGGCGCGGTCGACGAGCGGGGCCAGGGTTTCGGCCAGATGCACCGCCGCCTCGCGGATCGAGTGGCGCCAGTCGTAGGGGAAGATGTCGACGTCGTGGCTGCGCGCCAGGAAATCGACGAGCGGGCCGTAGAAATCTTCGATCAGGCCGACCGGCGTGATGTCCGGCTTGCCCATGCGCAGCTTGCCCAGGCCGCCGGTGAACAGCGAGGCATAATTTAGCCAGACCTCATCGTCGCCGGCCTTCAGTTCGCTGCCCATGGTGCCGGGCAGGACGACGGCAATCGGCCGTGGCACGTTGTCGGCGCGCTTGCGGCGGATCGGCCCCCGGGGAATGGCGGAACGGCTCTTGCCCGCACTTTCGATGGGCAGGAAGCCGCCGCTCTCCTGGTCGCCGCGGCTCAGCGCGGCGCGCAGCCAGTTGATGCTCTGGCCGTTGGTGAAGTAACGGAAATGATTGACCTTGGCCCCCTGATCCTTGCGGAAGCGGGCGCCGCCGTTGAGGCGCGGCAGGCCGCCGAGCATCGAGGCGGTATCGACGACGAGGTCGTGCTCGTTCTTGTAGAACCAGTCGGTGGCCAGCACCTTGAGCGAGTTCCACAGCGAGTCGCCACCCTCGATGTCGCCGGCGATGACCGACAGATCGGCGTCGGTGGCCAGCGCTGGCAGGCTGTTGAGCAAGCGGGTCAGGGCCGAGCCGGGAATCATCGCCTCTACGCCGGGCAGGGTGCGCGGGTCGGTGCGTTCGGCGACGATGGCCTGCATGAAATCGACGGCGCCGCCGATGACGCCGTTGCCGAGCGAGGTAAACGACAGGTAGTCGAGCACCGACAGCCAGCGGTCGAGCCGCCCGGAGGCCAGCGTCGTGCCGCGGGCCGGGCAGGCGACGCGGACGAAACGGCTGACGCGGATTTTCTTCTTGCCGAGCAGCGTGACGAATTTGACTAGCAGTTCGCGGTCGGCGCCGTAGGCGGCGTTGCGCGCCTTTTCTTCGGCGGCGGAAAGCGGCGCCAGGCCCATTTGCGGGGCAATGCTACGGTCAACGGCAAAAAAGGTCTGAATTTGAAATGGTGTCAGGACGTCAGCCAGCTTGGCGCAGCCGGAAAGGCAGAGCAGTTCGCCGACCAGGCCGCCGCGCGAGTGCGAGACGAGATGGACGTCGGCGCCTTCTGGCAGGCGTTCAAGCAGGGCGTAGGCGTTCTGGATCGGGCTTTCGGTCAGCGTCCGGTGTTCGAGGCCGAAAATGCGCTCGCCGTACGTCGTCGTCAGGCTGGCGCGCAGCTTCAGGGCATCGGCATTGCGCGGATCCCAGAGCTTGTCGTAGCTGCCGGCGGTGCTCGACGCCGTGCCGTGGATGAAAACGAGGATCGGCCCGGGGGCGGCGGGGAGCGGGCCGCTGCCGGGAACCGGCGTCAGGGTCAGCGCGTTGCCGGCAGCGATACGGTAGAGCCCCGGTCCCTTGGCGTGCAGTTTCTTGTCTTCGAGCACCTTGCCGAGCTTGCCGGCGACTTTCTTGCCGATATCGACGCCGAAAAATTCGAGCACACGAATCGCCAGCCCGGCCGCCCCGCGTTCGCTGACCACCGCCCGGCGCGGCGTCAGGCGGGTGAATTCCCAGGCCCCACCAGCGCCGCGTGGCGGCGGGCTGCCGTATTCGCGGGTCAGGTCATCGGCCCGGCTCCACAGCACGAAACCGTTTTCGAGGGCGACGCGCACCACCGTTTCCGGTTTGACCTCGATCTCCTCACCGGCGCCATCGCGGGCGCTGCCCGGGGCGAGGCGGAAGAGCGGCTCGGGCCCGCCGGGCTGGCTGGCCCCGCGGCTGCCGGCACCGACTTTGGTGCCGCGAATGCGTATCGTGCGTGTCGTCATGCTGTGTCTCCTCTACTGCTCGTCGGGGCTGGGGTGAATCAGGTCAATGCCTTGCGCGTCTTGGCGGCGCTCGTGCCGAACAGCTGCGGCATCTGCGGATAACTGGCCGAGGGCAGGCTCTTGAGGATGGCCTTGTACCAGTCGTTGCAGGTCGCCTCGGGCTTCAAGGTCTTGAGCGCCTTGAGGGCGTAGTAGGTGAAGGCGCCGTTGTAGCGGCCGTTTATCTTGGCGTCGTAGCTGTAGTTGTTGGGGCCCTCCTTGCAACCGGCCAGCAACAGGTCGCCAACCTGCTTGACGAAGGCGCCGGTGAGCGGCGAGGTGCCGATTGGCGCGACCATGGTTTGTGCCGTCTTGCCGGCGAAATTCTTGGGCAGACGGCTGGCCGGCAGCCAGTTGCCCATCGGCATGAAGCGCGGCCGGGTATCGGCGTCCTTGTCGGCCTTGGCGGCGCGCGTCACGGTGCCGGAATGGCAGCTGTCGGCAATGAGCAGCAGGCGGGCGCCGCCCTTGCGGGTGGCGAAAATGGCCTTGATTTCGTCGTCGGTCAGGGCGCTGCCGCTGGTTTGCAGGTCGTAGGGGCAAAGCGCCTCGTCGAGGCCGTCCACCTCGTCGCCGTCTTCGTCCGGCTGGTAGGTGCCGTGGCCGGAGAAGGTGATGACCAGGCTGTCGCCCTTGCCGCCGCTGGCGATGAGCTTCGTCATGGCATCGACCATGGCGGCCTTGGTTGCCTTGTCGTCGAGCAGCAGCGTGGTCTTGTAGCCGCGCGCGGCGAGAACGGCCGCCCAGTCCTGCGCGTCATTGACGCAGCCCTGGAGGTCCATGTGCGTGCCGGGATAGTTGTTGATGCCGATGCAGAGTGCCGTCTTCTTGGCCATGATTCGTCTCCTTTTTTGGTTGGCGAAGCGCTACAAACAACAGGGTGAATCAAAAAAATGACATTCAGGTTACCAGAGCAGGCGCGTATCGAGCCAGCTCACTTGCCCGGTTCGGCGTTTGACCTCTCGCACCATGTGCGCCGTGCCGCCGGTGCCGTCGCCGCCGCCGCCATTCCACAGGCAGATGAAGCGGACCCGGCTGAGGCCCTGGGCCAGCGCGCTGTAAAGCAGCCACAGGTTGCAGCGCTCGAAGGCGTTCATTTCGCGGCCGTCGCGGTCGCGCGGCAGCGGGCCGAGTTCGTCCGGCATGATGCGCGGCGCCAGGGCGACTTTGTCGCGCAGGGCGAGATAGCGCTGGCGCCAGGCTTCGCCGTTGGCCGAGGGGAGAATCGAGGCTTCGATGAAGTCCGGCTCGGCTAGCGGCAGCAGCATCTGGAAAGGGACGCCGCGGGCCAGGCAGGCTTCGGCAAAGAGGATGTCGCCACCGGCCGCGCCCTGGGCGAAGGCGAGGTCGTCCGGGCCGGCGCCGAGGCTGTCGAGCAACTCGCCGATGCGGGCCGCGGCGATGGACTCCTTGTCAGCCGGAAAGCGCGGATCGGCCCGGTCGGGGCGGTCGATCATGTGGCCGGAAAAGAGAAAAACCTTGTCCGGCTGGCGCTGGCTGGCGGGCGGCTTTAGGCGCAGCATGGCGCGTTCGAGCGTGGCCAGCGCCATGGTCACGTTGTCCGGACGGAAGCCGAGGGCCGAGAGCAGGGCGAGGTGTTTGTAGGTCGCTTCGAGGGCCAGCCAGTCGTTGTCGGCGTGGGCGATGGCCTCGCGAAAGGCGGCGCCGACGGCGGCCGGGTCGCCATCGATGATGGCCAGGCCACCGAGGTTGGCCAAGGCCCAGAAAAGGCAGGCATCGTCGCGCTCGCACGATGCCGCCCAGCGGACACCGCCGGCCATGATGGCGGCCTCGTTGGCAAAGCGCGGGTCGCCGGTCAGGTCGCGGTAAACGTGCATCATCATCACCGCATTGATGCCCGACAGGTAATGGCCCGGGCTGCTCCGGAAGGCCCGGCTGTAGCTCAGGATGGTGTCGCGCAGCAGGGCGTCTTCGTAGGCCGCATCGCTGCGCATCTGCTCCGGCGTGTGACCCGGGATGCGCCAGGCTCTGACCCATTCTTCCTTGTCCAGGCGGCCGAGCAGTTCCCAGGCTTCGATGTCGTCTTCGTTGTCGGCGATCAGCTTCTTGTAGACCGCCCGCGCTTCGTCGGTGCGGCCCAGGCGTTGCAGGCAGACGCCGCGCTGGCGGGCAGCTTCGTGGTTGTCCGGGGCGAATTCGAGGGCCAGGTCGCATTGTTCGAGGGCGAAATGGAAGTGCTCCATGCGGCGCAGCGCCTCGCCGGCCTTGAGATGGGCTTCGACACGCAGCGGCGTGGCCGGCGCCTCGTCGGCCAGGACGAGAATGTCCTCCGGATGATTGGCGTTGCGCGCCACCTCGATGCGGGTCGCCCATTCGTCGTGGTTTTCCCAGTATTCGAGCGCATTGCCGACGCGCAAGCGCGTCCAGTCGGGTTCTTCGAGGTTGGGCAGGAGGCTGTACACCGGGCTGGTCTTGCGGCCGCGCCAGGCTTTGAGCGTGCTTTTGGCCATGTTGGCCAGCGCCGCGATGTCGGTTGCCAGCCTTTGCGGGTCGGGGGCGCTGTCGAGCAGGTGGTAATTGAGCTTGCGGTCGGTGTAGATGTCGAAGGGCTGGGCGGCGCGCGGCCCCTGGACGAGGATGACGCCGCGGGCGCGCAGGGCATGGCGGACGCCGAGTTCGTACCAGACATTGGGATTGTCGAGCGTCAGGTCGGCGACGACGAGGTCGGCCATCAGCAGTTCCTGGAAAAGGTCGGCGCGAATGTCGCCGGCGCCCTGTTCCTCGTCGGCGCGCAAAACCGTCAACCCGGCGCTCTCCAGGGCCGGCCGGATCAGCTCGCCATAAACCCGGTCGAAATCGATCAGCCGGCCGTCATCGGCGGCTTTGATACCGAACGGCATGGCGACGAAGACATGCAGACTCATGGGCGCCCCTCTGTTGGCCTGACTCATCAGCCGACCCCCGGTACGATCTTTGGTTGATCGCTGGCGGGTGGTTTGCGGCATTCTTTTGATGCACTGCGGACTTGCCTGCATGCAAGTCGTTGAATCCATCTTAGACCGATGATCGTGTCATGCCAAGCACCGTTGTCTGATCGTCGTTGTGATGAATTTCACGGTCAACCGGAAAAAACGGGCAAAAATGAAATGTCACGGCGGTGGCCTGGCGGCCGGGCCCGGCCGTCTTTTCCGGAAAGACGGGAATTCAGGCAGGCGTGAATCCCGCTTCGACTCTTGCGCCGTGCTTTCAGATCGTGCTATCAGTGGCCGATGAACCGCACTATTCCCTCATCCACGCTTCCCAAGGCCGTCTTTTCATGAGCGCCCATAACCCCCGCCGTCGCCTGGCCACCGAGCTTGCCGCGGCGGCCGCCGCCTATCAGGTCGCCGCCGTCATCCCCCATTGCGCCCAATGCTCGAAGCCGTGCTGCCGGCTCGACGTGCTCGTTCTTGAGCTGGAATGGAAACAAATCAAGACTCTCTGGCAACTCGGCGAATCGCGCCCCGCCTTCGACCGGCGCCTCGCCGCCGGCCAGGGCCCCGAAGAAATCCGGGCCGGAAACGGGCTCTACTACGCCCACAGCAAACCCTGCCCCGCCTACGATCAAAGCTGCGGCGCCTGCCGGGTCTACGACCAGGAAGCCAAGCCGGTCGGCTGCACCGACTTCCCGGTCTACGAAGATGATGGCTGCGTCATCGCCGACCTGCGCTGCGAAGCCGTGAACCTCGACGCCCTGACCGCCTGGATAGCCCGCGCCGTCGGACCGGCGTATCGCGTCATCAAATCCGCCGACGCGGAATTTCCGTTCCTGGTCACGCTGACGGTGAAGAGAGTGGCCGGCAAGGGCTGAAAGCTGAATGAAAAAGGGGCATTTGGCCCCTTTTGGGATTTCAGGAAATGAGTCTCGGGTGGGGGGGCGCTCGTTGACCATTGCCAACGTTGGTTTTGGAGGAGCTGAATGGCCGGAGTGTTGCAGGTTGCTGCAGCTGAGGGGGGAAATGGCGAAAAATCTTCCTTCACTCCATACTTCTTTCCCGGCAGCTACGGGCTGGGGTGAAGCCACCGGCACTGTGTAGGTGGCACTAGGTTCCTCTCCCGTCGTGCTGGTGAACTTACGAAACTACGCGGATTTCGCATGCAGAGTGGCGCCGCCAGAAAAGCAGCGGAATTCCACCGCTCAGCCCCAGGAAAAGCATGACTCCGCCAAAGGTGGTAGATACGAGGAAAGAATCGGGCGCGGCGATGCCAACCTGTCCAAACGCCACTACCATCGCACCCTCGCGCAGTCCCCAGCCCGCCAGCGATACTGGCAGCATGGTTAGCAGCATTACGGGAGGAACCAGCGCCAGGCAGTGGCCCAACTGCATCGGCACCTGGAGCGAGCAGGCGATGAGGAACATCGCTGTGGCGATGCCGATATGAATCACTACCGACATGGCTAGCGTTAGGGCGCGGGTGCGTGTATCCGAGAGCGCCAATTGCATCAGTCCCGCCAGCGTGCCGAACCAGGGACGTCTCAGCCATGCCGGTATCTCAACTCGATCCATGCGCGCCATGAGCATAAGTGCCATGGTGATTGCCGAGATCAATGCGATGAGCGGAAGTACCAGCGTGCTGCCGAGCGTGATGGCGCCCATTGCGCTGAGCAGCAGGGTCGTGGTCGCCAGTAATGCGAGTCCCGCCAGCGCCAGCGATCGATCGACCAGCAGGCTTGCCACCGTTATGCTGAGAGGAATACCAGCGCGGCGGGCAAGCCAGACCTTGGCGACTTCACCAGCTAGGGATGGGAACACCGTTTGGTTGAAGAACATACCAATCAGCACGTAGCTCTCGGCCCGTACCAGACTGATGGGATTGCCGGCGAGGTGCAGGATGATGCGCCAGCGACCGGCGTTCAGCAAAGTCAGAGATAGAAGCAGTAGCGTTGCGCTCACAAGCAGCGGCATGTCTGCGCTGTACCAACGCCTCTCCATGTCCTCCAGATTGATGCGCATCCCGAGTGCCGCGAGCAGTACCACTGAGACAGCGAGACGCGCGAATAGGATCAGTATGCGGATACTCAGTGGGTACGTTGTCGGCCGATCGCTGCTCACACTCATCGACTTGGACCCGGTGAGAGCTCGTCCGGCCACTTGAGTGCGCACCCAGCGGACTGTTCTTCCCTCTGTGCCGTATTTGTCCGACGTAACAGCAACCAGTTGTCAACGCCTTGGTCGATAGCGAAGTGAGATTTGAGGTACGCATGCAGGCGAGGAGCGTAGTTCGACATGCGTGTGCGCTCTGTCCTGTCGAGCGAAAAATTTTCGTTGTACAGCACATAGCGCACATGTTTCAGTTCCAGCGCACAGATGAAATTGGCTTCGACAAGCGGGTTTGTGTTGAACGGGAATAGGTATATCTGCCGCGAGGGAAAAGGCCGGTCAGTGACCACATTGAAACCAGGCCCGTAGGGCAGGGCGACGATGGGGTCGTTCGGCGAAGTGTCGGCGATGATCCGTTCCAGCAGCGGTTGCATTGGTTGGGAGAGAGGTAGCTTCATTCCATTGGCGAGCACTGGGTGGAACGACGCTCGGTGGTAGCCGCCGGAAATGTCTCCACTGTGGCGGATCATCAAATAGGCCACGAAGTACGAAATCAGAACCGACGCAAGAACCACGCTAAGTGCGCGTCGTGGCTGGCTGGTCGAGGAGCCGAACTGACGTATGAACGGAGCGACGATAATTGGAGTTGCTGCGAGTAATGCGAACAGGCGCTCGGCAAGATGCGCTGGATCGGGACGCTCCCAGGCGTATTGAGGTAGATTCATGGCAAGCCAGACCAAGGCCAGCAACGAAAGACCCAACTCGTTGCGCAGCGCGTGATCGGTACGCGCTTCCCGTGCGAGCCATATCGTATTCGCAACGAGCAGCCCCGGGACCAGGATCGCCCCCCAGTAGAGCCATGCGTGCGTTCTTCCATGCGACAAATGCCCGAGCCGCCACAATCCCGGCGCTTCGAGGCGGTAAGGTCCTGCGATGCGTTCCCCAACGTGCCGAGGTAGCTCAATGAGCTGCGTCACGTAGTCGGCGAGGATGCGGTCTGCATCCAGCAGCGTGAGCAACGGTAACAACGTCAGAACGAAGCCGGTGAAAGCAACTCCGGTATCCGCCGTGAAGCTACTGCTCGTATCGACGTGTAGAGCGCGGGTAAGCCACAACACAAGTGCCAGCATGACGAAGCCAGCTATCGAGACCTCTATCCTGAAGTACAGGCCCAGCGCGGTGCATGCCCCTAGTGCTGCTAGCCAGGCCGTGCGTCTGGTCATGAAATATTGTTGCGCGCAACCGAGCAGGGCGAGCCACAGCGTTGGCTGATAGGCCTTGTACCAGGGGCCCGGCACAAGGCACAGCACGAGCGCGACAGCTATCGCCATCACCCGACTACCCGCAGCCCGCGTGATCAGATAGAGCAGGCAGACGTTGAACGCGAGCATCACGGCCATCGTTGCGCGCGAGGCATTCAACGTCTCGCCGGGTGTTCCGGAGAAGAGTGAGAACAAGAAAAACAGGCCGGGCATATAGCTGTTGAGTTCTATGTCCCGATAAAGCTGCAAGCCGTGCGCGACACCTCCTGCGACGGCATAGAGGTAGCCCTCGTCGCCGAAATTGAACGGGAACGACCAAGCGTAGGATAAATAATAGGCGAGTGCCCCCGAGAACAGTACAGCAGTGACCAGGCTGTCACGCACAGTCGGGCTAACTGCCTGTCTCATAAGCGACCCTCACGCTTGATCTGCGCGTAGCAGTGAAAGGCATTTATTGCCAACACGAACCTTCGCTTGAATGAGTATGCTGAACGGCCGGAGGAACGCGCATGACGCTCATATGCCACGCTGCACCACGACGGATGTGCACACGCCAGCATTGCCATCACATAGGGCGCCGCTCCGCGTGGGGCGACCAACTGCATCCGCGCCTCGCTATCCAGTACGAAGAACAAGCCGATGCGCGGATCGAAACCGCAATTTGCGAGCCGAAACAGCAGCCACTTGAAGACATAGGAGGTCAACTCGTCAGAGAGCCTGCGGTAGGTCCCGACTCGCCGGCCGAAGACTACCTGGACGCCGCTTGTGCGTGCCTCGGCCAGAAGCCGCGGAATCTCTTCCGGCGGATCTTGAAGGTCAGAGTCCATGACCACAATGTGTCGTCCTCGGGCTTCCTGAAGACCCGCCAGCACGGCCCGGTTCTGGCCGAGATTGCGCGCATGCCTTATCAGCCTTGTTTCGACACCAAGCGAGGCGGCGGAACTCAGGAGAACTTCGCCGCTGACTTCTGGGCAGGCATCGTCGACCCCGATGATTTCGAACTTTTCGTCTGCTAGCGCTTTTGCCAAACGCTCGACCAACTCCTGCATGCTGGCTGAGTTGCGATACAGTGGCAGGACGACAGATACGTCGGGCGCCAGCATCAGTAGCCCAGCGTCCTGTCGATAAGATTGACTGGTGATTGGCCGCTAGCCCAGCGTCCGAGATTGTGTTCGAACAGCGAGTAGAAGCGTCGGCATGTCGGCGACTCGGGGGCTCGGCCGACGTGCGGCGTCAATAGTACGCCAGGATGCCGCCAGGCCCAGTGCCCGCTGGGGGGGGGTTCCTCGCGCAGGCAGTCGAGACCGACGCCACCCAGCCGGTCGAGCGCCGACTCGAGGGCCTGCTCATCGATTAGGCCACCGCGTGAAACGTTTATGAGGAAGCAGCCGGTCGGTAGTGCAGCGATGTTTTTTCTGTCGAACAGGTTTTCGGTTTCCGCAGTGAGCGGTAGGGCCAGCACGACGATGTCGGCCTGTGGCAGGCGTGCCAAGCCCTCATTCAACCCGATGATGGGAACCTCGGATACCGCATCCACATCAGGCTGGCGCCGCACGGCAGTCACCCGCCCGCCCATGAGCCGCAGGCGGCGGCAGACCTCGCGTCCAACGCCGCCATATCCGAAGACCAGTGTGTGCGTGTCTTCAATCGAGACGAGGGCGCGACGATGCCACAAGCCGGCCAAGCGGTTGCGCTCAGATGCGGTGATGCCGCGCAACAGGCTGAGTATCATCGCCAACGTGTGATCGGCCAACTCATTGTCATAAACGCCCCGCGCGTTGCTGATCAGGAAGTCGCCAGTGCGCACGCGCTCGCTGGAGAGCAGCAGATCCATACCTACCGAGTTTGACTGCATCCACTTCAGGCGGCGCGCAAACGGCAGAGCTTGGATGAAATGGGGATTGCCGAGCACCACGTCAGCGTCTTCGAATTCGCGCAGTGCCTGCTGCTCGCTGGATACCGGCACAATCTGCCAACCAGGCGCGCACGCCTGCAAATTAGCCAAATGCGTTACGTCGCAGGGATAGCTGACGACGACCTTGCCGATCATTTCTGTAGTGAGGGTACAAGTAACTTGCTCACCGCATCGCATAGATTGATGTGATCGGCCTCGACGATTGCCGGGGTTCGCGCTGTGAGCATTTTCAGATAGCCGCGCACAAGTTCGATCTGCGCGGCGCAATCCAGGCGAGGCCACAAATCACTCATGAACGAGCGACGCAGGAAGCTGAATGAACAGTCGAGGCGAACCATTTCTTCCAGTAGCAGGCGGCACGGCAGTGGATGGCCTCCATCCAACGCAGTGACACCACCGAACCCGAATTCACGCCCGGCGAACAATTTGCGAACGTACTCAATGGTACCGTCGCACATGGGCGGAAAGATGCTGGACACACCACGGCTGATGGACAAATCGTTCAGCCCGATATAGACCGCATCGGTCGGCAGTGGCGCGATGCTCGCAGCGGCGGCGACGGCTTCCTCGGTCTCGATGAGGATGGCGGACTCAGAGCGACCGCCGATCATGGCAAGGAATCCTGCGACTTCGTCTGCATTTTTTACCATCGGTAGGAACAGACGCTCCGCGCCGCATTCTATGGCGCGGTCGACTTCTCCTGCGGTCCATGGCCCGTATGGATTGATTCGGCAGAACACGCGTGCGCCGTGCGGCAGGGCAGCATGACAGACGTGTTCCAGATCTGCGGCGCTGGCAGGATCGATTTCAGTATTGGCTCCCGTCTGGCGGTCGTGTTTGCCGCGCCATTCCATGTCGACCATGAAACTGCGGATGCCTACATCGATGGCGCGTGCGACATTGAGGGGGGTGCGTACGAACAGCACGAGATCAAGCAGGCTCTTGGTCATGAACGTTGAGCCCAGGCGATCAGCGAAGTGCCGAATGGAGCATGCCGTCCGAGGAGTAGTAGTTCGGTGCGATTGATGGTGGCAAACAACCGACCCATCCATGCCGGCGGTTGGCGTTCGACGCTACTGATGTCCCCCTGTGCCAAGCGGCGCGAGAGGAGCATGGCGCCGAACAGCAGGCATTGATAGTAAGCAGTTCCGAGCGGCGCCCAGCCATGCTGGGTAATTTCTTCGATCAGACGGCGGCGCCGGTAGCGGCAGCGATGGCCTGCCCTTACGTCGGCATCGCCCCATAGTAGCGGAAAAGCCGGTACAGAAAGTAACAGAAAGCCACCTGGTCGGACCAAGCGCGCAGCCTCGGCGAAGAATTTTTCCGGCTCAAGGTGTTCCAGCACGTCAAGCGCAACAATGAGGTCGAATTGCCCGGCGGCGAGCGGTATGCGATGAGCGTCCGCCTGAACGGGCACGGCTTCGGGCTCGCAGCGTACTGCTTCCCGGAGCGAGCTTTCGTAAGCATCGACGCCGACGACCTCACCAAACCGGGCGCGCAGCACAGGCAGAAAACCACCGCTGCCGCAGCCAATCTCTAGCGCGGCGGTGCGGCCGGAAAGCGGTAGCGAGTCAAGAATTCGTGTGATTAGCCGAGCGCGTGCATCGAACCAGAAGTGCGTTTCGGAGATTTGGGACAGATGGTCTCGCCGCGCCTCAGCGAAGCGTTCAGGCCGGAATCCGCGTGCCCCGACCCATATTCCATTTTCGAGTGACAGCATGAAACCACAGTCAGCGCAGCGTAGTTCCGCCCCCGTGAGTGGTAGCCTGCAGTCAGGGCAGGTCCATGACGGCATGGTCAGCCCCGGTAGGTTGCCGAGAAAATCTGAAATGCGTGCAGCGGCGAGAACACCCTAGCTCGCTCCAGAAGGGTCTCGAGGGTAGCGCCCCAACCGCGATTGGTAATGAATGGTGGGAAGAAACCGAATGCAGTAGATCGCGCGTCAACGAATCCGGCACGTTCAAGTGCAGGCAGGACAAGTCCGGGCCGCATGCGGGCAACGCCGCCGTCGCCCTTCCATGTCATACGTGGCGTGAGCGCGATCTGTATGTAGTAAAGCGGATTCCAGGCTACGGGCTCACAAAATGCAACCACTGCACCGGGCTTTAGTACCTTGGCGAGGCCAAGGAAAATGTCATCGAGGTCGTGCATGTGATGCAGCGTGAAGAAGCCGATGGCGCGGTCGAACCGTTCGCTCGTATGTGCCGCTACCTCTGCCAGATCGCAAGCTATGACTTGCCGTGGCGGCGTGCGCGCTGCATCCAACATGCGCTGTAGCAGGACCGGGGATAGATCTAGGCAGGTGAGGCTGTAGCCGACGTCAAGCATTGGGACAGAGTAGCGACCCTGGCCGCAGCCTACTTCCAGGATATTCTCTGCCTCGTCCAGTTGGGCGATCCTTGCCATTCGATCGATCTGGCGTCCGATATAGCGCGCGCCAGCCGAGGGTCGCATGGTTTTCTTGTTGATGCTCTCGTAGTACCAGCGTTGATAAGAGTTATGCTGCGCGTTTGACTGCGCTTCCTGTGATGGGTTGGCCATTTGGACTTGGGAGCATTAGTTTAGGGGTTATCTGAGCAAACCATATTTGCCGGGCGGGTCGGCATAAAAATGTCGGGAATTAGGCAGATTCTACGCGTTGACTTCAGAAGTCGGTTGTTTTACCCATCACTTTCGGCATCATCGGCCAAATTTGCAGATAAAAAAGGAGCCAACCGGCTCCTTTTTTGATGCTTCGGGATTCGGCATAGCCGTCCCGAAAATGACTTTTCGACTCAGGCGAAGTTGGCTTCGGCGAACGACCAGTTGACCATGGAGGCCAGGTAGGTTTCGACGAATTTCGGGCGCATGTTGCGGTAGTCGATGTAGTAGGCGTGTTCCCAGACGTCGACGCAGAGCAGGGCCTTGTCGCCGGTGGTCAGCGGGGTGCCGGCGGCGCCCATGTTGACGATGTCGACCGAGCCGTCAGCCTTCTTGACCAGCCAGGTCCAGCCGGAACCGAAGTTGCCGACGGCGGAGGTCTGGAAGGCGGTCTTGAAGGCGTCGAGCGAACCCCACTTGGCGTCGATGGCTGCAGCCAGGCCGCCCTTGGGTACGCCGCCGCCGTTCGGGGTCAGGCAGTTCCAGAAGAAGGTGTGGTTCCAGACCTGGGCTGCGTTGTTGTAGATGCCGCCGGCCGGGGCCTTCTTGACGATGGCTTCGAGGTCGAGGTTTTCGTACTCGGTGCCCTTGATCAGGTTGTTCAGGTTGGTGACATAGGCCTGATGGTGCTTGCTGTAGTGGTAGTCAAAGGTCTCGGCCGACATGTGGGGGGCGAGGGCGTCTTTGGCAAACGGCAGGGCGGGCAGTTGGTGTTCCATTTATGTTCTCCGTTGGGGTTTGATGAGGGGTGAATCGAAAATTCTAGTCAGCTTCCGGGCTGGCGACAACCTGATTTACCGTGGCTTCGGCCGAACCGCTGGCAAAGCGCAGTTTGAGCAGGTCGCCCGGGCTTAATCGGGTGGCGTCGCGGATGGCCCGGCCGTCGGCATCCATGGCAAGTGTATAACCTCGCGACAGGACGGCGTGTGGATCAAGCTGGGTCAGACTGCTGCCAAGTGAATTTAGTTTCCCGGAATATTGAGAAATTGCCCATTGGGTCTGCCGGGACAGACGATATTGCAGGTGGGCGATGCCTTCGGCCAGCTTTTCCGGGCGCGGCCGGGCACTGGCGTGGCGGAGGCCGAGCGATTGCAGGCGGACGGCGCAGTGCTCGGTTTGGCGGCGCAGGGCGTGGTGCAGGCGCGAGCCCAGCGTTTCGGCTTCGCGCTGGCGTTGGCTGATGCGTTCGGCCGGGTGCACGAGGCGGGTGGTGAGCCAGTCGAGGCGCTGCAATTGATCAGATAGCGTGCGGTCCATGCGCCGGCCGAGGTGGTTTTCGAGCTGGGTCAGGCGGTCGAGCAGGGCGTCGCGGTCGGGGCTGGCCAGTTCGGCAGCGGCAGTCGGGGTCGGGGCGCGCAGGTCGGCGGCGAAATCGGCGATGGTGAAGTCGGTTTCATGGCCGACGCCGGAGATGACCGGAATGGCGGAGGCGTTGATGGCGCGGGCGACGCTTTCTTCGTTGAAGGCCCAGAGGTCTTCGATGCTGCCGCCGCCACGACACAGAATGATCGCATCGCAATCGCTGTTGGCGGCCAGGGCGATGGCGTCGGCGATTTTGGCGCCGGCGCCTTCGCCCTGGACGGGAGTCGGGAAGAGCGTGATGGCGACGTGCGGGGCGCGCCGGTGCAGTGTGGTCAGGACGTCGCGCAGGGCGGCGGCCTGCGGGCTGGTGACGATGGCCAGGCGACGCGGGAAGCTGGGCAGGGCTTTCTTACGGTCAACGGCAAAAATGCCCTCATTTTCAAGTTTGGCCTTGAGTTGCAGGAAGCGTTCGAAGAGGTCGCCCTGGCCGGCGCGGCGGATGGCTTCAACGTTGAGCTGGAATTCGCCGCGCGGTTCGTAGAAGGAAACCAGCACGCGGGCTTCGATCTTCTGGCCGTTCTCCAGCCGCCAGCCGAGCACTTGTGCCCGGCTTCGCCACATGACGCAGCGCACCTGGGCACTGGCGTCCTTGAGCGAGAAATAGACGTGGCCCGAGGCGGCGTAGGTCAGGTTGGATATTTCGCCGCTGACCCAGGTCAGTGGGAAGGCCGATTCGAGGCAATCCCGGACCTGTCTATTCAGGCTGGATACGCTGAGGACAGAGTTACCGACAGGTTGAATGGCATTTTGCATTTGTCAATTGTAACCCGCGCCTTTATTTTGCGGTCAGTCGTTGACAGGGTTTTGTTTTCTTAAGTCTTTGATTATTAAAGATGTAAAGAACATGCCTTGTTTTTTGGCAGAGTGTAAAAAGTCCTTTGCTGGTTGGGAGTTAGCGCAACTGTAGACACTTCATTCACAGACTTATCCACAGGTTTTGGGGATAAGCCGCGCCAGGGCCGTCATTTCGCCGCTTGCCCTGCGGCGGGGGGCAGGGCAGAATTGCGGGCTAATATTCCATCAAGGATTCCCTCACGTGCTTGAGATCATTAAGGCGGCCGGTTGGCCCATCTACCCCTTGCTACTGGCTTCGATCATTTCGGTGGCGTTGATTATCGAGCGCGTCGTTGCCCTGCGCCATGCCAAGGTTGTCCCGGCCGGCTTGCTCAAGCGCGCGGTCGGCGAGTTCAAGCGGGGCGCCAACAACGACAAGCTGCTTGAGGATCTTGATGCCCATTCGCCGCTCGGCCGCGTGCTGTCGGCCGGCCTGCGCAACGTTAATGCGTCGCGCGAGATCATGAAGGAATCGATCGAGGAAGCCGGTTCGGCCGTTTCACACGAGCTCAATCGCTACCTGACGACGCTTGGCACCATCGCCTCGGTCAGCCCGCTCATGGGTCTGTTCGGCACCGTGGTCGGGATGATCGAGATTTTCGGTTCGCAGTCGCCGACCGGTACCAATCCGATGCAACTGGCCCACGGTATTTCCGTGGCGCTGTACAACACCGGTTTCGGTCTGGTCATCGCCATCCCCAGTCTGATCGCCTGGCGCCATTTCCGGGCGCTGGCCGACGGCTTCGTTGTCGAGATGGAGCAGCAGGCCGTCCGCCTCGTCGAGTACATGCACGGCGAGCGGAAGTAAGCGATGAATTTCCAGCGTGGCCGCAGCCGGGAAGAGCCGGAAATCAACCTGATTCCGTTGATTGACGTATTGCTGGTCATCATCATCTTCCTGATGCTGACCACCACCTATGCCAAGTTCTCCGGGCTGGAGATCAACCTGCCGACGGCCGACGCCAGCAAGCAGGCCGAGCAGCCCAACGAGGTCGATGTGGCCGTGACGGCCACTGGCCAGGTGCTGATCAACAAGTCGCCGTTGGCGACCAGTGACGTCAAGAGCATCGCCGACGGGCTGCGCCGGGCGGCGGGTAGTCGCGAGGATCCGCTGATCGTCATCAACGCCGATGCCAAGGCGACGCATCAAAGCGTCGTCGACGTCATGCAGGCGGCGCAGACAGCCGGTTATCCACACATTTCCTTCGCCACCCAGAATCGTTGATGTTTGCCCGCTGGCTACAGCGACAGTGGTTCGAGCAACGCCGGCTGACGCCGGCGTTGTGGCTTTTGCTGCCGCTGAATTGGCTCTACAGCCTGTTGAGCGCGCTCAATCGCCGGCTGGCCAAGCCGGTGCGGCTGCCCGTGCCGGTCATTGTCGTCGGCAACCTGATTGTCGGTGGCGCCGGCAAGACGCCGCTGACCCTCTGGCTGGCGCAGCAACTCACGGCGCGCGGCTGGCAGCCGGGGATTGTCAGCCGCGGTTACGGGCGCAGCGGCGATGGCGTGGTTTCGGTGAGCGCCAATTCGAGGCCGGAAGAGGTGGGCGATGAACCTTTGCTCCTCGCCCGGCGCAGCGGGGTGCCGGTCTGCGTCGGCCGCCAGCGCGCCGCCGCTGGCGCTGCCCTGCTTGCGGCGCACCCGGAGGTCAATGTCGTGCTCTGCGACGACGGCTTGCAACACTACGCGCTGGCCCGCGATGTCGAACTGGTCGTTTTCGACGCGCGCGGCGCCGGCAACGGCTGGCGACTGCCGGTCGGGCCGCTGCGCGAACCGCTGGGGCGACTTGCCACGGTCGACGCGATTATTGGCAATAATTTGAAATCCCGGTTTGCCGCCTCGGCGCCAACTTTCGACATGAGGCTGCAGCCCGGCTGCTTTTATCGCCTCGGCGATTCGCAGCAAACCTGTTCGGCCGAGAGCCTGCGTGGCCGCGGCCGGCTGCATGCGCTGGCCGGCATCGGCAATCCGGCGCGTTTCTTTCAGACGCTGGAAACGCTGGGATTGAACTGCGAAAATCACCCGTTTCCCGACCATCATCGCTATTCGGCCGCCGATCTGGATTTTGCCAAAGACGGCATCCTGCTGATGACCGAGAAGGATGCAGTAAAATGCGCCGGACTGACGGCGGGTGAAACCTGGGTTCTGCCCGTCGAGGCCGAGCTTTCGCCGGCCCTTATTGAACTGATTTTGGAGAAACTCCATGGACGCCAGGCTGCTTGATATTCTCGTCTGCCCGATTTGCAAGGGCAATCTCGAACACCGCAAGGCTGAGAAGGAACTGGTCTGCAAACCCTGCAAGCTGGCCTTCCCGATCCGCGACGACATCCCGATCATGCTCGAGGACGAAGCGCGCCAGCTCAACGCGGACGGGCAGTAATGTCCGGCCTCGCCTTCAAGGTCGTCATCCCGGCGCGTTACGCGTCGACCCGCTTGCCGGGCAAGCCGCTGCTTGATCTCGGCGGCAAGCCGATGGTCGTCCGGGTGGCCGAGCGGGCGCGTTTGTCGGGCGCCGAGGAAATCTGGGTGGCGACCGATCATCCGGACGTCCGTGCTGCCGCCGAAGCGCACGAAGTCGCCGCGCTCATGACGCGCAGCGACCATCCGACCGGCACCGACCGTCTGGCCGAGGTCGTCGAACAACGTGGCTGGGGCGGTGACACCATCATCGTCAATGTCCAGGGCGACGAGCCCTTGATCGAGCCTGAGGTCATCCTCCAGACGGCGCGCCAACTGGCTGCCTCCGGCGCCGACATCGCCACCGTCGCGCACCCGATCACCGATCCGGCCGATTTCTTCAACCCGAACGTCGTCAAGGTGGTCTGCCGAGCCGATGGCGACGCCGCGTATTTTTCCCGCGCGCCGATTCCCTATGCTCGTGACCATTTCGCCAGAGAAGCGGGTGGCGAAACGCTGCCAGCCAATTTCCCGGCCTATCGTCACGTCGGTTTGTACGCCTACCGCGCTTCGTTTTTGAAGGCTTTTTCCGGGTTGACCGTGGCACCGACCGAACACTTCGAATCGCTCGAGCAGTTGCGCGCCTTGTGGCATGGCTACCGCATCAGCGTGACGTTGATCGACGCAGCCCCGGCGCCTGGCGTCGATACGCCCGAAGATGCAGAGCGGATGCGCAAACTGTTTGACCGGGCCTGAAATTCCGAGTAATTTTTCGCCTTTAGAGAACGGCCGTCACAGACGCTGAAACGAAGCCGATAACAATAATTTTCAATAGTTAAAAACCCGAGGGACTTTTCATGAAATTGATTTTGTTGGGCGCTCCCGGCGCCGGCAAGGGTACGCAAGCCACATTCATCTCCAAAGAATTTGGCATCCCGCAAATTTCCACCGGCGACATGCTCCGCGCACAAGTCAAAGCCGGCACGCCGCTCGGTCTGGAAGCCAAGAAGCACATGGATGCCGGCGGCCTGGTCCCGGATGCGGTCATTATCGGCATGGTCAAGGATCGTCTGACCCAGGACGATTGCAAGAACGGCTACCTGTTTGACGGCTTCCCGCGCACCATTCCGCAGGCTCAGGCCATGCGTGACGCTGGCGTGCCGCTTGATTTCGTCCTCGAAATCGACGTGCCGGACAGCGACATCGTCACCCGTATGGCCGGTCGCCGTGCCCACCTGGCTTCGGGCCGCACCTACCACGTCGTGTTCAACCCGCCGAAGGTCGAAGGCATTGATGACGTAACCGGTGAGCCGCTGGTCCAGCGCGATGACGACAAGGAAGAAACCGTCAAGAAGCGCCTGGAAATCTACCACTCGCAAACCAAGCCGCTGGTCGAGTTCTACGGCAAATGGGCGGCCGAAGGCGATGCCAAGGCCCCGAAGGTTCGCAAGGTGGCTGGTGTCGGTAGCGTCGATGGCATCACCAAGAGCGTTTTTGAAGCACTGAAGTAAGGGACGAAGATGACGGTGAAAAACGCCTTCTACGCACAGTCAGGGGGCGTTACCGCCGTCATCAATGCAACGGCGTGCGGCCTGATCCAGGAAGCACGTCGTCATACCGACAGGATCGGGAAAGTGTACGCCGGCCGCGATGGCATTATCGGTGCGCTGACCGAAGACCTGATCGATACCAGCCTCGAATCCGACGAGGACATTGCCCGCCTGCGCTCGACGCCGGGCGGCGCCTTCGGTTCCTGCCGCTACAAACTGAAAAGCCTAGAAGAGCATCGCGCCCAGTACGAGCGCCTGATCGATGTCTTCAAAGCGCATGACATTGGCTACTTCTTCTACAACGGCGGCAACGATTCCATGGACACCGCCTGGAAAGTGTCGCAGATCGCCGAAAAGATGGGCTACCCGGTAGTTTGCGTCGGGGTGCCGAAGACCGTCGACAACGATCTGCCGCTGACCGATTGCTGCCCGGGCTTCGGCTCGGTCGCCAAGTATGTCGCCACCTCGATCCGTGAGGCCGGCTACGACGTCGCCTCGATGGCGCGCACCTCCACCAAGATTTTTGTCCTCGAAGTCATGGGCCGTCACGCTGGCTGGATTACCGCCGCCTGTGGTCTGGCTTCGGAGAATGTCGGCGAACCGCCGCACATCCTGCTCTTTCCCGAGGTTCCGTTTGATCCGGAGCGCTTTCTGGCGCGCGCCGATGAGTGCGTCAAGCTGTATGGCTATTGCACCGTCGCTGTCTCCGAAGGCTTGTCCGATGCTTCCGGCAAGCTGATTGCCGAATCCGGTACCAAGGATGCTTTCGGGCACTCCCAGTTGGGCGGTGTCGGACAGATCGTGGCGCAGTTGATCAAGGACAAGCTCGGCTACAAATATCACTGGGCGCTGGCCGACTACCTGCAGCGCTCGGCCCGCCACCTGGCTTCGCGGACCGATATCGAGCAGGCGCATGCCCTGGGCGTTGCTGCGGTGGACCTGGCTTTGCAGGGCAAAAATGCCGTGATGGCGACCATCAATCGTCTGGCCGATGCCCCATATCGCTGGGAAATCGGCGATGCGCCGCTCAAGGACATCGCCAATGTCGAACGCAAGATGCCTCCCGAATTCATCTCGGCTGATGGATTTCATATCACCGATGCCTGCCGTGCCTACCTGCAACCGCTGATCGAAGGCGAGGAGCCGCCGCCGTACCGCAAGGGGCTCCCCGATTATGTGCGTTTGAAGAACGTTTCCATTACTAGAAAGCTGGGGGCGTTCAACGTGTAGTTCCATCAATCTAGGGAGGGAGTGTATGTCTACACCGTTGTGGTTGGCGCTTGGGTGCGCCGTTCTAGCAGTGTTGTACGGCTGGGTTTCCAGTCAGCAGATCCTCGCGTTGCCAGCCGGCAACGAGCGCATGAAAGAGATTGCCAAGGCAATTCAGGAAGGCGCGGAGGCATACCTCAGCCGACAGTACAAGACCATCGCCATGGTCGGTATTGTCCTCTTCCTGGTGATCGGTTTTATTCCCAAGCTTGGCTGGCTGACCGCCTTCGGTTTCCTGATCGGCGCAGTGCTTTCCGGCGCTGCCGGGTTTATCGGCATGAACGTTTCGGTGCGCGCCAATGTGCGCACGGCAGAAGCAGCGCGTAGCGGCATTTCGGCCGCACTCGATGTCGCCTTCAAGGGCGGCGCGATTACCGGCATGCTGGTGGTCGGGCTTGGGTTGCTCGGTGTCGCTGGTTACTTCGCTTTCCTCAAGTCGGCCAATGGTCCCGGCGCCGACTTGCACCATGTCATCGAACCGCTGGTTGGCCTGGCCTTCGGCTCCTCGCTGATTTCGATCTTTGCCCGTCTGGGCGGCGGCATCTTCACCAAGGGGGCTGACGTTGGCGCCGACCTGGTGGGCAAGGTCGAGGCCGGTATTCCCGAGGACGACCCGCGCAATCCGGCGGTGATCGCCGACAACGTCGGTGACAACGTTGGCGACTGCGCCGGTATGGCCGCTGACCTGTTCGAGACCTACGTCGTGACCGTGGTGGCCACCATGGTTCTGGCCGCGCTGATCATCAAGACGGCAACCGGTCTGGGCGAAAACTTCGTGCTTTATCCGTTAGCGCTGGGCGGCGTGTCGATCATCGCCTCCATCGTTGGTTGCTATTTCGTCAAGGCGACCGAAGGCGGCAAGATCATGGCGGCTCTTTATCGCGGCCTGATTGTCGCCGGCGTGCTGGCCCTGGTCTTCTATTACCCGGTCACCTCCTGGCTGATCGGTGCGGGTGCCACGTTGCCCGACGGTAGTGTGATCAACACCATGACCATGTTCGGCTGCTCCGTCGTCGGCCTGGTGCTGACCGCTGCGCTGGTTTGGATCACCGAGTACTACACCGGCACCGATTACGCGCCGGTGAAACACGTTGCCGCTGCTTGTCAGACCGGCCACGCCACCAACATCATTGCCGGTATCGGCGTGTCGATGAAATCGACCGCCTGGCCGGTGCTCTCGGTCTGTGCCGCCATCTGGGCTGCCTTTGCGATGGGCGGGCTGTTCGGTATCGCCATTGCCGCCACATCCATGCTGTCGATGGCCGGTATCGTCGTGGCGCTTGATGCCTACGGTCCGATCACCGACAACGCCGGCGGCATTGCCGAAATGGCCGAATTGCCGAAGGAAGTGCGCAACGTTACCGATCCGCTCGATGCCGTCGGCAACACGACGAAGGCCGTGACCAAGGGTTACGCCATCGGCTCCGCCGGTCTGGCGGCTCTGGTGCTCTTTGCTGACTACACCCATGGTCTGGAGGCCGTGTCGGGCAAGGTCTTCACCTTTGACCTGTCCAATCACCTGGTCATCATCGGCCTCTTCATCGGTGGCCTGATTCCCTTCCTGTTCGGTGCCATGGCCATGGAAGCGGTGGGGCGTTCAGCCGGTGCCGTGGTCGTCGAGGTCCGTCGCCAGTTCAAGGAAATTCCGGGCATCATGGAAGGGACGGCCAAGCCGGATTATTCGCGTGCCGTCGATATGTTGACCGTGGCGGCGATCAAGGAAATGATGATTCCGTCGATCCTGCCGGTCGCCGTGCCTATCGTGGTTGGTCTGGTTCTCGGTCCGGTCGCTCTCGGTGGTCTGTTGGTCGGTACCATCGTGACGGGCCTGTTCGTTGCCATTTCGATGACGACGGGTGGCGGTGCTTGGGACAATGCCAAGAAGTACATTGAGGATGGTCACTTCGGCGGTAAGGGCTCGGATGCGCACAAAGCGGCCGTGACGGGCGATACGGTCGGCGATCCCTATAAGGATACGGCCGGGCCAGCCGTTAACCCGCTGATCAAGATCATCAACCTGGTTGCCTTGTTGATTGTTCCGCTGATAGCTTGATTTGCGGTATTGTTTTGAAGGAGGCGGCTGCGGCCGCCTTTTTTACATTTCTTTGATTTGTGATTTTCAAGCCAAGTTAGAATCTGCAAAAGAAATCTGGGAGTGGCATGAGTGAAGTAGCAAGCGGTTCGGCCGGCGTCGGCAATTCCGGTGTGCGGGAAGATATCCTGCACCATGACCCCTTGCTCGACTGTCTGGTCGAGTTGACGCGAATTTACGGACGCCCGAGTACGCGGGCTGCGCTGGTTGCCGGACTGCCCCTCGAGAAAGGTTCGCTGACGCCTTCGTTGTTTGGCCGTGCTGCAAGTCGCTCCGGACTTTCCGCCAAAGTGGTCAAGCGTTCTCTGGATCGCGTCAATGATGCGCTCCTGCCGGCCGTACTTTTGCTGGAGGGTGACGAGGCCTGCGTATTGCTCGGCTGGGACGAGTCCGGCCAAACAGCCCGCTTGCTCTTTCCGGAAACCGGCCAGGGCTCCCACCAGATGGCGCGCGAAGATTTGGCTCGTCGCTACACGGGAATTGCTATTTTTGCCCGGCCGCATTTCCGCTTTGACAGTCGCACTCCGCAGGTTGGCGATGTCAAGCTTCGCCACTGGTTCTGGGGCGCTTTGGCCGAGCAGATGCCGATCTACCGCGACGTCCTTGGCGCCGCTTTGCTGATCAACGTGATGGCCTTGGCCATGCCGCTGTTCACGATGAATGTCTATGATCGCGTCGTCCCCAACCGGGCGATGGAAACGCTATGGGTTCTGGCCTTGGGCGTTGTGTTGATCATTGGTGTCGACATGGTTCTGCGCTCCTTGCGCGGTTATTTCATCGATCTGGCCGGGGCGCGGATCGACATCAAGCTTTCCGCTTCGATCATGGAGCGCGTGCTCGGCGTGCGCATGGAGTCCAGGCCGGCGGCGGTCGGTGCATTTGCCTCGAACCTGCGCTCCTTCGAGTCGGTTCGGGATTTCATAACATCGGCTTCGGTCACGGCTTTCATCGACTTGCCGTTTGCCCTGCTTTTCGTTCTGGTGATTGCCCTGATTGCCTGGCAACTGATCATTCCAGTGTTGCTGGCCATCGTCTTCGTGGTGATCTATGCCTATGTGCTTCAGCACAAGATGCATGCACTTTCGGAAACGACCTATCGAGCGGGAGCCTTGCGCAATGCGACCTTGATCGAAAGCCTGACCGCGCTGGAAACCATTAAGACGCAAGGTGCCGAAGGGCTGATGCAAGCCAAGTGGGAAAAGACGGTTTCCTACGTCGCCGGTATAAACAACCAGATGCGTTTTCTGTCTGCCGCCGCGACCAACGGGGCAATGGAAATCCAGCAGATCGTCAATGTCGTGGTCGTCATTGCCGGCGTTTATCTGATTGGTGATGGGAAGCTCAGTATGGGCGGCCTGATCGCCTGCACGATGCTGACCTCCCGGGCGGTGGCGCCCCTGGGGCAGATGGTCGGTTTGCTGATGCAATACCACAACGCCAAGGTGGCGCTGACTTCGCTTGAACAGATCATGCACAACCCGGTTGAACGACCGGCCGATGCCAACTTTGTGCATCGCCCGGAACTGAAGGGAAATATCGAATTCCGCGATGTCCAGTTCAGCTACCCGAATTGCCAGGTGGCTGCCTTGAAGGGCCTGACCTGCCGGATCAACGAAGGCGAAAAGGTCGTGGTGATCGGCCGTATCGGGTCGGGCAAGACGACCCTGCAGAAATTGCTGCTCGGCCTGTATCAGCCGACCGGTGGGGCGGTCAGCATTGATGGCGTCGACCTTCGTCAGCTCGACCCCGCCGATCTTCGGCGCAATATCGGCTACGTCGCGCAGGATGTCACTTTGTTCTATGGCACGCTGCGCGAAAACATTTCGATCGGTGCGCCCTATGCCGACGACGCTACCATCGTGGCGGCCGCCGAGGCGGGTGGCTTGACTGAGTTCGTCAATCGCCATCCGGATGGTTTTGACATGATGATCGGCGAGCGGGGCGATTCCCTTTCGGGCGGTCAGCGGCAGGGTGTGGCGATTGCCCGGGCCTTCCTCATGGATCCGCCGATTCTGTTGCTTGACGAGCCAACCAGCGCCATGGACTTTTCCTCCGAGCAGCAATTCAAGGAGCGCCTGAAGGTCATGGCGGGGCACAAGACGGTCCTGATCGTTACGCATCGCAACAGCCTGCTTGATCTTGCCACCCGGGTACTCGTCGTCGACGATGGGCGCATCGTGGCCGATGGTCCGCGCGACCAGGTTATTCAGGCGCTGCAGAGCGGCCGGATCGGGAGGGCGTCATGAAGCGCCTGAAAGCGATTCTGGGGGCGGTGCACGCCTGGCTGGAGCGCGTTGCTCAAAAGGCGATGCCCTATGTCGAGCGCATCCTTGGGCGCCTGCCAAGCCGGGAGGAGGTCGAAGTCGTCGATTTTGCCAGCGATGCCGATCTGGCCATGCTGCGTCAGGAACCTCTCCGGGCGCGCGTGTTGTTACGTTCGATCGGGATTGTCTTTGCTGTCTTCGTCATGTGGGCGGCTGTTGCGCAACTGGATGAGGTAACGCGGGGCGAGGGCAAGGTGATTCCTTCCCGGCAAGTCCAGGTTTTGCAGAGTATCGATGGTGGCCTTGTTTCCGAGATACTGGTGCGCGAAGGCGAGGTCGTGCAGGCCGAGCAGTTGCTGATCAAGATAGATGAAACCCGCTTCGTTTCCTCGGTCAAGGAAAACCAGGCCCAGTATCTTGGGCTGGTGGCAAGGGCGGCCCGCCTGCGCGCCATTTCGGAAGGCAAGCCATTCGTTCCGCCGGAGGAGGTCATGAAGGCCGACCCGTCCATCGTCGCGCAGGAACGCCAGTTTTACGAGGCCAGAAACGACGAGTTGACGGCGGCTGTTTCAATTGCCCGCCAGCAGCTCAATCAACGCCATCAGGAGCTGAACGAAGCGCAGGCGAAGCGGGCGCAGGCCTCACAGGGGTATGAACTGACCTCCAAGGAGCTCGCCGTCACGCGGCCCCTGATCAACTCCGGGGCGATTTCCGAAGTCGAGTTGCTGCGTCTGGAGCGCGACGTTTCCCGCTATCGTGGCGAACGCGATATGGCTTCTGCCCAGATATCCCGGGTCCAGTCATCGATCAATGAGGCGCAACGCAAGATCGAGGAGGTCGAACTGACTTTCCGCAACGATGCCAGCAAGGAACTTTCCGAAGTCATGTCCAAGCTGAACAGCCTGGCTGAAGGAAGCGTTGCCCTGTCGGATCGGGTCAAGCAGTCGTCCATTCGTTCCCCCGTCAAGGGCACGGTCAAGCGTTTGCTGGTCAATACCGTCGGTGGGGTGATCCAGCCCGGCAAGGACATGATCGAGATTGTCCCCCTCGAAGATACCCTGTTGCTCGAAGCGCGCGTATTGCCGCGGGATATCGCCTTCCTGCGCCCAGGGCAGCCGGTGATCGTCAAATTCACCGCCTATGACTTTTCAATCTATGGCGGCCTTGACGGAACGCTTGAACACATCGGCGCCGACACCGTGATGGACGACAAGGGAAATGCCTTCTACACAGTGCGGGTCCGTACCAACAAGCCTGGTTTTGGCGATGCCAACCTGCCGATCATTCCCGGCATGATCGCCGAGGTTGATGTTTTGACCGGCAAGAAGAGTGTTCTGGCCTATATGCTCAAGCCGGTCCTGCGGGCCAAGAGTGTGGCCTTGACGGAGCGTTGATGATTCATTGCTTTGTTGACCGCGATGCACAGGCGCTGCCATCGTGGCTGGAGGCCTTCCCGGAGGCGCGAGTGGTGCGTCGGGATGCTGTGCCAGTACCCGCCGAGGGGGAGCTGAGGGTTATCTGGTGCCGGTGCCGTCCGCAGGAAAGTCTCGCGTCGATATTGGGTGCATTGACAATTGCGCCGTCGCAGATCGTCGTCGTCCTCGCCGACGAGCCGGGCGACGCCATCATTGCCGAAGCCTGCGCCCTGGGCGCCTCCGGCTGTTGCAATACCTACGCGGCGCCGGAGGTGTTGCGTCAGGTCGCCCTCGTCGTCGAAAATGGCGGACTGTGGATTGGTCAGTCCTTGCTGCAAAGACTAGTCGGCAGCACCGCCAGGGCTCTCGAGGTGCGTCCCGAGGCCAGGGTGGATACCTGGTCGGCCCTGCTTTCCGAACGCGAGTCACAAGTGGCAAAGCTCGTCGCCGGCGGTGCCAGCAACAAGGAAATCGCCGACCAGCTTTCGATTACCGAAAGAACGGTCAAGGCGCATTTGTCCGCAGTTTTCGAGAAACTTGCCTTGCGCGACCGCCTGCAGCTGTCACTGCGCATCAACGGCGTAAACCTGTAGGGCAATATGCCTGATCAGCTTGGCGTCAAATCCTTGAAAAGCCGACGCGTCGACTTCCACGGTCAACCGGAAATTTTTGCCAAATTTGAAATATTCTGACCAGGTAAATTTCTCCTTGAAAATCCCCGTGAAGGCTCGCGAAAGCGTGAAATAACTCACATTTAGTCGCCATACTGTACTTTGGTTCAATAGCTGGACAGGCATCGTTGCACTTACACTTTTAGCATTGCTAATAGTGTCTGGAGTTTCACCATGGCTCAAGCCCAAGTCGTCGCCCAAGTTTCCGTTCTTTCAGGTCAAGCATTTGCGCGCGATAGCGCAGGAAATATGCGCCGCCTCAAGCTCGGAGACGCGATACGCGAGGGCGAGAGCGTCGTCGCCGCCGATGGTGCCAACGTTGTCCTGACCCTGGCCGATGGCCGCGAAATGACCGTTCGCCCAGGTGAAACAGCGAAAATTGACGCTGAGGTCGCGGCAACGATCAGGCCTGATGCCGCCGATAGCGCGATAGTAAATAACCAGGACGGATTCAAGAAGATCGCTTCGGCCTTGAAGTCAGGCAGCGATCTTGACGCCCTGCTTGAAGAGGAAGCGCCGGCCGCCGGTCTTGCCGGCCAGGGCGGCAACGAAGGCCACACCTTCATCGAACTACTGCGGATCGTCGAAACGGTTGATCCCTTGGCCTACCAGTTCGGAACCGAGCGCGGTCGTCTGCTGGAGACAATCGAAGGCGCTCCGGTCATCCTTAGCGTCGATGCCCAGCCCACCATCACGAGCGTAGACGACCCGCTCGACGCCGGCATCAACAGCGTCACCGTCAGCGAAGGCAACGCGGCCGTGTTCACGGTCAGCCTGTCCAACGCCAGCAGCAGCGCCACCAGCTACACACTTGTTCTGGCCGACGGCAGCGCCCACCTGGGCAGCGACTACACCAACGCCCTGAGCTTCAGTGACGGCGTCACCTACAACAGCGGCACTGGCCAGATCAGCGTTCCGGCCGGCGTCACCAGTTTCACGGTCAGCGTTCCGACGGTCAGCGACAGCACCAGCGAAGCGACAGAAAACCTGAGCCTGACCATTGGTGGCGTGGTTGGCACCGGCACCATCATCGACAACGACGCGGCGCCGACCATCAGCAGCGTGACGGCTGCCAGCATCACCGAAGGCGGCGACCTGGCCCACACCGTGACCCTCTCCAACGCTTCGAGCACGGCGACCAGCTACAGCTTCAGCCTGGGCGGCACGACGGCGACGGCGGGCACCGACTTTGTGACGACCCCGAGCTTCAGCGACGGCGTCAGCTACGACAGCAGCACCGGCCAGATCAGTGTTCCGGCCGGCGTCACCAGCTTCACCGTGAGCTACGCGACGAGCCCGGACAACATCGACGAAGCGGACGAAACGACGGCCCTCAGCATTGGCGGCGTCACGGCCGTCGGCACCATCATTGACGACGACGGCGTCCCCACCATCACGAGCGTAGACGACCCGCTCGACGCCGGCATCAACAGCGTCACCGTCAGCGAAGGCAACGCGGCCGTGTTCACGGTCAGCCTGTCCAACGCCAGCAGCAGCGCCACCAGCTACACACTTGTTCTGGCCGACGGCAGCGCCCACCTGGGCAGCGACTACACCAACGCCCTGAGCTTCAGTGACGGCGTCACCTACAACAGCGGCACTGGCCAGATCAGCGTTCCGGCCGGCGTCACCAGTTTCACGGTCAGCGTTCCGACGGTCAGCGACAGCACCAGCGAAGCGACAGAAAACCTGAGCCTGACCATTGGTGGCGTGGTTGGCACCGGCACCATCATCGACAACGACGCGGCGCCGACCATCAGCAGCGTGACGGCTGCCAGCATCACCGAAGGCGGCGACCTGGCCCACACCGTGACCCTCTCCAACGCTTCGAGCACGGCGACCAGCTACAGCTTCAGCCTGGGCGGCACGACGGCGACGGCGGGCACCGACTTTGTGACGACCCCGAGCTTCAGCGACGGCGTCAGCTACGACAGCAGCACCGGCCAGATCAGTGTTCCGGCCGGCGTCACCAGCTTCACCGTGAGCTACGCGACGAGCCCGGACAACATCGACGAAGCGGACGAAACGACGGCCCTCAGCATTGGCGGCGTCACGGCCGTCGGCACCATCATTGACGACGACGGCGTCCCCACCATCACGAGCGTAGACGACCCGCTCGACGCCGGCATCAACAGCGTCACCGTCAGCGAAGGCAACGCGGCCGTGTTCACGGTCAGCCTGTCCAACGCCAGCAGCAGCGCCACCAGCTACACACTTGTTCTGGCCGACGGCAGCGCCCACCTGGGCAGCGACTACACCAACGCCCTGAGCTTCAGTGACGGCGTCACCTACAACAGCGGCACTGGCCAGATCAGCGTTCCGGCCGGCGTCACCAGTTTCACGGTCAGCGTTCCGACGGTCAGCGACAGCACCAGCGAAGCGACAGAAAACCTGAGCCTGACCATTGGTGGCGTGGTTGGCACCGGCACCATCATCGACAACGACGCGGCGCCGACCATCAGCAGCGTGACGGCTGCCAGCATCACCGAAGGCGGCGACCTGGCCCACACCGTGACCCTCTCCAACGCTTCGAGCACGGCGACCAGCTACAGCTTCAGCCTGGGCGGCACGACGGCGACGGCGGGCACCGACTTTGTGACGACCCCGAGCTTCAGCGACGGCGTCAGCTACGACAGCAGCACCGGCCAGATCAGTGTTCCGGCCGGCGTCACCAGCTTCACCGTGAGCTACGCGACGAGCCCGGACAACATCGACGAAGCGGACGAAACGACGGCCCTCAGCATTGGCGGCGTCACGGCCGTCGGCACCATCATTGACGACGACGGCGTCCCCACCATCACGAGCGTAGACGACCCGCTCGACGCCGGCATCAACAGCGTCACCGTCAGCGAAGGCAACGCGGCCGTGTTCACGGTCAGCCTGTCCAACGCCAGCAGCAGCGCCACCAGCTACACACTTGTTCTGGCCGACGGCAGCGCCCACCTGGGCAGCGACTACACCAACGCCCTGAGCTTCAGTGACGGCGTCACCTACAACAGCGGCACTGGCCAGATCAGCGTTCCGGCCGGCGTCACCAGTTTCACGGTCAGCGTTCCGACGGTCAGCGACAGCACCAGCGAAGCGACAGAAAACCTGAGCCTGACCATTGGTGGCGTGGTTGGCACCGGCACCATCATCGACAACGACGCGGCGCCGACCATCAGCAGCGTGACGGCTGCCAGCATCACCGAAGGCGGCGACCTGGCCCACACCGTGACCCTCTCCAACGCTTCGAGCACGGCGACCAGCTACAGCTTCAGCCTGGGCGGCACGACGGCGACGGCGGGCACCGACTTTGTGACGACCCCGAGCTTCAGCGACGGCGTCAGCTACGACAGCAGCACCGGCCAGATCAGTGTTCCGGCCGGCGTCACCAGCTTCACCGTGAGCTACGCGACGAGCCCGGACAACATCGACGAAGCGGACGAAACGACGGCCCTCAGCATTGGCGGCGTCACGGCCGTCGGCACCATCATTGACGACGACGGCGTCCCCACCATCACGAGCGTAGACGACCCGCTCGACGCCGGCATCAACAGCGTCACCGTCAGCGAAGGCAACGCGGCCGTGTTCACGGTCAGCCTGTCCAACGCCAGCAGCAGCGCCACCAGCTACACACTTGTTCTGGCCGACGGCAGCGCCCACCTGGGCAGCGACTACACCAACGCCCTGAGCTTCAGTGACGGCGTCACCTACAACAGCGGCACTGGCCAGATCAGCGTTCCGGCCGGCGTCACCAGTTTCACGGTCAGCGTTCCGACGGTCAGCGACAGCACCAGCGAAGCGACAGAAAACCTGAGCCTGACCATTGGTGGCGTGGTTGGCACCGGCACCATCATCGACAACGACGCGGCGCCGACCATCAGCAGCGTGACGGCTGCCAGCATCACCGAAGGCGGCGACCTGGCCCACACCGTGACCCTCTCCAACGCTTCGAGCACGGCGACCAGCTACAGCTTCAGCCTGGGCGGCACGACGGCGACGGCGGGCACCGACTTTGTGACGACCCCGAGCTTCAGCGACGGCGTCAGCTACGACAGCAGCACCGGCCAGATCAGTGTTCCGGCCGGCGTCACCAGCTTCACCGTGAGCTACGCGACGAGCCCGGACAACATCGACGAAGCGGACGAAACGACGGCCCTCAGCATTGGCGGCGTCACGGCCGTCGGCACCATCATTGACGACGACGGCGTCCCCACCATCACGAGCGTAGACGACCCGCTCGACGCCGGCATCAACAGCGTCACCGTCAGCGAAGGCAACGCGGCCGTGTTCACGGTCAGCCTGTCCAACGCCAGCAGCAGCGCCACCAGCTACACACTTGTTCTGGCCGACGGCAGCGCCCACCTGGGCAGCGACTACACCAACGCCCTGAGCTTCAGTGACGGCGTCACCTACAACAGCGGCACTGGCCAGATCAGCGTTCCGGCCGGCGTCACCAGTTTCACGGTCAGCGTTCCGACGGTCAGCGACAGCACCAGCGAAGCGACAGAAAACCTGAGCCTGACCATTGGTGGCGTGGTTGGCACCGGCACCATCATCGACAACGACGCGGCGCCGACCATCAGCAGCGTGACGGCTGCCAGCATCACCGAAGGCGGCGACCTGGCCCACACCGTGACCCTCTCCAACGCTTCGAGCACGGCGACCAGCTACAGCTTCAGCCTGGGCGGCACGACGGCGACGGCGGGCACCGACTTTGTGACGACCCCGAGCTTCAGCGACGGCGTCAGCTACGACAGCAGCACCGGCCAGATCAGTGTTCCGGCCGGCGTCACCAGCTTCACCGTGAGCTACGCGACGAGCCCGGACAACATCGACGAAGCGGACGAAACGACGGCCCTCAGCATTGGCGGCGTCACGGCCGTCGGCACCATCATTGACGACGACGGCGTCCCCACCATCACGAGCGTAGACGACCCGCTCGACGCCGGCATCAACAGCGTCACCGTCAGCGAAGGCAACGCGGCCGTGTTCACGGTCAGCCTGTCCAACGCCAGCAGCAGCGCCACCAGCTACACACTTGTTCTGGCCGACGGCAGCGCCCACCTGGGCAGCGACTACACCAACGCCCTGAGCTTCAGTGACGGCGTCACCTACAACAGCGGCACTGGCCAGATCAGCGTTCCGGCCGGCGTCACCAGTTTCACGGTCAGCGTTCCGACGGTCAGCGACAGCACCAGCGAAGCGACAGAAAACCTGAGCCTGACCATTGGTGGCGTGGTTGGCACCGGCACCATCATCGACAACGACGCGGCGCCGACCATCAGCAGCGTGACGGCTGCCAGCATCACCGAAGGCGGCGACCTGGCCCACACCGTGACCCTCTCCAACGCTTCGAGCACGGCGACCAGCTACAGCTTCAGCCTGGGCGGCACGACGGCGACGGCGGGCACCGACTTTGTGACGACCCCGAGCTTCAGCGACGGCGTCAGCTACGACAGCAGCACCGGCCAGATCAGTGTTCCGGCCGGCGTCACCAGCTTCACCGTGAGCTACGCGACGAGCCCGGACAACATCGACGAAGCGGACGAAACGACGGCCCTCAGCATTGGCGGCGTCACGGCCGTCGGCACCATCATTGACGACGACGGCGTCCCCACCATCACGAGCGTAGACGACCCGCTCGACGCCGGCATCAACAGCGTCACCGTCAGCGAAGGCAACGCGGCCGTGTTCACGGTCAGCCTGTCCAACGCCAGCAGCAGCGCCACCAGCTACACACTTGTTCTGGCCGACGGCAGCGCCCACCTGGGCAGCGACTACACCAACGCCCTGAGCTTCAGTGACGGCGTCACCTACAACAGCGGCACTGGCCAGATCAGCGTTCCGGCCGGCGTCACCAGTTTCACGGTCAGCGTTCCGACGGTCAGCGACAGCACCAGCGAAGCGACAGAAAACCTGAGCCTGACCATTGGTGGCGTGGTTGGCACCGGCACCATCATCGACAACGACGCGGCGCCGACCATCAGCAGCGTGACGGCTGCCAGCATCACCGAAGGCGGCGACCTGGCCCACACCGTGACCCTCTCCAACGCTTCGAGCACGGCGACCAGCTACAGCTTCAGCCTGGGCGGCACGACGGCGACGGCGGGCACCGACTTTGTGACGACCCCGAGCTTCAGCGACGGCGTCAGCTACGACAGCAGCACCGGCCAGATCAGTGTTCCGGCCGGCGTCACCAGCTTCACCGTGAGCTACGCGACGAGCCCGGACAACATCGACGAAGCGGACGAAACGACGGCCCTCAGCATTGGCGGCGTCACGGCCGTCGGCACCATCATTGACGACGACGGCGTCCCCACCATCACGAGCGTAGACGACCCGCTCGACGCCGGCATCAACAGCGTCACCGTCAGCGAAGGCAACGCGGCCGTGTTCACGGTCAGCCTGTCCAACGCCAGCAGCAGCGCCACCAGCTACACACTTGTTCTGGCCGACGGCAGCGCCCACCTGGGCAGCGACTACACCAACGCCCTGAGCTTCAGTGACGGCGTCACCTACAACAGCGGCACTGGCCAGATCAGCGTTCCGGCCGGCGTCACCAGTTTCACGGTCAGCGTTCCGACGGTCAGCGACAGCACCAGCGAAGCGACAGAAAACCTGAGCCTGACCATTGGTGGCGTGGTTGGCACCGGCACCATCATCGACAACGACGCGGCGCCGACCATCAGCAGCGTGACGGCTGCCAGCATCACCGAAGGCGGCGACCTGGCCCACACCGTGACCCTCTCCAACGCTTCGAGCACGGCGACCAGCTACAGCTTCAGCCTGGGCGGCACGACGGCGACGGCGGGCACCGACTTTGTGACGACCCCGAGCTTCAGCGACGGCGTCAGCTACGACAGCAGCACCGGCCAGATCAGTGTTCCGGCCGGCGTCACCAGCTTCACCGTGAGCTACGCGACGAGCCCGGACAACATCGACGAAGCGGACGAAACGACGGCCCTCAGCATTGGCGGCGTCACGGCCGTCGGCACCATCATTGACGACGACGGCGTCCCCACCATCACGAGCGTAGACGACCCGCTCGACGCCGGCATCAACAGCGTCACCGTCAGCGAAGGCAACGCGGCCGTGTTCACGGTCAGCCTGTCCAACGCCAGCAGCAGCGCCACCAGCTACACACTTGTTCTGGCCGACGGCAGCGCCCACCTGGGCAGCGACTACACCAACGCCCTGAGCTTCAGTGACGGCGTCACCTACAACAGCGGCACTGGCCAGATCAGCGTTCCGGCCGGCGTCACCAGTTTCACGGTCAGCGTTCCGACGGTCAGCGACAGCACCAGCGAAGCGACAGAAAACCTGAGCCTGACCATTGGTGGCGTGGTTGGCACCGGCACCATCATCGACAACGACGCGGCGCCGACCATCAGCAGCGTGACGGCTGCCAGCATCACCGAAGGCGGCGACCTGGCCCACACCGTGACCCTCTCCAACGCTTCGAGCACGGCGACCAGCTACAGCTTCAGCCTGGGCGGCACGACGGCGACGGCGGGCACCGACTTTGTGACGACCCCGAGCTTCAGCGACGGCGTCAGCTACGACAGCAGCACCGGCCAGATCAGTGTTCCGGCCGGCGTCACCAGCTTCACCGTGAGCTACGCGACGAGCCCGGACAACATCGACGAAGCGGACGAAACGACGGCCCTCAGCATTGGCGGCGTCACGGCCGTCGGCACCATCATTGACGACGACGGCGTCCCCACCATCACGAGCGTAGACGACCCGCTCGACGCCGGCATCAACAGCGTCACCGTCAGCGAAGGCAACGCGGCCGTGTTCACGGTCAGCCTGTCCAACGCCAGCAGCAGCGCCACCAGCTACACACTTGTTCTGGCCGACGGCAGCGCCCACCTGGGCAGCGACTACACCAACGCCCTGAGCTTCAGTGACGGCGTCACCTACAACAGCGGCACTGGCCAGATCAGCGTTCCGGCCGGCGTCACCAGTTTCACGGTCAGCGTTCCGACGGTCAGCGACAGCACCAGCGAAGCGACAGAAAACCTGAGCCTGACCATTGGTGGCGTGGTTGGCACCGGCACCATCATCGACAACGACGCGGCGCCGACCATCAGCAGCGTGACGGCTGCCAGCATCACCGAAGGCGGCGACCTGGCCCACACCGTGACCCTCTCCAACGCTTCGAGCACGGCGACCAGCTACAGCTTCAGCCTGGGCGGCACGACGGCGACGGCGGGCACCGACTTTGTGACGACCCCGAGCTTCAGCGACGGCGTCAGCTACGACAGCAGCACCGGCCAGATCAGTGTTCCGGCCGGCGTCACCAGCTTCACCGTGAGCTACGCGACGAGCCCGGACAACATCGACGAAGCGGACGAAACGACGGCCCTCAGCATTGGCGGCGTCACGGCCGTCGGCACCATCATTGACGACGATTCGACACCGGTTGCCACCGTCGATACGAACTCGATGCTGGAAGATGCCGGTACCGTGAACGGCAATGTGCTGCTCAACGATACAGATGCCGATGGCGATACGCTGACCGTTACCCAGTTCGTTTTCGAGGGTGTCACCGTTGCGGCAGGCACGTCGCATACCGTTGCCGGTGTTGGGGAACTGAGCATCGGCACCAACGGCAGTTACAGCTTTACACCCGCGACGCATTACAGCGGTGTGCCTTCCATCGTTTATACGATCACCGATGGTGCGAACACTGCCAGCGCGCCTCTCGAAATCACGGTGACGGCGGTGAAGGATGCGCCGATATTGATCGTTGATTCGAATACCGTGGTGGGTACGTCGACGACGCCTGTTTCCTTGCCGACAGCGACCGGGTTGACCTTGAGTTTCTTCGACGAATTGGCATTGTCGACGAGCAATGCCAACAACGTCCTGAATCTCGAAGCCGCTGTCGAGAGCAATGTCGCGACGTCGACTTCCATCGTTGCCGGCGTTGGCGTGGCAGAGTCGGCTTTCGATACCGGCGATGCCTATCGTTACACCGGCTACATTTATCTCGAAGCGGGACATAGCTATGCCTTGACCGGCTACCGCGACGACACCTTGCAGATCAAGATCGGCGGAACGACTGTATTTGCTACAGGATTCAACAACTGGGCAAACTACACGAGCGAGACATTGACGCCCACCGAATCTGGTTATTACTCTCTCGAGATCAACATGTTTGACGGCGACGGTATCGGTGAACTGACTGCCGGGGTCTTGGTCGATGGTGCAACGACGCCGCTGGCGCTCAATTCCTCGAACTTCTCGCTGTATGCGGCCAGTACTGATGTTACATCGGCCACAACCGTGGGCGATTTCGTTAGCAATAACGACGGCGGCTATTACCCTGTAGGCGCCAGCGGCGGTTCCAATACCTGGATTGCCCTCGGTAGTGTGTCCGCCGCCTTGGCCGATAGCGATGGTTCGGAGACCTTGACAGTGGTGATCAGCGCGATCCCCGTTGGCGGTGTGCTGAGCGACGGGAATCCCCTCCACACCTTCACCGCCACGGCCGGCGCGACCAGTGTCGATGTGACGGGCTGGGATCTCACTGCGCTTCAGTTCAAGTCCGTCAGCGGTTACAGCGGCGTGGTGGACTTGACTGTAACGGCAACCGCCACTGAGATCAGCAATGGGGCGTCGGCCTCTTCCACGGGGATCCTGTCGGTCCTGGTTGCCGATGCCGATGCACCGACCTTGGTGACGCCGGATACGATGGTTGTCGTCAGTCAGGCGGCGACGGCAACGTATCGGACGCTTGATCTGCCGATTTCCGTCGGCCTGGTCGATAGCAGTGAAACGCTGACACTGAAGGTTGCCGGTTTGCCGACTGGTGCTGTGCTCAGCGATGGCACCAACACCTTTACGGCAACCATGGCTGATAACGGGGTGGATATCAGTGCCTGGAATCTGGCCAACCTGACCATTACGGTTGCCAGCAACTTTACTTCCACCGGAACGGCCATCACGGTGACGGCAACCTCGACGGTCTATGCCATGGTGGATGGCGTGTCGACGGCCATCGACGCCGCCTCGACTTCGCAGGACATCACCTTGATTTCCGACTACACCACGACGACGCAGACGGGAAGCTTTTCGGGTAACACGTTGTCCGGAGCTGCTGCCGACGATTACATCGATGGCGCGGGGGGGAGCGACACGATCAGCGGTCTGGCGGGCAACGACTTGTTGCTGGGCGGCAGCGGCAACGACTCACTTCTTGGCGGCGACGGTACGGATGTGCTTTATGGCGGGACGGGAACCGACACCCTTCAGGGCGGCGCCGGCAGCGACCGCCTGATCGGTGGCCAGGGCAACGATACGCTGAGCGGCAATGCCGGAACGGCGGATGCGGTGACCGATATCTTCCAGTGGGAATTGAACGACGGCGGTTCGGTCGCTATTCCTGCGGTGGACGTGATCACCGACTTCGGCGGTGAGGCGGCCAACGCTGGCGGCGATATTCTCGACTTGCGCGATCTGCTGCTCGGCGAATCGCACGATGGCACCGATGCCGGCAATCTCGCCAACTACCTGCATTTCAGTTTCAATAATGCGACTGGAAATACGACGATCAATGTGACGACCAGCGGTTCTGGTGGCAGCAACCAGACGATTACCTTGCAAGGGATCGATCTGGTTGGATCTGCCACCACGGACACGGCGATCATTAACGAGTTGCTGAAGAGCGGTAAGCTGATTACCGACTGATTCCGTTGGCCGGTTAGCAAAAAGGGGCGATTTTTATCGCCCCTTTTTGTTTCATTTTTACCCGTTTTTTCCGGTTGACCGTAGCAACCGTGCTTGAACGCCTTTACTCGTGCTGACGCAGCTTGGTGGCGTTCGGGATATGGATTTTCCGGCCTTCGACGACGATCAGGCCGAGTTCGGTCAGTTCGTGCAGGATGCGCGAGAAATGTTCCTGGGTCAGGTTGAGGCGGGAGGCGATGACGCCCTTGTTGGTCGGCAGCGTGATCGAAACATTGATGCCGTCGTGCTCGGCCTCGGGCAGTTCGCGCAGCAGGTAGCCGATGATGCGCTGCTTGCCGGAGTGCAGCGAATACGACTCGACGTCGTTCATGAGTTGATGCAGGCGCATGGCCATGCCGGCCAGCATCTTGCGGCACAGGTTGTGGTCGCGCTGCAGTTCCTCGAAAACGGCGGCCTTCGAGATGTGCAGCAACAGGCAGTCGGTCAGGGCCTGGGCGAAGACGATGTAGGGCTTCTCCATGAACATGATGGCTTCGCCGAAACTCTGCCCCTGGCTGATGATTTCAACGACTTTTTCGCTGCCCTGCGATGAGGTGAAAGCCAGTTTGATCTGGCCGTACACCAGCAGGTGAAAACCGTTGCAGGGGTCGCCCTTGTGAAAGAGGATTTCCCCCTTGTTCGGGTGCATTTCGCGCGTGCCACGGGCGATGCGGCTGAGTTCCTCAGGCGCCAGTCCCTGAAAAAGCGGAACGTGCGTCAGTAGGGCTTCTATGTTGATGGGATGACTGCCGTGCATGATCTTCGCGCAATAAAAATAACACCCAATACTGGCATCCGGCTGATGCCAAAGCAATACGACTTTATGACTACCTACTGGCGGGTAAGTTGCACATAAAGGAGGGGGAGCCGGCTGGGCAGTTCCTCCGGTTTGCGGATGACGCAGAAGCCGGCAGGGCCGAAAAGATAGGGCAAGTAGGCCCCGGCTTCGTGGTCGATGGTTACGCAGAACGGCGTCAAGCCGAGGCGGCGGGCTTCGTGCACGGCCATCCGGGTGTCTTCGATGCCGTAGCGCGAATCGTAGATGTCGAGGTCGTTCGGCTTGCCGTCGGTGATGATCAGCAAGAGGCGGCGGCTGGCCGGCTGTTCGGCCAGGATGCTGGCGGCCTGGCGGATGGCGGCGCCCATGCGCGTGTAGTAGCCGGGCTTGATGGCCAGGATGCGGCCGCGGGCGGCGGCATCGTACTTGCCGCCAAAGTCCTTGAGCAGATGGAAACGGATGTTCTGGCGGCGCAACGACGAAAAACCGTAGATACCGAAACGGTCGCCGGTGGCGGTTAGTGCTTCGGAAAACAGCAGCAGCGAATCGCGGATGACATCGACGATACGGTGCGAATCGGAAATCGGCGCGTCGGTGGACATCGACAGGTCGGCCAGCAGCAGGCAGGCCAGGTCGCGCTCGCAGCGCGCCTGGGCGAGGTAGCCGCCGGATTCCGGCGTGTGCCCGGAGGCACGGTCGGCGTGGTTGCGCACGCAGGAATCGACATCGAGTTCCGGGCCGTCCGGCTGGCCTTTGAGCCAGCGGCGTTGCGGGGCGAGGGCGGCGAACTGGCCGCGCAGTTTCCTGGCCGTCGCGGCCAGCTCCTGCGGCAGCGCAGCGGGCACGGCATCGTGGGCGACCATCGGTTGCAGCAGGCAATGCGCCGGCTGCATCGCGTTCTTGCGGTAATCCCACTCGGGCAGGGCGATGCCGGGGCCGATCGGGGTGTCGTCCTCGGCCGCCGAGGGCAGGTCGAGGTCGAACTTGACGCGCGACTTGGCGGTTTCGCCGTCGCGGGTCAGCGAGAGCTTGTCGAGGTCGTTGGCGGCTTGGCTGGCGTTGGGATTCTCGTCCTCGTCGAAGGCGCGATTGACCCGAACGTATTCGGCCCAGGTCGGCAGGCTTTCGGCGCGGAACATGGCGAGCACAGGATTTTTGTTGTCCGGCGTTTCGACCTGCTCGGCCTTGTGCGCTTCCTTGGCCGTTTCCGGATTGCCGCCGCTGCCTTCGGGCGGCAGGTTGTCGTTCGGGTCGGCGAGTTTGGTCGCGGCTTCAATCTTGTCTGAACCGATCAGCCAAAGCAGGACAGGCTGCGGTGGCTTTGCCTTGACCGTGTTGAGTGGTGGCAGGCCGGCGACTGAACCCGGTTGTTCCAGCGCCTGACGAATGGCCTTTTCCTGCGCCGCTTCGTCGGCTTGCATGGCACTTGGCGCGATGCGGCCGGCAAGATGGGCTGCGACGAGGCGGCGGTAACGCTCGTTGAGGCCCGGATAGCGATCGAGCGCCGTCCGGCTGGCGATCTGGTTGCGGATGAACCAGGGCTGCTCGGGCGCCACATCGCTGGCGGCGAGGGCGGCCAGCCACAGGTAGAGGTCGCGGTTCAGCGATTTTTCGGGGAAGGCGGCGATTTCCGGCGGCAGGCGCAGGGTTTCGGCATCGCGCCGGCCCTGGGCGATGCGCTCATTACTGGCGGCAATGCGCTGCAGCCAGGTGCGACGGGCGCCGTGTTCTTCCGGGGTGGCGGCAGCGACTTTGAGGCCCGGGTCGCCACCGAAGGCGCGAAACAGGATGCCGGCCGTTTTTTCGATCTCGCCCAGTTTGACGGCGGCCTCCGGGTAATGGCCGGCGGCGGCCTTGGTGACCCAGTTGTGCCAGATTTTGCCGATGAATTCTTCCATGGCTACAGTTTGGCTCCCGCGTCTTCGTCTGTATTTGATAAGGCTGAAAAACCGGCTTCGTTGCGCCGGGCATCCTCGTTGCTGACCCAGCGGAGCAGTTGCCCGTCCGGGTTGTCGCGGTTCACGGTCTTGCAGGCCGAAATGCACTGGCCGCATTGCGTGCAGGCGAACATCCAGCGTTTGACGTTGCGTGGTTTGAGGCGCATCGGGCAGACGGCGTCGCAGGCACTTCCCGACGGCGAGGCGAACGGGTCGCCGCTTTCGCGCAGGGCTTGCCGGGCGAGAACGGTGTGGCCGGCGCTACCGGCGCCTTGCTGGCAACTGGCGCAGTCGGTCAGCCGTTTGCGGTCGAAGCCGACGACCATGGCTTTCTTGTTCACGATCCAGGCGAAGCTCTGGAAGATGCCGATGGCGCAGCCGTAGCGGCAGAACAGGTGGCGGGCGAAGAGGAATTCGAGGCTCAGCACCGTGGTGGCGGCGGCGAGGAAAATGACTTCTTTTTCGTAGAGCGTGAAGGTGAACAGGCCGTGGTAGACCTGAAAGGGCGGCATCAGGTAGGTCAGGCCGACCAGCGCCCAGGCGAAGGCGAAGCCGATGGCAGCGGGGACGACGAGCAGCCAGTAACGCTTGTCGCGCTTGGCCGGGGTGCCGTCCGGCTCCCACGGCGGGGTTTGTTTCTTGTCCCAGACCGAGTGCTTGCCGCTGGCGATGAGCATCAGGCGGTTGATCGTTTCGACCACGGAAAAATGCGGGCACAGCCAGCCGCAGTAGAGGCGGCCCCATTTCCAGGCGACGCCGATGATCAGCGCGCCGGCGCCAAGGACTGGCAGGAAGAGGTAGAGGATGATGTTGATGACGGCCGTGCTCGCTTCGCCGGTGCCGGCCATCAGTTCGTCGATGCCGAGGTGCCAGGGGTAGGTCAGGAAATAGGCGTGGCGCTCGGTGAGGTCGTAGCGGAAGAGGTCGAAGATGGGCGTGACGGTGAACAGCGTGAAGAAGCCCATCTGCGCCAGCAGACGGGTGCGCTGCAAGCTTTCAGTTTTAGCCATTTTTTCCGGTTGACCGTGGGATCGCCGGACCGATGAGCGGGAAGCGCCAGGTTTGGCCGTTCATGGCCTTGATCAGCGCATACATGCCGAACAGCACGAGGGTCGAGTGGATGCAGGTGAAATAGAGGATCAGGGTGACCCAGGTCCATTCCCAGTCGAGTCCGCCGAGGCCGACGATGAGGCCGGAGAGAATGACAATGAGCAGGCCGCCGACCAGACTGACGAAGGTGGTCTGCCGGAGATGCTGGCGGGCCAGTGGCGGGGCGCTGTCCTTGTAATTGAACCAGAGGCCGAGGAGGATCAGGAAGGCCAGCCCCGGCAAGAGCAGCAGGTTGATCAGATAGAGGGCTTCGGCGAGGACGGCCAGGTTTTGCCCGGCCTTTTCTTCCTCGAATCCGAAATCATCGTCCGAAAGTGGCATTGACGATTTCCATGAGCGCTTCGACGGTTTCCTCGTCGTCGGTCAGGCTTTCGACCAGCGCGGCGCGGCAGGCGGCGGTGACGTCGAAGCCGGATTTGATGAGGGTCGCGGCATAGACGAGCAGGCGGGTGCTGGCGACTTCTTCGAGATCGCGATCCTTGAGGGCGCGGAAGGCCTTGGCGATGCCGACCAGACGCTTGGCGAGGTCAGCGTCGCAGCCTGTTTCGCCGATCAGGATGGAGATTTCGCGCTCGGCGCCCGGGAAGTCGAAGCGCATCGAGACGAAACGCTGGCGGGTAGAGGGCTTCAGACCTTTCAGCAAATTCTGGTAGCCCGGGTTGTAGGAGACGACGAGCATAAAATTGGCCGGCGCTACCAGCGTTTCACCAGTGCGGTCGATGGGCAGGATGCGGCGGTCGTCGGCCAGCGGGTGGAGGACGACGGTGGTGTCCTTGCGCGCCTCGACCACTTCGTCGAGGTAGCAGATGCCGCCTTCGCGCACGGCGCGAGTCAGCGGGCCATCCGACCAGTAGGTGCCCTTGTCGGAAATGAGGTGGCGGCCGACGAGGTCGGCGGCGGTCAGGTCGTCATGGCAGGCGACGGTATAGAGCGGCAGTTTCAGCCTCGCTGCCATGTGGGCGACGAAGCGCGTCTTGCCGCAGCCGGTCGGACCCTTGATGAGCAGCGGCAGGCGCTGGTTGAAGGCGTGCTCGAAGAGCGAAATTTCGTTGCCGGAAGGTTCGTAGAAGGGCAGTTCGGTCATTTGAGAGAGATCCAGTAGGCAAGCAGAATCAGGCTGGAGACGAGGATCAGCCAGCCTTCGAGGAGCAGGCGCCACATCAGCGGGGCTTCGCGCAGCTCCATGAAATCGAGGATGACCAGCCGGCCCTTGACGAAGGCGATGACCAGCATGGCGACGATGGCCCCGGTGCCGGCGGCGCCGACTTCACCGAGATACCAGGTGATGCCGGTGGCGATCATGAGGACGAGCCAGGCGCGGTGGGCGGAATTTTTCAGAAAGGTGGCCATCAGCGCATCACATAAACGAGCGGGAAAAGGACGATCCACAGCAGGTCGACCATGTGCCAGTAGGCGGCGCCGCTTTCCAGTCCGTGCGCATTGTGGCCGCCGTAGGCGCCATTTCTGGCCTGGAACCAGAGAACGGTCAGGATGACCATGCCGAGGATGACGTGCATGAAATGGAAGAAGGTCAGCGAGATGTAGAACATGTAAAACGTATTGGTCGACATCGAAATGCCGGCGCCGAACTTGGCGGCATATTCGATCACCTTGACGACCAGGAAACCGCCGCCGCACAACCAGCCGAGCAGGATATTGCGGGGGATGGCCTTGATGTCATCGCGATGCGCCGCCTGCACGGCGCGGACGATGAACCACGAGCCGGTGATGAGGAGCAGCGTATTGAGGGCGCCGAGGTTGCGGTCCAGCGTCTGCTGGTAGAGATTGAATTCCTCGACATGGCTGGCCCGGGCGAAGGCGTAGGCGGAAAAGAACACGGCGAAGGCGAGCAGTTCGGCGAGGATGAAGAACCAGATGGCGAGGTCGCCGGGCAGGCGCGGTGCGGCCGGGGCGGTACCGGGTTCGGGCGGAGGGTTCAATGGCGAAGACTGGGCGGCGGTGGTCATGGCCTGCATGGTAGCGGGGTGTCGATCAGCACAAATTGATATGGCCCAAAAATGAGACTAGTTCTCACAACGGAAGGGCAGATGCGCCGCCGCCTGGTCCCGATAGTTGGCGACTGCGTCGCCCTGCACGTCGAGGTGGCGGCCGATCAGCTTGCGCATGGCCGGGTCGGCGATCCAGTGGGCGGAATGGACGACGGTTGGCGTGAAACCGCGGGCGATCTTGTGTTCGCCGCCGGCACCCGGCTCGAAGCGCTGCAGGCCCTCGCGCAGGCAGTAGGCGATGCCCTGATAGAAACAGAGTTCGAAATGCAGGCTGTGATATTGGCCACTGCAGCCCCAGTAACGGCCATAAAGCGTTTCGTCGCTGCGGAAGCAGAGCGATATGGCGACCGGCCGGCCACCATCGCGGGCGATGAAAACGACCATGCGGCGGCCCAGCGCCGGCGCCAGATCGGCGAAGCAGGCGGCCGTGAACACGGCGTGGTTGTTGAATTTGTCGAAGGTTGCGGCGTAGAGGGCGTGCAGGGCGGGCCATTCGGCCGGGTCGATTTCGTTGCCATGGCAGACCTCGATGCTCAGGCCGCTTTCGGCCACCTTGCGGCGCTCGGCCCGGACCTTGCGCCGCTTGTCGGCGGCAAAGGTGGCCAGATAGCCGTCGAAGTCGCCACAACCGCTGTCGAGCCACTGGAACTGGACGTTGTGGCTGATCAGCATGCCGGCTGCCCGTAGCTCACTGCAGTCGTTCTCGTTCGGAAAGGCGACGTGCCACGATGACATGTCGTGCCCGCTGGCCACCGACTGCGCGCCATCGATCAGGGCGCGACGAATCGTCGACGCCTGCGGTCCTTCCGCCACCAGCAGGCGCGGACCGGTCGCCGGGGTATGCGGTAGGCCGCTCAGCAATTTCGGGAAGTAGCTGCGGCCGAGCTGTTGGTAGACCGAGGCCCACGACCAGTCGTGAATAAAGTCGCCGTGCGAGTTGAAGCGGACGTAGAGCGGCAGGATGCCGACGATGCGGCCCTGCTCATCGCTTGCCGTCAGATGACATGGCACCCAGCCCCAGTCCGGCCCGGCGGCACCGTGGCGTTCGATGATGGCGAGAAAATCGGCGCTGAGAAAAGGATCGCCGGGCGGACAAAGACGAGCCCAAGCTTCGCCCGGGATGGCGTCGGCAGAATCAACGGAAGAGAGCGTCAGGGCAGGCATCGGGGCATTTTCTGTGGCGGCACTTAAGCGGACCGCTGGCCGGGGCATCGGTTCCCATCATCCTCCATGCGAGCGTCAAATTGCGGGCTTGGGGTGTGATTGCTACGGTCAACCGGAAATTTCGGCGAAAATTGAAATCCTCGCCGGCCGCCCGGGATGCCGCGTTTTCAGATCAGGAAAATCCATGTACTACATCGTCGATAGCGACAAATCATTTTACGAAGCCAGCACCGACCTCGTCCCGGTCATCCAGCGCCTCGGCCTCAGCGTACTGCAGATGCACGATCTCGGCGGCATGCTCGACAGCAAGGAGATCGAGTTCGACGACGAATGTCAGGTCTTCGAAGTCGGCAATCCCCGGCTGGTCGAGAAAATGCTGGCCATCGACATGCGCCTCAGCGCGGCGCTGCCCTGGCGCATATCGGTCTATACCGAGAACGGCAACACGAAAATCGCCGTGATCCGGCCGCTGCCCCTCCTCGCGGCGCTCTCGCCGGATGCCGGGCTGGCCCGGCTGGCGCAGGAGCTCGAAGAAAAGCTCATCCAGATCGTCGACGAGACGCGTTAAGCGGATAGCATCGCCGCAATCACTGTCGAAATCAGCAAGAGAGAACAGGTCTGCCGCTGTCTTGATAGTGATCATCTATCAAACTTATCCGGTTAATCAATTGGTGCTAAACAAACCGTTTTCCTAATATCAGTTTGAACGTTTCCTGAACGTCATTCACCGAGGAGAGTAGAGATGGATACCAATCAAATGAATTCCGCCGGCAAATGCCCGGTCATGCATGGCGGTGCCACATCGGCCAGCATGCAGACGATGGCGTGGTGGCCCAAGGCCCTGAACCTCGACATCCTGCACCAGCACGATAGCAAGACCAACCCGCTGGGCCCGGATTTCAACTATCGCGAAGAGGTCAAGAAGCTCGATGTCGACGCGTTGAAGAACGACCTCAAGGCCTTGATGACCAACAGCCAGGATTGGTGGCCGGCCGACTGGGGCCACTACGGCGGCCTGATGATCCGCATGGCCTGGCACTCGGCCGGTACCTACCGCATTGCCGATGGTCGTGGCGGTGGCGGCACGGGCAATCAGCGTTTCGCCCCGCTCAATTCCTGGCCGGACAACGCCAATCTGGACAAGGCCCGTCGCCTGCTCTGGCCGATCAAGAAAAAATACGGCAACAAGCTGAGCTGGGCCGACCTGATCATTCTCGCCGGCAACATGGCCTACGAGTCGATGGGCCTCAAAACCTTCGGTTTCGGTTTTGGCCGTGAAGACATCTGGCATCCGGAAAAGGATATTTACTGGGGCTCCGAAAAGGAATGGCTCGCCCCGACTGACAACCCCAACAGCCGTTACTCAGGCGAGCGCGATCTGGAAAACCCGCTTGCCGCCGTGATGATGGGCCTGATCTACGTCAACCCGGAAGGTGTGGACGGCAAGCCCGACCCGCTCAAGACGGCCCACGATGTGCGCGTGACCTTCGCCCGCATGGCGATGAACGACGAGGAAACCGTTGCCCTGACCGCCGGTGGCCACACCGTCGGCAAGGCGCACGGCAATGGCAGCGCTGCCAATCTGGGGCCGGCCCCCGAGGCGGCGGATGTGGACGAGCAAGGCCTGGGCTGGAACAACCACAGCTCGCGCAGCGTGGGACGCGATACCGTGACCAGCGGCATCGAAGGTGCCTGGACTACCCATCCTACCAAGTGGGACAACGGTTACTTCGACCTGCTCCTTGGCTACGACTGGTGGCTGGGAAAATCGCCGGCCGGTGCCCATCAGTGGGAGCCGGTCAACATCAGGGAAGAGGACATGCCGGTCGATGTCGAAGATCCCTCGATTCGCTGCAAGCCGATGATGACCGACGCCGACATGGCGATGAAGTTCGACCCTGAATACCGCAAGATCGCCGAGCGCTTCCACAAGGATCCTGCCTACTTCTCCGAAGTCTTCGCCCGCGCCTGGTTCAAGCTGACGCACCGTGACATGGGTCCGAAGGCACGCTACATCGGCCCGGACGTGCCGCAGGAAGACCTGATCTGGCAAGACCCGGTGCCGGCTGGTCGCAAGGATTACGACGTGGCGGCCGTCAAGGCGAAGATCGCCGCCAGCGGCCTGAGCATCAGTGACATGGTGGCAACGGCCTGGGATAGCGCCCGTACCTTCCGCGGTTCGGACAAGCGCGGCGGTGCCAACGGCGCGCGCATCCGTCTGGCGCCGCAAAAGGACTGGGAAGGCAATGAACCGGCCCGTCTCGCCAAAGTATTGGCCGGGCTGGAGAAGATTGCCGCCGAGACCGGTGCCAGCGTGGCTGATGTCATCGTGCTGGCCGGCAACGTCGGGGTTGAGCAGGCAGCCAGGGCGGCAGGTGTCGAGGTAACGGTGCCCTTCGCTCCGGGACGCGGCGACGCCAGCCAGGCGCAAACCGATGTCGAGTCGTTCGACGTGCTGGAACCGCTGGCCGATGGCTTCCGTAACTGGATGAAGAAGGATTACGTCGTCACGGCCGAGGAGTTGTTGCTTGACCGCGCGCAACTGATGCGACTGACCGCATCCGAGATGACGGTTCTGGTTGGCGGCATGCGCGTTCTCGGCACCAATTACGGCGGTACCCGGCATGGCGCATTTACTGACCGCGTCGGGGCGCTGACCAACGACTTCTTCGTCAATCTGACCGATATGGCCTACACGTGGAAGCCGACAGGCCGGAACCTGTACGAAATCCGTGACCGCAAGACCGACACGGTCAAGTGGACGGCGACCCGGGTCGATCTCGTGTTCGGTTCGAATTCGGTTCTTCGTGCCTATGCCGAGGTCTATGCCCAGGATGACAGCAAGGAGAAGTTCGTCAGGGACTTCGTTGCCGCCTGGGCGAAGGTCATGAACGCTGACCGCTTCGATCTGGCTTAAATCCGCTAGGCATAAAAAAGGCGCGGTTCTTGCGAACCGCGCCTTTTTCGTACTACTTGAGCAATCTACCGATCAGGCTGCCTTCTCTTCATCACCACCGACAAAGAAGCTGGTGATGTAGAGGATCAGGCCGATCAGGAAGACCACACCGGCCCACTCACGCATCCAGTAGAACAGCGAAATCTTGTCCTGCGCCACCATGAACGGCAGCGGAGAATCGGAGACGCGTTGCAGCCAGACTTGCAGGATGCCAGCGGCGGTCAGGAACAGCGTGATGAAGACGATCGCCGTGGTCATCAGCCAGAATGACCACATTTCCAGCACTTGCGACTTGTTGCTGTTGGCAGCACGGCCGCGAATGATGGGCATGGCGTAGGAGATCATCATCATGTTGACCATGGCGTAGGCGCCATAGAAAGCCATGTGGCCGTGCGCCGCGGTGATCTGCGTGCCGTGCGTGTAGTAGTTGACCGGAGCCAGGGTATGCAGGAAGCCCCACACGCCAGCGCCCAGGAAAGCCATGACACCGGTGCCCAGCGCCCACAGCACGGCAGCCTTGTTCGGATGCTCGCGACGGCGACGGTTCACCATGTTGAAGGCAAACACGGTCATCCCGAAGAACGGAATCGGCTCCAGTGCAGAGAAGATGGAACCCCACCACTGCCAGTATTCCGGCGTACCGATCCAGAAGTAGTGGTGACCCGTACCGATGATGCCCGAGATCAGCGTCAGGGTGACGATGACGTACAGCCACTTTTCGATCACTTCGCGGTCAACACCGGTCGTCTTGATCAGCACGAATGCGAGGAAGGAGCCGAGGATCAATTCCCATACGCCTTCAACCCAGAGGTGCACCGTCCACCACCAGAAGAACTTGTCGAGAACGACGTTCACCGGGTTGTAGAAAGAGAACAGGAAGAAGACGGCGAGACCCCACAGACCGATCATCAGCACCATGGAAATGGCAGTTTTCTTGCCCTTCAGCATGGTCATGGTCAGGTTGAACAGGAAGCCGAGCGCAACGACGACGATACCAAGTTTGGTCGGCAGCGGCTGTTCGAGGAACTCGCGGCCCATGGTTTCGAGGAGGTTGTTACCGGTCAGTTCAGCCAGCGTGGCGTACGGCACGGCCAGATAGCCGACGATGGTCAGCGCCCCGGCGACCAGGAAGATCCAGAACAGGGCCAGCGCCAGTTTCGGGCTGAACAGTTCGGTCTCGGATTCTTCCGGGATCATGTAGTAGGCGCCACCCATGAAGCCGAAGAGCAGCCACACGATGAGCAGGTTGGTGTGGACCATGCGGGCCACGTTGAACGGAATGGCGGGGAACAGGAAGTCGCCGATCACATACTGCAGGCCAAGAATCAGGCCGAACAGGATCTGACCGACAAACAGGCCGATTGCCGCGATGAAGTAGGGTTTTGCAACCGCTTGAGATTTAAATTGCATGTTCAGTTTCTCCTCTCGATCAGCCTTGGTCGTTGGGCGGCCAGTTAGCATCGTTGATCGAATTGACGTGCTTCAGGAAGGCCACGATGGCATTCAGTTGCTCGTCGGTGAAGTTGAACTGCGGCATGCTGCGGCGACCTGGAATGCCCTCTTTCGGACGGCTCTGGATGAAGGCCTTGACGCCTTCGTCGCCGTAGCGAGCGATGACGTTGCCCAGTTCAGGAGCAAAGTAGGCACCTTCACCCATCAGGGTGTGGCAACCGATACAGTTATTGACTTCCCATAGCTTCTTGCCCTCGGCGATCTGCGGCGTGATATTGGCCCGCATGTCGCGTTTAGGCAGTTGCGAATGGGTGTCGAAGGACAGCGCAAGGAACAACAGGAAGAAGAAGACGGTTCCTCCGTAAAAAATGTTCCGCGCCATCGATTTGGTGAAAGCGCCACTCATTGTTTTCCCCCTTTCGGAAATTGTTTGGCCGACGGATGGTAGGTCGCGAGGCAGGGGCAATCTTTGATGCCCGCTAAAAATGCGGAATTACTTGAGGCGTCGGGGAGAACGGCGTCGGCGGTATACTGGCGCCTCTTCAAGTTGAAAGCATTCCATGGCCGCAGCCAACGACAACGCCAGCATGGCGCTCTTTTGTGATTTCGAAAACGTTGCCCTTGGCGTCCGCGATGCCAATTACGAGAAGTTCGATATCAAGCCGATTCTCGAGCGCCTGCTCGCCAAGGGCAGCATTGTGGTCAAGAAAGCCTATTGCGACTGGGATCGCTACAAGGCCTTCAAGTCGGCCATGCACGAAGCCAATTTCGAGCTCATCGAAATCCCGCACGTTCGCCAGTCAGGCAAGAACTCGGCCGACATCCGGATGGTCGTCGACGCCCTTGACCTCTGCTACACCAAGGCCCACGTCGATACCTTCGTGATCATCTCCGGCGACTCTGACTTCTCGCCGCTCGTCTCCAAGCTGCGCGAAAACGCCAAGAAAGTCATCGGCGTCGGCGTCAAGCAATCGTGCTCCGACCTGCTCGTCACCAATTGCGACGAATTCATCTACTACGACGACCTCGTCCGCGACCGCGAAGGCCGTGGCAACGCGCGGCGCGACCGCGAAGCGCCCAAGCGCTCGCCGGAAGAAGAAGCCAAGCGCAGCCAGAAACAGGAAGAACGGAAAGCTAAGGCGGTCGATATCGTTTCGGCAACCTTCGTCGACCTCATGGCCGACCGCGGCGAAAGCGAACGCATCTGGGCCTCTGTCCTCAAGGAAGTCGTCAAGCGCCGCAATCCCGGCTTCAACGAAAGCTATTACGGCTTCCGGACCTTCGGTAACCTGCTCGAAGAAGCCGCCAGCCGTGGCTTGCTCGGCTTTGGTCGTGACGACAAGGGCGCCTTTGTCTTCCGTGGGCAGGGCCGACCGGCTACGGGTGAAGCCGAAACTGGGGCCGAGTTGCCGGTGGAGCCGATTCCTACGGTCAACCCGGAAAATGAGCCAAAAATGGAATCGCCGGTCGCCGAGCCGGAAACCGCCGGCAACGCTCGCCGACGCGGCGGCCGGCGTTCGCGCAATGGTCGGGAGCGGACGGTGAGCGAGCCGGTCGAGCCGGTATTCGACGCAACGCCAGTGAACTCGCCGGCCGAAAGCCAGCCGCAGCCTGTGGCGAGTGAAGCCGCTCCGGCAGAAAAGACCGAAAGCAAGCCGCGTCGCGGCACTCGCCGTCCACGCAAGACGGATGCGGCAAAAGATGCTGCCGCACCGGTCGCCGAGTCGCCGGTCGTGGTTACCGTGGCAACGGCCGCAAGCGCCGAAGGCGAGGCGAAGCCGGCCAAGGCCAAGCGTCCGTCACGTCCGCGCAAGGCGAAAGTCGCAACCGAAACGCCGGAAAGCTGAGATTCGACGGGGCCGCTTGCGGCCCCGTCCGCATCAGATGACGGCGAGCAGCTTGCTGCGCAGGCCTTCGGCCTCGCGCTTGCCTTCGCGTGACATCACGATGGCGTGATACCACTCGTCGTACATGGCACGTAGCTCGGCATGGCCGCTCGCCTGTTCAATGCGGTCGAGCAGGGAGCTGTTGCCGAGGGCGCCGACGAAGGCATTGAGCGTGTTGCTCATGAAGTTGCGGGCCTTTTGCAGGCGAACCGGATCGGGGCTGGCCGGCAGTTCGCCGAAAGCCGTGATCGACGCCAGCGGCACCTGGGGTGCTACGGGCTTCCCGGCAGCGTTGGTGACGCTGGCCAGTTCGATGTAGCCCTCTTCCTCCAGCATGCCCAGCGTGTGCTGCAAGTCGTCCGACTGCAACATGCCGCGCAGGTCTTCGACGGTCCTTTTTCCGTCAACGAAAATCAATACCCGTCTGACCCGCGGTGACAGCCCGCCGGCCTTCGTGGTGATTTCGTCATGCCCCTTCGGGGTCTTGGCGAAAGCAATGCCCATGGTTTGTCTCCAAAATCGATGTAGATTTTTGAATTTATGTAAATTTTTTTGATGTATTTTACACAAAAGAAAAACCCGCCGAGAGGCGGGTTTTGAGCAAAGCTGAACTACTTCACGATCAGGCGGCTGCTTGCACCGGAATCTTGTGACCGCGACGCGTGATGCGGTTCTGCGAATCGACGTAGATCAGATCGGGCTCGTGGCGGGCCAGTTCGACTTCGTTATAGACGGCGAAGGTGGCGATGATCAGGATGTCGCCCGGGGCGGCGCGGCGGGCCGCCGAACCATTGACGGAAATGACGCCCGATCCGCGTTCGGCGCGGATGGCATAGGTGGTGAAACGCTCGCCATTGTTTACGTTCCAGATATCGATCTGTTCGTATTCCTTGATGTTTGCCGCTTCAAGCAGGTCTTCATCGATGGCGCAGGAACCCTCGTAGTGCAGGTCGGCGTGGGTTGCCGTCACGCGGTGCAACTTGGATTTCAGCATTGTTCTCTGCATGGTTTCACTCATCCAGACAGTTGGGGGAAGCGCATTGTAACGACAATGGCCGGGCTGTCAATGGCCATAATTATGGATACGATTGCTGCGTCAAACTTCAATGTTATCAATGAGCCGCGTCGTTCCCAGGCGGCTGGCGGCAAGCACCACCAGCGGGGCGTTTACGCCTTTCGGCATAGACAGGTCGGCTTGTTGTCGCACTGCAACATAGTCGGTTTTCCAGCCGGCTGCGGTCAACTCGGAAATGGCTGCATTTTCCAGTTTGACGGTGTCGATTTCGCCCGCCCGGATGGCGGCGCGGATTTCGTTGAGGAGCCGATACAGGCGCGGCGCTTCGGCGCGCTCGGCCTCGCTCAGGTAGCCGTTGCGTGAAGAAAGGGCCAGGCCGTCCTCGGCGCGCACCGTTTCACCGCCGATGATGGCTATCGGCAAGGCCAGCTGGCGGGTCATGTTGCGGATGACCATGAGCTGCTGGTAGTCCTTCTTGCCAAACACGGCGGCCTGCGGCTGGACGATGTTGAACAGCTTGAGGACGACGGTGGCGACACCGCGGAAATGGCCGGGGCGGAATTCGCCGTCGAGGATGTTCTGGATGGCCGGCGGTTCGACCGTATATTCCTGCGGTTCCGGGTAAAGATCGGCTTCGGTCGGCGCGAACAGCACATCGACGCCAGCGGCAGCCAGCTTGTCGCAGTCGGCCTGGAAAGTGCGCGGGTACTTGTCGAAATCCTCGTTCGGGCCGAATTGCAGGCGATTGACGAAGATCGAGGCGACCACGGTGTCGCCGTGGGCCCGCGCCTGTTCCATCAGGCTGATGTGGCCGGCGTGCAGGTTGCCCATGGTCGGCACGAAAACGACGCGGCCGCGCCCCTGGAGCGCCGCACGCAGGTCGGCGATGGCGGAAATGATTTGCATATTAAGAGGAGCTCAGAAAATGAAGCGAAGCGACCCTGGCTAGGCGGGCCGACGAAGACAGTACATTTGTACGGCGAGGAGGCACAACGACGCCAGGGGCATTTTGTGAGTGCCTCTAGGCGGAATAGGTGTGTTCGGGGCCTGGATAGCTGCCGTCCTTGACGGCGGCGACGGCGCGACAGGCGGCGTCGTGGATGCTGCTGGCGCCTTCCATGAAATTCTTGACGAACTTGGCCTTCTTGCCCGGCGGGATGTCGAAAGCATCGTGCAGCACCATGACCTGGCCGGAGCAGTCCTTGCCGGCACCGATGCCGATGGTGATCATGCTCAGCAGGGCCGTAACTTCGGCGGCCAGGACGGCGGGAATGGCTTCGAGGACGACCATCGTGGCGCCGGCATTTTGCACGGCCAGTGCGTCATCCTTGAGCTTTTGCGCGGCTGCTTCGCCCTTGCCCTGGACCTTGTAGCCGCCGAGTGCGTGGACCGATTGCGGCGTCAGGCCGACGTGGCCACAGACCGGAATGCCACGGTCAACCAGAAATTTGACCGTTTTTGCCATTTCCTGGCCGCCTTCAAGTTTGACCATCTGGGCGCCGGCCGCCATCAGCGTGACGGCGTTGCGGAAGGCTTGTTCCGGCGATTCCTGATAACTCCCGAAAGGCATGTCTGCGATGATGAAAGCGTGGTCCGAACCGCGTTTGACGCAGGCGGTGTGGTAAGCGATGTCGGCGACGGTGACCGGCAGCGTCGTGTCGTGGCCCTGGATGACATTGCCCAGCGAATCGCCGATCAGGATCGAATCGACCCCGGCGCCATCGAGCAGGCGGGCGAAGCTGGCGTCGTAGCAGGTGAACATGACGACCTTCTCGCCGGCTTGATAAAGCTTGGCAAGATCGGCCTGGGTCAGGCGGCGGGTGATGGTTTGGGCTGACATGGCGGATTAGGTCCGGAAAACGAAATAGACGGCGCCTAGGATACACAGGGCGGCCCACAAGTAGTCAAGCTTGAGCGGCTGTTGCATGTAGAAAACGACGAAGGGGACGAAGATGGCCAGGGTGATCACTTCCTGCAGGATCTTGAGCTGGCCGAGGCTGAGTTCGGTATTGCCGATGCGGTTGGCTGGCACCTGCAGCAGGTATTCGAACAGCGCGATGCCCCACGAAATCAACGCAGCGATCCACCACGGCTTGTCGTTGAGATGCTTGAGATGCGAATACCAGGCGAAAGTCATGAAGACGTTCGATAGGGCCAGCAGAACCACCGTCTGCCAGAGCACGGGGATGTGGAAACCAAAAACGGTCACAGTCGGACGATGCCCTGATTGGCGACGGCCGGAAGCCAGGCGGCGACGGTGCCGCGCCCGGGGATGGCGAGCCGCGGCGCAATTTCAGCCAGCGGCTGGAGGACGAAGGCGCGCAGGTGCAGGCGCGGGTGGGGCAGGGTCAGGCGCGGCAAGTCGAGGAACTGGTCGTTGTAGAGCAGCAGGTCTAGGTCGAGCGTGCGCGGGCCGTTCTTCTCGGCGCGGATGCGGCCGAAGCGTTCTTCGATGTCAAACAGCGCGGCGAGCAGGGCTTCCGGCGCCAGTGTGGTTTCCAGTTCGGCCACCGCATTGACGAATTCGGGCTGATCGGTGAGACCGACCGGCGCCGTTCGATAGAGCGAAGAGCTATGGACAACGCGGCTTTCCGGCAGGTTGGCCAGGGCGGCGAAGGCGGCCAGAACAGTAGCCGCCGGGTCGCCGAGGTTGGCGCCCAGCGCAACGTAGGCAGTGTTCATTCTGCGGGGGGGGGGGAGCTACCTTCGGTGGCCGGTTTTTTCTTGCGGCGGCGGCGCTTTTTGTCGCCGGCCTGCTCGGGTTGCAGCATTTCGGCGCGTTCTTCGCCATCGACCTTTTGGAAGCGCGTCCACCACTCGGCCAGTTCGATGTCGACTTCGCCGGATTCGGCGCGCAGTACCAGAAAGTCATAGCCGGCACGGAAGCGCGGCTGTTCGAGCAGGGCGTAGGGGCGTTTGCCGGCGCGCGCTTCGAAGCGTGGTTGCAGCGCCCAGATGTCCTTGATGTCGCCGGCGATGCGGCGCGTGATGGCGAGTTTTTCGCCCTGCACGTCGATGACCGTATCCATCGCCTGGTAAAGCGCCGGAATCTTCGCCTCGCCCTTGGCCTTGAGCTTTTCCCAGTGGGCCAGCACTTCGTGCCAGAGCAGGGTGGCGAACAGGAAGCCGGGTGAGACGCCTTTTTCCTGACGAATGCGGTCGTCGGTGTTCTTGAGCGAGAGCATGACGAATTTCTCGCCCATCGGCTGTTCGAGAATGACGTCGAGCAGCGGCAGCAGGCCGTGGTGCAGGCCCTCATCGCGGAGCTGGGTGATGCATTTGACCGAATGCCCGGAGGTCAGCAGCTTGAGCATTTCGTCGAAAAGGCGGGCGGCCGGCACGTTTTCGAGCAGGCTGGCCATTTCGCGGATCGGTTTCTTGGCTTCCGGATCGATGAATAGGCCTAGCTTGGCGGCGAGGCGGACGGCGCGCAGCATGCGGACCGGGTCTTCGCGGTAGCGGGCGCGCGGCTCGCCGATCATGCGCAGGGTTTTTTGTTTGAGGTCGCCGACGCCGTGGTGATAGTCGATGACGGCTTCGGTGGCCGGGTCGTAGTACAGCGCGTTGGCCGTGAAGTCGCGGCGGGCGGCGTCGTCGGCATGGCTGCCGAAAACGTTGTCGTGGAGGACGCGGCCGTGTTCGTCGGTCTTCGTCTTTTCGTCGAGCATGCCGCGGAAGGTGGTCACTTCCAAGGTTTCCTGGCCCATCATGACATGCACGATCTGGAAGCGGCGGCCGATGATGCGTGAGCGGCGGAAAGCGCGGCGGACCTCTTCCGGCGTGGCGTCGGTGGCGATGTCGAAATCCTTGGGCACGGCGCCGATCAGCAGGTCGCGTACTGCACCGCCGACGACGTAGGCCTTGAAGCCATGGCCTTGCAGGGTTTCGCAAACGCGCCGGCTGCCGCTGCTGATGCGGTCGCGGGTGATGCCGTGGCTGGAGACGGGAATGACGGCCGGTTCGTGCTTGCCGGCCTTGGGCTTCTTGCCGCTGAAAACGCGGGATATGAATTTGCGGATCACGTATTACCGTTCAATGAGCGTTTTGGGCGCTACGGGAAAAGGCGGATTCTACCGCAAAGTAATGATTTTCCAGCCCATTTGACTGGCATGGGCGTGCAGCTTTTCGTCCGGATCGACGGCCACCGGCGTCTTGACCTTACCCATCAGCGGCAGGTCGTTGTGCGAGTCGCTGTAGAAATAACTGTCGGCGAAGCTGCCCCACCACAGGCCGAGCGATTCGAGCCAGGCTTCGACGCGTTCGATCTTGCCTTCGCGGAAGGACGGTGTGCCGCTGGGCGATCCTGAAAATCGGCCATTTTCCGGGTTGACCGCAGGAATGGTGCCGATCAGGTGCGGAATGCCGAATTCGCGGCAAATGGCGCCGGTGACGAAGCTGTTGGTGGCGGTGACGATGGCGCACAAGTCGCCAGCATCGAGATGGCTCTTGACCAAGGCGCGGGACGGCTGGCCGATGATTGGCAGGATGTGGCGGGCCATGTATTCGCGGTGCCAGGCATCGAGTTCTTCCCGCGAATGACGGGTCAGCGGGGCGAGCTGGAAATTCAGGAATTCGTAGATGTCGAGCGTGCCGGCCTTGTATTGCTCGTAGAACTGGATGTTCTTGGCTTCCTGCAACTCGCGGTCGACGACGCCTTTGCTGATCAGGAATTGCGCCCACTCAAAGTCGGAGTCGCCGGTGAGCAGGGTGTTGTCGAGGTCGAAGAGGGCAAGATTCATGCGTTGGCTTCCTGGTTGAGCAGTTCGCGCAGCAGCGGCAGGGTGACGGCGCGTTTTTGTTCCAGCGTGTATTGGTCGAGGGCGACGATGATGGCCGATAGCCTGCGCATGTCGCGCGGGGCGTGGCGCATCAGGTAGTCGATGATTTCCGGCGTCAGCTTGAGGGCGCGCTCTTTGGCCTGGGTGGCCAGGGCTTCGGCCTTTTCGGCGTCGGACAGCGGTTGCAGGCGGCAGATCAGGCCGGAGCCGAGGCGGGTGCGCAGGTCTTCGCGCAGCGTGAGGTGAGCCGGCGGCTGCGCGGCTGCGGTCAACAGCATTCCGAAGGCCATTTTGAGGCGGTTGAAATGATTGAAGAGGGCGATCTGGCCAGTTTCGTCAAGCATTTCAACGTGATCGACAGCCAGTTGCTCCGCAGTTGGGGCTGATTTCAGTGCCGGGTCGAGGGCCGCGTCGATATAGGCAAAGCCGCTTGCCTGCAGCAAATGCGAGCATCCCGAGCCGGCTTCTCCCCACAGGCAGAATGACGTGTCGGTGCGTGTTCCGGCCAGCCATTCGGTGAGCAGGGCCAGCGTTTGAGCATTTCCACCAGCGACGAAGTTATCCAGGGTGGGCGAGCTTTCGGGCAGCAAATCGAGAATCAGCTGGCGCATCGGGATAGCGAAAGGGAATGGGGCCGAAATTCTAGCATTGCTGCCGACGACAGCGCCGATTTAGACCGGCGCCGGCGTTCTCGAAGTCTGCTTTTTCAGCCAGTCCCGGGTTTTTATACCGAAGCGCGGGCCAGGATGGCCGCTAGCCGCGGGTAGTAGCCGGTTCGGCTGACCCTGAGGTGGTGTTCCATTTCGAGCGATTCGGCGGTGTTGCGGGCCGAGGGGGAGCGGCTGAGCAGGTCCGGGAAGGCGTCTGGAGCATCGACCACGGTAAAGATGCTCGTCAGCAAGCGAGCGCATGCCTGGTAATAAGCCGGATCCAGTCGAACAAATTTTGCGCCGTTGTCGCAGGCATCAAGGTAGGCGGCCGCTGTTGTCGAGGTTTCGGCAAGCGACCTGATCTGGCTGGGGCTTAAATAGGTCATGGCGCATCTCCTTCGGTAACTCTCTACCGGAAAATCTACCCGGTAAATTCATTAACGTCCGGAAATGCTTCACGTTTAGTGCATTTACGCGCTGTAACACTTTGGTTCAGCGCGAGTACAAACGCCGGTTACTGCCAGCTGACCAAACCGTAGTTTTTCTTGCCGCGACGCAGGATGGTGAAACGGCCGTAGAGGCGCTCGTCGTCGGCGATCTGGTGGTCCAGGGCCTCGGCTTTGGCACCATTGATGGCGACGCTGCCGCTCTGGATGAAAGTGCGGGCTTCGGATTTTGATTTGGCCAAGCCGGCGGCGACCAGGGCATCGATCAGGCTGCCTGCAGATTTGTCGATCTGCACGCCGGGCATGCCGTCCTGGGCCAGTTGTTCGAGGTCATTTTCGGTCAGATTTTCCAGTTGACCGTGGAACAGGCTGTCGGTGATGCGGCGGGCGGCCATCAGGGCGACTTCGCCGTGCACCAGACGGGTCGCTTCCTCGGCCAGGATGCGCTGGGCTTCCGGTTTGCCGCCACTGGCCTTGTCGGCCGCTTCGATCTCGGCGATGCGCGTCACCGGCAGGAAGGTGAAGAAATTCATGAACTTGTAGACGTCGGCGTCGCTGGTGTTGAGCCAGAACTGGTAGAAGGCGTAGGGCGAGGTCTTTTTCGGGTCGAGCCAGATGGCGCCGGATTCGGTCTTGCCGAACTTGGTGCCGTCGGCCTTGGTGATCAGCGGCAGGGTCAGGCCGAAGACGTGCTGCTGATGCAGGCGGCGCGTCAGGTCGGTGCCGGCGACGATGTTGCCCCACTGGTCGGAACCGCCGATCTGCAGCACGCAGCCGTAACGCTTGTTGAGTTCGGCGAAGTCGTAGCCCTGAAGCAGGCTGTAGGAGAACTCGGTGTAGGAAATGCCCTGGTCTTCGCGCGTCAGGCGTTGCTGCACGGATTCCTTCTTGATCATGGCATTGACCGAGAAGTGCTTGCCGATGTCGCGCATGAATTCGAGGCAGTTCATGCCGCCGAACCAGTCGTAGTTGTTGGCCATGATGGCGGCGTTGGCGCCGTCGAACTTGAGGAAGGGTTCAACCTGGCCGCGGATCTTGTCGACCCAGGTGGCGATGACGTCCGGCGTATTGAGCTTGCGCTCGGTGGCCTTGAAGCTCGGGTCGCCGATCATGCCGGTGGCGCCGCCGACCAGGGCGATGGGCTTGTGGCCGGCTTCCTGGAAGCGCTTGAGGATGAGCACGGGGACCAGGTGGCCGAGGTGCAGGCTGTCCGCCGTCGGGTCGAAGCCGCAATAGAGCGTTACCGATTCCTCAGTCAGCAGTTTGTCGAGCGCCGCAGCGTCGGTGATCTGGGCGATCAGGCCGCGATCTTGCAGATCCTGGATGAGGGGGGACTGGTACATTGCTTTTTCTCCACGGAACAGCGCCGCCGGCGCCGGAAATTCGAACCGGCGATTTTAGCAGAGCGCCATCTCTGCACGGCGTGCGGACGGCTGAATGGGATTTCGATTTTGGGCGAAATTTCCGGTTGACCGTAGCGATTCCTCAGCTAAGGGCTCAACCGTTGTTATTATTATTGTTGTTATTGTTATTATTGTTATTATTGTTATTATTGTTGTTGCTGAATCCGAGTTCGAATGTCGGCTTTGCCGCAGCCGCCTCCGCGCTGCCGGGCAGGTTGAGGAGCAGGGCGGCGGTGCCCAGCATGACCAGTTTGCCGCTGCCGGCGTAGCTGTTGGCGTCGATTTCCGAGAGTTTCTTGTGGTTGCACCAGACAGCATGTTGCCGACTGGCGGTGGGAACGGGAATGGTGTCGATGGCGCTGCTATCTTCCTTTCCGGCATGGCAGAAGATGTTGCCATCGCTATAGACGGCGTAGCCCGTTTTGTTTTTCGGACGGCTTAGCCACTTGACCAGCCGTTCCTCGATTTCAGTGCGTCCCCGTCCGTCGTCCAGGCGCAGGGCGTTGAGAAAACATTCGACGGTGTAGGCAGTGCGGGCGAGTTCGTCGGGGGCCATGATCAAGCCTCGGTCAGGTAGTGAAACTCAAGGTTCTGGAAGGGCAGGTTGATGGCCTGCACATGGTAGAAGGCGTTCGCTTTCTGTTTCTGATAATGGTAGTCGCGCAAGTAGCCGGTGGTCACCAGCAGGTTGTTGCGCACGCCACGCTGGAACAGCGGTGCATGCAGGGCGAGGAGCGGGGCGAGGTCGAGCATGGCCCAGTCGTCGCCGAGCGGGCTGTCGCTCAGGCAGTTGGCGAAGCGCTGGTAGGTAAACAGGTGCTCCTGCTTGCTGCGCTGCTCGTCGCCGTACACCACCGGCGTGTCGCGCAACACTTGCAGGTAGACCGTGTTGCGCACGGGCTCCGTGCAGGCAACGGCGAATAGCTCGCGGCGCAGGTGCAGGCGAATCTGGTCGCCCGGCAGCAAGGTGTGGCAATCGGCGCGGGCGCGCAGGATTTGCGATTCCAGCGCCAGCCATTCATCGTTGAGTTCGAGTCGCCAGGCGTCGGCCCGATAGAGTTCGACCAGGATAGGGTCAGCGGCAATCAGTGCGCGCAGTCCGTTCTTGGCGTCGACCAGATCGCTGGGCAGGACGAGCGCAGCGGGGGCAGGCGGTGGCGGTGGCTCGGCGATGGCCAGCCCGGGGTGGGCGCGGGCGATGTAGTGGCGGGCGTAGGCGGCCTGTTCGTCGCCGGCGAGCGCCGGGAAGCGCTGCGGGTAATCGCGGTAGAGCGCCTTCTGCAACTGGCAGGTATAGGACTTGGCGTGTTGCCGCTGGAATTTGACCACGGCACAGCCGCTGTGACATTGCGCCAGATGGCCGCAGGCGCGGCAGTCGTTGGCCAGGCCGAATTGCTGATGGATGGTGGCGATCTTGCGGGCGCCGGTGGCGAGGATGGTGTCGACGCTATCGGTGAACACGTTGCCGTAGTGGAATTCCGGCAGGCCCTGGCCGCGCACGCAGGAATAGACGTTGCCGTCGCTCTGCAGCAGGTAGAAGCGTTCGCCGCAATTGATGGCGTTGGTGCAATAGCTCGGGGTGAATTCGTCAAACCAGTTCCGGCGCAAGCCCTCCTCCAGTTCAGTGCCGGCGAAGGCAGCATTGAGGGCGTCGTAGAGCGCCAACTGGGTTGCCTCGTCGGCCGGCGCCAGCGGATTGCCTCGGGCGGCGGTGTTGAGCGCCGAGGGAAAGGCGAACATCAGGTTCATCTGGTTCATGTCGAAACCGAGGTCGCGGTGGATGTACCAGATGTCGTCAATCAGCGCCGGCAGGTCAGCCAGATGTTCGGCGGCCAGCGTCGCCGAAATTTTCTTGGCGTGCGGGTAGGCGGCAAGGCGGCGCAGGTTGTCGCAGGCCAGATCGCGCCAACCCTTGCCGCCCAGGGTGCGGCGATGCTCTTCATGCAGCTTCAGCGGGAGATCGATGGAGGCGCTGATCGATACCTTGTGGCGGTCGAACAGGTCGTAGAGCGGTGCGAATTTGTAGAGATTGGTCTTGATGTGTGGCGCCAGCTTCTTGTGGCCGAGCGCGGAAATCGCATCGAAATGCTTGAGGTAATGCGCTCGAACCATGCTGAACAGTTCATCGAGTACGGCTGGCGGCAGCGTCGTCACTTCGCCGCCGTGCAGCGATACGTTGAAGGCCAGCACGCCGGCCTCGTCGAGTGCCGTCAGCGCGTGACGCAGCGTGGATACGGCGCGTGCGCTGTCTTCCTTGAGTTTCGCCTCGGTCGTCTGCGTGCCCAGGTAGCAGTAGCTGCAGCCCAGGTTGCAGGCCAGGGTTGGCACGTAGAGGAGGTGGACGGGACGGCTCGGCGCGTTCATGGTTGACCGTGCTCGCCTGCCTAGGTGAACTCTGCTGCAGGCGACGCCCGGCGCACGCGTTCGGTTAAATGCTTGGCGACCTTGTCGAACTTGGCTGCCTTGTTGCGGGCAATCTTGTCGGTCTTGCGCGCATTGGTGGGGAACTTGTCGCGTTCAAGTAGGAGTCGGTTGCCGTCGGCACAAATCAGGTGGAGCTTGCCGGCGCTATCGTCGCGTTCGATACGCACCACATTGGCGAAATAGACGATCTGACCACCACAAATCAGGTAACGGGCATTCACCAGAAGCTTTTTGCGCGTGACCAACAGAATGATCACGCTGAGCACGAAAAGGAAAATGGCCAACGGCCAAATCTGCCTGGCGAGCAGGCTGGCGCCGAAAAAACCGGCGGCAAACCAGTACTGAAGCCTGCTGCGACAACCAGGGCCCTTGTAGTCGTATTTCCAGGCGGCGAAACGCGATTCGTCCATATCGATTGAGCGTGGCAAAACGAAGCCATGATAACGCCAGCCTTGAGGCGAAAGGTAACAGCATCATGACAGGCGGTCATGCTGGCTCGCAGTCAAAGCCGGTTTGCGGCTGCTGCGGCAATTTCGATTTTGGGCCAATTTTCCGGTTCACCGTGGGAATGCGCATTTTTGGCCGGCGGCTGGAATGGTGGGGTTGGCCGGCCGGTTAGGGGAGCTTGGCGGTTTCGGGTAAAATCGCTGTTTTTTCCAGCGGCCTTCGCCGCGCCTTGGCGCCTAAAGACCATGACCCAGAACACTTCCCTCTCCTACCGTGATGCCGGCGTCGATATCGATGCGGGCGATGCCCTCGTTGAACGTATCAAGCCCTTGGCCAAGAAGACCCTGCGCGAGGGCGTGCTCGGCGGCATCGGCGGCTTTGGCGCGCTGTTCGAAGTGCCGAAGCGTTACAAGGAGCCGGTTCTGGTGTCCGGCACTGACGGCGTCGGCACCAAGCTGCGCCTGGCTTTTGACCTGAATCGTCACGACACGGTTGGCCAGGATCTGGTCGCCATGAGCGTCAATGACATTCTGGTGCTTGGCGCCGAGTCGCTGTTCTTCCTCGATTACTTCGCCTGCGGCAAGCTCGATGTCGATACCGCCGCGGCGGTCGTCGGCGGAATTGCCAAGGGTTGCGAACTGGCCGGCTGCGCGCTGATCGGTGGCGAAACCGCCGAAATGCCGGGCATGTACCCGGCTGGCGAATACGATCTGGCCGGTTTTGCCGTTGGCGTCGTTGAGAAATCCAAGGCCATCGACGGCAAGGCTTCGATTGCCCCGGGCGACGTGGTACTCGGTCTGGCTTCCTCGGGCGCCCACTCCAACGGCTACTCGCTGGTCCGCAAGATCATCGAGCGTTCCAACCCGGACATGAACGCCAAGTTTGACGGCGAGCGGACTCTGGCTGATGTCGTCATGGCGCCGACCCGCATCTACGTCAAGCAAGTGCTGGCGACCATGGAAAAGGTCACCATCAAGGGCATGGCCCACATCACCGGCGGCGGCCTGCTTGAAAACGTGCCGCGCGTCCTGCCGGAAAACACCGTCGCCGAGCTGGAAAAGGCCGCCTGGCCGCGTCCCAAGCTGTTCGACTGGATGCAGGCCGAAGGCAATGTGGCCGAGAATGAAATGCACCGCGTCTTCAACTGCGGTATCGGCTTGGTTATCGTCGTTGCCGCGGCCGACGCCGATGCCGCCATGGCAGAACTCAAGGCGCAGGGCGAGGCGGTTTATCGCATCGGGAAGATCCGGGCGCGCTCGGGTGACGAAGCGCAGACTATTGTGGTCTAAATGGCCGTGGCGGGTCGCGGCGATGTTCGTCTGCGGCCTGTTCCTGCTGAATGTCTCGTCGACCGTCTGGGCGGCGAGCCAGAAGCCGTCACACAAGGCGGCTGCAACCAGACATGTCAAGAAGGCAGTGCGGCATTCGCCGCGCCAGGCCGAGTTGGCCCCCGCATTCGGGGCGGCCGATCTGCTCGAGGACGGCGTACCCGGCCTGCGCGGCCACGCCAGTTTTTACGGCCGGGGCTTTCAGGGCCGCAAGACGGCCACCGGCGAACGCTTTGACGTCAAGCAGTTCACCGCCGCCAGCAATCGCTTTCCGCTCGGTACCATGCTCGCGGTCAGGCGCATCGACAACGACCGTTGCGCCATCGTCAAGGTCAATGACCGGATGCATCCGAAACACCGCAAACGCATCATCGACGTGTCGCGCGGTGTCGCCGAATACCTCAATATGGTTCGCGCCGGTGTCGTCTTCGTCAGTGTGGTGCCCTTGAAGAAGGGTTGGCAGGAGGGCGGTGCCGGCTCTTGTCAGGCGGCTTTCGAGCCGGAAACCGAACCGGGATGCGCGTCTTGCGGTCAACTACCGCAATTGCCTGAATTCCTGCCCAATATCGACGGCTGATTTTGTTCTGCGATTTCAGCTGGTTCGTTACAATTCCGGCTATTGCTGACTGCCCGGTCAGTTCGAACCTTTGCCGAATGCCATGAACAAAAATACCCGTTTCGGAATCATCGCCATCGCACTTGCTGGTATGGCTGGCCTGGGCTACTACGCCTACACCGCCAACCGCGCCCCGGCCGCCGGACCAGTCGCGCCGAACGGGGCTCCGGCCAAGCCGGCAGCAGGTGGAGCTCCGGCCAGCTTTCCGACGGCGGTGGAGGTGGCCCGGGTGGTGGCCAGCGATTTTGCTGATGATGTGGCCGCAGTCGGTACCCTGAAATCGAACGAATCCGTCGTGCTGCGCCCCGAAATAGCCGGGCGCGTGGCCTCCATTGGTTTCAAGGATGGCGCCATCGTGGCCAAGGGAACGGTGCTGGTTGTCTTCGATGCAGCGATCCAGGACGCCGAATTGCTGCAGGCCCGGGCCAATCTGGCATTGGCCAAAAGCAGCTATGAGCGCAACGTTGAACTGGTCGGCAAGAAATTCCTGAGCCAGCAGGCACTCGACAGCTCGTCAGCAACGCTCAAGGTGCAGGAGGCCGCCGTTCAGCTGGCCGAGGCCAAGGCCGCCAGGATGCGCATCAAGGCGCCATTCACCGGCATGGTCGGCCTGCGCAATGTCAGCGTCGGCGATTACCTCAAGGACGGTCAGGATCTCATCAACATCGAGGATGTCGCCACCTTGCGCGTCGATTTCAAGCTGCCGGAAAACTATCTCGGCCGCATCAGCAAGGGTCAGAGCGTCGAGGTGGTGAGCGATGCTCTGCCCAGCGAGCGCTTCAAGGCCGTGCTCGACGCCATTGACCCGCTGGTCGATCAGAACGGCCGCTCGATTTCAGCCCGCGCCCGGCTCGACAACGCCAAGGGCAAGCTGCGGCCCGGCATGTTCGTTCGCGTTCGTCTACTCTTCGGCGAGCGCAAGGCCGTGCTCATGGTGCCCGAACAGGCCATCGTGCCGGGCGGTCACCCGGCGGTGTTCAAGGTGGTCGACGGCAAGGTCAGCCTGGTCAAGGTCAAGCTTGGGGTGCGGCGGACGGCGCAGGTTGAAGTCGTGGAAGGATTGGCGGCTGGCGATCTGGTCGTGACGGCCGGCCAGTTGAAGCTGCGCGAAGGTGCTGCGGTGCGTCCGGTTGGTGAAGGCACGCCAGCTGCGGCGCCGCAGGCGGCGGTAGGCGGGACGGCGGCCGGCAAATGAAAGTTTCCGAGATCTGCATCAAGCGGCCGGTCTTCGCGACCGTGCTGTCGCTGGTCATCATGCTGCTCGGCATCGTTTCCTACGACCGGCTGCCGGTGCGCGAGTACCCAAAGATCGATGAACCGGTGGTCACGGTCAACACGAACTATCGCGGCGCCTCGGCCGAGATCATCGAGTCGCAGGTAACCAAACCGCTGGAGGATTCGCTGGCCGGGATCGAAGGTGTGGAAGTGATCACTTCCATTTCGCGGGCCGAAAGCAGCCAGATTTCGGTGCGCTTCAAGCTCGAACGAGCGCCCGATTCGGCGGCTTCCGATGTCCGCGACCGGGTTTCCCGCGTCCGTAACAAACTGCCGGATGAGGTCGACGAGCCGGTCATCGCCAAGGTCGAGGCCGATGCCAATCCGGTGATCTGGATCGCTTTTTCATCCGACAAACATTCGGCGCTGGAAGTGACCGACGTCGCCACGCGCATCGTCAAGCCGCGCCTGCAGACCTTGCCCGGCGCGGCCGATGTGCGCGTTTTCGGCGACCGCAAGTTCGCCATGCGCATCTGGCTCGACAAGCAGCGGCTGGCGGCTTACCAGCTGACGCCGGCCGATGTCGAGGATGCCTTGCGCAAGCAGAATGTCGAGGTGCCGGCCGGCCGTATCGAAAGCCGCGAACGCGAGTTTTCCGTGGTGGCCAATACCGACCTCAAGACGACCGAGGAATTCGGGGCGGTCATCGTCAAGACGGTGAACGGCTATCCGATCCGTATCAACGATCTTGGTCGGGTCGAGATCGGGGCCGCATCGGAGCGTAGCTCCGTGCGTTTCAAAGGGCGCTCGGCTGTGGCCCTCGGCGTCATCAAGCAGGCGACGGCTAACCCGCTCGAACTGTCGAAAGCGCTGCGTGCCGAGTTGCCGAAAATCACCAGCGAACTGCCGGAAGGCATGAGCGCCAATCTGTCCTACGATTCGTCAGTGTTCATCGACCGCTCGATCGAGTCGGTGTTCAAGACCATCGGCGAGGCCATCCTGCTCGTGCTCGCCATCATCTTCTTCTTCCTGCGCAATGTTCGGGCGACGCTGATTCCGCTGGTCACCATCCCGGTGTCGCTGATCGGTGCCTTCGGCATCATGTTTGCGCTTGGTTTCACGATCAATACGCTGACCCTGCTCGCGCTGGTCCTGGCTATCGGCCTCGTCGTCGATGACGCCATCGTCATGCTGGAGAACATCTTCCGTCACATCGAGGAGGGCATGCCGCGCATGCAGGCGGCGCTGCAGGGTTCGAAGGAAATCGGCTTCGCGGTGGTCGCCATGACGCTGACGCTGGCCGCGGTCTATGCCCCGGTGGCGTTCATGACCGGGCGCACCGGCAAACTGTTCATCGAATTCGCCCTTACCCTGGCCGGCGCCGTACTGGTCTCCGGTTTCGTCGCGCTGACCCTGTCGCCGATGATGTGCTCGGTCCTGCTCAAGCACGAGGAAAAGCACGGCAAGGTCTTCCTGATGGTTGAAGGCTTCCTGAACTGGCTCAACGCCGGCTACAAGCGAGTGCTGACCGCTTCGCTCAACCGCCGCTGGATCGTGCTCGTCGGTTTCGTCCTCGTCGCTGCCTCCTGCGGCGTTCTGCTCAAGGCGCTCAAGTCCGAACTGGCGCCGGTCGAGGATCGCGGCATCATTTTCGGCATGTTCCTCGGGCCCGAAGGCGCGACGCTCGATTACACCGAGAAATATGCGCGCCAGATCGAGGCCATTTACAGCCAGACCAAGGATGCCGAACGTTATTTCGTCGTGGCCGGCAACCCGACGGTGAGCCAGGGGATTTCCATTCTCGGCCTGACCGACTGGAACGATCGCAGCCGTCGTTCGCCGGAAATCGCCAAGGAGCTGTTCCCCAAATTCGGCAGCATTCCCGGTGTCATGGCCTTCCCGATCACGCCGCCGTCGCTCGGCCAGAGCCCGCGTGAGCGGCCGGTCAATTTCGTCGTCGTCACCGCCGCGCCCTACGAGGAACTGCAGAAAGTGACCGGCGAGATCCTGGCCGAAGTGGCGAAGAACCCGTCGCTGACCAACGTCGATACCGACCTCAAGCTCAACAAACCCGAGCTGTCGGTCGACGTCAAGCGTGACAAGGCGGCCGACATGGGCGTGCCGGTCGAGACCATCGGGCGGACGCTGGAAACTTTCCTCGGAGGCCGGCAGGTCACGCGTTTCAAGCGCGATGGCGAGCAATACGACGTGATCGTCCAGGTTGCCGAAGTCGAGCGGCGCAATCCCGAGGACATCCGTGACATCTACGTGCGGGGCCGCGATGGCGCCATGATTTCGCTGGAAAATCTGGTCGATGTCAAAGAGACGATCAGCCCGCGCGAACTGAACCACTTCGGCCAGCGCCGCGCCGTGACGATTACCGCCAATCTGGCGCCGGGCTACACGCTAGGCGAGGCGCTGACTTTCATGGATGGCGTTGCCAACCAGGTGCTGAAACCGGGCTACGCCGCCGACTACAACGGCCAGTCGCGTGAATTCCGGCAATCGTCGTCGTCGCTGGCCTTCACCTTCGGCCTGGCGCTGGCTTTCATTTACCTGGTGCTGGCCGCCCAGTTCGAGAGCTTCCGCGACCCCTTCATCATCATGCTGACCGTGCCGCTGTCGATGGCCGGCGCGCTCCTCGCCCTCTGGCTGAGCGGCGGCACGCTCAACGTTTACAGCCAGATCGGCCTGGTTACGTTGGTCGGCCTGATCACCAAGCACGGCATCCTGATCGTCGAATTCGCCAACCAGTTGCAGGAAAAGGGCATGACGATCAAGGAGGCGGTCATCGAGTCATCCTTCCTGCGCCTGCGGCCGATTTTGATGACGACTGGCGCCATGGTGCTCGGCGCCGTGCCGCTGGCCTTCAGTACCGGGGCGGGCGCCGAGTCGCGGCAGCAGATCGGCTGGGTCATCGTCGGCGGCCTGCTGCTCGGCACCTTCTTCACGCTGTTCGTGGTGCCGACGGTGTATTCACTACTGGCAGCGCGCAAGGAGCAGATCGAAGCCTGACGGGCGGCCTCGCACGGCCGAGCGGATATTTCGTTTTTTGGCGTTTTTTCCGGTTGACCGTAGCAGTCCGCCGTTCAGGCCGCCAGGAAGCGCGCGGTGCGCTCGGCCACCTGCTCGGTCAGCATCGGGTTCAGGCAATCGAAATTCTCGGCTTCGAAGGAATTGGTCAGCCAGGTGATCTGGCGTTTGGCCAGTTGGCGTGTCGCGAAAATGCCGCGGTCGCGCAGTTCCTTGAGTGGCAGAGTGCCGTCCTGCGCCTCCCAAGTCTGCCGGTAGCCGACGCAGCGCATCGAGGGCAGATTGAGGCTCAGCGCGTATTTTTGGCGGAGCAGGCGCACTTCGTCGTCCAGTCCGGCCAGCAGCATTTCGTCGAAACGGCGGGCGATGCGCTCGTGCAGCACGGCGCGGTCGGAGGGCAGCAGGCCGATGGAGAGCAAATCGTAGGGTGGCTTCTGTTTTTCGCTTGCGGCCAGCAATTCTGACATCGGCCGGCCGGTCAGCCGGCAGATTTCCAGGGCGCGTTGCAGGCGCTGGCTGTCGGTCGTGTGGAGCCGGGCGGCGGTCGCCGGGTCGAGCTCGGCCAGCTTGGCGTGCATCGCCGGCCAGCCCTCGGCCGCTGCTTCGGCATCGATTTCAGCACGCAGCGCGGCGTCGGCCTGCGGCAGGTCGGCCAGGCCGTGCAGCAGGGCGCGGAAATACAACATCGTGCCGCCAACCAGCACAGGGACCTTGCCGGCCTTGGTGATCTCGTCCATCGCGGCCAGCGCATCGGCGCGAAAACGGGCGGCGGAGTAGCTTTCCTCCGGCGAGATGAGGTCGATCAGGCGGTGCGGGTAGCGGGCCAGCGTTTTGCGGTCCGGCTTGGCGGTGCCGACATCCATGTCGCGGAAAACCTGGGCCGAATCAACGCTGATCAGCTCGACCGGAAAGCGGTCGGCCAGCGCCATGGCAACCGCCGTCTTGCCCGACGCGGTCGGACCCATGATCAGGATGGCAGGCGGCAAGCGGGGTGAGTTCATGGCGGCGAATGCTAGCACGCCCGGTGCCGTTCCATCTCCGGGCAATAGCCAGGTCAGGATAGGCTGGAGGCAGCGAATTGAACCGGTCTCACAAAACACTGATTTTGCTGTTTCTGGTTATTTTTGCTAAAAATGGATGATGAGTGGACAGCGCTGTCGCAGTCCGGATAATCAGAACGGCTGCGCTACCTGCAGCGGCGAAGAAAAAACATGAGGAGCATGGAGACAACATGGCTACCGAATCTCCCTTTCGTACCACCCATTCCTGTGCCACTGATGCGCGGCAGGCGGCACGGGAATTTCATGCCGGGGTCGAGCAGCCCGACATGTCGATGGTCATTTTTTTCTGCTCCAGCGACTATGACCTCGATGCCCTGGCCGACGAACTGAACCAGCTGTTTGGCAGCGTACCCGTGATTGGTTGCACCACGGCCGGCGAAATCGGCTCTGCCGGCTACCGTGCCCAGAGCCTGTCCGGTGTCAGTTTCGCCGCAGCCGCCGGTACAGTCGCTGCCGGCTGCCTTCCCGACCTGAAGAATTTCGAAATCGCCCAGGGCCAGGTGTTTGTGCAAGGGCTCCTGCAGCAACTGGACAAGCACGTTTCGAAGGGGAACAGAGCCTTTGCGCTGCTCCTGATCGATGGTCTGTCGGTGCGCGAGGAGCCCGTCGTACGTGCCTTGCAGGCGGCCCTGGGGAGCATTCACCTGTGCGGAGGATCGGCCGGCGATGATCTTAAGTTCGCCAATACCAAGGTCTTCCAGGACGGCGCTTTCCGCGACAACAGCGCCGTTTTGCTACTGGTCAGCACGCCTCTTCCGATCCGTATTTTCAAGACTCAGCATTTCACCAGCGAAAACGAACGGCTGGTGGTTACCGAAGCCGATGCTACTCAGCGCATCGTCAAGGAAATCAATGGCCTGCCGGCCGCCGAGGAATATGCCCGGGTGCTTGGCGTGACGGTCGACAGTCTCACCCCGGAGCACTTTGCTGCCACCCCGGTGGTGGTCGTCCTCGACGGTACCGACTACGTCCGCTCAATCCAGAAAGCCAACCCGGATGGCACCCTGACCTTCTTTTGCGCCATCGAGGAAGGGCTGGTCTTGCGCGTGGCGCGCGGCGGCGACATCTACGCCAACCTGGAGCAGACTTTTGACAATCTCCGTGAGGAAATCGGGCAGCCAGCGCTGACGCTTGGCTGCGACTGCATCCTGCGCAATCTGGAAATTACCCAGAAGCAACTCAAGGGGAAAATTGGCGACCTGTTCCAGCGCAACAACACGGTCGGCTTCAGCACCTATGGCGAACAATTTGGCGGCGTCCACGTCAACCAGACCTTTACCGGCATTGCCATTGGCTCTGCTGCCGAGAGCAAGCATGACTGATCCGGTCGCCGCCAACGCCTCGCCGCAGGAAGCAGCGCTGCAGCGCGAAGTCGTTCGCCTCAACAAGATAGTGACCGCTCTGATGAACCGGGCGGAGCGCGACATGAGCGCCAAAGTCTCGGATTTCAGTGCATTCCAGTCGGGCGTGGCCCTGGAAAACCAGGTCCGTGAGCGGACCCAGCAACTGGAGGCGGCGCTGCGCGAGAACGAGCGGGTCAATCAGGCGCTGCAAAGCGAAAAGGAGGAGCAGCGCATCCTGATCCTCAAACTGGAAGAGGCTCACAACCAGTTGCACCAGTCGGAAAAACTCGCCTCGATCGGTCAGCTCGCGGCCGGCGTGGCCCACGAAATCAACAATCCGATCGGTTTCGTCAATTCCAATCTGGGTACGCTCAAAGGCTATGTCGACAAATTGATCAAGCTGATCGAGGATGTCTCGACCACAGTCGAACCGCTGCTCGCCAATGATTTGGTGGTCAAGAAAAACCTTGAGGAACTGAAGCGCAAGGCCGACCTCGATTTCCTGCGCGAAGACATCGGATGCCTGATTACTGAATCGATCGACGGCACCACCCGGGTTCGCCGGATCGTCCAGGATTTGCGTGATTTCTCGCGGACCGGTGAAGTTGATATGGAATGGGTTGATCTCCATGCCGGTCTGGAGAGTACCCTCAACGTCGTCTCCAACGAGATCAAGTACAAGGCCGACGTCGTGCGCGACTACGGTACGCTGCCCCTGGTCGAATGCCGGCCATCGCAGATCAATCAGGTCTTCATGAACCTTCTGGTCAACGCAGCCCAGGCCATTGATCAGAAGGGCAGGATCACGCTGAAGAGCGGCTGCGTCGACGACCAGGTATGGTTTTCTGTCAGCGATACTGGCAGCGGTATTCCGCCCGACATCGTGGCGCGCATTTTCGACCCCTTCTTCACCACCAAGCCGGTCGGCAAGGGCACCGGCCTAGGCCTTTCCGTCTCCTACGGCATTATCGAAAAACACGGCGGCAAGATCGATGTTGCCAGTCAGCCAGGGCAGGGAACAACCTTTACCGTCTGGCTCCCGGCTCGCCAACCTGAGGCAAGTCCGGCGGTGTGAATCCGGCTACGCTTCCGACGGCCGACAAGGATTCACGGTGTTTGCCGGGCGCCGCCTGGCGCCGGAGTGTCGGCCAGTGCAGTTTCCAGATAGGTGACGGCGGCCTGGTAGTCGCCCTGAATTGCTTCCCGCGTGCCGCGTGAAACCCGGCTGAGTGGCCGCCACTGCGCTTCAGGAACACCCGCCAGCGTCGCGTGCATGCCGATCAACTGGGTGGCGGGAATCGGCATGACGTCGCCCGGTGGCGATTCGAGCGCCGCACTCATCGTGCCAACATGGGCGGCGAGCAGGAAAAGATGGCGCAGGCGTGGTGAGCCGGCCAGCTCGATACGCCCGGCAACCCCGCTCGGGTCATCTTCGATGCGCTGGGTCAGACCGCTGAAATCGGCCGCGGTGCGCACCGGCAAACGGCTGACCGGGGCGACACCGAGCAGAGTGGCGGTTTCGTCGAGGCGGCGAATGTGTGCTTCGACCGGCCGTGCCAACTGCGCCATGATGTCGTCGGGCTGTTGCCCGTAGCCGCCCAGCCACTGGCTCAAGTAGCCGTATTCAAAACCGAGCAGAAAGACACGCCGGGGAAAGTGCGGGTCGAGTCCGAGCTCGCGTGTCCGTGATTTTTCGGCGATGGTGGCCGCTTCGTCGGCGTAGGTTCGGGCCGGGTCGTTGACCGTCCAGCCGATGTGGGCCAGTTCGGCCGCGCCCCACATCCAGAATGCCTGAATGCCAAGGTAGAGCAGGGTGATCGCTACGGTCGCCAGCAGGAAGCGCCAGGGCTCGCGCCAGCCGGCGGGGTGTCTGGTTGTGTCGGGGCGCTGGGTGGTCATGACAGTTTCCTGAATATGACATTGGGCGTAGGCTACTCCAATTCGGCCCGAGAGGAGCGAGCGATGCATGGCGGCGAACCGAGTGTGCATTTCATCAACAGCGTGCTGGTCACGGTGGTTGTCGCGCTGTTCGTCCTCTGGCGTTACCGGCTGGCCATCCTGGGCGGCATGCGGCGCGGCGATTCCGCATTTTTGCCTCTGCCGGCTGAGCGTGCGCCGGGCCGGGCCGTGCTGGCCGACGGCGACATCGCCGCCCGCGAGCAGGCGATGCGCCAACGCGTCGCCGCCGCCTGGTTGCTGACCACGGCCATTTGCAGCCTGCCGATGGCTGTGGCCTACATGGTCGCCGGCAAAATGAGCGCCTCGCCGACCTATGCGCTGGCGCTGACCTGCAGCTACATGATTGCCGCCTTGCCGATGATTGCCGTCTCGCTGGCCTGGCCGCCATGGCGCATGGTTATCGCCTTTGTCGTCATGATGCTGAGCTTCGCGGCGCTCTGCCTGCTCGCCGGCATCATCGAACGTAGCCTGCTCGGCCGGCCCCTGAGCTGGAAAATTCTCGGCCTCGTCCCGTTGTTCTTCGATATCGCCTGGAACCAGCTGTGGATGGCCGGGCTATTCTGGCTGCTGTCCTGGCCAACCCGGCTGCGCGGCGTCGTGCCGATCACCTTCGCCGCCGTGCTGGTCTTCGCCGCGGCGCCCTTTGCCGGCTCCCGCCTGACTGCCGTGCTCGCCGCCACCGAGGTCGGCACACCGTGGGTATATACGCTGGGGCTGAATGGCGTTTTCATGCTCATTGCCCTGCCGGTCGGCTGGCTGGCCTGGTTGCGGCTGGGCAAACTTGCCGCCGATTACGAAGCCAAGCGCTTTTCCGACGCCCAGTTGCTGGCCCGCACCTGGTGGCTCATGCTCGTCGTCACCATCGGTTTCGACATCCTGGCCGGTCGCGAGCGCCCGACCTTCGCGCTGCTGCTGGTCGTTGGCGAGATTGTCCTCTTTCCGCTGGTCAATCATTGGGTCATGCGCTGGCTGGGTGTGGCTAAATTGGCGGCAGCGAAACCGGCGCCAACGCTCCTCCTGCTCCGCGTGTTCGGCTACACCGCCCGCACCGAGCGCTTGTTCGACCGCGTCGCGTCGCGCTGGCGTCTGCTTGGCCCGGTCACCACGATCGCGGCGCCCGATGTCACCGCCCGCACCATCGATCCCGGCGACTATCTGCGCTGGTTGACCGGACGTATTGATGACCTCTTCGTCACCTCGCGCGCCAGTCTCGACGCCAAGCTGGCGAGGCTCGATCTGGCCCCCGATCCTGACGGGCGTTTCCGCATCAACGAATTCTGCTGCCGCGACTCGACCTGGCAGGCCACCGTCATCGAACTAATGTTGCGCGCCGACGTCGTGATCATGGACGTGCGCGGCATCAGCGCAGCGCGGCTGGGCTGCGAGTTTGAACTGCAGCAACTGGCCAAGCGCCTGCCGCCGCAAAGGCTGGTGCTGGTGGTCGATGAAACGACGGAACGCGAACATCTGAAAGCTGTTTTCGGCCCTACCCTTGAGCAGGTCAGGGTGATCGAAATTCACCGCCGCCGCGATGCTGACCGGGCTTTCGAGGCGCTTGTCGATGCGGCTGGCGGAGCCGGCTCGCCTCCGGATGCCTGGTCAGCCGGAAAAAAAGATGGCGCAAACCAAGCTGCGCCATGATCAGTTGTCCGTCGCTTGGCGGCGGACTTGGCTTCAGTTGATGGCGCGCTGGTTGCGCCGGGCGACGCCGCCGACGATGGCCAGGCCGGCCAGCAGCATGGCGTAGGTTTCCGGTTCCGGAACTGCCGGTACTGGCGTCCTGGCCAGCCAGGTATTGAACGCATTCAGGTGGTTGTAGGAGGCATTCATCAGGCTTCCATAGGACGCGTAAAGGGGCGAGTCCGTTGGGATAAGGGCCCTGGCTGCAGTCAGGTCGGCGATGTCGAGCAATTCGATATTCTTGCCGACGGTCAGCGCGGCAAAGCTCGAGGTGCTGCCTTGCGCCACCAGGTTCAGGTAGAGCGATTGCAGCGCCGGATTCTGGAACTGGCCGGCGGCGAGCGAGGTCAGGTCGCTGACATCAAGCCCGATGGCGTTGGCTTGACCAACCAGCGTAGCCACATGCATGTCTTCCGATCGGGGGATATTCTTGAACGGCATGATTGTCGGGTAGAGGAAGCCGAACGAGCGGTACACGTCACCGGCCAGCTTTTCTTCCTCGATCATGTAGCGCAGGCTGTCGATTGCCTCGGACGAATAGCTCTGGGCTTGCGCGACCGCGGTGCCGGTGATGTAGATGGCCAGTGCGGAAATGAAAATTCTGAACGCGTTCAATGTGTTACCCCCTGAAGAATTTATTATTGAATTGGCGCCTCAATACCCCCGCACAGCCTGTCTGACGGACTGGACGGGGTGCCAGGCCGGGCGATCATAAGGAAAATCTAATACATTCGGAATGTGTCAAATTGCCGCATGTCATGGCGCTCTCTTGGCGCTGTGGTGGCGGAAGCCGAAGGGAAAAATGGCTAATTGCCGTGTCGCCATTTGTCCGCCGATTTGATGAATATAATGTCTCTGTTAAATCGGTTTTTTCGGGCAACACTGGCCTGGCCGCCGATTTCTTCATCTCGGGGCTTGGCATCATGTTCGGTTTCATCAAACGCGTTTTCGGCATGGGTGGCGGAGAGACTGCACCCAGCAAAGGCGGCAGTTCGTCGCCCGATGTCCCGGTTAATTCGGCGCCAGCGGTAGCCGTCCGCAAGGCTCCGCCGGTGGTTCTGTTGCGAGACGAGATCATCGATGCCCGGACACGCATAGCCGGCTACCGTTTTTCAGCTCGCCGGCCGGATTCCGAACTGCTCGCCGACGCCTCGGCGACGCTGGAAATCCTCACCGCCAGCAACGTCGCGGCCTTTGCTGTTCGGCGTCTGGCGCTGATTCCCCTGACCCACGATGACTGGACGCGCCAGGACTACACGCCGCTGATCGGCCCGATGACGACCTTTCTGCTCGCTCTGCCCGATGGCGCCAGGGTATCCGACGACTGGAACGCGGTTGCCGCCGCCATTCATGGCGCCGGGGCGAGGATCGCACTGGCCGCCGGTGACATCGTGACGCATCGGCAAACGATCCTCGAACACGCCGATTATCTGCTCCTCGATTTTTCGGCGCTTTCCTTGTCCAGCCTCGAGGTTCTGCTGCGCACCCTGCGCCAGGAAAAGCCGGGCCTTGAACTCATCGCCGACAAGGTCAGGCGCTGGCCGGAGCATCGCTATTGCGTTTCGCATGGCATCGCCTATTGCCTCGGCACATTTACCACCGAGCCGGACGAGGAGCAGCAGGCCAAGGAAATCGGCCAGAGCCAGCTGGTCCTGATCGAAATGCTCAACCAGCTGCGCAAGGACGCCGAGCTGGCCGACATCGCCCAGATTGCCAAACGCGACCCGGGCGTCATCGTCAAGGTGATGGCCATGGCCAACTCGCCGATGGCCGGGTTGGCGCAGCCGGTGACCAGCATTGATCAGGCGATCATGGTGCTCGGCCGGGAACAGCTCTACCGCTGGCTGTCGATCGGGATGTTCCGCGCTGGCGCCGGCTCGCCGCGCGACGAGGTGCTGCTCGAACTGGCCCTGGCGCGCGGGCGTTTCCTCGAACTGCTCGGTCAGGAGAAGCACAGCAAGCTGGAGTGCGATGAGTTCTTCCTGCTCGGCCTGCTTTCGCTGCTCGACAGCCTGCTCGGCCTGCCGATGAGCGCGGTGGTCAGCAAGCTCAATCTGTTGCCGGCGCTGAGCGAAGCCTTGCTCGACAGCAGCGGCCCGTTGGCGCGCTACCTGATGCTGAGCATCGCCGTCGAAAAGGGCCGTGTCCAGAACGTCGCGCGTCTGGCCGAACAGCTGGGCTATGCGCTCGAAGCCATCGAGTCGGCTTCAGTCGAAGCGATTGGCTGGGCGGAGGAAGCGGTCAATCTGACCAAGTGAACCGGACGGCGAGGCTCAGCAGGCCCGCCCACTGGCTCGCGTAAAGCCGAAGCCGCCTTCGCCCGAGCCAGCCGGATTGATGCAGATGCGCATGGTCAGCGAGCGGGCCGCCCGGTCGAGATCGACCGGGAAGGGCGAGAAGGGAACCGAGCGTTCGACGACGGCCTTGACGAAGGCGATCTCGTCGGCCTGATCGCCGGCATTGACGACCCTGAAGGACTTCATCGAGCCGTCCGGATTGATCTTGAACTCGATGGAAGCAGGCCGCATGCCCTTGGCGCGCGGGTCGTTCTTGACGAAGCTGGCGCTGCGATTGAGGCGTTTGAGCAGGCCTTCGAGATACATTTCGAGGCTGAACGGGTCGGGCGGCGCGGCGTTGGGGCGCAGGTCGAGCAGGGCGCTGCCGGCTGATTCTTCCCGCGCCTGCTTCCACGCTTCCTCGCGGGCCATGGCTTTTGAACGCTGGGCCAGCGTCGGTTTGGGGGCGGATTTGGCGTTGTTGTCGAGCTCGTCGAGAAAGCGGTTCATGTCCGCCTTTTCGGCCGCCGTCCATTGCGGTGCGCTGGCGACCGAGGTTTTGCCCGGCTTGTTGGTGGTCAGCAGGCGCGGGCGTTCCGGCTTGATTTTCGCCGGCTTCTGGCGTGCCTCGGGAGCGCTCGCCGTTTCGGTCGACACCGGCTTGCGCAGGCGGGCTTCCATGCGCGGTGGACTTGAGGCTTCGTCCGGATCATGCCGGGGGATCATCAGGATCAGGGCGTGGATCAGGAGCGAGGCAGCAAACGCGAAAAGCGGTGCTCGCCGGGCAGGAGAGGGATGGGACACGAACATCGCCGGTATTTTAGGCGGCGCAGCCGATGGTTGGCTGTAACGATGTGTGGTTTTGTGCGCTTGCCTGAGCCGGGAAAGCTAGTTTCCGGGCTGTTGCCGGGCGACGATGTGTTGCATCTGACGACGATGGGCCAGGGTGTGCATGGCGGCCAGGGCATGCCAGCCGCGCAGGTCGAGCTGGCCGAACCACGGATGGGCGTGGCGCAGGGGGCTGCGCAAATCGCCGAGGCGGTCGATCAGCCGGGCGTAATCGTCGACCGCCGCGCGCAGCTGGGCGTGCTGTTCGGCTCCGGCAGTGAGTTCGGGTTTGACCTCGGCGATGCGCAGCTCGCGGCCGAAGCTGTTGCCGTCGGCCAGGGCTTTGGCCAGTTGGCGGATGCCGGTGTCGACGATGACCAGATGCTGCAGCACCATGTTGGCCGACCAGCCACGGCTGCTGTCTTCCAGCCCGGTGACGCGCGGCACGATGACTGGCTGGCTGGCCAGCGCCGGAGGCAGGCTGGCGGCCAGGGCGAGGATGGTTTCGGTCTCCCGGCGCAGCCAGCGGGTCAGCGCATCCTTGCTTAAAAAAGTCCGCAAGGCTTGAAGCAATGTGCGGGAAATCCAGCGTTCGAGGGTCGGCAGGCCGGCGCCGGGCGGGGCGAGTTGGGTGGTAGTGGTCATGGCAGGAAGGCTGGTCTTTTCAATTTTGACCAAAATTTCCGGTTGACCGTGAGAGTCCATGGCCGAGGTCATTTCTCGCAGCCGTAGCGCCATTTGGCGACCAGCAGGTAAAGCGTGCCGGCCATGAAATTGGCGATGAGCAGCCATTTGCCCGTGGCCACCAGTCCGGCGATCAGGTAGAGGGCCGGGGCGTGGGTTGCCGGCTCGGAAATCAACTGGAGGTGGAGCAGGTTTTCAATGGCATCGAGCCCTGCGGCGCCGGGCAAGGTCCAGCTGGAAAGGCGTCGGGTCGTTCGGTCGAGTTGCCGGAAAAGGCAGCCGTAGCGGGCGAGCAGGTAACCGAACAGGCCGTAGCTGGCGAGGACCGGGAAGTCGATGTGGAAATGGCGGCGGAAAAGGTCGACGCCATCCGGGCCCCACTGGTCGAGAATGGCTTTGAAGGATGTCTCATCAAAGGTGAATTGCAGCGCCGGAATGCCGGGCGTCAGTGGCGCTGAGTGGACGGCCATGGCGACGAAAAGGCCGAGCGCCAGCGCGCCGGACAGCCAGAGCAGCAGGGTGGCGATTTGCCGCGTCAAATTACGCCACCCGCTTTTTTCGTTTCCACCACAGGAAACCTTCAACGCCGGCAAAGAGCGCCAGCAGGCTGACGATGACGCCACGTGCCAGTTCGAGCTGGTTGTCGGCATTCGGGGCCAGGGTGCCGATGGCGTATTTGGTGGCGATCACGACGACGACGACAAAAATCGCGGCGCGCAGTGCCAACAGTCGCCAGGCATAGGGACGGCCGATGGCATCGGCGAGACGGCCGGCATCGGCTGTCCACGCCTCATCGCGCAGGTTGATGGCCTGACGATTGACCAGGGCGCGCAGGTCGTCGGGCAAGGATGCCGCACTCGGCAGCTCGGCGCCCTGGAGCAAAACCGGGATGACCCGCTTGCCGAGTTTTAGCGCGGTGGCGATCTCGATGCGGACGAAGTCGGGCTCGGGCTTGTTGAGTCGGCTGTTCAGTTCGGCCAGCCATTTCTTGCCGATTAGGACGACGGCCACTTCGGTCCCGGCCAGCTCGCGCTGCAAAAATACGGCGAAATCCTCGCCGGCCGGAATATCGTCGGCATCGCGAAAGACGCAGGCAGCACCGAGCAGGTTTTCCAGCGAATCGGCCAGCCGCCCGGCCTCACCCGTCGTGTCGCTGCGCCGGTAGCTGATGAAGACCGGATTAGCCATGAAAGCCTCGCGCCGCGCCGGGTTTCACAGGATGCTCAAGGGTTCCCAGATGCCCCCCTTGTCGAGATGCGTTTCACCCGACACTGCACTGGGCAGCAGGGTTTTCGCCGGGCCGGACTTGCCCTTTTTGAACTCGTAAATCAGGGCGCGGGCGCGATAGTCGTCGCCATAGGGCAGGGCGCCAATCGATGCCGGTAGCGTGTGCGCCCCGCCACCGGCCCAGCCCTTGATCTTGTCGTCGCTCGGCGCCGTGGTGGACTGCACCCAAGGGGCGTCGGTGACGACGAAAACAATCGCCCGGTAATTGCCGGCCGGCGCCTTGGCCAAGGCCTTGATGAAGTTTGCCAGCGACAGATTGTTCACCGACGGCGTGCCGATCTTCCAGCGATCCGCCCCGGGCATCGGCGTGCCATCGGCCTTGATCTGCTCGAGCTGCGTCGCCAGCGCAAAACCACGCGGCACGGCGTAATAACTCCGCTGTTCGTAATGGGCCAGGCGCAGGGCCTTCTCGAACTTGTCGGCGACATTGGCCAGGCGGGTCGTCGAGCCGGTGCGCAGCCATTTGTCGGGAATCGACTCCTCGGCGGAAGCCTTGGGCGGCGGCCAGTCGAACTGCGGAATCGACGGCGCAGCGTCGCCTGTGACCTGATCTGGCGCCGGCTTCACCAGACTGCCGAAGCCGCCAGACCCGGTCTCGCGTGGAATTCCGCCGCCATTCGCAGCAGCCGGTCTGGGCGGCGGGGGCGGCAGCGTTACCGGCGCAGGCGCCGGGGCCGGTCTTGCTGCGGCGGCTGGTGGCGGGGGAGGAGGTGGCGCTGTTTCCACAGGTGTTTCGAGCGGGGCGCCGGATTTTCCGCAGGCATTCAGCCCGGCCAAGACCACAAGCGCAAAAAACAGCCGCCATGCATTGCGGCGCCCAAAAGCAGAGACGGAAAACAGATTGAGCATGGATGCCTCCTGCCGTCGAAAATCTGCCGGCGAAGCTGCCGGCCTTCATGGAGCGCTTCCCCCCGGAAAACGGAGGGCTGATCAGGAGCCTACGAAGTTTTAGCAGTGGATGCAAGCATGTTGTTGGCATGGCGGCGGAAGCTCGCGACAGTGCAGGATTTCGTTTTTGGCCAATATTTCCGGTTGACCGTGGGATTGCACTTTGCGGTGAACGGGGGGCGATGAAACTCCCTCTGCCCCTTGATGCCCAGGGAATCAATCGACGTTGTCGACTGCCCGCATCGGGAGGTATCCGCCCCGTTGCAACACGCCTTCGATGGCGGCAGCCGTGGTCGGGCGGCCAAAGTGGTAGCCCTGCATCAGGCGGCAGCCGTGGTCGAGCAGGAAGTCGGCTTGGGGGCGTTCCTCGACGCCTTCGGCAATGACTTCCTTTTGCAGACTGTCGGCGATGGCGATGATGGCCCGGACGATGGCGACGTCGTCGGTGTCGCCCGGCAGTTCGCGGACGAAGGACTGGTCGATCTTGATGCGGTCGAAGGGCAGGCGCTTGAGGTAGGCGAGGCTGGAGTAGCCGGTGCCGAAATCGTCGATCGACAACTTGATGCCCAGGGCGCTCAGTTCGTCGAGCACGGCGACGATGCGGTCGGTGTCGTGGATGAAGGCGCTTTCGGTGACTTCCAGCTCGAGCCAGCAGGGCTCCAGACCGGTTTCGGCGAGGATGGCGATGATGCGTTGGGCGAGGTTGGCCTGGCGTAACTGAACGGCGGACAGGTTGACCGCCATGACCACGGGCGGCAGGCCCTGCTCCTGCCATTGGCGGTTTTGCCGACAGGCTTCGCGCAGTACCCAGTCGCCGATCTGGTTGATCAGGTTGCTTTCCTCGGCGATGGGGATGAAGCGCGAAGGAGGGATATTGCCTTTTTCCGGGTGGTTCCAGCGGACCAGCGCTTCGAGTCCGATCAGCCGGCCGCTTTGGGCGTCGACCTGCGGCTGGTAATTGAGGTAGATGTCCTGGCCGCGCTGCGCCCGGCGCAGGCAGTTTTCCAGCATCACCCGTTCGGAGATGCGGGTGTTCATCTCGGGCATGAAGAAACGGTAGGCATTGCCACCGGCGGCCTTGGCCTGGTACATCGCCGTGTCGGCGTTCTTGAGCAGGCTGCCGATGTCCTGGCCATCCTCCGGGTAGGTGCTGATGCCGATGCTGGCGCCGACGCGCAATTCGTGCCCGGCCACCATGAAGGGCTCGCCCAGTGCGTCGATCAGTCGCTGGGCGATGCTGGCCAGACGCGAGGGCGAGCCATAGCCCTGGATCAGGATGGCGAATTCGTCGCCGCCCTGCCGGCTCACCGTGTCGCGCGCATCGAGGCTGCTGCGCAGGCGCTGGGCCGCCTCGCGCAGCAACTGGTCGCCGATCTCGTGGCCGAGCGTGTCGTTCACGTTCTTGAAATGGTCGAGGTCGAGGAACATCAGGGCGACCTCGGCCTGGGTGCCGAAAGTCAGGGCCAGTGCCTGCGACATCAGATCGGCCAGCATGCCGCGATTGGGGAGCTGGGTCAGCTGGTCATGTTCGGCCAGGTAGCGGATGCGCTCCTGGTCTTCGTGCAGTTGCGTGATGTCGCGGGCGACGCCGGCGACACCGGCCAGTTCGCCGCGTTCGTCGAGGACCGGGGTGGAGATGAACTCGAAATGACGGGTCTCGCCGTCGGCCAGTTGCTGGGTATCGGTCCGCCGCTGTTGCCGTTGTTCGGTCAGCGCCAGGGCGTCCTGCCGGGTCAGCGATTCGGCCGCTTCGGCCGGCCAGATGGCGGCTACCGTCTGCCCCGGCAGGGTGTCGGCCGGCTGGCCACAGGCCCGCGCGTAGGCGTCGTTGACGGCGATCAGGCGTTGCGCGCGGTCGCTCAGCCAGGCCGGGTCGGGCAGGCTGTCGAGGAGGGCGCGGGTTTGCCGCGTGGTGTTCTCGTAGGCCCGGGTCATGTCTTGTGCCAGCACCCGCGCCCGGTCGTAGGTGCGCAGCCAGACGACGATCCAGCCGGCGAGAACGAAGGCCAGCAAAAGAATGCTGAGGACTGACCACATGACTTGCTGGTACCAGTTGGCCAGATAGTCGCTCGGTGCGTGGCCAACCACCACGTACAACGGGTAGTGGCCGACCTGACGAGCGACATAGAGGCGCTCGATGCCGTCAACCGACGAGCGATGGGTGAAATTGCCATACGCCAGCTTGTTGGCGATCTGGGTTGTCAGCGGGGTGTTTTCGAGGACGGTACCCTGGCGTTCGGGGGCGGCCGGGTAACGGGCGATCAGCCGGCGTTCGCGGTCGATCAAAGCGATGCTCTGGCCGGCACCGAGCTTGAGGCTGGTGAAGAATTCCTGGAAATGATCGGCACGTACCGCTGCCTGGACGAGGCCGGCGAATTGGCCTTGCCGGTCGTCGAGGCGGCGGCTCAGCGTGATCACCCAGTTGCTGGTGATCTTGGCAAACAGCGGCTCGGAGACGACCAGGGCGCGAGCACCGTCGCGATTGCGCCGGAAGTAGTCGCGGTCGCGAATATGGACGCTGGCGATCTTGCCCGAGGCGTCATGCGTGAAGTTGCCATCGGCGTTGGCCACGCGCAGGCTTTGCGATTCGCTGGCGATCAGTGCCAGATAGCTGGCCAGCGCGGTGTTGATCGCGGCAGCGTCGCCCGATTCGCCGGCCAGCGTGGTGTTCAGGCGCAACTGGCTGGCCAGCAGCACGGTGTCGATCTTGTCCACAGTGTTGTGGGCGTGTGCCTCCAGTACGCGCGCCAGATTGTCGAGGTTGCGCAGGGCAAACTCGTTTTCGCGGTCGAGCGAGACTTTCAGGCCGCCGACAATGAGCCCGATATAGGTCAGCAGGGCAAGGAGCCCCAAGGCCATCAGGACATTGCGACGTTCGCCGGGGGGCGCCGAGGACGGTCGGAGCAACTGCCTGAGGGATGACATCATGAGGGCGCGGGCCGGGGCGAGTGTGAGCCGCCGAATTATTGCCCGCGCAGAAACAGTTTGTCGAGATCGTTGAGTGACAGTTCCGTCCAGGTCGGTCGGCCGTGGTTGCATTGGCCGGCGCGTTCGGTCTCTTCCATCTGGCGAAGCAGGGCGTTCATTTCGGGGACGGTGAGCAGGCGGCGGGCGCGGACGGCGCCGTGGCAGGCCATGGTGGCGAGCAGTTCGTTGCGTCGGGCGGTGGCGAGCTGGGTGATGCCGTGTTCGCGCAGTTCGGCGATCAGCGATTTGGCCAGGGCGGCGGGGTCGCCGGATTGGAGCAGGGCGGGGACGGCACGCACGCCGAGTTGATTCGGGCCGAGCGGGGCGATCTGGAAGCCGAGATCGGCCAGCGCCTCGGCGTGTTCTTCGACGGCCGCGATGTCGAGCGGATCGGCCGAGAAGACGGCCGGGATGAGCAGCGCCTGCGTGGCGATCTGGCGGTTGTCAAAGGCGTTTTTGAGTTTTTCGTAGAGGATGCGCTCATGCGCCGCGTGCATGTCGATGAGGATCAGGCCGCGGGCGTTCTGGGCCAGGATGTAGATGCCGTGGAGCTGGGCGAGGGCGTAGCCGAGCGGCGGGCCGGCGCTGTCGGGCGGCGGGCTGTCAATGCCACGGTCAACCGGAAAATTGGGCTGAAATTGAAATGTCGTGGCCGGGCTGGCGGACGATGGCGTGACCTGTTGCGCGGCGCGGGCGAAGGCGAGGTAGGCGGCAGCTGCCGGTTCGGCGACGCCGAGGCTGCCTTGATGACGGAGTGGCGGGGCGTATTCGAAATTTGGCCGATTTTCCGGGTTGACCGTGGAAGTCTCGCGTTCGACCAGCGCCGGGGCGGCTTCGGCCTGAACGGGCGCGGCCAGCGTGCGCTGGATGGCGTGGAAGACGAACTGGTGCATGGCGCGCGAATCGCGGAAGCGGACTTCGGTCTTGGCCGGATGCACATTGACGTCGACCAGCGCCGGGTCGATGTTGACGAACAGGCAGACGGCTGGCTGGCGGCTGCCGTGCAGCACGTCGCGGTAGGCTTCGCGGAGGGCGTGGCTGATGATCTTGTCGCGCACGAAACGGCCGTTGACGAAGACGTACTGGCCGTCCTTGGCATCGGTGGCGCGCGTCGGGTCGATGGCGAAACCGACGATGGACAACGGTCCGGCGCCGGCATCGACAGCGCGGGCGGCGCCGAGGAAATCGTCGCCGAGGATGTCGGCAATGCGCCGCGGCGCATCGGCGGGGGCTAGCTGGAACAGGTTGCGGCCGTTGTGGGTCAGGCTGATCGCGACATCCGGCCGGGTCAGGGCCAAACGCCGTACGGCGTCGGCGCAGTGGGCAAATTCGGTGCTTTCCGACTTCAAAAACTTGCGGCGGGCCGGCGTGTTGAAATAGAGGTCGCGCATTTCGACGACGGTGCCGGCCATCAAGGCGGCCGGTTCGGGTTCCGCATCGGGCTCGCCTTTTAATTTCCAGGCATGCGCCGCACCGCGTTCGCGGCTGGTAATGCTCAGCCGGGCAACAGAAGCCACCGAAGCCAGCGCCTCGCCACGAAAGCCAAGCGTGCCGACGCGCTCAAGGTCGTCGAGGCTGGAAATCTTCGACGTGGCATGCCGGGTCAGCGCCAGCGCCAGTTCATCTTTCGCAATGCCGCAACCATCGTCCGTGATGCGGATCAGCTTGACGCCGCCTTCCTCCAGATGCACCTGGATCGCCTTGCTGCCGGCGTCGAGACTGTTTTCGAGGAGTTCCTTGAGGACGGAGGCGGGTCTTTCAACCACTTCGCCAGCGGCAATCTGGCTGATCAGCAGGTCGGGGAGGCGGGCAATAGTCGGCATCGGCGCATTATAATGCGCCGTCATTCAAACCCCGGCGCCCCGCATGGAACTCCTGACCCAATTCATCGAAATCGTCCTCCATCTCGACAAGCATCTGGCCATCATGGTTCAGCAGTACGGCTTGTGGATTTACGGCATCCTGTTCTTCATCATTTTCTCGGAGACTGGTTTTGTCGTATTGCCCTTTCTGCCGGGCGATTCGCTGCTTTTCGTGGCCGGTGCGCTGGCCGCCATCGGCGAGGGGGGCATGGATATCTTTACGCTGATGGGTGTGCTGATTGCTGCGGCGGTGCTCGGCAACACGGTCAATTACCAGATCGGCCGCTTCCTTGGGCCCAAGGTTTTCCACTGGGAAAACTCGCGTTTCTTCAACCGCGACGCGCTGATCAAGACGCACGCCTTCTATGAAAAACATGGCGGCAAGACGTTGATCATTTCGCGCTTCCTGCCGCTGTTCCGCACCTTCGCGCCCTTTGTTGCCGGCATTGGCTCGATGACCTACGCCCGTTTCACGCTATTCAACCTGATCGGCGCCGTTGGCTGGGTCGTTTCGCTGTGTCTGGCCGGCTACTGGCTGGGCAACATGCCGTGGGTCAAGGCCAATCTGTCGGTCATCATCATCGGCATCATCATTTCCTCGCTCATTCCCATCGGCTGGGGCTACCTCAAGAGCAAGGAAGCCTGATGCGCTGGCTGGCCGTCATCCTTGTGCTGGTGCTGGCGGCCTGTACGACGAAGATGGACAAGGCCGGCCGGACGGAATCCACGGTCGACCCGAAATATCTGCTCAAATCGGAAGTCGACCGCATCGCCGACACCAATCGTGCCGAGGTGGTCACTGGCCTGCTGCTGATCGCCGACAAGCTCTACAAGCGCAATCCGAAGGAATGGAAGAAGAGTGGCGCCGTGAGTCGTGAAGCGGCAGTCGAGCGCCTGCGCCAACGCCAGTTCCGCAGCTGGCCGGAGTTCAGCGGTTTGCGCGAAGGCGCGGTGGCTTCGCTGGCCTTCACCGAGGTTTATGCCGGCGACCGCGTCATGGCGCTGATGTTCGGGCTGCTCGGCATGGTCGACGCTGCCTTCGAGCACAAGGACGAGTTCTACATCCTCGACAGCCTCAACGAAATGAAGCTCTACAACAGCGCCCGCAACATGGATATCGCCATCTGGAAGCTCGGCCACGACCGCAACGCGGCCGGCGAGCTCTTCCTGCTCTCGAACGAGCTCGACCCGGCCAACCGCAACCTGTCGTACGAGCGCGAATTCGGCCGCGTCATGGGCCTGCTCGATTTCATGGCCAAGGTCGTTGCCGACCGCAATGGCCGCACTTTTTCCCGGCTGAGCCAGTCCGTGGCCAGCGCCATCTTTTTACCCGTGAGTTTTTTGAAATGAAGAGAATCGTCATCCTGATTTCCGGTCGTGGCAGCAACATGGAGGCGTTGATCGCCGCCCGCGACGCCGGAACGCTGCCCGTTAACATCGTCGCCGTGATCAGCAACCGGGTCGAGGCCGAGGGCCTGGAAACCGCGGCAAAATCGGGCATCACGACGCACTTCATCAATCACAAGGCCTTTGCCGGGCGCGAGGCTTTCGATAGCCGGCTGGCCGAATGCATCGACGAATTCGAGCCGGATCTCGTCGTCCTTGCCGGTTTCATGCGCATTTTGTCCGACAGCTTCGTGCGTCATTACGAAGGCCGGCTCATCAACATCCACCCCTCGCTGCTACCGTCCTTCCCCGGCCTGCACACGCACCAGCGGGCGCTTGACGAAGGCGTGCGCATCCACGGCTGCACCGTGCATTTCGTCACGCCGGCTCTTGATCACGGCCCGGTCATCATCCAGGCCGCCGTGCCGGTGCTCGATGGCGACGACGAGGCCAGCCTGTCGGCCCGCGTCCTGCGCCAAGAACACATTGTTTACCCGCAAGCCGTGCGCTGGTTTGTCGAAGACAAATTGACGCTGGAAAACGGTCGCGTCCGGATCGCCGCCGAACTGGCCGAACCGCCTGTGCTGATCTCTCCCGAAATCCGCTGACTGGTTGTGCCGCTCGCCCTCGTCATCGCGCTCGCCGCTTCGCTCGGCATTCATGCCGCAGCGCTGTTCGGCACCGATGTCGAGATTTTCGGCGGGGTGGATGAGCCGGTTCCCCTGCGCGCCGAGTTGCAGCCGCCACCGCCGCCGGCGGCCGAACAGAAACCAGTCGTCAAACCCCGCCCGAAACCGGCCAAGCCAGCCCCTCTGGCCACCGCCAAGCCGTCGCCATCGGTCGAAACCGTGGCCCCGGCGGCGGAAACCAAGCCTTCCGAATTTGCCCCGAATTTGCCGTCGACCGTGGCAAAGCCGGCGCCGGAGCCGGCCAGGCCCCTGCTGCCGGCCAAAGGCCGCATGCGTTTCGTCATCTTCTACGGCACCCAGGGTTTTCAGATCGGCCGCGCCGAACACAGTTGGGAATTCACCGAGGACGGCCGTTACCGGCTGACCGGCATGACCGAAACCATCGGCCTGGTCGCCCTCTTCAAGCCGCTCGTCTTCGAGAACGAAAGCAGCGGTAGGCTCGTTGCTGGCGGCCTGCAACCCGAAACCTACCGGACGCGCAAGAATGGTAAGGACGCCAACGAAAACGCCGATTTCGACTGGTCGACCGCCGAAGTCCGCCTGTCGCGCAGCGGCGCCGTGCAGCCGATAACCACCGGTGCCCTGGACATCCTGTCGCTCAACTACCAGCTTGCCTACCTGCGCCAGCCGGAAGGCGGCACGACGGTCGGCGTCGTCACCGGCAAGAAATACGACCGTTTCGCCCTCGATTCACTGGGCGAAGAGGAAATCGACATCCCGGCCGGCCATTTCCGCACCCTGCATCTGCGCGCCATGGGTGATACGGTGACCGAAATCTGGATTGCCCTCGACCGTCACCGCCTACCGGTTAAAATTCGCTACACCGATAAAAAAGGCGACATTTTCGAGCAAGTCGCGACTGAAATAGGATCACCATGAAAGCCCGCTTCACACCCGCCCTGTTTGCCCACGCCGAAGCCGTTCTCGGCCTGCTGCTGCGCTTCGATTATCCGGCCGACGCTGTCGTTTCGCGCTATTTCCGCGAGCATCGTGAGCTCGGCCATGCCGACCGCGCTTTCGTCGCCGAAACGGTGTTTGCCGTCCTGCGTCGCGGTCGTAGCCTCGAAGCGCGTTGCGCCGGCAAGCTCTCTGACCGTCGCCGCCTGCTCGCTGCATTGGCCGTGACGCGCGGCTGGAGCCAGCGCGAACTGGCCCCTGTCCTCAAGGCCAGCGAAGAAGAATGGCTGGCCGCCGCCAAGGCCATGCCGGAAGCCGACTTTCCGCCGTCCGTCCGCTGCGACCTGCCGGACTGGCTGTACAACCGTCTCGAAGCCCAGTTCGGCGCCGACGAAACGCTGGCCCTGGCCCACGGCCTCAACCAGCCGGCCCCGCTCGACCTGCGCGTCAATACGCTCAAAGCCAACCGCGAAGAAGTGCTGGCCAAGCTGGCCGCCGACGACATCGCCGCCATGCCCGGCCCGCTCTCGCCCATCGCCGTTCGCCTGCGCGACAAGCCGGCGCTGGCCAAACACCCGCTGTTCATCGAAGGTGCCGTCGAGGTCCAGGACGAAGGCAGCCAGCTGCTCGGCTTCCTGCTCGAGCCGAAGCGCGGCGAAATGGTCGTCGATTTCTGCGCCGGCGCCGGCGGCAAGACGCTGCTGCTCGGCGCCCTGATGCGCAATACCGGCCGGCTCTACGCTTACGACGTTTCCGACAAACGCCTGGCCAACCTCAAGCCACGGCTGGCCCGTTCCGGCCTGTCCAACGTCCATCCGGCCCGCATCGAGCACGAGCGCGACACCAAGATCAAGCGTCTGGCCGGCAAGGCTGACCGCGTGCTGGTCGATGCGCCGTGTTCCGGCCTCGGCACGCTGCGCCGCAACCCCGACCTGAAATGGCGTCAGGATGAGGCTTCGGTGGCCGAACTGACCGTCAAGCAATTGTCGATTCTCGAAGCGGCTTCGACCATGGTCCGCCCCGGCGGCCGTCTGGTTTATGCCACCTGCAGCCTGTTGACCGCAGAAAACGACGACATCGTCGCCGCGTTCCTGGCCAAGCATCCTGATTTCACGCTGGTTCCGGCCTCGGCCATTCTCGCCAAGCAAGGCATCGCCTTCGACGGTGACCTGCTGCGTCTGCTGCCCAACCAGCACAACACCGACGGCTTCTTTGCCGCGGCGCTGGAAAAGAAGGCATGATCCTTGAAACCTCAGTTGACCGCTCACCCATCCTTGACCGGCCGCATGAACACTGATTTTTGTGCCTTCGAAGTGATTAACCCATCGGGTGGCAACGCTACGCGGCCGCTGGCACGTCTGGCCGGGCGTCTGGCTTTGTCGCTTCTCCTTGCAGGCACGAGCCTGCAGCGTCGTCGCTTCGCGCCGGCCATCCCGTCCAAACGCGCCATCATCCGCGTCCAACCGAGGTTTCAAGGATGAGCGAGAAAAGCCAGGCCCTGCGCCTGATCAACGACCTCGTCGCGGATTTTCGCGATCCGGATTTCGTTTGGCAGGTGGTCGCGCTGGTCGCCTGCATCGGCCTCGCCGCGCTGATCGCCCACTGGTGGCGCGGCCGTCGTACCGAAGGCGAAGGGCGGCTGTCCGATGCCAGCTCCCGTCTGGCCTTCCCGCTCACCGGCATGGTGCTGACCGGCATCGCCATCGCCACGCTCGGTTCGCTCATTCACGTCAATCTGCTCAAGCTGGCCATGCCGCTGCTCGGCTCGATGGCGCTGGTGCGCAGCGTCATTTTCGTGCTCCGTCAGGCTTTCCCGCGGGCGACCTGGCTGACCGCTTGGGAACGCATCATCGCGGCCACCGTCTGGGGCTGGCTGGCGCTCTACATCACCGATCTGGCGCCCTTCGTCATCGAGGCCATGGAGTCGGTGGAGTTTCACATCGGCAAGCAGCACATCGATTTGTGGACCGTGCTGCGCGGCATTGCGACCATTTTCCTGACCGTCGTTTTCGCGCTGTGGATCGCCGGCGTCATTGAAGCCAGGCTGATGCGCGTCCAGACCATCGACGCCAACCTGCGCATCGTCGGAGTGCGCGTCGCCAAGGCCGGCCTGACCGTCATCGCCATCCTGGCCAGCCTGGGGCTGGTCGGCATCGACATGACGGCGCTCTCGGTATTCACCGGCGCGCTCGGCGTCGGTCTTGGTTTCGGCCTGCAGAAGATCGCCAGCAATTACGTTTCCGGCTTCATCATCCTGCTCGACCGCTCGATCCGCATCGGCAATGTCGTCCAGGTCGGCACCGATGCCGGCGAGGTGACGCAGATCACGACCCGCTACACCGTGCTCAAGAACCCGGGTGGCAGCGAGTTCATTGTGCCGAACGAAACGCTGATCAGCAGCACGGTGCAGAACCAGACCTATTCCAACGCCCAGTTGCGCCTGACGACCAGCGTTGGCGTCGCTTACGACAGCGATCTCGATCTGGCCGCCCGCCTGATGACCGAAGCCGCCGCCGCTCAGGAACGCGTCCTGGCCGACCCGCCGCCCAAAGTTTTCCTGACCCAGTTTGCCGACAGCAGCATCAACCTGGAACTCGGCTTCTGGATCGACGACCCCGAAAAAGGCAAGGGCAATGTCATCTCCGACATCAACTTCGCCATCTGGCGCGCCTTCAAGGAAAACGGCGTTTCCATTCCCTTCCCGCAGCGCGAAGTCCGCATCCTCAACGAAACGCAAGCGCCCGTCGCCAGCGCATGAAAAATGGCGCGGGGTGAGCGCGCCATTTCAATTTTGGTCAAAATTTCCGGTTGACCGTGGAAGTCTGGTTCCGGAACGAGAGGGCTAGCTGAGCAGCATCATTTGCCGCTCGTAGTTGCGCAACAGGCGTTCCTTCCGTTGCTGGTCGAAAGCCTTGCTGGCGTGGGCAATGCGCTGCCCGAGCTTGTCCAGTTTGAAAAACTTCTTGAGTTTGCGCTTCGTCTTTTCCATCGTCATGTCTCCGTTGGGGGGTGAGGACGAATTCACTTTATCGGGCGCGGCCAGCAGCGTCTGTGGTGGTCGTTTGCATAATTTGTAACCAATGCTGACGCCGTTCAGAACAGCGTCGTCGCCCGCACCCAGGCATCCGGCAGCACGCCCACCACCTGCGCTTCCAGCCATTTGTCGGCACCGGACAGGATGGCGATGCCGGTCAGCAGGATGATCACGCCGAAGGCCTTCTTGATCCCGTCGATGCGCTGCAACACCCAGCCGCGCGCTGCATTGAAGCCCTTGCGCGAAGCGTAGGCCACGGCGACCAGCGGAATCGCCGCACCAATGCCGAACAAGCCAAGAATCACCCCACCGCGCAGCGCACCGCCCTCGCTGGCAACCAGCGTCAGCGCCGAGGCGAGCAAGGGGCCGGAACACGGGCTCCAGACCAGACCGAGCACGCCGCCGAGGAGCAGGGCGCCGCCCAGCGAGCCGCCGTCGAGCTTGGCCGAAGCCGCATTGGCGCTCGACGCGATGGGCAGCATCCATTCGGTGAAACGGCGATTGAGCACCGGCACCAGCATGACGAGGCCGAAGGTGATCAACATCCAGGCGCCGAACAGCCGCACGCTGTCCGAATCGATGCCAAGCGCCGGGCCGAGGGCGCCGAGGACGATGCCGATCAGCGCAAACGAAATCGCCATGCCGGCGCCCATGGCCAGCGGCGCCAGCCGGTTGGCCTGCACGGCGCCGCCGAGGACCAGCGGCAGGATGGGGAAAACGCAGGGGGAGAGTGTCGTCAAACTGCCGGCGACCAGGCTCAGCCCGAGGTGGGCGAGGGGAATGTCCATGGCGCTTACTTCGCGCTATCAAGCACGGCGCGCAACGGCGCCGGGTCGGTCTCGCCGGCCAGTCGCCCGGTTTCCTTGCTGCCCTTGTAGACAATCACCGTCGATTGCGTGCGCACGCCAAGCTGGCGCTTGAGTTCGCGCTCCTTGTCGTAATTGACGATGAGCAGCGTGCCGGGCACCGCGGCATCGCCCTTCCAGCCGTTGAACACCTTTTCCTGGGCGCGGCAGGTCGGGCACCAGTCAGCGTGGAAATGCAGCGCCACCGCTTCGCCGGCCTTCTGTTTGGCGGCGAGGGTTTCCGGCGAGTAGGGCTGGATGTCGAGCGCGAAGGCGAGGCTGGCGGCGGCCGCCAGGGCGAGGCCGGCGAGAAGCTGGATGGTTTTCATGATTATTCTCCGTTGAGGTGGGGTAATCATTAGTCGCCGGGGTGGCGAAAAACTTACAGCTCAACGGGGAATGATTGAGGAGCGGGGAATACGTGCTGCTGGTTGCCGGGGCGCATCCGGGGTGAATTGCTCAAGGGTGCCCATTCCGGCCGTAGCCACTATTGGAAAGCGGTCACTCAGAACGTTCAAAATCACCGGCCTACGCGGCTTTTCGTTCAGTTCCAGTGCATGGCAGGGTTAGGTGCCATTTCTCCATAGTTAGGACTACCGCGCCTTGACGCGCTTGCGATTCTTCCAAGGGTGAAGACTTCCATTCCGAAATTCGACAACAACTCCTCCATCGCAATCGCATCCATTTGGGCCAAAGTCTTCCGGTTCGCCGTCGCACTCACATACATCGCCAAAGAGCCAGAACTCGGGCATATCGCTCTGATCGAGGTCGGTGATAAATGAGATTTTCCCTGATTCATACATAAACCCTTGCGCCGAAAGATCAACTTCTGTGACCGTATCGCCTTGGACAATGAAAGTCAGGGGATACTCAAGGTAGGCGTAATAGCGACTAGCTGTTTGGTCTGTTTCCAATGACGGGGAGCACGCTACAGTGACTACCATCGCTTTCCTCTCAGGCCTTGGATTGCGATATATCGTCATGTTGTTCTGCGGACATTTATGTTCTTTGATTGCCATAAGTGCAGTTTCCAACGCGGCCTCAGACATGTACTTGGACAACTGCTTAGTGTTAGTCACTGCCGTGGCCCTGAAATGTTCTGCCTTTGGAGGAGAGCGAGGAGGAGCAGCGTCAGCACACGATATTGAGAAAATCGTTGTGCACAGCGCAAGCACCAAGAGATGAGCAATGTGAGGTTTCATGGCACCTAAATTATTCAGACGCTGCATCGTTTGGGTTATTGCTTATGGATAAAAGGGGCCGGGCTCGAATTTTCACTGGCGCCCGAGGCGAATAACGCCAAAAGCATACACGTAGTACAGTCGAATGTCCGTTTGTGGAAACAATGGTCAGCGATCACTCGTGGCCGGTTGCTGTCCGATCAAACTGCCGAGCACGATGCCTTGCCGGCGCAGGTTGTCGAGCAGCGCGGCGCCGTGGGCGAGCAGTTGTTCGGGGGCGGGGTGTTGCAGTTCGGCGGCGATCTGGTGGATGGCGGTTTTGCCGGTGGTTGGTGCGGCGGCGAGCAGGGCCAGCAGGCGGCTGGTGACGGCGTTGATCTGGCTGAATTGCACGTCGTCGTTGGCGTCACGGTAGACGGCAAGGTAAGTCGGTTGCGGCTTGCGCGGTCGGTAGTCCGGGCTGATGCGGTGCACCGGCCAGGTGTAGGCGAGGTTGAGGAGGGCCGGATTGAGGGCGACCGGGTTGCGCAGCAGGTCGCCGGCCGGGTCGTGTGCGGGCTTCGGCGCATCGATGACGTCGACCGCCAGCTCCGCCCATTCGTAGTGCGCCAGTTCGGGTAGCCAGGCAGGTAGCGGCTGGCGGATGTCGGCCTCGGCCAGATAACGGGCGAATTCGCGCGGAATCTCGCGGAACCAGGGCGTGTGCAGCGGCCAGTCGCGGTAGAAGGTCCGGCACAGTCGCCGCCAGCGTTTTTCACCGAGAATCGCCCGGCTGACCGGAAAACAGCGGTCGACAAAGCCGCAGATGTTGTTGAAGAGCAGTTCGTTGTACACCGCCATGCGGCGGGCAGGTACGCCGGGTGGGCGCGGGGTGTGTTGCGGGTCGCGCAGGTGGGCGGCGAAGGCGCGCTGGAAATCCTGGAAATCGGGTGAAGGCGCGGCGTTCATCAGGCGGCCTTTCGGGATGCTGCGGCCTGCAAACGGACAATTTGCTCGACTTCCACGGTCAACCGGAAAAAATCGGGAAAATTGAAATCGCGTTCCAGGCAGGTCGGCACCTCGCCGCCGATGCGGGCGTAGGCGGCTTCGAGCAGCGACCACACCGGGTCGATGACATCGGCGCCGTGGGTGTCGATGAGCAGCCCGTCCGGCTCAACATAATGGCCGGCGACATGGACGTAGCAGGTGCGTTCGAGCGGCAGGGCGTGCATGAAGGCGAGCGGGTCGAAGGCGAAATTTTGGCTGTTGACGTAGATGTTGTTGACGTCGAGATGGAGCAGGCAATCGGCTTCGCGGACGATGGCCGAGATGAATTCCGCCTCGCTCATCTCGGCGCCGGGCGGCGCGACGTAGTACGAGGCGTTTTCGATGCCGATGCGCTGGCCGAGGATGTCCTGCGCCCGCTGGATGCGCTCGGCTGTCCATTTGACGGCGGCTTCGGTGAGCGGGATCGGCAGCAGGTCATAGAGCTGACGGTCGTCGGCGCACCACGACAGGTGTTCGGTGTAGAGGCTGATGCCGTGCTCGGCCATGAAGCTCTTGATGCGGCGGAGCAGCGCTTCGTCCAAAGGCCCTGGGCCGCCCAGCGAGAGAGACAGGCCGTGGCAGACGAAGGGGTAACGCTCGGTGAAATGGCGCAAATCCTTGGCCGAACTACCGCCCATCCCGGCCCAGTTTTCCGGGGCGATCTCGAAGAAGCGGATGGCGTCGGGAACGCCGGCCTTGAGCGGGGCGATCAGTTCGCGGCGAAAGCCGAGGCCGGCGCCGTGCGCATGGCGTGCTTGCATTGAATTGGCTCCAGTCAGGGAGAAAAGGCGGGCAGGGATAGCCCCGCGCCGCCAGGTTTCAGGGCCGACTTACTTCTTGGCGCCGCAGGCGGCATCCTTCTTCTTGTCAGCGCCGCACTTGGCTTCGGTCGACTTCTTGGCGGCGCCACAGGAGGCATCCTTTTTCTTGTCGGCGCCACACTTGGCCTCGGCGGCCTTCTTGTCGGCCCCGCACTTGGCGTCCATCTTCTTGTCGCCGCCGCAGCTGCCGTCCTTCATCTTGGTATCGGCCTGGGCCAGCTGGTAGCCGGCTTCCAGCTTGGTCGCACCGAAGGGGTTTTCAGCAGCGTGGGCCAGCGGGCTCAGGGCAACAGCGGCAAAGGCAGAACCGACAGCCAGCGAGACGAAATTTTGTTTTTTCATGATTTTCTCCGTTGAGATTGAGGTGGTCGGATCAGTCTTTTTGACTCATCCAGGCGCCCGTCACCTGACGCATGAACGCGAACTGCTTTTCAGCCCGTCGGCAGCCGACACAAAACGCCAGGTGCAGGCGAAACTGGAGTCGCTCCCAACGGCTGAGCGGGCGTTCCAGTTGGAGCGAGGCGAGGCGGGTGGCTTCCTTGCAGCTGATCATTTCAGTTCCTGTTCTACGTCGTTGGCTTGGTGGCCTGCTCAATTAGTCGGAGCGGTCATCAAAACCTTACAAAAATTTTTTAAAGTATGATTCTTCGCCATAACCTAATCGAGTTGCCATGGCTTCTGACCCCTTGCACGACCCGGAGTTTCTCACAAGCCTGCGCCGCGACATGCTGCGTTTCGCCGACATGCAGCTACGCAACCAGGCGCAGGCCGAAGATGCCGTGCAGGAAGCGCTGGCCGGTGCACTGGGCGGACGCGAAAAGTTCGCCTCGCGTTCATCGCTGCGCACCTGGGTGCTCTCCATCCTCAAAAACAAGATCGTCGATGTGCTGCGGGGCCGCGTTCGCGAGAATGCTACGGTCAACCCGGAAAATGACGAAAATTTGCAAGGATATTTCAACGACCGCGAGCACTGGGCCGAAGACACCCGACCATCTGAATGGGAAACGCCGCAGCAGGCCATGGAAAACAAGCAGTTCTGGGAAGTCTTCGAGGCCTGCCTCTATCGCCTGCCGGAAGCCAGCGGACGTATCTTCACCATGCGCGAAGTGCTCGGTTTCGACACCGACGAAATCTGCCAGACCCTGGGTATCACCACCAATAATTGCTGGGTACAACTGCACCGGGCACGGCTGGCCCTGCGCGCCTGCCTTGGCGCCAACTGGTTCGGCGAAGCGGCCTAGGCACCGCACGCGCAATGGTCCGCATCGGCCTCCTCTGCGGTGTGTTGGCGCCGGTGCTCTGGGCGGCGGTGATTGTCATTGCCGGCGAACTGCGGCCCGGTTTCGATCATGTCGGCCAGTACATCAGCGAACTGGGCGAACGCGGCAGCAGCACCGGGTTTTTCATGCGCTATGGCGGTTTCGTCGCCAGCGGGCTGCTCCATATCGGCTACGCGGCGGCATTTTATGCTGCCGTCGCTCGGGCCACCGGTCGTCCCCGCCTGACGCTGCTCGTTGCCAGCCTCATCGCGCTCAATGGTCTTGGCCGCATCGGTGCCGGCATCTTTGCCTGCGAACCCGGCTGTGCCGCGCCGGAAGTGCTCAGCCAGCGCCTCCATGGCCTGTCGGCAAGCATCGCCTTCCTCGCCATCGCGGCCGCCGCGCTGCTCGGCACCCTCCTTTTTCGCCGCGATCGCCGGCTAAGGCCGCTCAGCACCTACTCCCTCGTTACCGGCGCTGCCGGTCTGCAATTCCTGCTGCTGATGTTGGCCAGCGACGCGGCGCATGCCTACACCGGTCTGTACGAACGCCTGGCCTCCGGCATCCTGTCGCTGTGGGTGTTGGTGACGGCGCTGCGCCTGGCTGCCCTTGCCGCCGATAGCGTCCAGGCTAAATCCGCTCCCAGACCGTGACTTCCGACAGCGTGTGCTGGAATTTCCGTTTCGTTTCGCGAATGACAAAGGGCACGGATTCAGGCCCGCGCACCAGGCGGAAATGCTTGCCCAGCATGGCTTTTAGGCCATCGAAGGTGGTCACGTTCTCGCCATCCTTCTTGAAACCGCCGATCCACTCCTCGCGCTTGGTGTGTTCCTGTAGCCAGGTGTAGGGCGAGGTCAGCATGAGCAAACCGCCCGGGTTGAGGCGTTCATGGACGGTTTTGAGGAAGAGCGCCGGGCTGTACAGGCGGTCGATCAGGTTGGCGGCGAGGATCAGGTCGTAGCCGGCGAAAACCGGCTTGAGATTGCAGGCGTCGCCCTGGAAGAACTCGATCTTGGCCGCCACGTCTGTAAGGCCGAGCGCCGCCAGTGAGCATTCCTTGTAGCTGACCAGTTCGCCTTCTTCGGTCAGCGTGTAGCGCAGCCGGCCTTGTTCGGCCAGTTGCGTGCCGACGCCGATGAAGCGTGCCGAGAAATCGATGCCGGTGACCTGATCGAAATGGCGGGCTAGCTCGAAAGTCGCCCGGCCGGTCGCGCAGCCGAGATCGAGCGCCTTGCCCGCCGGCTTGTCGCCCATCGTGGCGATGGCCAGTTGCGCCAATGTTTTCGGGAAATTGGCGACGCCGAAATAGTCTTCGCCGTAATGGAATTCGATGTATTCCGAAATCAGCCGGTCGGTTTCGTAATGCGAAGCCGGTTGGGTCGCTGCCGCATCGCCGACGACATAACGGAAACCGGCGTGCTGGAAGAAGTGGCGGCGAAAGGCGTAGCGCGACACCGGCGCGGCCTCGTTGCCGCAGGAAATCCACGAACCGCCCTTGAACAGGTTGTGGCGCTCGTCGAAGGTCGGCGTCGTGAAATCGTCGTAGATCGGATGGACTTCGAAGCCAGCGAACGGGTAGATCGGCGTTTCCAGCCATTGCCAGACATTGCCGATGACGTCGAATAGCGGGCCATGGGCAAAGCGATTGACCGGGCAACTTGATGCCTCGTGGCTCAGGCCAAGGTTGGCTGGTAGATCGCCAGGCAGGTCAGCGACTCCGGCGAACTGGCGCAGCGCCTGCCATTCATCCTCGCTCGGAAGGCGCACGGCCTGACCGCTCTCGCGCGCCTTCCAGTTACAGAAGGCCTTGGCCTCGTGGTAATTGTTCTCGACCGGCCAGTCCCAGGGCATGGCGACTTCTTCGAGCATCAGGCGCAGGCGCCACTGCGGACCGTCCTTGATCCAGAAAGTCGGGTGCTCGGCCTTGGCGAATTTCTTCCATGCCAAACCTTCCTCCGGCCACAGGGTGTCGTCGGCATAGCCACCGGCTTCGACGAAGGCGAGAAACTCGCGATTCGAGACGAGATAACGGCTGGCCTGGAAGGCGGCGGTCGACGCCTCGTGACGGCCGAATTCGTTGTCCCATCCATAGATTTTCGGGTCGCTGCGGTCGCGGCCGAGGCGCAGTTCGGTGGCTGGAATGCCGACCAGCGCGTTCTCCGGCGCCGGCCCGCTGTCGCGACAGGGTTCCCAGGCCGGATGCTTCTGCACGTATTTGAGCTGATGCTGGCGAATCAGCACCGACGAGGTTTCGAGGTGGATGCGCTCATGCTCGATGCCCATGACGATAATCCAGAACGGGTCATCCCAGCCAATCGGCAGGTTCAGCGGCAAGCTCTCGATCAACTGCGCCACGGTCGCCCGCACGGCCCGGCGATAGGCTCGCACCTCGTCCACGCGCGGCCAGTCGTAACGCTGATCGCTCAGGTCGTCCCAGCTCATTTCATCGACGCCGATGGCGAACATTGACTCGAAGCCGGGGTTGATGCGCTGCTCGATCAAGCCGGCAAGAACCAGCTTGTTGATGAAAAAGGTGGCGGTGTGGCCAAAATAGAAAATCAGCGGGTGACGCAACGCAATCGGTTTGACGTAGTAAGCCTCGTCGCTGGTCAGTACTTCGAACAACTGCTCGTAGCGGTCGAAGGTGGCGTGAAAGTAGTCGAGGATCTGCTGGCGCTTCTGTTCGGCGTCGGCGCCCGTCAACAAGGGAGTTGCGGGAAAAATGGCTTGCTTCATGCGGTTACCGGTCGAGAATGTTTTCACAGGTCGGAAATGATGACCTTGCTGCGTTACGGCCCAAAGGCGAGTGGGTGATTAGACAGCGATATTGTCGCGAAGGCAAAAAAAACCCCGCCACGAGGGCGGGGTAACAGGGAGTTTCTCGAATCGGGGGAAATTCGAGAGGAGGGTAAAGCGGTTCAGTCTTTTCGGCGTTTCTTCAACCAGTAGCGGGCAACGGCGATGAATGCGCCGGCAGCAACAGCGGTCACAGCGGCCTTGAGCGGTTCAGCCTGACCTTCCGACAGCCAGTCGAATCCGGTGATGCCAATGAAGACACCGAGGGATTCGCTGATCGGCAGGTTGTCCGAAAAGGCCATGGCCATCAGCGGCGATTGGCGCGTACGGGGATGGTCGCCAGCTTCGGTTGGGCTTGCACGTGAGCCAGCTCAAACAGGTATTGGCGGGTGGCTTCGATAAATTGCTTGATGTTCATTTTGGTCATTTCCTTGTTGTCCTCTTGATGGGATTGGTTTGCTTCCATGCCTCGCATTCTAGGGACGCGCCGGCCCTGCGTCTGTGGCACAAGCGTGCCTCGGAGGTAACAGGTTTTGATCTTGTGTGACGCTTTGTGACGCCGCCGAAATCGCCTATTGGCGGGCTTTCCAGGTCAACGTGAAGCGGGCGCCGCCGAGTGGCGAGGCGTCGGCTGTGGCGGTGCCGCCATGCAGTTCGAGAACGCGACGGGCGATGGCCAGGCCGAGGCCGTAGCCACCGGTCGACCGGTCGCGCGAACGGTCGAGGCGGGTGAAGGCAGAGAAGATGTGTTCGCGCTCTTCGGGCGGGATGCCGATGCCGTCGTCGTCGACGTGGATCCGGATCGTTTCGCCGATTTGCTCGGCATCGACCGAGATTCGCGTGGCAGCGTACTTGAAGGCATTGCGCAGCAGATTGCGCAGGGCGTAGGGCATGGCCTTGCGGTCCAGGTCGACGAACAGGTTTTCCGGCAGGTTTTGCGTGTTGACCATGACCTCAAGCTTGCGGCCGAGCAGGCGGACGGAATCGACTTCGTCGGTCAGCCATTCGGCCAGCTTGACGCTGGAAAAATGCGCTTCCGGCGCTTCGCGCTCGAAGCGGGCGTAGGTCAGGCTGGTGTCGATGAGCTGGTCGAGCTCGTCGAGATCGGCTTCCATCATCGCCCACAGGCGTTCGCGTTCTTCGCGCAGCTCGGTTTCGGAGAGCATTTCCAGCGCAAAGCGCATGCGGGCAATCGGCGTGCGCAGTTCGTGCGAAATGCCGCAGGACAGCTCACGATGCGTGGCGAGCAACTGCCGGATGCGCTCCGCCATGCTGTTCATCGTGTCGGAAAGCGGCGCGAAAAGCTGGGTGCGGACGGGGGGCGAAACGGCCTCGAAATGGCCGTTGCCGAGATCGAGCGCGGTCTGGCGCAGGCCTTCGAGATCGCGCCAGACCGGACGAATCCAGAACCACAGCGCGACGGCGAAAATAAGGCCGATCAGGCTCCAGGTCAGCAGGCGCAGACGCAGTTCGAGCGGCAGACGGTCCTTCAGTTCCGGGTTGCGGTTGGCAGCGAGCGGGCCGACCACCAGCACCTGACTGGATGTCCCGAGGCGGTGGTACATGATGTCGCCGTCGTGGTCGATGGCGATGTCACCGGCATCGAGTTTGATGACCTGACTGGGCGTCAGCATGCGGTCGAGGCTCATGCGCTCGACGATGCCCAGTTTGTAGGAAAACTTGTTGTCGATTTCCTTTAGGTGCTTTTGCCACTCGCGGCGTGGCTGACGGAAGAGTTCGTCTTCGATCAGGGTGATCGTGCCGCGCATGAAACGGCGCGCGTAGTCGTCGGTAATGCCGCGCTGGGCAGTGGAAATGACGAAATCAGCGGTAAAGGCAATGGCGACGAAAGAGCCCATGGCCAGCAAATAGAAGTTGAAGAACAGCTTGGACAGGCTGTAGCGCTTGCCGCGCCAGCGCGGCAAGGCGACCCGGATCAGCGAGCGGGCGAGACCTTCGTTCTTCTCCTTCGGCCGTGCCGCCCCGAGTTCGGGTTCAGTTCCAGTCATGCTTGCTGAAAAGATAACCCTTGCCACGCACGGTCTTGATGCGCGTCGGGTTCTCCGGATCGTCGTTCAGCTTCTTGCGCAGGCGGGAAATACGGGCGTCGATCGAGCGATCCAGTCCGTCGAAGCCGATGCCGCGCAGTTCCTGCAAAAGGTCGTCGCGCGACAGTACATTGCCGGCGTGCGAGGCGAGCAGCCAGAGCAGGTCGAACTCGGCGGTGGTCAGGTCGATGGTCTGGCCATTCAGCGAAGCGGTGCGCGTCGCCTGACTGATCTTGAACTGGCCGAAGACCATGCTCTCCGATTCGCTGTTGCCGCCGGCATCGCCCGCCGTCGGTAGGCGCCGTAACAAGGCCTTGATGCGGGCGAGCAGGACGCGCGGCTGGACCGGCTTGGCGATGTAATCGTCGGCGCCCATTTCGAGACCGAGAATCTGGTCGAAGTCCTCGTCACGCGCCGTCAGCATGAGGATCACGCCGCGATACAGCGGCCGGATGGCGCGACAGACTTCGAAACCGTCCTTGCCGGGCAGCATCACGTCAAGAATGACCAAATCGGGCTGCTCGGCCAGAATACGCGCCTCGGCGGTGTCGCCGCGGGGCTCGATGCTGACTTGCATGTCGTTCTTGGTCAGGTATTCGGCCGTCAGTTCGGCCAGGCGTTCGTCGTCTTCGACTAGCAGGATGCGTGTATTCATCCGCCAATCTTAACCACCTGCCGGGCAGCGGTCCACCTTCCCGTGCCTCGACTCCATTTCCACGGTCAACCGGAAAAATGGCCAAAATTTCAAGTCTCGCCGGCGATGGCATAGAATCCCGGCTGTTTGTCACTTGAGGATTTGCCTGAATGAATTGGTCAAAAGTACCCATGCGGGCCTGGTTCGCGACGTTGGGGCTAGGTTGCCTGGGTCTCGTTGCCGTCGGCATGGAGTTGCAGACGCTGCTTCGTCTTGCGCCGTGCCCGCTCTGTATTTTCCAGCGCCTGCTCTACATCGTGATCGGCATCATCGGCCTGCTCGGTTTCATCTGGCCGGCCGGGCGAATGTTGTGGGCCGCGCTGGCCGGCGGACTTGGTGTATTTGGCTTTGGCGTTGCCGGCTATCAAACCTGGATGCAGGCTTTTCCCGACCTGGCGCCGGAATGCAGCTTCACTGATCCCAACGCCATCGAGCGTTTGGTTGACTGGCTGGGCATGGAATGGCCGTCGATGTTCCTGGCCACCGGTTTCTGTACCAGCCGCGAATGGGAGTTTCTTGGCCTGTCGATGGCCAACTGGTCCGTTGTGATGTTCGCCGGCATCGTGGTTTATGCGGCATTGCTTTTCAGGCAGAAACGGCAGGCCTGAAAAAACAAAACCCGCCGAAAGGCGGGTTTGTCGAATGCTCTGGAGAAGCTGAATTACTTCAGCTTGACTTCCTTGTAAGCAACGTGCTTACGAGCCTTCGGGTCGTACTTCATGAACTCCAGTTTGGCAGGCGTCGTGCGCTTGTTCTTGGAGGTGGTATAGAAGTGACCGGTGCCAGCTGTAGATTCCAGCTTGATTTTTTCGCGACCGCCTTTAGCCATTTTATATTTCCTTCTTTATCAGACTTCGCCGCGGGCACGCAGGTCGGCGAGGACGGCATCGATGCCGTTCTTGTCGATCAGGCGCAGACCGGCGTTGGAAACGCGCAGGCGCAGGAAGCGGTTTTCAGATTCAACCCAAAAACGACGGTACTGCAAGTTCGGCAGGAAACGGCGTTTGGTTCTATTGTTGGCATGGGAAACAGTATTCCCAACCATCGGGCCTTTACCCGTTACTTGGCAGACACGCGCCATGATGGTGCTCCAGAATTCGCTAGAAGAGAGCCCACAAGTATAACCAAAAGTACTTAACCGTTTCAAGGGGTTTTGTGAATTTTATAGCAAACCCCGTTCGGCAAAAGAGAGTGGCGGGGTGTTGCCGGCGACGATGAAGTGGTCAAGAACCTTGACGTCGACTAGCGCCAGGGCCTCTTTCAGTGATCGTGTGAGCATTTCGTCGGCTCGCGACGGCTCGGCAATGCCGGACGGGTGATTGTGGGCCAGAATGACCGCCGCAGCATTGTTGGCCAGCGCCGCCTTGACGACTTCGCGCGGGTAAACCGAGGTCTGGGTCAGCGTGCCGGTGAACAATTCGTCGGCTTTGAGCAGGCGGTTCTGGGCGTCCAGCCACAGTGCCATGAACACTTCGTGACCGCGGCTGGCTAGTTTGAGGCGCAGCCAGTCGCGGACCTTGCCCGGCGAGGTGAAGCTGTCGCGGGTGGCCATGTCCTGCGAAAGGGCGCGCCTGGCCAGTTCGAAACTGGCTTTCAATTGCGCGGCCTTGGCCATGCCGATACCGGAAACGCTGGCCAGTTCGGCCAGCGATGCTTCGGCCAACGTGCCGAGTTGGCCGTCGAATCGCTGCAGCAGATCGCGCGCCAGATCGACGGCGCTTTTGCCGCGCACACCAACGCGCAAATAGATAGCCAGCAGTTCAGCATCGGAAAGGGCTTCCGGGCCATGGGCCAGCAGACGCTCGCGCGGTCGTTCGCCTTCGGGCCAGTCGGTAATCGCCATATTCTTTTCCGTTAGAATGTGCGGAGTCCAATTCTAATGGCAAGACAATGGAATTACAGGGAAAACGCATCGTTCTCGGCGTCACCGGCGGCATCGCTGCCTACAAGGCGGCTGAGCTGGTTCGCCTGCTCGGCAAGCAGGGCGCCGAGGTGCAGGTGGCGATGACCGAAGGGGCAACGCATTTCGTGACGGCGACGACCTTCCAGGCGCTGTCGGGAAAGCCGGTCTACCTTGATCAGTGGGATGCCAGGATGCCCAACGCCATGGCCCACATCGACCTGTCGCGGCAGGCTGATCTCATACTCGTGGCGCCTGCTTCGGCTGATTTCCTCGCCCGCATTGCTCACGGCATGGCCGACGATCTGCTGGCGACCATGGTGCTGGCCCGCGATTGTCCGTTGCTGGTGGCGCCGGCGATGAACCGCCAGATGTGGGAAAACCCGGCGACGCAACGCAACGTTGTCCAATTGCAGGCCGACGGCGTGCAGATGCTCGGCCCGGCCAGCGGCGAGCAGGCTTGTGGCGAAGTCGGTGCAGGCCGCATGCTGGAACCCGAGGAAATTCTTGAGGAGGTCATCGCCTTCTTTACGCCCAAGCTGCTGGTTGGAAAAAAAGTGTTGATAACCGCCGGGCCAACTTTTGAAGCCATCGATCCGGTGCGCGGTATCACCAATCTGTCGTCTGGCCGCATGGGCTACGCCGTCGCCCGCGCCGCGCGGCAGGCCGGTGCACAGGTGACGTTGGTTTCCGGGCCAGTTGGTTTTTCGGCCCCGCAGGGCGTCGACCGTGTCAATGTGCAGAGCGCCCTCGACATGCACGCGGCTGTGATGGTCCGGGCCGCGGCGGCTGACATCTTTATCGGCGTCGCCGCCGTCGCCGATTACCGCGTCGCCAATGCCGCCGAGCACAAATTGAAGAAAGACACCGGCGGCATTCCGCCGATTGAATTGGTCGAGAACCCGGACATCCTGGCCGAAGTGGCGGCGATGTCGGGCGGCCCGTTTTGCGTCGGTTTCGCGGCCGAGAGCCGCAATCTTGAGGAATACGCGCAGAGCAAGCGGCGCAAGAAGAACATTCCGCTGATCGCCGGCAACCTGATTCAGGACGGTTTCAGCGGCGACGACAACCGGCTCGTGTTGTTCGACGAGGCTGGCGTCCATCCGCTGGCGCCCGCACCCAAAGCGGTATTGGCCCGGCAATTGATTGAACACATCGCTACCCTGACGGGGAGAAACTAATGCATCAAATCGACGTAAAAATTCTCGACAACCGCCTGCGTGAAACGCCGCCGGAATACGCTACGCCGGGGTCGGCCGGGCTCGATCTGCGCGCCTGCATCGAGGCGCCCATCCATGTCGCGCCGGGCCAGACGACGCTGGTGCCGACCGGCATGGCCATCCATCTGGCCGATCCGGGCCTGGCCGCGATGATCCTGCCGCGCTCGGGCTTGGGCCACAAGCACGGCATCGTACTTGGTAATCTGGTCGGCCTGATCGACAGCGACTATCAGGGCGAACTCATGGTGTCGGTCTGGAACCGCGGCAGTGTGGGCTTTACGCTCAACCCGCTGGATCGCATCGCGCAGCTGATCATCGTGCCGGTCCTGCAGGTTGGATTCAATATTGTTGACGATTTCGACGCGAGTCACCGTGGCGAAGGCGGTTTTGGCAGCACCGGGCACGCGTGAGTGTTGAAAGCAGGGTGTAAGCAAATTACTATTTAATTATTTTCTTTTTGGCCAAGGGGTAGGGGAAATGAGGATATTTGGATTGCAATTCGCCGGCGCTGTGTTCGCCGCACTCTGCTCTATGCCTGTGTTGGCCGCTGACGCGGTCGATCTGGCGCGCGCCGAAGAGATCGTTTCCGGACGCTGCTTTCTCTGTCATGGCCTCGAAGGCGAATCGGCCAGCCCGGTTTTCCCCCGCTTGGCCGGGCAGCATGGCGACTACATCGCCAAACAGCTGGCTGATTTCAAGTCCGGCAAGCGCAACAGCGACACCATGAAGCCGCAGGCCGAGGAACTGACACCAGCCGAAATGAAGTCGCTGGGGGCTTTCTTTCAAGCCAAGGTGGTCGGGCCGCGCACGGGAAGAGACCAGGAACTGCTGGCGGTCGGCAAATTCGTCTTCAACCGCGGCAATCAGTTCTCCGGCCTGCCAGCCTGTTCGACCTGCCATGGGGCCAAGGGACTTGGCACGCCGCAGTTGCCGCGTCTGGCCGGGCAGCATCCGCGTTACATCGAGGATCAGTTGAAACAGTTCAACAAGCGCGAGCGGACCAACGATAACGCGGTCATGCATACCATTGCTTCGAAGCTGTCCGAGCTCGAGACGCATGCCGTTGCCGAGTACATCGCTACGCTGGATTGATTGAATTGGCTTGCTGGAGGCCGCCTGCGGGCGGCCTTTTGCGTTTGCGCGAGCAATTGCGTCGCTTTGCAATTTTCAATTTTGGCCAAAATTTCCGGTTGACCGTGGGAACGGTCAAGGCGGCGTGCTGGTCGTAAAAAAGGCCGCAAACGCGGCCTTTTCGGGATGAAGTGGCGATCAGGTCAGCATGTCGGCCCAGATGTTCTTCGCCCAACCCATCGCTACCTTGCCTTCCAACTCATTCCGCGCTGCGGAGACGCCGCCGGCGCCCTTGACCGGTTGCACGGTCTTGGTTGCGGCGTCGTACTGGTGGATCGACGAGACGTGGATGACGTTCTTGGCATCGACGAAGCTGTAGCAGGTGTTCATGACGACCGGCTCCGGATTCGGCTCCAGACCGGACAGCATGTTCAGAATTGCCGCCGCCGCGAGCTTGCCGTGCTGGTTGGCCATGTGACCCGATTTCGGCATGGTCGGGGCCGGGAAGATGGCGTCGCCAAGGACATGGATGCCCGGTGTGCTGGTCGATTCCATCGACTGCCAGTTGATGTCTACCCAACGATTGTTGATGAGCTTGATACCTGACTTGGCGGCGATATCGCCAGCACGGTGCGGCGGAATGACGTTGAGCACATCGGCCTTGAACTTGTCGAATTCGAGCACGGCGGTGTTGGTGCCGACTTCGACATCCTTCACTTCGCTGTTGTTGCGGTATTCGATCATGCCCTTGTAGAGATCAGCCCAGGCCTTGGTGAACAGGCCTTTCTTGGACATCACGTCTTCGTTGGCATCAAGGATGACGACCTTGGATTTCGGCTTGCTCTGCTTGAAGTAATTGGCGACCAGGCAGGCACGCTCGTAGGGTCCGGGCGGGCAGCGATAGGGCGCCTTGGGGATGGCGATGGCGTAGGTGCCGCCGTCCTTCATCGACTCCAGTTGCTTGCGCAGGGCGACGGTCTGGGCGCCGGCCTTCCAGGCGTGGAGGATCTTCGACTGGGCATCGGCGTTGTTGAGGCCGGGGATCTGGTCGAACATGAAATCGACGCCTGGTGAGAGCACCAGACGGTCGTAGGACATGGCGCCGCCAGCCTTCAGCGAAATGGTCTTCTTGGCGCTATCGACCGCAATAACGTCGTCCTGGACGACGCGGACGCCCCATTTGTTCTTCAGGCCGTCGTAGCTGACGGTGATGTCTTCCATGGTCTTGGTGCCGCCAATGACCAGGTTGGAGATCGGGCAGGAAATGAAGGTCGGGTTGCGCTCGATCAGCGTCACTTGCACGCCGCCTTCGCTCCACATGCGCAGGTACTTGGCGACCGTGGCGCCACCGTAGCCGCCGCCAACGACGACGACATGGCCGCTGGCTTTGCCGCCGCCAGCGCAGCCGTAAAGGGAAGCCATTGCGCCGGCTGCCGCACCGACTTTCAGGAAATCACGTCTTTTCATCAGCATCATGGTCATCTCCCCTTATTTTTGTCCGGCGAAATAGCCGGCGATCAGGTCAAGCTGGGCTTCGGTGTAGCCCTTGGAGATCTGATGCATGATCGAAGCGGGCTTGTCGCCGCTCTTGTAGTCAGCCAGTTTCTGCAGGATCTTGGCTTTTTCCATGCCGGCCAGGGCATCCATGCCGGAGCCCTTGACGGCATTGCCGTTGGTGCCGTGGCAGTTGGCGCAGGTGGCGGCCAGATTGCGGCCGAGGTTGGGATCGGCCGCCTGCGAGGCGCTGGCAAAGGCCAGCAGGCACAGGGCGGCTATGGGAGCAAACGGTTTCATCGATACATCTCCTCTAGTGTTGTCGATACGCCATATATAGCCAAAATTATTTTAATTGCCCATTTCAGCGTAGTGCCAAGGTTATAAGCCTTTTGCACTAATTGCATGCTGCATTGCAACAATATTAGTAGTTGACTATATAAGTACGCAGTTATACATTGATTCTTGATTGAAATCAAAAGAACGATATGGACGAGACATCGGACGAGACATTACAGGTTTTCGAACAGGTAGCGCACTACTTCGGATTGCTCGCCGATCCGACCCGTTTGCGCATTCTTTCGTGCTTGTGCGCTGAGGAGCGTCCGGTTCATGAGGTGGTGGAAAAAATCGGCCTGACGCAGGCCAACATCTCGCGGCATCTGAACATCCTTTACCGGGCCGGCGTAGTCGACCGGCGGCGCGAGGGCAGTTCGGTCATGTACCGCGTGATCGATCCGAATTTTGTCGACATCTGCCGAACGGTCAGCATCACGGTGGCAAGCCGCGATCTGGGCGATGAGTTGGGGGTGTCGCCGGTGAATTGCAGTACTGACGTCAAATAAGCAGAGGGGTTTGTCTATGGGTGACATCGTGAAACAACCGGGGCGTCTGCGGCCCGCACCGGAGAACTTTTTGTCGGAAGAGCAGGTCAAGGCGGTTGGCAGCGGTCGCCGCGACTTCCTGCGCAAGAGCTTCCTCGCCGCTGGTGCCGCTCTGGCTGCGCCGATGGCAGCGCGCGCGGCGAGCGAGGGTGACGTCAATATCCTGGAAAACCCGGCGTGGACAACCTCGCTCGGTCTGCCGGTAGCGACCAACCCGTACGGCATGCCGTCGAAGTACGAAAGCCAGTTGCTGCGCCGGGAATCGCCGGGTCTGGCCCGCGTTGGCGGTGCCTCGGTGTCGTTTGCGCCGCTGCAGGGCCTGTTCGGCATCATCACGCCGTCCGGCCTGCATTTCGAGCGCCATCATCAGGGCTGGCACGACATCGATCCGTCCAAGCATCGCCTGATGGTCAATGGCTCGGATGATTCGCTGCTCAAGAAGGCCAAGGTTTATACGCTCGACGAATTGATGCGCCTGCCGTCGGTGTCGCGCATTCACTTCATCGAGTGCGGTGCCAATACGGGCCTCGAGTGGGGCAATGTGGCCGTGCCGACGGTGCAATACACGCACGGCATGCTGTCCTGTTCCGAATTCACCGGCGTGCCGCTTAAGGTGCTGCTGGAAGACTGCGGCGTCGATTACAAGAAGGCGCGTTACGTGCTGGCCGAGGGGGCCGATGGCTCCTCGATGACGCGCACCATCCCGATGGAAATGGTCGAATCCGGCGAAGTTTTCGTCGCTTACGGCCAGAACGGCGAAATGCTGCGGCCGGAAAACGGTTACCCGCTGCGCCTGGTCGTGCCGGGCGTTCAGGGCGTGTCGTGGGTCAAGTGGCTGCGTCGCATCGAAGTTGGCGACAAGCCTTATGCAACCAAGGACGAGGCCGTGCATTACATCGACCTCCTGCCTAGTGGTCAGCATCGCCAGTACAGCTCGATCCAGGAAGCCAAGTCGGTGATCACCACCCCGTCCGGCGGCCAGACGCTGCTCGACAAGGGCTTCTACAACGTTTCCGGTCTCGCCTGGTCCGGTCGCGGCAAGATCAAGCAGGTCGATGTTTCCTTCGATGGCGGCATCAACTGGCAGACGGCACGTCTTGAAGGGCCGATTCAGAACAAGGCGCTGACCCGTTTCAATACCAATTGGGTGTGGGACGGCTCGCCGGCCATCCTGCAGTCGCGGGCCATCGACGAAACCGGTTTCGTCCAGCCGACCTATGGCCAGCTGCGCAAGGTGCGCGGCACCAAGTCGATTTATCACAACAACGCCATCCAGTCGTGGAAAGTCATCGAAAGCGGGGAGGTCAGCAATGTTCAGGTTCTCTAAACCGCTTTTCGTTTTTGCCCTTTTTTCCGCGTCGACCGTAGCAATCGCCTTCGAGAACTATCAGGGCGTTGGCCGTCCGGCCACCTCGGCCGAAGTGAAGGCCTGGGACATCGACGTTCGCCCGGACTTCAAGGGCCTGCCCAAGGGATCGGGCAATGTCGAGCGCGGCAACGAGCTGTTCGAGGAAAAGTGCGCTTCCTGCCACGGTTCCTTTGGCGAGTCGAACGAAGTGTTCACGCCGCTGGCCGGCGGCACGACCAAGGACGACATCAAGACCGGCAATGTCCGCGGTCTGTCTTCTGGCGAACTGCCTCAGCGCACGACCTTCACCAAGGTGGCGACGATTTCGACGGTCTTCGACTACATCCAGCGCGCCATGCCCTGGACGGCGCCGAAATCGCTGAAGCCGGACGAGGTTTACGCCATCCTGGCCTACCTGCTCAACTTGCAGGAGATTGTGCCCGCCGACTTCACGTTGTCCGACAAGAACATCGGCGAAGTCCAGAAGCTGCTGCCCAACCGCAACGGCATGACGACCGATCACGGCATGTGGCCCGGTGCGCCAGCCAAGAAGGGTGGCATCGGCAACGGTGGCAAGCCCGATACGGCAAACAAGGCGTGCATGAAGAACTGCAAGCCGGAAGTGCTGATCGGCTCGACCCTGCCGGAATACGCCCGGACGGCGCATGGCGAACTGCGTGATCAGAACCGTTCATTCGGTCCGGTCCGCGGTACCCAGACGCTCGGCCCCGAAGCCGCCAAGAAGGCAGCCGATGCCGGCACGCTGGATCTGGCGACGAAGAGCGGCTGCATGGCCTGTCACGGCATGAAGAGCAAGATTGTTGGCCCCGGCTACAACGAAGTTGTGGCCCGCTACAAGGATCAGACCGATGCCGAATCGCGCCTGATCGCCAAGGTCAAGGCCGGTGGGCAGGGCGTCTGGGGATCGATCCCGATGCCGCCGAACGGTCATATCAAGGACGAAGACATCAAGACACTGGTTCAGTGGATTCTGTCCGGTTCGAAGTAACCCAATTTCTACAGAGGAGAAGTCATGAACAATCAACGTCGCACCGTACTGAAATCCGGCTCCGGCGCCGCCCTGCTGGGCATGCTGGCTGCCGCCGGCATCATCACCCCGGGCATGGCCCTGGCTGACTGGAACAAGGCTGCCTTTGACGCCAAGAGCATGGCCGACACGCTCAAGGCGCTTGGCGCCGGCACCCCGGCTGACAGCAAGGACGTCCAGGTCACCGGTCCGGACATCGCCGAAAACGGCGCCGTCGTGCCGGTTGGCGTCGCCTCGACGCTGCCGAACATCACGATGGTCGCCATCCTGATCGAGAAAAACCCGAATGCGCTGGCCGCTTCCTTCGTGCTGCCGGAAGGCACCGAAGCCAACGTCCAGACCCGCGTCAAGATGGGCCAGACCTCGAACATCTACGCGCTGGTCAAGTCCGACGGCAAGTTCTTCATGGCCACGAAAGAGATCAAGGTTACTCTCGGCGGCTGCGGCGGCTAATCGACACGAATTCAAGGAGATAGAAACATGGGCAATCCAATGAAAATCCGCGCCGCCAGCAAGGACGGCGTTACCGAAGTGAAGGTTCTGGTCAGCCACGAAATGGAAACCGGCCAGCGCAAGGACTCCGCCGGCGCCATCGTGCCGGCCTGGTTCATCACCGAACTGACCGCCAAGCATGGCGACAAGGTCGTGCTGACCAGCGAATTCGGACCGTCCGTGTCCAAGAACCCCTACCTGGCCTTCAAGTTCAAGGGCGGCGTCAAGGGCGAAAAGGTTACGGTCAGCTGGAAGGACAACAAGGGCGATTCACGCACCGACGAAGCGGCCATCAACTAACTGATGGCATGCGATACGGCAGCCAGGCGGCGCAGACCGCCGCTGCCGTTGCCTTTACCCCGTGGAGGAGTAATCAATGATTCAACGTTTGATGAAAACGCTGGTTGGGGCGGCTGTGCTAGTCGCCTTTGCCGGTGGTGTTGCGGCCCAGGATAGCAAGGTCGCCGATGAGCTCGCCAAGTACCGCGAAGCGCTGGCTGACGGCAATCCGGCCGACCTGTTCGAGGTCAAGGGTGAAAGCCTGTGGATGGAAAAGCGTGGCCCGAAGAATGCCTCGCTCGAACAGTGCGACCTCGGTCAGGGGCCGGGCAAGCTGGATGGTGCCTATGCCGCCCTGCCGAAGTATTTCAAGGACACCAACAAGGTGATGGACGTCGAGTCCCGCCTGGTCCATTGCATGATGACCCTGCAAGGCTTCACGCTGGCCGAAGCGACCAAGCAGTGGTATTCGAAGCCGGGCAAGGATTCCGACATCGAGGCGCTGATTACTTTCATCGGCGCCAAGTCGAATGGCAAGCCGATCAACGTGCCGGCGACGCATCCGGAAGAAGCCAAGATGGCCAAGATGGGCGAATACATTTTCTTCCGTCGTTCCGGTCCGCAGGATTTTTCCTGCTCGATCTGTCACGGTCAGGAAGGCAAGCGCATCCGCCTGCAGGATCTCGGCAACCTGACGACCAAGGAAGGTGCCGGCTTTGCCATGAAGACCTGGCCGTCGTACCGCGTCTCGCAAGGCACGGTGTGGACCATGCAGCGTCGTCTGATCGACTGCATGCGCCAGGCCCGCTGGCCTGAGCCCGAGTATCTGGCCGATTCGATCATCGCGCTGGAAACCTATCTGCAAAAAACTGCGACCGGCACCGTGATGGAAACGCCGGGCATCAAGCGCTGAAAAAGGGGACGACCATGAATTTCAAATTTGCCCTCTTTTTCGGGTTGACCGTGGCAATCGCAACGCCGGCCCTGGCTCAGAAAGCTGTTGAAGCACCCGGTGGCAAGTACGCCAAGGAAGCCGACCAGATGTTCCGCGCTTCGTTCAAGGCCGAGAATCCGAAATACTGGATGACTCGCCTCGAGCAGGACGAGACGATGAAGACCTGCCAGCAATTCCGCGACAACCCGCCGCGCAAGATCGGCGAAAAGCTCGAAAAGCTCAACGCCGCGACCATCCGTTACCCGGTTGACGGCAAGCTGATCGGCGACTGGAAGGAAGGCGAGAAGCTCGCTGCCGTCGGCACTGGCGGTCACATCGGCTTCATCCAGCCGGACAAGGCTGGCCGGGTCCGTGGTGGCAACTGCTATGCCTGCCACGAGCTGGCCAAGAAGGAAGTCGCTTACGGCACGATTGGCCCGAGCCTGCGCAATTTCGGCAAGATCCGCGGCAATTCCGAAGAGAACATCAAGTACGTCTACGACAAGATCTACAACTCCAACGCCTTCACGGCGTGCACCAACATGCCGCGCTTCGGCCTGCATAACTGGGTGACGCCGGAGCAGATCACCCACATCGTGGCTTTCCTGATCGATCCGGAATCGCCGGTTAACAAAGATTAGAACTTGCGTGATTGGCCCGGCCGGGAAACTGGCTGGGCTTTTTTTTAGCCGCGCCAAAAGCTTCGCTTGGCCTCGCTGAAATCTCATCTTCAAGGAACAAAAAATGAGCATGAATCGTCGGGAATTTCTTCAGGTCATGGCCGTCGCGGCGGCCGGTGGCATGTCCTTGCACAGCGAATTGGCGCAGGCCGAAAAGGGTGCTGCCAAACTGTATGACCTGCCCAAATTCGGCAATGTCAGCCTGCTGCACATCACCGACTGTCATGCCCAGTTGCTGCCCATCTACTTCCGTGAGCCGAACGTCAATCTCGGCTTTGGCGACCAGTTCGGCAAGGTGCCGCACCTCGTCGGTGCCAACCTGCTCAAGCATTTCGGTTTCAAGCCGAACAGCCTCGAAGCCCACGCCTACACCTATCTGAATTTCGAAAAAGCCGCCGAGACCTACGGCAAGGTCGGCGGCTTTGCCCACCTCGCGACGCTGGTCAAGCGCATGAAGGCCAACCGCCCCGGCGCGCTGCTGCTCGATGGCGGCGACACCTGGCAGGGTTCCGGCACGGCGCTGTGGTCGAACGCTCAGGACATGGTCGACGCCTGCAAGGCGCTCGGCGTCAACGTCATGACCCTGCACTGGGAATCGACCTACGGCGAAGCGCGGGTCAAGGAAATCGAAGAAAAGGATTTCGCCGGCCAGATCGACATCGTCGCCCAGAACGTCAAGACCACCGATTTCGGCGACGCCGTCTTCAAGCCCTTCGTCATGAAGAAGATGAACGGCGTGCCGGTCGCCATCATCGGCCAGGCTTTCCCCTACACGCCGATCGCCAACCCGCGCTGGCAGACGCCGAACTGGAGCTTCGGCATCCAGGAAGAAAACATGCAGAAGACCGTCGACGAAGCCCGTGCGGCTGGCGCGCAGGTCGTTGTCGTGCTCTCGCACAACGGCATGGACGTTGACCTCAAGATGGCTTCGCGCGTCAAGGGCATCGACGCCATCCTCGGTGGCCACACCCATGACGGCATGCCCGCCCCGGTCGTCGTCAAGAACGCCGGTGGCCAGACCCTGGTGACCAATGCTGGTTCCAACGGCAAGTACCTCGGCGTGCTCGATTTCGACGTCAAGAACGGCAAGATCGCCGACTTCCGCTACAAGCTGCTGCCGGTCTTCGCCAACCTGCTGCCGGCCGACAAGGACATGCAGACGCTGATCGACAAGGCCCGCGCGCCCTATTTGTCCAAGCTCAACGAAAAGCTGGCCATCTCCGAAGGCACGCTCTATCGTCGCGGCAATTTCAACGGCACTTTTGACCAAGTCATCCTCGACGCGCTGATGAAGGTCAAGGACGCCGAAATCGCCTTCTCGCCCGGCTTCCGCTGGGGCACCTCGCTGCTCCCCGGCCAGCCCATCCTGATGGAACACGTGCTCGACCAGACCGCCATCACCTACCCATGGACGACAGTCAGCAACATGAGCGGCGAGATGATCAAGACCGTGCTCGAAGACGTCTGCGACAACCTGTTCAACCCTGACCCGTACTATCAACAGGGCGGCGACATGGTGCGCGTTGGTGGCCTGCAATGGACCTGCGATCCGACTGCCAAGATGGGCAACCGCATCCAGAACATGATGCTCAAGGGCAAGCTCATCGATCCGGCCAAAACCTACAAGGTCGCGGGCTGGGCACCGGTGTCGGAAGAGGCGAAAAATTCCGGCGAACCGATCTGGGATGTCGTGGCAAAATATCTGCGTGACATAAAGACCGTCAAACCGGTCAATCTCAACCTGCCGACGCTCAAGGGCGCTGCCAACAATCCGGGGATTGCATGATGAAACTCCTGCCGAAACTATTTGCTGTTGCCGCGCTGGCCTTTGCCACGCAAACCTTCGCCGCCGACTGGGCGCCCGGTAGCACCGATTGGGACAAGCTGCCAGACGTCAAGAAGTCCAAGGTCGGCCTCTACCTGACGCCGCAGCAGGCCTACGACATGAAGAAAGCCAACCCGAAGGGCGTCGCCTTCTTCGACATCCGTACCCGGGCCGAAGCCATGTACGTCGGCTGGCCGAGCGATGCCGATGCGCTGGTGCCCTACGTCGAGCATCCCGAGTTGATGAGCGACTGGGACGACAAACGCGCCATGTACAAGCTCGAGCCGAACCAGGATTTTGTGCCGGAACTGGAGCGTCGCCTGAAAGAAATGGGGCTCGGCAAGGACGCCACGATCATCCTCGTCTGCCGCTCCGGCGACCGCAGCTCGAAGGCGCAGGATCGCCTGCAAACAGCCGGTTATACCAAGGTTTACGGGATTGCCGAAGGCGTCGAGGGCGATACCGCCAAGGAAGGTCCGAAAGCCGGCCAGCGCGTCGTCAATGGCTGGAAGAACGCCGGCCTGCCGTGGACCTACAAGCTCGACAAGGCGAAGATGTACTTCCCGCGCTGATCGTCAATCGGCGTTCAAAGAAATCCTCGCTGCGGCGGGGATTTTTTTCGTCTGGCATTACGCGGCATTTCATTTTTTGCCGTTTTTTCCGGTTGACCGTGGGATTGGGCGCTCACCCGTTTTGGCTGGCCAGCCAAGCGACAATCGAGGCTTCCGGCGCGCCGTAGGGGTAATCGTCCACCGGTTCGATGCCCGCCTCGCGCAACCGGGTGCCGGGGCCGCCGCCGATCCGGGCGACGAACAGCGCCCGGCAGTCGGCGAGGGCACGCAGGATGACTTCGCGCTTGTCTTCGTCGCCATGGCCGCCCTGGCAGTAATGCTCGACCTCGCGCTTTTCGAGGAAGGCGACCGTGCCGTTGCGCACGGCGTAGATGGCAAAGTCGTCAGCGTGGCCGAAGTGCAGGTCGATCTGCTGGCCGGTCTTGGTGGCCACAGCGATCAGGCAGTCCGGGGAGAGGGGGGCGGTTGTCATCGTTGGTCCTTTCAAAGTTCGTGGTCAGTGCCGGAGCGCAAGGCGCGGGCGACGGCCATGGCACGCTGTTCGTGCAGCGTGGTGGCCTCGTCCTCGTCGGTTTTGGGAAGCGACAGGCAGGCGGCCAGGGCCTGCTTGAGCAGGGCGGCTTTCGGATAGGTCGGCGTGGTGTTGCCCGGGTAGGCGAAGTAGTCGCAGGCGCAGACTGTCAGCAGGTCGTCGAAGCGCGCCGGGTCGGCAAAGGCACCAACGCGTTCGAGCAGCGCGGTCATCGAGTCGGCGCGCATGCGCGTCGCGCGATGCACGCGCTCCAGTTCCATGGCGGCCAGGATGGCGAAATCCTCGAGCTCGGTGGGGATGCCGAAACGCGTGCAGATATTGCGGATGCGCGGCAGGCAGCGGTCGATGTGGCGGTAGTGCGAGGGCAGATGCTGCGGCGGTGAGTCGGCCTTGCCGAGATTGCACAGTAGCGCGGCCAGCCGCACGCGCAGGGGAGCGTTGGCGACGGCTGCCATGTCGAGTACCCGCCCCTGATGCCGCCCGATATCGACCGGCTCGCCATCGAAGCCGGTCTCGAAGCGGCCGAACAGCGCGGTGAATTCCGGCAGCAGGCGCTCCAGCGCGCCGCAGGCGGTCAGCGCCGCCAGCATGCGCGAGGGCTGGGCACCCATCAGGCCTTCGGCCAGCAATGGCCAGACGAGTCGCGCATCGAGTTCGGCCAGGGCACCGCTGGCGACCTGCGCGGCCATGTCGTCGAGCGTGTCATCGCCGAGTTCGCCACCGGCCATGGTCGCCCCGGCAGCCACGGCGAACAGGGACAGTCGGGGGTCGAGCGACAGCGAATCGAGCAAGGCTTGTGAGTTTTCTGACATCTTCGGCACAAATCGGGAGGGTATCTGCGCTGTTAGCGAGAAACGTTCCAGACGGCCGTTGCCGGGATTCGGGTTGGCCAGCACAGGGCGGCTGACCGTTGAAGATGGATTACGGCGAGGTTGCCGGCGTGCTGCCGGCACATGCCGTTGTCGACTGCTTGGCTGGCCGGTCGATGAGTCGGTCGGCCACTCCGGCACCGAGCCACATGCCGATCAGCGAAATCCACGCCGTCAGCGCGAAAATCGCGGCGCCCGAGACGCCGGCACCGACGGCGCAACCGCCGGCCAGCATGCCGCCGAAACCCATGCAGACGGCGCCGGCCATGTAGCGCCGCATGCTGTGGCCATCCTTGAAGCCTTCCAGCTTGAGTTCCTTGCCCCACAGGGCGGCGAGGAAAGAGCCGAGGACCACGCCGGGGACCAGGCCGATATTGAAGTCCCACGGCTGGCCGGGTGGCGAAAGCACCAGCATGAGCATGTCGGCCGACGGGCCGGTGAAGCTCAGGCTCTGCACCGGGATGATTTCGAAGGATTGCGTACCGACCTGGTAGGTGACCAGCCAGGCTAGCGCAACCATCAGGCCGACGCCGCTGCCGCCCAGCCATTCGCGCCGGGCAAGGTGGGCGCGGCGGGCGAAGTGAATGGCCGCGGCCAGCCAGGCGAGACCGAAGAGCAGGCCGCCGATATTGCCGAGATGGAGGAAGGCGAGCAGGTCGCGGGCGGTGCCGCCATCGATGGTCAGCCAGCCGGAAACCCAGGTGCGCAGTGGCGAGAGCAGGCCGTTCAGCGAGGCTTGGGCGGCGACGGCGAAAATCAGCCCGGCGAGCAGGGCACGCAGGTTGCCGTTGGCGGCCAGCACCAGCATGCGCGACGAGCAGCCGCGGGCGAGGATCATGCCGACGCCGAAGAGCAGACCGCCGACCAGCGCGCCGGACAGGCTGCCTTTGGCGGCCAGTTGGCGGGCCTGCGAGACATCGAGCCAGCCCTGGGTGATGAAGAACTGGGTGGCGATGACGGCGGCCGAGAAGGCGAAAAGCCAGACGGCGAGCTTGCTGCAGCCGTCACGGTTCCAGAATTCGACGACGGCGGAACGCAGGCAGAAACGCGAGCGCTGGGCAAAAATGCCGAAAAAGAGGCCGATGCTCAGGCCGGCCAGCGTGACGGCGGTCTTCTCGCCGAGGATTTCGATCAGGTTGGTCAATTCCATTTTTGGCCTGAATTTCCGGTTGACCGTAGCAATGCCCAGCTGGCCTCAGAACAGCTCGATATCGCCGTCGCTGTTGTTCTTGGCGTGCAGTCCGGCACTGTTGGCTTTCATCGCATCGCCCTTGACGTGTGAATTGACCAGCAATTCGACCAGTTTCTGGCTGCGCGAACGGAAGCGTTGCAGGCCGTCGGCTTCGTTGTCGTGCTGCAGGGCGAGGAAGGCGTGCATGTAGTCGCCGACGTTGGTCGTCCGCTGGCTGATGCGCGACATCATCTGCGTCACGATGTCCTCGAACTGGATGGCCATGACGCCTTCCTGGGTCATTTCATGCATCTGTTCGGTGATGGCGGTGATGTGGTCGGAGTGCTCGCGTGCCTTGCCGGTCAGTTCCATGAGCTCGTCGCCCAGTTCCTGCAGTGCGGCGCGCGATTTGTCGGCGATGCTCATGTCGATGTGGGTCGCATCGGCGACCCGGCCGCCGACTTCCTGCAGGGAATTCATGATGTCGGTCAGCGACTTGCGGATGTCGACGTTGAATTCGCCGGTGCGCGCCGCCAGATTGCGCACTTCGTCGGCCACCACGGCAAAGCCGCGGCCTGCATCGCCAGCCCGCGCCGCCTCGATGGCGGCATTGAGGGCGAGCAGGTCGGTCTGCTTGGTAATGCCGGCGATGTCGTTGAGCGAGCCGGTAATGCGCGAAACGCGCTCCTGCATTTCGTCGAAACTGCTGGCGATGCCCTTGCTGGTTTCTTGCAGATGGGCCATCTTGCCGACGAATTCGGCAATCAGGATGTTCGTCTCGTCGAAGAAGCGTTGCAGGCTGACCTGCTCCAGGGCATGGCTGTCGCCCGTCATGTTGAGCATCTGGTCGATCAGCGAGCGCAGGATCTGGCGCTGGTCGGAGGATTGCGATTCAAGTCCGGTCAGGCTGCCGGAAAGTTTGCTGACCGAGGTCCGGATGATCTCCTGGGCTTCCCGCATGTCGGTTTCGAGCGAGGTGAATTGCAGTTCGGCGTGGGCCATCGCTTCGTCGGAGAGCACCTGGTATTCCGACATGACGTCCTTGAGTTCGGTGACGTAGGACAGTTGCTTGTCCTTCCAGCGCCGCCGTTCGCCATAGGAAAAAAGGATGGTTCCTGCCAGCAATACCGCCAGTGCCAGCAGGAAGTGCGGCGAAATCGGGCCGACAGCCAGCGACCACAGCCAGAGTCCAAGGCAGGCGGCTGCCGCCAGCCAGATCAACAGATCATCAATACGCTTCATTCACCGCTTCCGGGGACGATATAGCCGGATATTGTAAGGCCGCACCAGCACGGCAGTTACAAAAATGTGACCGGATGCACTGGTGCCAGTGATGTCGATTTACCCCATCGCCTTGAGATGCTGAATGATCTCGCCGGCCATCGGTTGGGCATCGCCATAAAGCATCCGGCAGTTGTCGGTATAGAACAGCGCATTCTCGACACCCGAGTAACCGGTGCCCTTGCCGCGCTTGATGACGATGACGTTCTGCGCCATATCCGCGTTCAGAATCGGCATGCCGTAGATCGGGCTGGTCTTGTCGGTGCGGGCGGATGGATTCACCACATCATTGGCCCCGATGATCAAGGCGACGTCCGTCTGGGCGAACTCACCATTGATTTCTTCCAGATCCATAATCTTGTCGTACGGCACGCCGGCCTCGGCCAGCAGTACATTCATGTGCCCCGGCATGCGCCCGGCAACCGGGTGGATGGCGAACTTCACCTCGACCCCGGCTTCTTCGAGGATCGAGGTCATCTCCCACACCTTGTGCTGGGCATGCGCCACGGCCATGCCGTAACCCGGCACGATGATGACCTTGGAGGCGTAACGCATCATCGCTGCCGCATCGAGAGCGGACAGCTCCTTCATCGAACCGCTGATCGCTTCACCCGGGCCACTGGCCACCATCGGTGTGAACAGGATGTTGGAGATCGGCCGGTTCATGGCCTTGGCCATGAGTTGGGTGAGCAGCGTACCGGCCGCGCCGACGACGATGCCGGCAATGATCAGCGCCGGATTGCCCAGGACATAGCCTTCGAAGCCGACAGCCAGACCCGTGAAGGCGTTGAACAGCGAGATGACGACCGGCATGTCGGCACCGCCGATGGGCAGCGTGACGATCAGGCCGAGGACCAGAGCAACGATGAAGAAGCCGAAGATCAGTTCCGGTTGCGCTGGCGCCATGACGACCATGGCGCCACCGAGGCCGATGGCGATCAGGGCGAGAACGACATTGACCGCATTCTGCGCCGGCAGGCGATGGGCCTTCTTGAGCACGCCCTGCAGCTTGGCCCAGGCGACGCAGGAGCCGGTAAAGGAAACGGCGCCAATCAGCGCGCCGATGACGGCGAGGACCGTGGTGGCCAGACTGTGGGCATCGCCCTTGGCGAACTCGATGGCGGCAATGGCGGCGGCAGCACCACCACCCATGCCGTTGTAGATGGCGACCATCTGCGGCATGTCGGTCATCTTGACCTTCTTGCCGGAAATCCAGGCGGCCGAGCCGCCGAGGGCCAGAGCCAGGGCCATGAGGGCGAGGTTCTGCAGGCCGGGAATCAGGAAGGTGGCGGCAATGGCGACGAGCATGCCGTAGCCGGCGATGATGATGCCTTTGCGGGCACTGGCCGGCGAACTCATGCCCTTGAGGCCGAAGATGAACAGGGCAGCGCCGAGGAACCAGGCGCCTTGAACGTAAATTGGGATGGTCATGTTCAACCCTCTTTCTTCTTGAACATGGCGAGCATGCGTTCGGTGACGACGTAACCGCCGGCGGCATTGGCGGCGCCGAGGGCGACGGCGAAGAAGCCGATGGCTTGCTGGACGGGGGTGTCAGCCGTGCCGAGCATGAGCATGGCACCGACGACGACGACGCCGTGGATGAAGTTGGAACCCGACATCAGCGGCGTGTGCAGGATGACCGGCACCTTGGCGATGATCTCGTAGCCGGTGAAGGCGGCGAGCATGAAGATGTAGAGCGCGAGCAGGCCGTCCATCATGCTTCTCCCATGACTTGTTTGACCACGTTATGGACGGTGACGCCGTCCTTGCACAGCAGCGTGCCGGCGACGACATCGTCGCTCCAGTCGATAACGAGTTCGCCATCCTTGATCCACGGCGAGAGGAAGTTGTAAAGGTTCTTGGCGTAGAGCTCGGAGGCGTGGGTCGGCATGCGGGAAGGAAGATTGAGGGGGCCGTGGATGTTCACGTCGTTGGCGACGACGTGTTCGCCGGGCTGGGTCAGGGCACAGTTGCCTCCGGATTCGGCCGCCATGTCGACGATGATGGCACCGTATTTCATGCGGCCGATCATGTCGGTGGTGATGATGATCGGGGCTTTCTTGCCGGGGATGGCGGCGGTGGTGATGACGACGTCGGACAAGGCGACGGCCTTGGCGAGTTTCTCGGTCTGGGCGGCCTTCTCTTCGGCCGTCAGTTCGCGGGCGTAACCGCCGACGCCATCAGCCGCAACGCCGGTGTCGACGAACTTGGCGCCGAGCGATTCGATCTGCTCGCGGGCGGCGGAGCGCACGTCGTAGGCTTCGACCATGGCGCCGAGGCGCTTGCAGGTGGCGATCGCTTGCAGGCCGGCGACGCCGGCACCGATGACCAGCACACGCGCCGGGCGGATGGTGCCGGCGGCGGTGGTCAGCATCGGGAAAAACTTGGTGCAGCGGGCGGCGGCGATCAGGCCGCACTGGTAGCCGGCACAGGCGCCTTGCGATGAGAGTGCATCCATGCTCTGGGCGCGCGAGATACGCGGCAGCAGTTCAAGGGCGAAGGCGGTGATCTTGCGGGCGTTCAGCGCGGCGAGGCGGGCCTTGTCTTCGAAGGGTTTGAGCAGGCCGATGAGGACTGCGCCTTCGGGGATATGCTCGATCTCCGCCAGGGTCGGCGGCGCGACGCGCAGGACCAGATTGGCATTGGCGTAGGCTTCGACGAGGCCATGCACGAATTCGACGCCGGTGTAGTCCGGATCGAGAAAATGGCTCTGGATGCCGGCACTTTGCTCCATGCAAAGCTTGGCGCCGAGGGCGGCGAATTTCTTGGCTGTCTCGGGGGCGAGCGCGGTACGGTATTCACCGTCGGCGCTTTCGCGAGCAACCGCTAGGGTAAGCGGCATCATCACTCTCCTTGAATTGTGGGCGATGTTGGATTTATGAAAGCACCGAACCTGACCTTGAATGACGGTGAGGTCATGATTCGGTTAATGTATTTGGTCTGAAGATAAGTGAATTGTTATTTCGGCAGAAGTCAGAGTTTCTGACTATCGGGGTCAGTGATCACTTATCTATTCATTGAGCTGTTTGCTGGTATTCACAAAACGCAGTTCCTGCGGGTAGGGGAAGAAGTCCTCGACATGGCCGTCGCGGATTTTCTGCTGGGCATCCTGCCAGAATTTCGGGTCGAGCAGGTCCTTGTGGTGTTTGAGGAATACTTTTCGCACCTGCGGCGAGGCGAGCAGGAAGGTGGCGAATTCCTCCGGGAAAATGTCGTTTCTCGCCACCGGGTACCAAACCTCACCCGACATCTCGGTCTCGAAATCGGGGGCCGGCGGAATTTTGCGGAAGTTGCAGTCGGTCATGTATTCAATTTCGTCGTAGTCGTAGAAAACGACACGGCCGTAGCGGGTAACGCCGAAATTCTTCCACAGCATGTCGCCCGGGAAGATGTTGGCCTGGGCCATTTCGCGAATGGCGCTGCCGTATTCCCGGATGGCGTGTTCGAGTCCTTCGATGTTGTTGGAACGCTCCATGCGGTCGAGGTGGATGTTGAGTGGCTCCATTCGGCGTTCGATGTAGAGGTGCTTGATGATCAGCTGATCGCCATCGATTTCGTAGCAGGACGGCGCCAGCTTTTCCAGTTCGGCCATGACCTCGTCGTCGAAACGCTTGCGCGGGAACAGGACGTTGGAGAATTCGAGGGTATCGGCCATGCGACCGACGCGGTCGACCTGCTTGACCATCATGAATTTGCGCTTGACCGTGGCGCGGTCCATGTTCTTCGAGGCGCCGAAGACATCCTTGATGATCTTGAAGACATAGGGGTAAGACGGCAGCGTGAAAACCAGCATGACCATGCCGCGGATGCCGGGCGCCATGATGAACTGGTCTTCTGAATGGTGCAGGTGATAGATGAAGTCACGGAAGAACATCGTTTTGCCCTGCTTGCCGAGGCCGAGCATGATGTACAGCTCGGAGCGCGGCTTGGCGGGCAGGATGGAGCGCAGGAACTGGACGTAGCCGGAGGGCACTTCCATATCGACCATGAAGTAGGCGCGCGACAGCGAGAAGAGCAGGCCGATCCGCCACCCGTCGAGCAGGATGGTGTCGAGGTAGAGCTTGTCCTCCTCGTCGTGCAGCACCGGGATGGCGAACGGATACTCGTTGGCGCCGTTGATCGCCTTGCCGATGATGTAGGCCGCCTTGTTGCGGTAGAAGGGCGAGCCGAGCACCTGAATCTGGAAGTTGACCTCGCGCCGCGGCATGGCGTTGAGGTGGCGGCTGACGGACTCGTAAACATGGTCAACATCGCGCTCGAGGTCGGCGAAGGGGCGTAGCCAGCCGAAGTCGGCGATGATGCTGTGGATTGCCCCGCGCAGGCCGTTTTCCTTGGCGTAGTAGCTGCGGTAGGTCTGGCTGTCGTCGCCCTCGATGTTCTCCGTCGAGATGCTCGGGCGGACGAAAATGAAATCGTTGTGGAAATAATTGCGGTGCAGGATCTTGGTGGTCACCGAGTTGAAGAAGGTTTCGGCCAGTTCCGGCTGCTTGTGGTTGAGCAGCAGGCCGATGTAGAGCAGCTTGACCTGCTGCCAGGTGCTGTCGTCGATGTGCTGGGCATCGTAGTCGTCGCGCAGACGTTCGACGCATTCGTCCACGCGGTCATCGTAGAAACGGATGCGCTCGCGCACTGCCTTGTGCACGCCCTGCCAGTCGCTTTGCTCGAAACGCGACTTGGCTTCGCGGCTGCTCTGGCGAAACAGCGTGTAGTGCTTGTTGAATCCCTGGATCATGGCCAGCGCTATCTGGTGCGCGCTGGTGCCGTAGAGGCCGACTGAGATTTTCATGTGATCGCTCCGTATGTCAGCGGATTTTAGTGGGGCTGGGGCGAAATGACGAGATCGCCGCCATTCGGGGCATCCGCGCCAGACCACACTGTGAAACCGCATTTCACCGTTGACCGGAAGCGCTGCCTTGCGGATACTCCCGAGACTCTGTAAGCACCGCGCAAGGGTGTCGGCGTATCGTCGTCGACTCGCATATTAAAAACCATCACCAAGGGGTTCGTATGTCCGCAGGCAAGTCCAAGATCATCTACACGCTCACCGACGAGGCGCCGCTGCTGGCGACTTGTGCGTTTTTGCCGATCGTCCGCACTTTTACGGGGCCGGCCGGCATTGAAATCGAGAAGGCCGACATTTCCGTTTCGGCCCGCGTTCTCTCCGAATTCTCCGAATTCCTCGCAGATGACCAGAAGGTGCCGAACACCCTGGGCGAACTGGGCAAAAAGTGCCTGCTGCCGGAAACCAACATCATCAAGTTGCCGAACATTTCGGCCTCGGTCGCCCAGCTCAAGGCCTGCGTCAAGGAACTGCAGGAAAAGGGCTACCCCATCCCCGATTACCCTGAAACCGCCGATACCGACGAAGCCAAGGCCCTCAAGGCCCGTTTCGGCAAGTGTATCGGTTCGGCCGTCAATCCGGTGCTGCGCGAAGGCAACTCCGACCGCCGCGCGCCGGGCGCCGTCAAGAATTTCGCCAGGAAGCGCCCGCATTCGATGGGCGAGTGGAAACAATGGTCGCAGACCCACGTTTCGCATATGGAACATGGCGACTTCTACCACGGCGAAAAGTCGCTGACCCTCGACAAGGCACGTGAAGTGCGCATGGAACTGATCGCCAAGGGCGGCAAGACCACTGTGCTCAAGCCGAAGCTCTCCCTGCTCGAAGGCGAGATCATCGACTCCATGTTCATGAGCAAGAAGGCGCTTTGCGACTTCTACGAAGCACAACTGGAAGACTGCCGCGAATCCGGCATCCTGTTCTCGCTGCACGTCAAGGCGACGATGATGAAGGTCTCGCACCCCATTGTTTTCGGCCACTGCGTCAAGATCTACTACAAGGACGCCTTCGAGAAGCACGGCAAGACCTTTGACGAACTCGGCATCAACGTCAATAACGGCATGGTCGATCTGTACGAGAAGATCAAGGCTTTGCCGGAATCCAAGCGCGACGAAATCATCCGCGACCTGCACGCCTGTCAGGAACACCGTCCGCGTCTGGCCATGGTCGATTCGGCCAAGGGCATCACCAATTTCCATTCACCCAACGACATCATCGTCGATGCCTCCATGCCGGCCATGATCCGTCAGGGCGGCAAGATGTGGGGTGCTGACGGCAAGCAGTACGACAGCAAGTGCGTCATGCCGGAATCGACCTTCGCCCGCATTTACCAAGAGATGATCAACTTCGTCAAATGGCATGGCAACTTCGACCCGCGGACCATGGGTACCGTCCCGAACGTCGGTCTGATGGCCCAGCAGGCCGAGGAATACGGCTCGCACGACAAGACCTTCGAAATCACCGAAGACGGCATCGCCAACATCGTCGATAACGCCACCGGCGAAGTCCTGCTGACGCAAAACGTTGAAGCCGGCGACATCTGGCGTGCCTGCCAGGTCAAGGACGCGCCGATCCGCGACTGGGTCAAGCTGGCCGTCACCCGCGCCCGCCAGTCCGGCATGCCGGCCATCTTCTGGCTGGACAGCTATCGTCCGCACGAAAACGAGCTGATCAAGAAGGTCCAGAAGTACCTCAAGGATCACGACACCTCCGGTCTCGACATCCAGATCATGTCGCAGGTCCGCGCCATGCGTTTCACGCTGGAACGCGTCGCCCGCGGCCTCGACACCATTTCGGTGACCGGCAACATCCTGCGCGACTACCTGACTGACCTGTTCCCGATCATGGAACTGGGCACCTCGGCCAAGATGCTGTCCATCGTCCCGCTCATGAACGGCGGTGGCATGTACGAAACCGGCGCCGGCGGTTCGGCCCCGAAGCACGTCCAGCAGCTGACGCAGGAAAACCACCTGCGCTGGGATTCGCTCGGCGAGTTCCTGGCCCTGGCCGTGTCGCTCGAAGAGCAAGGCATCAAGGATGGCAACAAGCGCGCTGTGCTGCTCGCCAAGACCCTTGACGCTGCCACCGGCAAGTTGCTCGACAACAACAAGTCGCCGTCGCCGAAGACTGGTGAGCTCGACAACCGCGGTTCACAGTTCTACCTCGCCATGTACTGGGCGCAGGAACTGGCGGCGCAGAAGGAAGATGCCGAACTGGCAGCCCACTTCACCAAGCTGGCCAAGACCCTGACTGACAACGAAGCTCAGATCGTTGCCGAAATGAAGTCGGTGCAGGGTCGTCCGGTCGATATCGGCGGCTACTACAAGGCCGATGCCGAGAAGACCAAGGCGATCATGCGTCCGAGCCCGACGCTCAATGCCGCACTCAAGGCAGCCCGCATCTAAGCGAGCCATCTTTCCCGGCGTGTGAGCGCCGGATATTAAAAAAGCGAAGGCCATCCGGTCTTCGCTTTTTTCATTTTCAGGCCTTTTTTCCGGTTGACCGTGGGAACCTCGCCACGCGGCCAAATGGCTGACACCGGCCGACGTTTTGCGACATAATCACCTCGCTGCCCGGCGCCGGAGACAAGCGTCGGGCTTTGCTGTTCAACGGAATGCGCGGCTGCGGCCCGTCCGATAAAACCCAAGGAGAGACCATGACTTCTCACATCAAGGTGCCGCAAGGCGGTCAGAAAATCGTTCCGGGGCAGGCGATCCCGAACAATCCGATCATTCCCTTCATCGAGGGCGACGGCATCGGCATCGACATCACGCCGGTCATGATCAAGGTCATCGATGCTGCCGTGGCCAAGGCCTACGGCGGTGCGAAGAAGATTTACTGGATGGAAGTCTTTGCCGGCGAAAAATCGACCCGCCTCTACGGCCCGGACGAGTGGTTTCCGCAGGAAACCTTCGCGGCGCTCAAGGAATATTCAGTTTCCATCAAGGGACCGATGACGACGCCGGTTGGCGGCGGCATCCGTTCGCTCAACGTCGCCCTGCGCCAGGAACTCGATCTCTACCAATGCGTCCGTCCAGTGCAGTATTTCAAGGGCGTGCCGTCACCGCTCAAACATCCGGAACTGACCAACATGGTCATCTTCCGCGAGAACACCGAAGACATCTACGCCGGCGTCGAATGGGCGGCCGATTCCGAGGCCTGCCGGAAGGTCATCGATTTCCTGCAGAAGGAAATGGGCGTCAAGAAAATCCGCTTCCCGGAAAGCTCTGGCATCGGCATCAAGCCGATTTCCGTCGAAGGCACCACCCGCCTCGTGCGCGCCGCGCTCAAGTACGTCATCGCCAACGACCGCAAGTCGCTGACCATCGTGCACAAGGGCAACATCATGAAATTCACCGAAGGCCTGTTCCGCGACATCGCCTACAAGGTGGCGCAGGAGGAATTCGGTGCCCAGCTCATCGACGGCGGCCCGTGGTGCCATTTCACCAACCCGAACACGGGGCGCGAAATCACCGTCAAGGATTCCATCGCCGACGCCTTCCTGCAGCAAATTCTGCTGCGGCCGGCCGAATACGACGTGATCGCAACCACCAACCTGAACGGCGACTATATTTCCGACGCCCTGGCCGCCCAGGTCGGCGGCATCGGCATCGCCCCGGGCGCCAACATCTCCGACCAGTACGCCTGTTTCGAAGCGACACATGGCACGGCACCGAAGTACGCCGGGCTGGACAAGGTGAATCCCGGTTCGCTCATCCTCTCGGCCGAAATGATGCTGCGCCACCTCGGCTGGACCGAAGCGGCCAATCTCGTCATCAAGGCCATGGAAAAAGCCATCGGCGACAAGAAGGTGACCTACGACTTCGCCCGCCAGATGGATGGCGCCGAAGAGCTGTCGTGCTCGGCTTTCGGCGATGCGATGATCGCCCGCATGTGATTTGCTGGGAAACTGCGCGAACGAAGCCACCGCAAGGTGGCTTTTGTCATTTCGGGCTGCCGCTTGGCCAGGCGCAGGCGTATGCTGTGGGCCAGCCAATTGGCCAGCGATGCAATCGCCGCAGTTCGGGCGAGCGAAAGGAGTGCCCTGTGAGCCCAGCAAAAATAGAAGAACTCTTCGACCTCCTGCGTGCCGCCTGCGCCCGCCAGTTCCGCTTCAATCCGCGGCGTGTCACGGCCGGCATGCGCTATGTCGGCAAGGAGGGCCACGGCAAGGACATGGTTCACGTCTTCCGTGATGCCTCGACCCATTCGCAGATCGAACTGGACAGCACCTTCGCCACCCTGCGCGAAAAGCATGGTGAAAAGCCGCACTGGACCGAGGCCGAGAAGGCGCACTACCAGAATACCGACGCCGAGATCGACGCGGAAATCGCCGCCAAACAGGCCGAACTCGAGTTCGTGCAGAATTCAGCGCTCTATCAGGACCACAAGGCCGAACTGCTGACCCACTACAAGGATTGGCCGGGCTACGTGCCCGGCGTGACCAATCCGCGCGAGGCGGCACGGCAATTGATCGCCACCCTGGCCGAGGCCAACGACCCCCGCCTGACGGCCTTCGCCGAACACCTGGGCGGCAGCGATCCGGAGCATCTGGCCCATCTGCTGCTCTCTCCCTGCCACCTTGAAATCGAAGCCAGCAAGGCCGCTGCCACGCCCTAGAAGTACAATTCGCGGATGACCGAAAACGCAATCAACGACCCCGTCGAGGCTGAAGAGTCCGACGTCATCAACGAGCCACGTCTGTGGCGCAACAACGGCTGGACCGCCCGCGTCATCAAGAACGAAGATGACGAAGGCTGGGCTGTCGAAATGATCAAGGACGGCGAAGCCGAGCCGGCGCTGGTCGGCCCATGGACCATGGGTCGCGACAAGAAGAACCCCAAGCCGCTCGACGTTTCCGCCTTCCAGACCCTGATCAAGACCGCCTCCGAAGTCCTGCGCCGGCACGAACATCAGCTGCACGCCCAACTGCACCGGAAACTCACGGTCGACCGGGAAAACGGGCCAATTTTGATATGCCTGGACATTGTTCCCGACGAGGACGATCCCTACGCCACGCTCTCGGCCGAAGATGCCGGTGGCGAGCAACTGGCCAAGGTCCGCGTCGGCCCCAACTTCAAGCTCAGCCCGGCCAGCGCCAACGCCTGGATAGACGACGAATTCCGCCAGCCAGAATAACGATGAGCATCGAAACCATCACCCGGAAACAGGCCGTCCAGGGCTATACCGGCTATTCGTGCATCGGCCTCTACAACCCGAAAGGCCCGGAAAACGTCGGCTCCATCATGCGCGCCGCCGGCTGCTACGGCGTCAATACGGTGTTCTACACCGGCAAACGCTACGAGCGCGCCGTCGAATTCCGCACCGACACCAAACAGGTCCACCTGCAACTGCCGCTGATCGGCGTCGACGACTTGCAAACGGTCATCCCCTTCGGCTGCGTTCCGGTCGCCATCGAAGTCCACCCGGACGCCAAACCGCTCACCGAATACACCCACCCCGAACGCGCCTTCTACATCTTCGGCCCGGAAGACGGCAGCCTGAAAAAGAACGTCACCTCATGGTGCAAGGACATCGTCTATATCCCCACTCACGGCTGCATGAATCTGGCGGCGACGGTCAATGTCGTGCTTTATGACCGGATGCTGAAGGCGAGTGGGTGTCGGAGCTAGCGCCAGATTCGGGTCGAGTCTGCACTGCCGTGCGCGTGACGGCACCCGGCGCTGCTTGGCTGAACGCCATGTCAGCTAGGAAAGGCCCAGATGGCCTGTTGTTGTCGCGCTGTTTTTAGTCCCGAAATTTTGTCTATACTGACTCGTCAACCAAGCCTAAAAGCAATCGAATGAGTACAACGACGGACCCGGGGGGCAATCCTTCGCCAGAGGCGGTACAGGGCAGCCTGCTCTTCGATTCGCTGCCGGTCGGCATCATTTTCCAGAACGCAGAGGGAACGCTGACCGCGGCCAATGCCGCCGCCGAAAAAATTCTCGGCCTCCCGCTCGGCGAGATGCGCGGGATGGTTTCGGCCGATCCGGGCTGGCAGCCTGTGCGTGAAGACGGCTCGCCATTTCCGGGCAGGGATCATCCGCCGATGGTTGCGCTCAATACCGGCCTGCCGGTTCTTGATGTCGTCATGGGCCTTTTTTCGCACGATCCGCAGCGACTGACCTGGGTCAATATTCGCTCGTTTCCCATTCGGGAAAGGGCCGATGGCCCGGTCATCGGCGTCTATTCGCTTTTCGAGGATATTTCCGACAAAAAACGGGCCGAGCAAAAGGGCAAGGAAAGCGAAGCGCGCTATCGCTCGCTGTTCGGTGCGATGGTCGAGGGCATGGCCATCCATCGGCTGGTCTACGATGGCGAAGGCCGCGCGCTCGATTATCTGGTGCTCGATGTGAACCCGGCTTTTGAAAAGCAGACCGGGATTCGGCGCGAGGCGGTTGTCGATCAATTGGCCTCGAAGGCCTATGGCGCTGGCGAGCCGCCGTTTCTCGATGTTTATGCCCGGGTTGTGCAGACCCAGCAGCCCTGCACCTTTGAACACTATTTCCCGCCGCTGCAAAAATTCTTTTTCATCAGCGTATTCGCGACGGGGCCGGATCAGTTTGCCACCGTCTTCGAGGATATCAGCGTCAATAAAATGAACGAGGCGGCCTTGCTCGATCATGAATTCAAGTTGTCGGCCATCGTCAATAACTCGCCGTCGGCCTTGTCGCTCAAAAATCCCGATGGGCGCTACGCCCTGGCCAATCCCAACCTGGAGCGCATCCTCGGCCTGAGCGAAGCGGAAATCCTCGGCAAGACCGACGACGAGTTGTTTCCGCAGGACGTCGCGGCTTGTCTCCGGGCCAGTGATGAACAGGTTTTGCGTACCCTGTCCAGCCATTCCGTTGAGGAAGGCATGCCGGTGGACGGCCGGATGCGTTCTTTCGTGTCCCATCTGTTTCCGGTCCTCGATGCCTCTGGGACAGTGAGGTTTATCGGACGCAACTCGCTCGATATTTCCGATCTGAAATTGGCCGAGCGGCTCGCCCGGGACAACGAGCAACGACTGCAACGGGTGATTGAGGGGTCGGATCAGGGGTTTTGGGAATGGAACCTGCTGAGCAACGAATTCAACGTCAGTGCTCGCTTTGAAAGCATGTTCGGTTATGCGCCGGGCGAGATGAATATTCGGGTCGATAACTGGAACGAATTCGTCCATGCCGACGATCTGGCCCAAGCCTGGGCGTCGATCCAGGCGCACCTGGCCGGCCAGGCGCAGTCGCATGAAGTCGAAATGCGCTGCCGGAATAAAAATGGCGAATGGAGCTGGATCCTGACCCGGGGAAAGATCGTCGAACGGGATGCGGAGGGCCGCCCCGTCCGCATGGCCGGGACGCACACGGATATCGACGAGCGCAAGCGGGCCGAAGAGGAACTTGAGCGCTATCGGCATCACCTCGAAGAAGCGGTCGATCTCCGCACCCGGGAACTGCAGGACGCCAAGCAGGCCGCCGAGGCTTCCAGTCAGGCCAAGAGCGCCTTTCTGGCCAATATGAGCCACGAAATTCGCACGCCGATGAACGGCATTCTCGGCATGGCCAATCTCCTGCGCCGCTCCGGCGTCAGGGACGAGCAAAGCGATCTGCTCGACAAGATCGATGCGTCGGGCAAGCATTTGTTGGCGGTGATCAACGATATTCTCGACCTGTCCAAGATCGAAGCCGGCAAGCTCCAATTGCAGGAAAGCGATTTTGTCCTGGCCGATCTGCTCAAGTCGGTGGTCGCCGTAGTCGGTGGGGCCATCGCCGAAAAGGGGCTGAAACTCGTCATCGACAGCGAAGGCCTGCCCAGGCAGTTGTGGGGCGACGCGACCCGGCTGTCGCAGGCGCTGGTCAATTACCTCAACAACGCCCTGAAATTTACCGATGCGGGGACAATCAGGCTGGTCGGCCGGATTCTCGAAGAAAGCGACACCGATGTCCTGCTGCGCTTTGTCGTCGAAGATACCGGCGTGGGCATTACCGGCGAGCAGCAAGACCGGCTCTTCAATGCTTTCGAGCAGGCGGACAAATCGACCACGCGCAAATACGGCGGCAGTGGCCTGGGGCTGGCCATCACGCGACGGATTGCCGAACTGATGGGCGGCGCGGTGGGCGTAGACAGCATTGCCGGGCAGGGCAGTTCGTTCTGGCTGACCATCCGCCTGAAAAAAGGCAGCCGCGCTGCCCTTGCCGCGGCAGAGCCTGCGCCTGAAGGGGCCGAGGCCATCCTGCTGCGCGAGTACCACGGCAAGCGGATATTGCTGGCCGAAGATGAGCCGATCAATCAGGAAGTGGCGTCGGCGCTGTTGCAGGATGCGGGGCTGGTCGTCGATGTGGCGGCTGACGGAGTGCAGGCCCTGCGCATGGCGCTCGAGCAGCCCTATGCGGCCATCCTGATGGACATGCAGATGCCGGAAATGGACGGCTTGCAGGCGGCGGGCGCCATTCGCAAGATTGTCGGGTACGCCAGCGTGCCGATACTGGCCATGACCGCCAATGCCTTTACCGAGGATCGCGAGCGCTGCATGGCGGCCGGCATGAACGATTTCATCACCAAGCCGGTCGATCCCGACGTGCTCTTTGCGGTGCTCCTCAAATGGCTGGCCAGGCAGCAAAGTTGAGCCATCCGGTTTGGCGGGCTGCGACGACGGGGAAATATAATAGGCAGAAATTCGCCTCACCCTGAATGGACTTGTGATCTCTCATCCCATCGCTGTTTTTGATTCCGGCCTCGGTGGCCTGACGGTGTTGCGCGCCCTGCGCGAACGACTGCCGCAGGAAGACTTCCTTTATTTCGCCGACACCCGGTTTTTGCCCTATGGCGACCGGCCCGAGACCTTTCTGCGCGAACGTGGTGTGTTGATTGCCGAGGCGCTGGTCGGGCGCGGGGCGAAGGCGTTGGTGATTGCCTGCAATACGGCGACGGCAGCGGCGGCGGAGGCTATTCGGGCGGCCATCGAGGTGCCGGTGGTGGCGCTGGAGCCAGGCGTCAAGCCGGCGGTAGGGCTGACCAAAACGGGCGTCATTGGCGTGCTGGCGACGACGCGGACTTTGGCTAGCGAGCGTTTTCAGCGGCTGGTTGGCAATCATGCCAACGGCCATCGGGTCATTGCCCAGCCGTGTCCGGGGCTGGCCGAGGCGATTGAGGCTGAGGGGCCGGACAGTGGCGCGGTGGCGGCCTTGCTCGATACCTTTGTTGCGCCGCTGGCTGCGGCGGCAGCGGATGTCGTGGTGCTCGGCTGCACGCATTATCCGTGCGTGTCGGCGGCGATTGCCCGGCGCATGCCGGCGGGCACCGTGCTGCTTGATACCGGCGAGCCGGTGGCGCGTCAGCTTGAGCGGCTGTTGGCGGCGGGCAATCTGCTCGGCGGCGGCGAGGGCCGGCTGACGGTGGCGACGAGCGGGGCGCCGGCGTCGGTGATTGCCACGGTCGACCGGATTTTTGGGCAAAAATTGAAAATCGAACACTGGGAGCCTTGATGAGCGAGGGGGAAAAAAACGTCGCGCAAAAGCCGCTAGCCAGGCTCAAAGTGGTTGAACTCGGCACGCTGATCGCCGGGCCGTTCTGCACGCGGATCATGGGCGAGTTCGGCGCCGAGGTGGTCAAGGTCGAATCACCCGATGGCGGCGACCCGCTGCGCAAGTGGCGCAAGCTCTACGAAGGCACGTCGCTGTGGTGGGCTGTGCAGGGGCGGAACAAGAAGTCGGTGACGGCCAATCTCAAGCATCCGGAGGGCGTCGCTTTCGTCCGAAAGCTCATTGCCGAGGCCGACATCCTGGTCGAAAACTTCCGCCCCGGCGTGCTCGAAAAACTCGGGCTGGGTTGGGAAACCTTGAAGGCCGACAACCCGGGGCTGGTCATGGTCCGCCTTTCCGGCTTCGGCCAGACCGGGCCGTACAAGGATCAGCCGGGCTTCGGCGCGGTTGGCGAGTCGATGGGCGGGCTGCGCTACATCACCGGCTTCCCCGACCGGCCGCCAGTGCGTACCGGGATTTCTATCGGCGATTCGATTGCCGCGCTGTGGGGCGCGATTGGTGCGCTGATGGCGCTGCGTCACAGGGAAGTCAATGGCGGGGCCGGGCAGGTCGTCGATGTCGCGCTCTACGAGGCGGTCTTCGCGATGATGGAGTCGATGGTGCCGGAGTTTGACGTTTTCGGTTTCGTCCGCGAGCGCACCGGCAACATCATGCCGGGCATTACGCCGTCGAGCACGCACACGACCAAGGACGGCAAACACGTCACCATCGGCGCCAATGGCGACGCGATTTTCAAACGCTTCATGAACGCCATCGGCCGGCCCGATCTGGCCGATGATCCAACCCTGGCCGACAACGCCGGCCGCGATGCGCGGCGTGACGAGATTTACGGGTTGATCGATGCGTGGACCGCCGAGCACGACGAGGCCGAGGTGCTGGAGATACTGGCCGCGGCCGAAGTACCGTCGTCGCGCGTCTATTCGGCCATCGACATGTTCGCCGACCCGCAATTCATCGCCCGCCAGATGTTCGAGTCGGCCAAGCTGCCGGATGGCAAGGAATTCAAGATTCCCGGCATCGTGCCCAAATTGTCGGCAACGCCGGGCAGCACGGAATGGCTGGGGGCCAAACTCGGCGAGCATACCGACGAAGTGCTCGCCGGACTCGGCTATCTCCGTGAAGAGATAGCCGGGCTGCGTGCATCGGGGGCTGTCTAGGCCTAAACGCGGAAGCGGCCGATCAGCTGCTTCAGGTTGATGGCGATGCTTTCCAGCTGATGTGCCGTGGCAGCCGTGCCGCGGATGGTGTCGGTAGTCGCCTCGACCATGTTGGCGATCTGTTCGACGCGCTGGGCGATTGAGGTGCTGGCCGAACTTTGCTCCCGCGTGGCGTCGGCCACGTCGCCAATCCGCGTCAGCGTCCGGCGCGCCCCTTCCTCGATGGCGCGCAGCGATTCCGAGGCCGAGCCAGCCAACTCGACGCCGGCCTGTACCTCGGGCAGTGCCGTATCCATGGCTTCGACGGCGCCGACCGTATCGCTCTGGATGCCGACGATCATCTGTTCGATTTCCGTGGTGGCCAGCGAGGTCCGTTCGGCCAGCTTGCGGACTTCGTCGGCGACGACGGCAAAGCCGCGCCCCTGCTCGCCGGCCCGGGCGGCTTCGATTGCCGCATTGAGGGCGAGCAGATTGGTCTGTCCGGCAATGTCCTTGATCACGTTGGCGATCGATGAAACCTGGCGGGCCCTTTCTTCGAGTGCCTTGATACGGCCCGAGGCATCGGAAACGGTTCCGGCAATCTGCTCGATGGCTTGCGTCGCCTGATTGACCCGTTCTGTGCCCTGGCTCGAAAGCTCGACGGCTTGGGTGCTGTCCAAAGCTGTTTCGCGGGCGCTTTCCGAAATGTGGCTGGAGCTGACGGTCAGTTCCTCGATGGCGGCGGCCATTGCCGACGTCGCATCGGATTGCTGTTCGGCCGAGCGGGCAACCTCGTCGGACGCCTTGGCAATCGACTCGGCGCTGCTGACCAGTCGGTTGGCATCGCTGTTTATTTCGCTGACCAGTTGGCGCAGCGAACCGACCATGGCGCTGAGCGCATGCAGCATGCTGCCGGCCGGGGCCGAGTTGACACTTGCCGTCAGGTCGCCATCGGCGACGCGCTGCATGATCCCGGCGGCGGTTGCGGGTTCGCCTCCCAGTTGTCTGAGAACGCTGCTGCCGACCTGCCAGCCGACCAGGCTCAGAATGACCAGCAGGGCAAGAGAAATGCCGCCGAGCAGCAAGGCACTTTCGCGGTATTCCCGGTCTACGTCATCGATATAGATGCCGGTTCCGACAACCCAGTTCCAGGGGCCGAACAGCGCGGCGTAACCCAGCTTGGGTTCAGCCACCTGCTGGCCGGCCCGCGGGAACCAGTAGTCAACAAAACCGCCACCGGCCTGGGCTGCACTGATCAATTCCTTGATCAGCAACTTGCCGTTGGTGTCCTTCATCTCGATCTTTTGCTGGCCTTCGACGGCCGGGTTGCCACCATGCAGGAAATAGACGCCCGTCGTGTCGAAGCCGAAGAAATAGTCGTCCTTGCCGTAACGCAGGCCACGCAGACTGTCGCGCGCCGCCTTTTTGGCATCTTCTTCCGACATTTTCCCGGCGGCAGCCAGTTTGTGGTGATGGGCAACGATACCGATGCCAACCTCGACCAGGTTGCGCGTCGTTTGCTTGCGGTCTTCCAGCATGCTGTTCTTGAGTTGGAACAAGGCTGTCAGGCAGAGGATGATCAGGCCAAGCAAGGTCAGGCCGACAAGAAGCTGCATGCGTGTCGAAACACGCCAGTTGCCGAGGGTCCCCATTTTTCCGCTCCAAATATGACATTTGTCTATTATTGACCAAGAGCCGCACCAGGTGTGCGAAAGTCAGCATAAGCTCATGGGCTGATCAGAAAATTCTGATATTTCATCTTAACGCAGCCTGAAGCCAAACGGTATGAGGGTTTCCGGGGGGCATCGGTCGGCAACGTGCGCCGCGACCGGGTCGCCGGGGCGGTCCGGGTGGCCGTCGAGCCATTCCCACGGTCAACCGGAAATATCGGCCAAAAATGAAAGTCAGGGGATTTGGCGGTTGCGCTTTTCGCTGCGGTATTCGGCGACCGGGCGCAGATTGCCGTCCGGCATCTGCGTTTCGAGACGCACCGTGAAGCCCCAGAGGGTGGCCAGATGTTCGATGACGCGCTCTGTTTCCGGGCCGAGCGGGCGGTGCTGATGGGAAAAGTGGCGCAGGGTCAGCGAGCGGTCGCCGCGCAGATCGACGTTCCAGACCTGGATGTCGGGGTCGGCGCTGCCCAGGTTGTATTGTTCGGCCAGCGCGCGGCGCAGGGCGCGATAGCCCATGTCGTCGTGAATGGCATTGACGCGCAGCTTGGGGTTGGCCTCGTCGTCGAGGATGGCGAACAGGCGGAATTCCCGCATCAGGCGGGGCGACAGGTACTGGGCGACGAAGCTCTCGTCCTTGAAATTGCTCATCGCGAAATTGAAGGTTTCGCGCCAGTCCGAGCCGGCAAACTCGGGAAACCATTCGCGGTCCTCGGCCGTCGGTTCCTCGCAGATGCGCCGGATGTCGCGCCACATGGCAAAACCCAGCGCATAGGGGTTGATGCCGGAATACCACTTGCTGGTGTACGGCGGTTGGTAGACGACATTGGTATGCGATTGCAGGAACTCCATCATGAAGCCGTCGGTCAGCTTGCCTTCGTCATACAGCGTGTTGATCAGGGTGTAGTGCCAGAAGCAGGCCCAGCCCTCGTTCATGACCTGGGTCTGGCGCTGGGGATAGAAATATTGGCCGATCTTGCGAATGATGCGGATGATCTCGCGCTGCCAGGGTTCGAGCAGGGGCGCATTCTTCTCGACGAAATAGAGCAGGTTTTCCTCGGGCTCCTCGGGGAAGCGCCGTTCCTCCTCTTCGGCGACGGCCGCGGCATGACGCGGCAGCGTTCGCCACAGATCATTGACCTGGGCCTGCAAATATTCCTCGCGCTCCTTCTGGCGCAGCGTTTCCTTGTCCAGCGACAAACGCGGTGAACGTTTGTAGCGGTCTACGCCGAGATTGCTCAGGGCGTGGCAGGCGTCGACCAGTTGCTCGACCGCCGCGAAGCCATGGCGCTCCTCGCACTGGGCGATGTAGTTCCGGGCGAAGACGAGGTAGTCGATGATGGCGTCGGCGCTGGTCCATTGCTTGAACAGGTGGTTGCCCTTGAAGAAGGAATTGTGGCCGTAGGCGGCATGGGCGATGACCAGGGCCTGCATGGTCAGCGTGTTTTCTTCCATGAGGTAAGCGATGCAGGGATCGGAATTGATGACGATCTCGTAGGCCAGGCCCATCTGGCCGCGCTTGTAGCGGTTCTCGGTTTCCAGGAAATGCTTGCCGAAGGACCAGTGGTGGTAATAGACCGGCATGCCGATGGCGGCGTAGGCGTCCATCATCTGCTCGGCGGTGATGATTTCGAGCTGGTGGCGGTAGCAGTCGAGGCCGTAGGCCTTGGCGACGCGGCCGATCTCGGCGTCGTAGCGGTCGATCGCTTCGACCGTCCATTCCGAGCCCTCGGCAATCGGGCGAGTGCGCTTCTTGCTCATGCCAGTCGCTTTCGGAAGAGCTCGCGGAATACCGGGTAGATGTCGGCCACCGCGGCAATGCGCTGCATGGCAAACAACCCGGGATGGCTGTCGAGCAGGCGTTCGTACTCGAGCCAGAGGTTCTGCGGTTCGGCGTCGGCGATCTCGATGTAGGCGAAGTACTGGACGAGCGGCAGGATGGATTCGCTGAGCAGTTCCCGGCAGGGCGGCGAATCGTTGTTCCAGTTGTCGCCATCGGAAGCCTGGGCGCCGTAGATGTTCCAGGCGCTCGACGCATAGCGGGCGACGACGATCTCGTGCATCAGCTTGAGGGCGCTGGAAACGATGGTGCCGCCGGTCTCGCGGGAATGGAAGAAATTCTCCTCGTCGACCTCCTCGGCCACCGTGTGGTGGCGGATGAAGACCACCTCGATATGTTCGTAGTTACGGTTGAGGAAGAGGTAAAGCAGCATGAAAAAGCGCTTGGCGATCTGCTTCTTCGACTCGTCCATCGACCCGGAAACGTCCATCAGGCAGAACATCACGGCCTGTGTTGAGGGCTGGGCGATGCGAATGCGGTTGCTGTAACGCAGGTCGAAAGGGTCAATGAACGGAATGGCCTCGCGCCGCGCCAGCAGGCTGGCGATTTCGCGCTCGATGCGGACGATGTCCGGGTCGCCCGGGCAGTCGCGGCGCAGGCGCTCCAGTTCTTCCCGCAGTTCGCGCAGCCGGGCGGCGAAGGGGGCGCCGACGGCGATGCGCCGCCCGGCCGCGCCGCGCATGGTGCGGACCAGATTGATGTTGGTCGGCACGCCGCTCTGCGTGTAGCCGGCGCGCACCCGCTTGTATTCGTCGATGCGGGCCAGTTGGCGTTTGACCAGGTTGGGCAGGGCCAGTTCGTCGAAGAAGATGTCGAGGAACTCGTCGCGGGTCAGCGTGAAGACGAAGTCGTCGATCCCCTCGCCATCCTCGCTCGCCCCGCCCGGCCCCTGGCCGGAGCCTTCGAGCGGGCGGTCGACGCTGTCGCCGGTATTGAAGCGGTCGTTGCCGGGATGCACGATCTCCCGCTTGCCGCCCTTGCCATGGCGGAAATGCGGCTCGGTGATGTCCTTGCCGGGAATGCCGATCTTCTCGCCGTTGTCGAGGTCACGGATGCCGCGATGGGCAATGGCATCAGCCACCGCTTTGCGGATCTGCCCCTTGAAGCGCTGGATGAAACGGCTGCGATTGATCGAACTCTTGTTCTTGCTGTCCTGCCGCCGATCGACGATGCGTACCGTCATGGGTGACCTCCCGTTGCGCGGCGAAACCGCCCCGCCTTTCCACCATCACGAAGACTTGCGAACCCGCAGGTACCAGTCGCAGAGCAGGCGCACCTGTTTCTCGGTGTAGCCCTTGCTGGTCATGCGCTCGACGAAGTCCTTGTGCTTCTTCTGCTCGTCGGCGCTGGCCTTGGTATTGAAGGAAATGACCGGGAGCAGTTCCTCGGTGTTCGAGAACATTTTCTTCTCGATGACCGCCCGCAACTTCTCGTAGCTGGTCCACGCCGGGTTCGTGCCATCGTTCTTGGCCCGGGCGCGCAGCACGAAATTCACCACCTCGTTGCGGAAATCCTTGGGATTACTGATGCCGGCCGGCTTCTCGATCTTCTCCAGTTCATCGTTGAGGGCTCCGCGGTCGAGCATTTCACCGGTATTCGGATCGCGGAATTCCTGATCCTGAATCCAGAAATCGGCATAGGTCACGTAGCGGTCGAAAATGTTCTGGCCGTATTCGGAATAGCTTTCCAGGTAGGCAGTCTGGATTTCCTTGCCGATGAATTCGGCGTAGCGCGGGCTCAGGAATTCCTTGAGGAAGCGCAGGTAGCGTTCCTCGATTTCGGGCTGGTACTGTTCCTGTTCGATCTGCTGCTCAAGCACGTACATCAGGTGCACCGGATTGGCCGCCACTTCGCGGTGATCGAAATTGAAGACCTTGGACAGGATCTTGAAGGCGAAGCGGGTGGATAGTCCGGTCATTCCCTCGTCCACCCCGGCGAAGTCGCGGTATTCCTGGTAGCTCTTGGCCTTGGGATCGGTGTCCTTGAGATTCTCGCCGTCGTAGACCCGCATCTTGCTGTAGATGCTGGAATTCTCCGGTTCCTTGAGACGCGACAAGGCAGAGAACTGGGCCAGCATGCGCAGCGTGTCGGGGGCGCAGGGGGCCTTGGCCAGCGACGAATTGAACAGCAGCTTTTCGTAGATGTGGATTTCGTCGGTGACGCGCAGGCAGTACGGCACCTTGACGATGTAAATGCGGTCGAGGAAGGCCTCGTTGTTGCGATTGTTCTTGAAGGCCTGCCATTCCGCCTCGTTCGAGTGGGCCAGCACGAGACCATCAAAGGGAATGGCGCCGAAGCCCTCGGTCCCCTTGTAGTTCTGCTCCTGGGTCGCGGTGAGCAGGGGGTGCAGCACCTTGATCGGCGCCTTGAACATTTCGACGAATTCCAGAATGCCGCGATTGGCGACGCACAGGCCGCCGGAGTACGAGTAGGCATCCGGGTCGTTCTGCGAATAGCTTTCCAGCTTGCGGATATCGATCTTGCCGACCAGCGACGAAATGTCCTGATTGTTCTCGTCGCCCGGCTCGGTCTTCGAGACGGCGATCTGGGAAAGCACGGAAGGGCGCAGCTTGACGACGCGGAACTTGGTGATGTCGCCGCCAAATTCATGCAGGCGCTTGACCGCCCACGGGCTCATGATGGTCCCGAGGTAACGCTTCGGAATGCCGAAATCCTCTTCCAGTATTTCGCCGTCCTCAAGAACGTTGAAGAGGCCAAGCGGCGACTCATGGACCGGCGAATCCTTGATGGCGTAGAAGGGCACTTTCTCGATCAGGTATTTCAGGCGTTCGGCCAGCGACGACTTGCCGCCGCCAACCGGGCCCAGCAGATAGAGAATCTGCTTCTTCTCTTCCAGCCCCTGGGCGGCGTGCCGGAAGTAGGAAACGATGTGCTCGATGACCTCTTCCATTCCGTAGAACTCGCGGAAGGCCGGGTAGAGCTTGATCATCTTGTTGGCGAAGATCCGCGACAGGCGTGGATCGAGCCGGGTATCAACGAGTTCCGGCTCGCCGATGGCGATGAGCATGCGTTCGGCGACACTGGCGTACGCGGTCTTGTCACTCTTGCACAGATCCAGATACTCCTGGACCGACATTTCCTCTTCCTGCTGGGCCTCGTAACGACTCTGGTAGCGGGCAAAGATCGACATGGCAGACTCCTTCCGGAAAATCCCTATCGTTGTTGATGCTTCCCTGAGTTTGAATGCGCTTCCCGCCAACGGTTCAATCTGTCTCGGTGCGCCAGGCATTGGTCCGCCGATCAAGCGCGCAACCGAAACGCCGTCAGCCGATCAACGTAGCCGGAAGCGCACCGGCAGAACAACCTGGCGCGGCGCGTCGGCCGGCAGCGATTGCAGGGAACGGACGGCGCGCAGGGCGGCGGCGTCGAGCAGCGGGTGGCCGCTGCCTTGTTCGACGCGAGCGGCGCTGACTTTGCCGGCTTCGTCGATGATGAGCAGGACGAGGACTTCGCCTTCAAGTCCGCGGGCGATGGCTTCGGCCGGGTAGAACTGGCCGGCGCTGTCGAGCTTCTTGAGGTGTTCGCGGACGGTCTGGGTCCAGGTTTTCGGGGCGGATGCGCCGGTTTTTTCGGCTGGTTTTGACAGAGCTGGCTTGGGCGGTTTTGTCGCGGGCTTACTGGCCGGTTCCGGCTGCTCCGGCAGGCTCAGCGGCGGTGTTGCGGCTGCGGCCGGGGGCGGGCGCAGCTCGGCAGTCAGCGGTGCCACGGTCGACCGGAAATTTTGGCCAAAATTGAAATCCGGCAGCAGTGGCAAGAGATGCAGCGAGAGCGACAACGCCAGCGCCGCAAAAAGCCGGTAATCGATCCGGGTCATGAGAAAATGGGGGCTGGCCTGAGGCAATGGATACGCAATGAGACTAACTGTAAAACGACGGCTTGCCATGATAAGCGCGATGGGGTTTTTGCTGTCGGCTTCGCTGCCAGTTTTTTCGGCCGATGCCTTGCCCGACCCGGTGCGCTTCACCGTCAGCATGGAACTCGGCGATGTCGGCCAGGCCGAAAGCTGGCTCGACGCCGGCCTGCCGCCCGATTTCATGGGCAGCCGGATCGGTTCCGGCCTGATGATCGGCGCCTGGGAAGGCAAGCCGGATCTCATGCGCCTCTTCCTGTCGCGCGGCGCCGATATCAACAAGCTCAACGCGAATGGCGAATCGGCCATTGCGCTGGCCGCCTGGCGCGGCAATCTGGCGACGGTCAAATGGCTGCTTGAGCGCGGGGCGCGCATCAACGCGCCGGCCCGGCAATGGTCGGCGCTGCATTACGCGGTGTTCGCCGGGCATGCCGAAGTGGCCGATTTTCTGATCGACCAGGGGGCCGACATCAACGCCCAGAGCACCAATGGCTCGAGCGTGCTCATGATGGCAGTGTACGAAGGTCATCAGCCGCTGGTCCGCAAGCTGATCGAAAAAGGCGCCGACCGGACGCCGAAGAACGACTGGGGCGACGGGGCGCTGGAGTGGGCGATGCGTCAAGACCGGCTGGAACTGGCGCGCATGGTGAGCAACCCCGAAGAGTTCAACATCGCCGTCAGCCAGCCGAAGGAAAAATGGGGCGCGCCGGTGCGCTCGATGCGCAGCTCGAAGGAACTCGAAGAACTGCTCAACATGCGCGAAAAGCTCGTCGAGCGGAACATGACGACGGACGTCATCGACAAGCGCATCGCCACCGAACGCGTGCGCATCGTACGCGCCGAAATGGATCGGCCGATGCCGGCTCGGGCGGTGACGATGGAAATTACCGCCAGCCGCAAGAAGCCGCAGCAGCAGTCGGCGACGATCGTCGTCGATGAAAAAGGCAAGAACAAGGCGGCCGGCTTCAAGGCGCCGCCGGCGACCTACTTCGGCACGCCGAAAATGCCGATCAGGGCGCCGGTCAGGAACTACTGATAGTGGGCCTTCCCGGCCGGGATCAATTGCAAATCACGATCAGCTAATGCAGACTGCGCTGATCAACCGAGAGAGGAATGGGCATGCTTTACGTGGCGAGAGACAGCAAGGGCAACATTTGCGAATTGCACCCGATGCCCGTCGGCGACGCCAGCGAAGCCTTGCCGGCCGATCATCCCGAGGTCCTGCAGTTCATCCACGAACGCTGGCGGCAGAACGAACTCCATGAGCTGGACCGCGATTTCGTCCGGGTTATCGAAGACACCATCGAACTGCTGATCGCCAAGGATCTGATCATGTTCACCGACCTGCCGCCCAAGGTTCAGGAAAAGCTGCTGCGCCGCAAGGAAGTTCGCCAGCTCAAGCACTACGAAGGCCACTTCGGCACCGGCGGCGACGACATCATTCCGCTTTGAGTGATTGGCCCGGCGCATCTGCCGGGCGTTTTCAGTTAACTGTCACCACGGCCTTGACCAGTTCGGCCAGGGTGCGCACACCCATTTTCTCCATGACCCGCGCCCGGTGGGCTTCGACGGTTTTCATGCTGATGTTCAGTTCGTCGGCGATCTGCTTGTTGAGCTTGCCGGCGACGACCAGTTTCATGACTTCGCTTTCGCGCTGGGTCAGCTGATCGAGGCGGTGGCTGATCGCTCCGTTGCGCTGGCGGCGGGCCGAAAGCTGGGCGTCCAGCTCCAGGGCGCGAACGATGCGCGAGAGCAGGTCCTCGTTGTGGAAGGGCTTTTCGATGAAATCGCAGGCGCCGCGCTGCAGGGCCGAGACGGCCATCGGCACGTCGCCGTGGCCGGTGACGAAGATGACCGGCAATGCCGAGCCAAGGGCGTCGAGCTTTTCATGCAGTTCGAGGCCGCTCATTTCCGGCATCCGTACGTCGAGAATCAGGCAGCCGCGCATCTCGTCGTGGCGCGCCTTGAGGAAGCTCTCGGCCGAGTCGAAGCAGGCGACGACGTAGCCTTCGCCTTCGAGCAGCCAGGTCATCGAGTCGCGCATGGCCTCGTCGTCATCGACGACATAAATCGTTTGCGTCGGATTATTCATCACTCATCTCACCTTTCTCCTCGCCTGATTCTTCGATCGGTACCGTGAAGTGGAACACGGTACCGCCCTCGCGCCGCGGCTCGACCCACAGCCGCCCCTGGTGAAACTCGATGATCGAGCGGCAGATGGCCAGGCCGATGCCCATGCCTTCCGCCTTGGTCGTGTAGAAGGGGGCAAAGATTTTCTCGATATCTTCTTCGGCCAGACCATGGCCCTGATCGGCGACCGTGATTTCCAGCATCCGTTCGTCCACCACCTCGGCCTGCAAACTTAGCTGGCGGCGTTCGACCGGCACGTCGCTCATCGCCTCGATGGCATTCTTGATCAGGTTGAGCAGCACCTGCTCGATCATGATGCGGTCGACGACGATTTTCGGCAAATTGTCCGGCAGGTCGACAATGATCTGCGTGCCGGTGCGCTGGGCGTCGATGTCGGCGAAGGCGCGTGTTTCATCGACCAGTTCTTCGAGGGCGATGGGCTGCCGGTTGGGGTCGCCCTTCTTCACCATGTCGCGCATGCGGCGGATGATCTTGCCGGCCCGCTCGGCCTGGTCGGAGGCTTTCTGCATGGCGGCGAGGATGTCATCGATGCGATAGTTACCGGCCTGCATGCGTTTGACGCAACCAGCGCAGTAGTTGGCGATGGCCGACAGCGGCTGGTTGAGTTCGTGGGCCAGTGACGAGGCCATTTCGCCCATGGTGATCAGGCGCGAGGTCTGCTCGAGCCGCTTTTGCTGCTGCAGATTGACTTCGTCGATATGCTTGCGGTCGGTGATGTCGGCACCGATCTGGACGCGCACGGTGCGCCCGTCGACCCAGCGGATGGCGCGTTCATGCAGGTGATACCAGTGACCGGACAGGGTGTGCTGGAGTTCGCCGTCGAACAGTTCGCAGGGCAGTTCATCGGCGCCGATGTGCTGCGGGTCGCGGGCCAGTTGCTCACTTGGCGGATGGCAGGCGGCGGTGATCTGCGCCGAATTCTGGCCGACGGCGTCGTAGCCGAAAATGTTCTGGAAGGCGCGGTTGGCGAAGAGGATTTCGCCGGTCTGCACGTCGGCGACGTGCACCGCCGAGTCGAGACCGTCGATGACCGTGACGAAACGCTCGTGGGCGCGTTCGAGTTCGACGCGCACGCGCTTTGGCTCGGTGATGTCGTTCATCGACGCCATCCAGCCGATCTGCTGGCCATCAGTGCCGATCAGTGGCGAAAAGTAGAGGCGGACATCGAAGCGCTCGCCGCTTCGCCGCATGATGCGCATCTCGAAGCCGCTGGCTGGCGCCTTGCCGGCCAGCGCGGTGTCGATGTTGTTCTGCAGGCGGTCGAACTCTTCCGGCGGCCAGTAAGGGTAGGGCGGCTTGATGCCGACCAGTTCGCTTTCGTCGAAGCCGGTCATCCGGCAGAAAGCGGCGTTCACGAAGGTAATCCGGCCCTCGAGGTCGATGGCGCGCAGGCCGGTGATCAGCGATTGCGACATGGCCTGACGGAAGGCGTAGGCGGTGCGCAGTTCTTCCTCGGTCTGGGCGCGATGCTGGGCGTGGCGGCGCAACTGGATCAGCGTCACCGAGGCGATCAGCGTCAGCACGATGATCAACGCCGCCGGCACGAAGGGCAGCCAGGCGCCACCGACGCGGTAGGCGACGATATTGAGGCCGAGGCGGTTGTTGGGCAGGTCGAGGCTGATCTGGCCGGAGACCTGGCGGTCGGTCGGCTTGACTGACGAATTGCTGAGAACTTCGCGATTCTGCGCATCGACCACGGTCAGGCTGTAGCGGGTCGTGAACACGGTCGGCAGGGTGGTGCGCAGCAAGGTTTCTATGGACTCGATGGCGATGAACGCACCGAGGTCGGCACTGCCGCGCTGGACCGGCAGGATGATGTCGTGCGTCGGGCGCTGGGTGGCATCGCGGTAGTCGGCAGAAACGACCTCGGTGCGGACGCGCAAGGCTTTCTGCAGGGCGGCCAGACGCTCGCCGGCAAGTTGTTCGCCGACGAAGACAGCCGTTGATTCATTGGGCGCAACCCACTCGACCTTGCCATCGATATCAACCCAGATGATGGCCTGGATTTCCGGCGCCTCGCGCGCGTAGCGGCTGGCCTTGACCTGGAAGGCTTCGTAGGTGAGTTGCTTGAATTCCTGCTCGCGGCCGAGTTCGCCGAGAAAATCCTGATGCGCGTGCAGACGGTTTTCGATGGTCCGTTCCGCCCAGTGCATGTCGCCTTCCAGGGCCGAGCGCGCCGTGTCCAGTTCGCGCCACTGGAGCAAGGCGGTGAGGACGAGCATGGCCAGCGCGAAAACGCCAATCGCAACGTAGGGCGCGAGCCATAGTCGGGTGTGTTTCGGCTGGGGAAGAGGAGGGCGCATGAGCATGGCCAAATTCTTAGCCCCCCGTGTCACATCGGCCATAGGTACTTACCCTATGTTGATCAGATAAGCGGCGATCCAGGGCACGAGCAGGGCGGTGAGCGCCCCGTTCATGCCCATGGCCAGGGCGGCAAAGGCGCCGCTTTGCTCGTTGACCTGAAAGGCGCGGGCGGTGCCGATGCCGTGCGAAGCGATGCCGATGGCAAAGCCGCGAATGGCCGGGTCGCGCACCTTCATGGCATCGAACACGAAGCGTGCGCCGACGGCGCCGAGGATGCCGGTGACGATGACCAGCACCGCCGTCAGCGATGGAATGCCGCCAATGCGTTCGGCGATGCCCATGGCAATCGGCGTCGTCACCGACTTGGGGGCGAGGGAAAGCTGGGTCGAGGCGCTGGCGCCGAGCAGGCGGGCGACCAGAACGGCCGAGACGATGGCGGTCAGGCTGCCGGCGAGCAGCCCGGCAAGCACCGGCAACAGCATCGAACGCACGCGCTTGAACTGGGTATACAGCGGGATGGCCAGCGCCACGGTGGCCGGGCCGAGCAGGAAATGCACGAACTGGGCGCCGGCGAAGTAGGTTTCATACGATGTCACGGTCAACGTCAAAAACAGCACCAAAATGAAAACGGCGATGAGCACCGGGTTGGCCAGCGGATTGTTGCCGGACCGCCGGTAGAGCGCGAAGGCGGCCTGATAGGCAAGCAGCGTGATGGTCAGCCCGAGCAGCGGCGAGGCCGAGAGGTAGACCCAGATCTGGGTGATTTCCTGGGTCATGGCGTTTCTCCCGAGGCAGCTGGCGAGCGCTGGCAGAGCTTCATGACCAGCGCGGTGACGACCAGGGTGGCCAGCGTGCTGACTAGCAGCGAAACGAGCAGCGGCAGCCATTCGTCGGACACGCGGTGGAGATGGACCATGATGCCGGTGCCGGCCGGGACGAAGAGCAGCGAGAGGTGTTGCAGCAGATTCTGGCTGGTCGTCTGCAGTTCTTCGCCGGGGCCGCCGCGCACGAGCAGCGTGACGAAAAGCAGAATCATGCCGATGACCGGGCCGGGGATGGGCAGGTCGAGCGAGCGGGCGAGAACTTCGCCAATCAACTGGAAAACGAGCAGGGCGGAGAGGGCGGAAAGCATGGACAGCCTTCTTGGAGGTTCAGAAGGCTGCCAGTGTATTGGCTCAGTTAAGTTTTGATAACCGGGATAAAAGTCGCTTTATCTTGTACCTGTGGTAATAGATCGGGCGCTCAATATTCCTTGTTGTCGCTCCACATTGCCGGATTGAAGCGGACGACCCGGTTGCGCCCCTGTTCCTTGGCCTGATACATCGCGACGTCGGCAAACTTGACGGCCTGCCAGAAGGTGTCGCTGTCGGTCGGGAAATCGGCAATGCCGATCGAGATGGTTTTTTGCAGTGTGATGCCGGCGATCTGGACCTTGAGGCTTTCGACGGCGAGGCGGATTTTTTCGGCGACGTTGTCGGCGGCCTGGCCTTCGCTGTCGACCAGGATGATCAGGAATTCTTCACCGCCGTAGCGAATGACCAGGTCGGAGGCGCGCACTGACTGCTTGAGTAGCGAGGATAGCTCTTTCAGGACGGCATCGCCGGCGTCGTGGCCGTAGGTGTCGTTGACCATCTTGAAGTAGTCGAGGTCGAGCATCAGGATGGCGACGTGGGTGCGTTTGCGCTGCACGCTGGAAACCAGCGTCTCGACGTATTCTTCGAGGAAGCGGCGGTTGTTGAGGCCGGTCATCGGGTCGCGCAGCGTCGAGTCGCGGAGGTTTTCCATGAGCCGCTTGGTTTCGAGTACCGGCGCCGTTTCGCGCAGGTAGACGTTGATGAAAGGCACCTTGGTGAGCAGTTCGGTAGCGTTCTCTGGCGTCGTCACCAATTGCACGACGCTGCCGACGGCGCCGGACTGGATGACCGGGAAGCAGACGTGGCGCCGTTCGCCGAGTTCGGCCGGCGGGCGGAACGAGTTGCAGATGTCCGGGCTGCTCACGCTGTCGACGAGATGGCCGGTGCGGCGGACGCGGCAGGCTTCGGGGCGGATCAGAATCTGCGGGTCGCACCAGCGGCAGGTGTCGGCCATTTCGCCATCGACCATGATGGCCTTCATCTGCTTCTTGTTGCTGCTGACTTCGTAGAGCGAGAATTCCTCGAGCTTGAATTCCTGCTGCAAGGCGACGGAGAGGCGCTGGTAGATCTCGATCTTGACTTCGTCTTCCTCGATGGCCTGCTTGAAGTGGGCCGCCTTGGTCAGGCCGTCGACCATGTCGATGGTCGCCGTCAGCAGGTTTTCGCCGGGGGCGGGCGTGCGCTCGGTGAGGCGGGCGACGTTGGTGCCGATGCGGTTGAGACCATCGTCGAGGAAGGTCAGCAAACGGTTCATGTCGGTCGCGATCTGGCCGATTTCATCGTTGGTCTTCTTTTCGACATGCGCCTTGAAATCGCCGCGCAGGGCGCGCTGGACAGCCTCTTCGACAGCAATGGCGGTGTCCGAGATGGGGCGCAGCAGGCGGCGCAGCAGGAGGACGAGGAGCAGGGCAAAAAAGGCCACGGCGATGCCGATGCCGGCGACGGTGAACAGCGCTTTGTCGCGCAGCGCTTCGATCGACATGCTCATGCTGACGGCGCCGAGCACGGCGCCTTCGCTGACCTGGTGGCATTGCAGGCAGTTCGGATTGCCGCTGGCCGTGGCAATGTAGGGAATGATGCCGCGAAAGATGTTTTCGTCGCCCTGTTTGATGACCTCGAAACGGGGCTTGCCTTCCTTGAGGACCAGTCGTTCCAGATCGTCGGCCGCCGCCTCCTGGCTCAGGCCTTTGCCGAACTGCTTTTCGACTTCCGGCGAACGGATGACCCGGGCCGATTTGAGTCCCTGGACTTCGACGAGGCGGCGCAGAAAACTCTCGCGCTTGTCGATGACGCCGTTGATCATCGATTCGGTCAGGTGCACGCGGACTATTTCACCGGCGGTGCGGATGTGATCGGTCGCCGAGGCGATGGAAAAGTTGCGGAAGGCGTACAGGCTGATGGCGAGCAGAACCGCCAGCAGGCCGGCAAAAATACTGACGAAGAAGAAAGTGACTTTTGCGTTGAGATTCACGGCAATGTTTTCCGTAGAGGGAATTTTTCAGTGCGTGATTATGGCTTACGGCCTAACCGGGGCAATCCCGGCTAGGCCGTTTTGACTAGGAGATCAAAGCTTGTTTGATCAAGGTCAACCTGGGGAAATTGTGGGGGCTGCCAAGCGCTTGAATATCATCGAAAAATGATGAACCGGATTTCAATTTTGGCCGTTTTTTCCGGTTGACCGTGGCAGTGCCGTGCACCGCCTTTTGCATCGTTTGCGGTCAGCTTTCTGCCGTCGCCGGGCGGTTGGGCAGCGGCGTCGAAATCGCCGCCTCCTTGATCGGCAAATTGACCAGGGCGGCCAGGGTGGCCAGGGAGATGTCGGCGTACCACATCCAGGAGAAGTCGCCGAACCGGGAAATGGTGATGCCGCCCAGCCAGGCGCCCAGAAAGCCGCCGATCTGGTGCGACAGCAGTGTCAGTCCGAACAGGGTCGCCAGATAGCGCGTCCCGAACAGCTTGCCGACGATTGCCGCGGTAGGCGGAACGGTGGCCAGCCAGGTAAAGCCCAGGCCGGCGGCAAACAGGTAGTAGGTCCATTCGGTGCGCGGCATCCACAGATACCAGACTATCAGCAAGGCACGCGAGCCATACATGGCGGCCAGCACGTACTTGCTGCGATAGCGGGCGACGCACGAGCCGGCATACAGGCTGCCGAAGATGTTGGCCAGGCCGATGATGGCGAGCGACCAGCTGGCGACGCTGGGCGGCAGGCCGCACAGATTCACCTCGCCCGGCAGGTGGGTCACCAGGAAGGCAATATGAAAGCCGCAGGTGAAGAAGCCGGCGTGCAGCAACCAGTAACTCGGATTCCTGAGCGCTTCCATGACGGCAGGCCCGAGTCGCGAATCGTCGGCGTGCTGCGGTGCGGCTGCCCCCGCGCCGGTCAGTTTTCCGACCAGCGGCAGGGCGGCCAGCGTCGCCAAGGCCATCGCCCACATGGCGCCCATCCACCCGACGCTCTGAATCAGTTTTTGCAGGAGGGGGGCGAAGATGAATTGGCCGAAGGAGCCCCCGGCATTGATCACCCCGGAAGCCGTGCCGCGCGCTTCGATCGGCAAGCGTTGCGCGGCAGCGCCGATGAGCACGGAAAAGCTGCCGGCCCCGGAACCGATGGAAGCGAGGATGCCCAAGGCAATGGCCAGGCCGAAACCGTTTTCGATGAAGGGCGTGATGGCGCAACCGAGGGCGAGCGTTATCAGCGCCGCCAGCAACACCGGACGCGGGCCGTAGCGGTCGGCGACGGCGCCGGCGATGGGCTGGATGGCGCCCCAGGTGAACTGCCCGATGGCCAGCGCCAGGCTGATCGTGGCGATGCCCATGCCGGTCGCGCTGTTGATGGGGCTGACAAAGAGCCCGAACGACTGGCGCGTGCCCATGGTCACCATGAGAATGCCGGCCGCAGCCAAGGTTACGGTCAGGATGTCGGGGCGTCGAATGGTGTGGAACATGGTGTTCAGTCAGAAAGATTGAGCATGCGCTGTGCTCATGTTTTGCGTGGTAGTAAAGATTTCGATTTGGCTATTAGAATGGATAGACGGCTGTTTCTCAATTGAGTTATTCGTCGCTTCGCATGAGGATGTGTAATGTCAATCACGCTCGCTAAAATTCCTTCGCCGGACCTGCTCCGGGGCTTTGTCGCGGTCGGGCGGCGCATGAGTATCACCCTGGCCGCCGGCGATCTGTTTCTGACCCAGTCGGCGGTCAGCCGCCAGATTCATGGCCTGGAGACGGTGCTCGGCGTCAGGCTGTTCGAACGGACCCATCGCGCCATTCGCTTCACGCCGGAGGGTGAGCAGCTATTCAACGCGGCCGACAGTGCGATGCAGCTTTTGCAGGATGCGCTGGGCGTGCTCGAGGACAACCTGCGCGGGCGGCCGGTGACGATCACCGCCAGCATCGGCTTTGTCGGCCTCTGGCTGCTGCCGAGGCTGGGGGCATTTCAGGCGCAGCACCCGGAGATCGAGGTGCGCATCTCGGCGAACAACCAGATTGTGGACCTGCGCAAGGATGGCCTGGACATCGCGATCCGCTATGGGCAGGAAGCGATAATGCCGGCGGGGGCGACGCGTCTGTTCGGCGAAACCATCTTCCCGGTGGCCCACCCGAGCCTGGGGCTGACCCGTCTGGACAGCCCGGAACTGATTGAACAGTCCACCCTGCTCGAATTCGAGGGCGACCCCACGGCCGCCTGGCAGTGGAACGTCTGGCTGGAGTCGCAAGGCTGGTCAGGGGTGAAACCAAAGGGGATTCTTCGCTTCAACCTCTACGACCAGTTGATTCACGCCGCTGTTGCCGGCCAGGGCATCGCCCTTGGTCGCGGGCAGATCATCGGTCCCATGCTGGCCGACGGTCGCCTCGTCGCCTTGCCGACGCCGCTTCCTGGCCCCCGGTCAAACAAGGTTTATTCGTTGATTCAACGCGATACCCTGCCCAGCAGCCAGACCCAAACGCTCATTGACTGGATTTGCGGCGAGGCGCAGCTTACCGATTCTGCTCCGGGGTAAGCAGCAGAGCGGGAATATCCCCGACAATGCTGCCATCGCGCAGCCAGGCCAGCGGGATGCGCCACAAGGTGTCGGCATGGCGGGCATTGAAAAATGCGAAGTGGCCGATGGAGGCATGCCCCACGGATTCCGGTTCGACGCGCAGGTGCGTCGCCGGGCTGTTCGTGAAATAGCCGAGCAGGCGGTGGATGGCCGGAATGGTGCCGAACTCGTCGTCGCTCATCGAGAGCGCCAGCGTGGGCGCCGTCACCCCGGCAAAGGAGTCGACCAGCTTCTTGCGCTCCTCCTCCGGGAGCGCCTGCGGGCCGGATTTGTAGATGTCCTCGAAGCGCGCTTGCGGTGAAACCCAGTCCCGCACCACGCCGCTTGGTGTGTCCTCCAGCCAACCCAGGCGCTTGCCCGGGAAGTAGCCGAACAGCGCCGTCAGGACAGGCATGACGATATGCCAGCGCAGGTACATGGCCATCCGCTTGTGCCGGGCATAGTCCCGCCAGTAGGCGAATTGAGAGCCCATCGTGAAAACCCGCCGGATGAGATGGTTCGACGGTGCCATGCCGATCAGGAATCCGCCAACGCTGTGGGCGGCGACCATGATGTCGTGCCCCTTGAAGCAGAGGGCGGCAAATCTCAGAACACCCTCGAAATCCTTGCTCCCCCAATCGAGCCAACTGGCCTGGAAGCCGCGCATGTTCTCCGGCCGGGAACCACCGATTCCGCGGTAATCGTAGGTAATGACGTTGAAACCGCGGGCATAAAGAAAGTCGGCGAATCGACTGTAGTAGCGGCTGTGCACCGAGGTGGCCGGATTGATGATGACGACGGGCGGCAGGTTGCCGCCATCGGCCACCGCATGCACCCAGGCATGGGCATGCAAGGGGTAGCCATCGACAGCAGGGATGTCTATCTTCAAGGGCTTGGTATGCGTTGGGGTCATGGCTGTTTTGGCGTTCCATCGATCGAACCTAAAGCCTACGGCGGATACCACGGGTGCTCAATTGAGTTTTTTGTTGCCTGACATTCCCGGTCGGCATGTGATGCCGATGTCTGGCCCAATAAAAAACGGAACCCGTTTGGGTTCCGTTTTTCGTTTTGCCGGGGCTTCGTGCATACCCCGGCGCAGCCGACAGGCGATGCTTATTCCATCGCTTCGTACAGCGGCAGGGTCAGGAACTCCGGGTATTCCGGGGTCAGCGACATCTGGTCGAAAATGACGGCGGCCTGGTCGTAGGTGGCCGTGTCTTCGCCCTGGGCGCTGACGGATGCCTTCACCTTGCTCAGCTCTTCGGCAATCATCGGGCGGACCATTTCAACGGTGACCTTGCGGCCGTCGTCAAGGATGCCCTTCGGCGAAACGACCCACTGCCACACTTGCGAACGGGAGATTTCGGCGGTGGCGGCGTCTTCCATCAGGTTGTGGATGGGCACGCAGCCGTTGCCGGCCAGCCAGGAGCCGAGGTAGTGGATGCCGACGTTGATGTTGTTGCGCAGGCCGGCTTCGGTGATCGGCTGTTCCGGCTGGAAATCGAGCCACTGGGCCGGGCCGAAGTTGCCTTCAACCTGCTTTTCCCACTGGTTCGGCTTGTCGCCAAGAACCTTGACGAACTCTTCCATGGCGATCGGCACGAGGCCCGGGTGGGCCACCCAGCCGCCGTCAAAGCCGTCGTTGGCGTCGCGGGTCTTGTCGTGGCGGATGCCGGCCAGGGCCTTTTCGTTGGCAACCGGGTCATTCTTGATCGGGATCAGGGCCGACATGCCGCCCATGGCCGGGGCGCCTCGCTTGTGGCAAGCCTGGACCAGGGCCAGGGCGTAGCCGCGCATAAAGGGCACTTCCATGGTGATGGCGCTGCGCTGGGCCAGGCAGAAGTCCTTGTTCTTCTTGAACTTCTTGATGCACGAGAAGATGTAGTCCCAGCGGCCGGCGTTGAGGCCGGACGAGTGGTTGCGCAGTTCGTAGAGGATTTCTTCCATCTCGAAAGTGGCGAGGATGGTTTCGATCAGCACGGTGGCCTTGATGGTGCCTTGCGGCAGGCCGATGTGGTCCTGGGCCATGACGAAAACGTCGTTCCACAGGCGGGCTTCGAGATGGCTTTCCATCTTCGGCAGGTAGTAGAACGGGCCGGCGCCGCGGGCGATCTGTTCCTTGGCGTTATGGAAGAAGACGACGGCAAAGTCGAAAATGCCGCCGCCGACGCGCTGGCCATCGACCAGCACGTGCTTTTCGTCGAGGTGCCAGCCGCGCGGACGGATCTGCAGGGTGGCGATGGTGTCGTTGAGCTTGTATTCCTTGCCGTTCTCGTTCTTGAACGACAGTTCGCGGCGGATCGCCTTGTAGAGGTTCATCTGGCCGACGATCTGGTTGTCCCAGTTCGGGGAGTTGGAGTCCTCGAAGTCGGTCATGTAGGAATCAGCGCCCGAGTTGAAGGCGTTGATGATCATCTTGGCTTCGACCGGACCGGTGATTTCGGTGCGGCGGCGCTCCAGGGCCTTGGGCAGCGGGGCGATCTTCCAGTCGCCTTCGCGGATGGCCTTGGTTTCCGGCAGGAAGTCGGGCATTTCGCCGGCGTCGATGCGGGCCTGGCGGGCAACGCGGGCCTTCAGGAGTTCCTGGCGACGGGCTTCGAAGGCGCGGTGCAGCTTGGCGACAAGTTCGAGGGCTTCGAAGGTGAGGACGGATTCGTAACCCGGCTTGATCGGGCCGGTGATTTGCACGCCTTGGGGCAGGTTGAGGGCCATGTGGAACTCCTGAGTGAAGGATGAATGGATGTTGCGCTGCAGCGAATTCTATGACTCTTCTATAAGACTTGAAAGACGGATAGAATCAATTCATCTTTTACTTTAGGTATCAAATGGACCGCCTGAAACAGATCGAAGCCTTCGTTTCGGCCGCTACTCGGGGCAGTATGTCCGCGGCAGCGCGGGTCGAGGGTGTTACCCCGGCCATCATCGGCCGGCGGCTCGATGCCCTAGAGACACGGCTCGGCGTCAAATTAATGCTGCGCACCACGCGCAAGCTGACCATTACTTTCGAGGGCCAGGCTTTTCTCGAGGACTGCCAGAAAACGCTCAACGACCTGGCCAATGCCGAGGCAGCCGTGTCGCTGGGCAGCGTGCGGGCCAGCGGCCAGTTGCGCGTCTCGGCGCCCTCCGGCTTCGGCCGGCGCCACGTGGCGCCGCTGGTCGGCGATTTCATGCTGGCCAACCCGGAAGTCCGGGTCAATCTGAACCTCAGCGACCGCCTGGTCGATCTGGTCAACGAGAACATCGACTGCGCCATCCGCATCGGCGAATTGACCGATTCGAGCCTGATCAGCGTCCGCCTCGGCGAGATGCGCCGCATGGTCGTCGCCAGCCCGGCCTATCTGGTCGCCCACGGCGTGCCGCGCGAACCGGCCGATCTCGTGACGCACGAATGCCTGTCGCTCGGCCAGCAGCGCGGCTGGGTCTTTCGCGATCCGGAAGGCGGGCAGGTCGATACCATCAAGGTTGGCGGCAGTTTTGAATGCAACGACGGCGCCGTGCTGCACGAATGGGCGCTGGCCGGTCGCGGCCTGGCCTGGCGCTCGCTGTGGGAAGTCGGCCAGGATTTGAAAGAGGGCACGCTGACCTCGGTGCTCGACGCCTGGCAGGCGCCGCCCATGGGCATCTACGCCGTCTTTCCGCAACGCCGGCACCTGCCGCTGCGGGTGCGGCTGTTCATCGACCTGCTCAAGGAAACCTACAGCCGGCCGAGTTACTGGGAATTGCGCTGAGGTTGCCATGAAAACTCCTGTCTATCGTGGCCTCGGTGTGCTTTGTGTCGTGCTCGGCGTGATTGGCGCCGTGCTGCCCCTGCTGCCGACAACGCCTTTCCTGATCCTCGCCGCCTATTTCTTCGCTCGTTCGCATCCGGAATGGGAGGCCAGGCTGCTGGCCCATCCGACAGCCGGCCCGGCCATCCGTGCCTGGCGCGATCATGGCGCCATTCCGCTCGTTGCCAAGCGGCTGGCGACGGTCCTCATGGCGATCAGTGCCATCGGCGGCTGGTTTGGCCTGCCAGAACCGTGGTGCTACGTGCCGCTGGCGGTTGCAGTCGTGGTGTTGAGCTGGATGTGGACGCGGCCGTCGGTTTGAACATTTCAATTTTGGCCATTTTTTCCGGTTGACCGTGGCAATGACCATTCGGACGAAAAAAAGGCCGACCTCCGCAGAGTGTCGGCCCTTGTCGGCTGGCGGGCAGCTTATACCTTGAAGCGTTCGGCGGTTGCCCGCATGCGGGCTGAGGTTTCGCGGATGTTGCGAACGGCGATCGCCGCCTGCTGAACGCTGGCGTTGCTCTCTTCGGATGCCTGGGCGACATTTTCGACGCGTCGCGCGATGTCCTGGCTGGCGGCACCCTGTTCGGACATGGCGTCGGCAATGTCGTGAACGACGCGGACGACCTTGGCCGAGCCTTCCCGAATGGAAACAATGGCCTGTCCGGCTTCCTGCGCGTGTTCTGTTCCCTTGCCGACCTGCGCGACGGTGTGTTCCATGTTGTCGACCGCCGAGCGCGAACAGCTCTGGATATTGTTGATCATGGCGGCGATTTCCCCCGTTGCGTTCGAGGTTCGCTCGGCCAGTTTGCGCACTTCGTCGGCGACGACGGCAAATCCGCGGCCAGCCTCGCCGGCGCGGGCCGCTTCGATGGCGGCGTTGAGGGCGAGCAGGTTGGTCTGGTCGGCAACGTCCTTGATTACCTGAACAACCGACGATATGCGATCGGAGCTTTCGCCCAACGCCTTGATGGTGGTGCTGACTTCACCGATGACCAGGGCGATTTTTTCGATCTCGGCGACGGTGTTATCGATCACCTTGCCGCCCGTTTCAGCGCTTTGTCCTGCCGATTCGGAAATGTTCATGGCCTCGTTGGTGCTGTCCGAAACGGAGGAAATGCTGACCGACATTTCCTCGACCGAGGCGGCCATGGCCGAAGCCGATTCGCTGGTGCTCATCGACGCCTTGGCGGCCTGGTCGGATGAGGCGGCCAGGGTCATCAGGGCGTCATCGACGCTGATCATGTTTTGCTTGAGATCGGTGAGGCTGGTTCGCAGCGTCGCCATCATGGTGTTGAAGGCGTGTGCCGTATCGGCAATTTCGTTGTGGCCTTCAATATTGATGCTGCCAGTAAAGTCATTTTGGCTGGCGGCACGATCGATGACCGTGCGCATCTGATTCAGCGGGCCGACGATTGAACGAATGGTCAGGAAGGCAATCAGCAGCGCCAAGGCGCTACCGATGACCATGATCGTGATCGACAGGTTGCGCAGACTGGTGCTGCTGGCCAGGGAGGTCTCGTAGTGCTCTTTGACGGCGCTTTGCTGAGCTTCGGCTAGTTCGCGGAAAGCCTGGTTCATTTTGGCACCGTAGGTGGCATTGGCCTTCAGGAAGGTGGCGACGCTTTCAGTCGTGAAGTCACCGGCCTTCAGGCGAGCGGCAACAGGGCGCAGGACTTCGCTGACGAAGTTTTCGTACAGCGGTTGAATTTCCTTGGCCAGTTTGGCTTCCTGGCTGGCCGGGTCAAGATGCGGAATCAAATCTTTCCACGTCTCGTCGGCCCATTTGATGTTCTTTTCGATGTTGTCGGTATGCTCGGTCACCGGGTGATTGTGCAACTTCGCGTAATCGAATGCCGGATTGTGCTGGAAAGCACGAAATACATGACTCTCGTTTTCCACGATCAGGCGTCGCAGGCGGGCCACTTCGCGCATCGGAATCGTTTGCTGCTCATAGGTTTCCTGCAAATCGTGAATGGCTGAGCCGGTGGCGTAAAACCCCATGCCACCGACAACGACCAGCAAGGCAGCCATGCCGAGAACAAGTGCGAAAAGACGGGTACGAACGGAGATGTTGTTCATGATATTTCCGGTATTTTTGGTATTGGCAATTGCATTGTATGCCAAAGGTAATAGGCCGGGGGCATAAAAATACGGAAATTGAAAAGAAAAAGGCCGGCACCTTGTGAGTGTCGGCCTTCGTTTGCCGCCTGGTCGGGCGGCAATTCAAAGCGGTAGGCTTCTTAGTGGAACTGCTCTTCTTCGGTCGAGCCGGTCAGCGCGGTAACGCTGGACTTGCCACCCTGGATGACGGTGGTGACGTCGTCGAAGTAACCGGTACCGACTTCCTGCTGGTGCGACACGAAGGTGTAGCCACGGTCGCGAGCAGCGAATTCCGGCTCCTGAACCTTCTCGACGTAGGCCGACATGCCGCGCTTGGCGTAGTCCTGAGCCAGGTCGAACATGTGGTACCACATGTTGTGGATGCCAGCCAGGGTGATGAACTGGTACTTGTAGCCCATGGCGCCCAGTTCCTTCTGGAACTTGGCAATGGTGGCGTCGTCAAGGTTCTTCTTCCAGTTGAAGGAAGGCGAACAGTTGTAGGCCAGCATCTTGCCCGGGTGAACCTTATGCACAGCTTCGGCGAACTTGCGGGCAAATTCCAGATCCGGCGTGCCGGTTTCGCACCACACCAGATCGGCGTAGTCAGCGTAAGCGATAGCGCGGGAGATGGCCTGGTCCAGACCCTTCTTGGTCTTGTAGAAGCCTTCAGCGGTACGCTCGCCGGTCAGGAACGGCTTGTCGTTCTCGTCGTAGTCGGAGGTCAGCAGGTCAGCAGCTTCGGCATCGGTACGGGCGATAACCAGGGTCGGCACGCCATAGACGTCAGACGCCATACGGGCAGCGATCAGCTTCTGGATGGCTTCGGTGGTCGGGACCAGAACCTTGCCGCCCATGTGGCCGCACTTCTTGACGGAGGCCAGCTGGTCTTCCCAATGCACGCCGGCAGCGCCAGCGCGGATCATGGCCTTCATCAGTTCGTAGGCGTTCAGCACGCCGCCGAAACCGGCTTCAGCGTCAGCCACGATCGGCAGGTGGTATTCGACGTGGCCAGCATCACCGGCGTTGATGTTCTTCGACCACTGGATTTCGTCGGCGCGGTTGAAGGCATTGTTGATGCGCTCGACAACCTTCGGCACGGAGTCAACCGGGTACAGGGACTGGTCCGGATACATGGCGGCGTATTCGTTGTTGTCGGCGGCAACTTGCCAGCCGGACAGGTAGATGGCCTTGATGCCAGCCTTGGCTTGCTGAACGGCTTGACCGCCGGTCAGGGCGCCCAGGCAGTTGACGTAGGGGGTGTTGTTGACCAGATCCCACAGCTTCTCGGCGCCACGGCGAGCGAGGGTGTGCTCGACCTGGAAGGAACCGCGCAGACGGACGACGTCAGCAGCGGAGTAGCCGCGCTTGATGCCCTTCCAGCGGGGGTTTTCAGCCCAGTCTTTTTCGAGGGCGGCGATTTGCTGTTCGCGAGTGCTCATGTGAATTCCTCAGGTAATTTGGTTTGGGGGTTTCGGCGAAGAACCGAGTGACTATGGTGCAGTGCCGATGGAAGAAAGTATAGTGATTTTTTTGCGGGGCAGCAACAGTCTTATATAAGACATAAGACATTTTGTTTTTTAATAAAAACAGCGAATTACGATCGATATTTCACGATGCAAAACGCTGTTTGTTTTTATGAAATGAAATTGCGCTGCGTCAGCACAAGGTTTTGCTGCTGACCAGAACGCCATCCTCGTCGGCGTACAGATATTCACCGGGGGTAAAGGTTACGCCGCCGAATGTCACGGCGATATTCTTGTCGCCGACGCCCTTCTTGAGCGTCTTTTGCGGGTGGGTGTTGAGCGCCCGGACGCCGATATCGATGCCGTTGATGTCGCCAGAATCACGGATGCAACCGTATACAACGACCCCGGCCCAGCCGTTCTTGGCCGCAAGGATGGCCAGTTGGTCGCCAACCAACGCACAGCGCAGCGAGCCGCCGCCGTCAATGACGAGAACCTTGCCCTTGCCATCCTCAGCAAAGGCTTCGCGGACCAGCGAATTGTCCTCGAAAATCTTGAGCGTGACGATCTCGCCGGAAAAGCTCGTACGGCCGCCATAGCGCTGGAACATCGGGGCAACGACGCGCACGGTCTTGCCCAATTCGGATTCGAATTCATCGCAAAGGTCAGGGGTCTTGAAGGTCATTCTGGAGTCCTCGAAATAAAAAAGCCGTGCAATGTTGCACGGCTTTCGGGGTGGATGGCAATGCTTCAGACGGTGGCTTCGGCTTTTTCTTCCTCGAAGTCGAGTTTGATTTTGCCGTCCTTGTCGAGGTCGACCGTGACCCGGCCACCGCTCGACAGCTTGCCGAACAGCAACTCGTCGGCCAGGGCCGAACGGATCGTGTCCTGGATCAGCCGGGCCATCGGGCGGGCGCCCATGAGCGGATCGAAACCCTTTTCGGCGAGCAGTTCCTTCACAGCCTCGGTGAAATGGGCTTCCACCTTCTTCTCGTGCAACTGTTCCTCAAGCTGCATGAGGAACTTGTCGACGACACGCAGGATGACCTCGTGATCGAGCGGGCCGAAGGAGATCGTCGCATCGAGGCGATTGCGGAACTCGGGCGTGAACAGACGCTTGATTTCGACCATCTCGTCGCCGGTCTGCTTCGAGCTAGTAAAGCCCATGCTCGATTTCTGCAGATCAGCCGCGCCGGCATTGGTGGTCATGATGATCACCACGTTGCGGAAATCGGCCTTGCGCCCGTTGTTGTCGGTCAGCGTGCCGTGATCCATGACCTGCAAGAGGATGTTGAAGATATCCGGATGTGCCTTCTCGATTTCATCGAGAAGCAGCACGCAATACGGCTTCTTGGTCACGCCCTCTGTGAGCAGGCCGCCCTGCTCAAAGCCGACATAGCCCGGTGGCGCGCCGATCAGGCGGGAAACCGCGTGGCGTTCCATGTATTCGCTCATGTCGAAACGGAGCAGTTCAACGCCAAGGCAGTAGGCCAGTTGCTTGGCCACCTCCGTCTTGCCAACGCCGGTCGGGCCGCTGAACAGGAAGGAACCGATCGGCTTGCCGGGATTGCCAAGCCCCGAACGAGCCATCTTGATGGCCTTGGCCAGCGCGTCGATCGCCTTGTCCTGACCAAAGACGACCGCCTTCAGGTCGCGATCAAGGTTCTTGAGCGCACCGCGATCGTCGAGCGTGACATGCTGCGACGGGATACGGGCGATCTTGGCGACGATCTCCTCGATATCCGTCTTGTTGATGACTTTTTTCTGCTTCGATTTCGGCAGGATACGCTGCGCTGCACCAGCCTCGTCGATGACATCGATTGCCTTGTCAGGCAAGTGGCGGTCGGTGATGTAGCGGGCCGACAGTTCGACCGCTGACGAAATCGCCGTGGCCGAATACTTGATGCCATGGTGGGCTTCGAAGCGCGCTTTCAATCCCTTGAGAATCTCCACCGTTTCAGCGACGGACGGTTCATTGACGTCGATTTTCTGGAAGCGGCGGGACAGGGCGCTGTCCTTCTCAAAAATTCCGCGGAACTCGGTGTAGGTCGTCGCCCCGATGCACTTCAACTGACCGGAGGAAAGTGCCGGCTTGAGCAGGTTGGACGCATCCAGCGTGCCGCCGGAAGCCGAGCCGGCGCCGATCAGGGTATGGATTTCGTCAATGAACAGGATGGCGTGCGGGTTGTCCTGGAGGGCCTTGAGAACACCTTTCAGGCGCTGTTCGAAATCGCCGCGGTACTTGGTCCCGGCCAGCAGAGAACCCATGTCCAGCGAGTAGATGTTGGCCTTGGCCAAGATTTCCGGAACATCGCCTTCGACCACTTTGCGGGCCAGTCCTTCGGCGATGGCCGTCTTGCCAACGCCGGCTTCGCCGACCAGCAGCGGGTTGTTCTTGCGCCGGCGGCACAATGTCTGGATAACGCGCTCCAGTTCCTTGTCGCGGCCGATCAGCGGGTCGATCTTACCCTGCAGTGCCAGTGCATTGAGGTTGATCGTGTATTGCTCCAGCGGTCCGGCTTCAGCTTTTTCGCCATCGGTTTCAACTTCGCCTTCCGGTGCTGCCTTGGCTTGCTGCGGTACCTTGCTGATGCCGTGCGAGATGTAATTCACCACGTCGAGCCGTGTCACGCCCTGTTTTTGCAGGAAATAGACGGCGTGTGAGTCCTTCTCACCATAGATGGCGACCAGCACGTTGGCGCCGTTGACTTCCTTCTTGCCCGAAGACTGGACGTGCAGGATGGCGCGTTGAATGACACGCTGGAAACCGAGCGTTGGTTGCGTATCGATGTCGTCCTCGCCGGAAACGGTTGGCGTGTGCTCGTCGATGAAATTGGTCAGATCCTTGCGTAGCGTGTCAGTCTTGGCGCCACAGGAGCGCAAGGCCTCAGCCGCAGAAGGATTGTCGATCAGCGCCAGCAGCAGATGTTCGACGGTAATGAACTCGTGGCGTTTTTGACGCGCCTCGACGAAGGCCATGTGCAGGCTGACTTCGAGTTCCTGGGCAATCATCAATTTTCCTCCATGATGCAGGCAAGCGGGTGTTGGTGCTGGCGTGCGAATGCAATGACCTGTTCAACTTTGGTTGCAGCAATGTCCCGCGGGAAAATTCCGCAGACGCCACGACCCTCGTTGTGAACTTTGAGCATGATTTGCGTTGCTTGTTCAGTATCCAGAGAAAAAAACCGCTGCAGCACGGTGATTACAAAATCCATAGGCGTGTAATCGTCGTTCAGCAGCAGCACCTTGTACATCTTCGGCGGACCCAGCTTGCTGCGCTGTGCCGCGAGTTGTCCGCCTTCCTGTGCCTTTGTCGCCATGCGTTCGATTTTATACAGTCCGTCTTAATCCGCAATATAAAACATTGGGGCGAATTGGCCGATTTCCAGATCGGGGCGAAGATTCGCCGAGCCCTGATTTGCTGCGGCGCCGCATCGAAACTTGTTGACGATAAAATTCAACTGGCGTAGAAAGCAATCGTGTTTGGCTTCTAGGCGTATCGAGGTTGCTGCAATGCACCGGGTCACTGAGTTCAAACAGGGAGTCGGGGAGACCCGTAAATTTGTTCGTCTTTTGTAAGAAAGTTGCAAACATGGCAATCGGTACTGTCAAGTGGTTCAATGATTCCAAGGGTTTTGGCTTTATCACTCCTGATGATGGCAGCGAAGATCTCTTCGCACATTTCTCCGCCATCAACATGAATGGTTTCAAGACTCTGAAGGAAGGTCAAAAAGTTTCCTTCGACGTCGTGCAAGGCCCCAAGGGCAAGCAGGCTTCCAATATCCAGAGCACCTAAGCTTCGGATAACAGCACGTTAAAAAGCCCGTCTGAATTCAGACGGGCTTTTTCTTTGGTAGGTCGGAAATACTCAGGCGACGGAGATTTCATCCTGGCGTCGGTCACCGCTGTTGTCCGTCCAGGCCACCGATAATTTGTCGCCGGCCTTGATGCCGCGCGCCTTGAAGGTGAATAGCGGGTTCCTGGAAATCGACGTATTGAGTTGTCCGTCGATAATCGGTTTTCCGTTCAGGCTGACCGTGAAGGTCTGGATAAAGTGCATCGGAAAGCTTTGCCCTTTGTCATCCTTGCGCTGCCCGGTTTCCATCGGGTGCTGCATGAGGACGCGAATGTCGGTGATTTCACCCTGGTTCTGGGCGCGAATCTTGATTTGATCTGCCATGTTCAGCCTCCGCACCCGCCTAGCGTTACCTTGATCTCGCGAAAGGCAACGTAGGACTTCCCGTCGGCGGTCTTGGCCACGGCCCGGACGCGCGTGGTTTCCGCCATTTTGAGTTGGGCTCTGACGTAAGGCAGGACAGGGCCGGAGAATTCGATGGCCGAGCACAGCGGCATCGGGTTCTTGTCGGCGAAGATGGCCAGGCTGCGGGTGTTGGCGATATTGCAGGTGATCTCGACTTCGACCTTGGCACCGTTTTCGGCTATTTCGGGGGCATTGATCACGATGTCGCGCGATTCGGGAGCATTGGCGCTGCCGTAAGCCTTCATCGCATCATTCACGGTTCGTGCCGTGAAGGCGTTCTTGTTCCATTCGGCGGCCAGGACCCGGGTGGGCATGAGCAGCCCGCTACCGATTAGTGGTGATAACAGGGCGGCCGAGGCGCTGCCTTTGAGGAATTTTCTGCGTAGTTCTGACATGTTCTGTTGTGGATGCGTTATTCGGCGACCCAGTGGCCGGATTTGCCGCCGGATTTCTCCAGCAGACGGATATTTTCGATGCGCATGCCACGGTCGACGGCCTTGCACATGTCGTAAATGGTCAGCAGGCCAACCGAGGTTGCGGTCAGTGCTTCCATTTCGACACCGGTTCGGCCGAAACATTCAGCGACGACTTCACAATGAACCGCGTTTTGGGTTTCGTCGATGGAAAAGTCGGCGGTGACGCGGGTCAGGGCAATCGGATGGCACAGGGGAATGAGGTCACCAGTGCGCTTTGAGGCCTGAATCGCGGCAATGCGCGCGATGCCCAGGACGTCGCCTTTCTTGGCGGAACCGGCGCGAATCAGCGCCAGGGTTTCGGGCTTCATGAAAATGCTGCCGGCAGCGCGGGCGACACGGGCTGTTTCAGCCTTGGCGCCAACGTCGACCATGTGGGCCTGGCCGGCGTTGTCGAAATGAGTCAGGGTCTGGTGGGTCACGGGATTTACGATTGGTTACGATGCGCCGGAAGGGCGGTTTCGAGGCTGCGGTATCATAGCACCATGCACCTGAGCCAACGCTTGATCGCCGCCTTTCTCGCCTGTACGCTGGCTTTGCCGCCCGTAGCGGCGGACGAACTGCCGGAGTTGGGTGATGCCGCGAGCAACGACTTGTCGCTGAGTACCGAGAAGAAAATCGGCCAGCAGATCATGCATGAAATCCGCTGGCGTGAGCCGTCGTATCTCGATGATGCCGATGTCGAGGCCTATCTGAATCAACTCGGCGGCCAACTGGCGGCGGTCAGCAACGATCCCGGTTTCGGTTTTTACTTTTTCCCGATCAACGATCCGAATATCAACGCCTTTGCCATGCCTGGCGGTTACATCGGGGTGCATACCGGCCTCATCGTGTCCGCCCAGACGGAATCGGAACTGGCCGGGGTGCTCGGGCACGAAATTTCGCATGTGACGCAGCGCCATATCGCGCGTCAGGTGTTCCAGTCGAAGCAGATCGGCATGGCGTCGATGGTGGCGATGGCGCTGGCTCTGCTCGCGGCCCGCTCTAGCGGGCAGATGGCCGGGGCGGCGATTGCCACGACGCAGGCCGGGGCGATTTCGGCCCAGCTGGCTTTTTCGCGGGATTTCGAGCGCGAGGCTGACCGGCAGGGTTTCGATATCCTGCGCAAGGCGGGCTTTGACGTGCGCGGCATGGGTGTGTTTTTCGAGCGCCTGCAAAAATCGGTTCGCCTCTACGAGAACAACGCGACGGCTTATCTGCGTACCCACCCGCTGAGCGGCGAGCGCCTGACCGACATGCAGAACCGCGAGCAGGCGGTGCCCTATCGCCAGGTGGCGGATAGTGTCGATTTCCAGCTGGTGCGCGCCAAGGTGCGGGCCATGCAGGGGCGGCCGGTCGATGCGGTGAAGGATATGGCTGGCTTGCTGCGCGAACGGAAGTTTGCTTCCGAAACGGCCATTCGCTACGGCCTGGCCTTCGCGCTCTATCGAAATCGCGATTGGCCTGGGGCTGAGCGGGAGATTGAAAGCATTCGTGGCCTGAAGGTTTCCGCCCCGATGCTGGAGCATTTGCGGGCGGATATCCGGATGGCCCAAGGCGACGTAGTTGGGGGACTGTCGATTTATCGCGATGCGATGGTGCGTTTTCCGCTCAATCAGGGGCTGCTTTACGGTTATGGCGCGGCCTTGCTCAGCGTACGGCGTTACGATGAGGCGCTGCGTTTCATTGAGGCTCGCCTGGGCAACACGCCGGACGATGTCCGCTTGCACAAGATGCGGGCCGAAAGTTACGCCGGGCTGGGCAAGCAGGCGATGCAGCATCGGGCGCTGGCCGAGGCTTTCGCCTTGCAGGGCCAGACGGCGGGGGCGGTTGAGCAATTGCAGCAGGCGCAGAAGGCCGGCGACGGCAATTTCTTCGAGATGTCGTCCATCGATGCGCGCTTGCGCGAGTTGAAGCAGCGGCTGATCGATGAACTCAAGGAAAAGCGGAATTAATCGAGGTAAAATCGTGCCTCTAATCCATTTGGCCGAATGAACATGGAATTTAATCGCGATCTCGACGTTAAGGGGCTCAACTGCCCGTTGCCCATCCTGCGTACCAAGAAGACGCTTGCCGAGATGGAGTCAGGCCAGATCCTGCGCGTGCTGGCGACCGATCCAGGTTCCCTCAAGGATTTTCCGGCTTTTGCCAAGCAAACCGGTAACGAACTGGTTGAGCAAAAAGAAGAAAATCGCGTTTTCGAGTTTTACCTGAAGCGCAAATAAGCCCTGAATTCACCGCATTTTTCGAAGACAGGCGGGCGCCGGCTGGCGACCCCGCCGCTTGGCGTTTCGATGGCCTGATCGATTGCCTTGAGGTCTGCGACGCAGCCTCGCTGGAAACCGTCTTGCAGACGCTACAGGATGATCAGCAGTGGGCGGTGGTTGGGCTCGACTATGAACTAGGCTATCTGCTGGAACCCAAGTCGGCGCCTGTTGGCTGGCAGCCGGATGGGCGAGCGCTGGCCCGCTTCTGGCGCTTTTCAGAGCGGATTTCGCTGGCCGCGCAAGATGCCGATGCCTGGTTGCTGCTGCGCGGCGACGGCGTGGCCGGCATTGGCGGCTTGCAGCCGGCGATTGATGAAGAAAGCTACGTTGCCACGGTCAACCGGATAAAACGGCTGATTTTTGAAGGTGACTGTTATCAGGTCAATTTCACCTTCCCGCTCGATTTTGAATGGTTCGGTTCGCCACTGGCGCTCTATGCCCGACTGCGCGAACAGCAACCGGTTCGCTATGGCGGCTTCATCGGCGATGCCCGGCACGGCTGGCTTTCACTGTCGCCCGAGCTGTTTCTCGAGCGCCGCGGCGACCGGTTGCTGACCAAACCGATGAAAGGCACGGCGCCGCGTAGCGCACCGCCTGAGCAACTGCGCAATTCCGAAAAAGACCGGGCGGAAAACCTGATGATCGTCGACCTGTTGCGCAACGATCTTGGTCGGGTGGCCGAAAAGGGCAGCATCGTTGTCGACCGGCTGTTCGATATCGAGGAATACCCGACGCTCTGGCAAATGGTCTCGGAGGTTTCGGCCAATGTTGGCGGGCGGAGTTTCGGCGACATCCTCCGCGCCCTGTTTCCCTGCGGTTCGATCACCGGGGCGCCGAAGATTCGCGCCATGCAGATCGCGGCCGAACTGGAAAACGCCGAGCGTGGCATTTATACGGGCGCGCTCGGCTGGTTGGCGCCGGATGGCGATTTTCGGCTTAACGTGGCGATCCGTACGCTGGCGTTGGGGGCGGACGGCCGTGGCAAGCTCGGTCTGGGCAGCGGCATCGTTGCCGATTCGGAGCCGGAGGCCGAATGGCAGGAGTGCCAGCTTAAGTCCAGATTCCTGCGTGACTGCGATCCGGGCCTGAAATTGATCGAAACCCTGCGCCGGGATGACGGCGTCTATCCGATGTGGGCCGGGCATCTGGCCCGTTTGAAACGTTCGGCAGCGTATTTCGGCTTCCCTCTCGACGAGCAATTGATGTTCAGGGAGCTTGGGCGGCAGCCGACCAAGGGGACTTGGCGTGTTCGCCTGACGTTGGACAAGGCTGGCGCCATCGATGTACAGGCGGTGGCCTTCGATGGCGCGGCGCCCGCTATGCATCTCGCTGCCTTGGCTGAACAGGCAATCGATTCGCGCGATGTCCTGCGTCGCCACAAGACAACGGTTCGGCCGCTCTATGATGCAGCGCTGTGCAGCCTGCCGGCTGATTCTCCGGTTTTCGATCTGGTGTTTCTGAACGAGCGCGGCGAGGTCGCAGAGGGCGCGCGCACCAATATCTTTGTCGAGCGCGAGGGTGTGTTGCTGACGCCGCCATTGGCGAGCGGTGCCTTGCCTGGCGTATTGCGCGCCAGTCTGCTGGCTGCCGGGCGAGCACGGGAAGCCGTTTTGTGGCCTGAAGATCTGGCCGATGGTTTCTGGCTGGGGAATGCCCTCAGGGGGCTGGTTCAGGTATCGCTACGGTCAACCGGGAAAAACGGCCAAATTTGAAATTTGGGCCAATTTTCCGGTTGACCGTGGGAATGCTTGACGGCGGCTATCAGCCGCGCAAGCGGCGCAGATAAAGGCCGAGCATCGAGAACAATGCTGCCGCGATGCCGTAATAAAAGGCTTTGGGGACATCAACGTCCTGATAATCGAGCAGGATCGGCACTTCATTTTCGACCGTGTAGCGGATCGTCGTCTGGAAATGCCAGGACGAAGCCTTGACCTCGAAAACGCCGTTTTCGATCTTCCACTTGAGCCAGTTGTTTTCTTCCTGGATGTCGCCGGCCGGCGCGGTCGGCGTCAGCGTGGTGTACAGGCCCTTGGCCTTGGCGTCAGCCAGATCCTTGTAGGCCAAGCCGCAGGGTTCGGTGTTGGCGCAGATGGCGACGAGGCGGAATTCAGGCTTCCAGACATCGGTCTTGTCCTTCGGCCACGAGATCATGAAGGCGACGCTCCAGGCGCCAACCAGCGCCGAGAAGATCATCAGGGCGATGAAGATCTGCGAGAGGAGGCCGCGTTTGTCTTGAGACATTTGAATCCTTTTTAGTTACCCAACTTGGCCAGTTGGGGCTTGAGTTGTTCCAGCGTCGCCGTGAAATCGGCAACTCGCTGCTTTTCCTGGTCGATCACCGCCGCCGGGGCGCGGGCGACGAAGCCTTCGTTGGCGAGCTTGCCCTGGGCAATCGAAATCTGCTTTTCGAGCTTCTCGATTTCCTTTGCGAGGCGCACGCGTTCGGCGGCAACGTCGATTTCCACCTTGAGCATCAAACGGGTTTCGCCGACCACGGCAACCGGTGCCATGGCATCGGCCGGCATGTCGGAAACGATTTGTACCTCGGAGAGCTTACCCAGAGCTTGCAGGATCGCTGCGAACTCGGAAATCTCGGCGCCGCCACCGGCGACCAGCAAAGGCATTCGGAGTGCCGGCGAGACATTCATCTCACCGCGCAGGTTGCGGGTCGCGTAGGCCAGGGCCTTGAGGCGCTCGACCTTGGCTTCCGAAGCCGGGTCGAGCTTGTATTCCTCGGCGCGCGGGTAGGCGGCGAGCATGATCGACTCGTGCGTTTTGCGCCCGGCGATCGGCGCGACGGTCTGCCACAGCTCTTCGGTGATGAACGGAATGAGCGGATGGGCCAGGCGCAGCACGGCTTCCAGTGTGCGGACCAGCGTCCGGCGGGCGCCACGCTGCTGGGCATCGTTGCCGGTCTGGATCTCGACCTTGGCGATTTCCAGATACCAGTCGCAGAACTCGTCCCAGATGAATTTGTAGATGGCCTGGGCGACCAGGTCGAAACGGTAGTCGGTGAAGTGCTGCTCGACTTCCTTCTCGACGCGCTGCAACTGGCTGACGATCCAGCGGTCGGCGAAGCTGAATTCAAGCGGGGCGGAACCGCCGCAGGCCGGGCCGTTTTGCTGGTGTTCAAGGGCCAGGTCATGGCCTTCAACGTTCATCAGTACGAAGCGCGTCGCGTTCCACAGCTTGTTGCAGAAGTTGCGGTAGCCATCGCAGCGGTTGAGGTCGAACTTGATGTCGCGGCCGGGCGAAGCGAGCGAAGCGAAAGTGAAGCGCAGGGCGTCGGTGCCGAAGGAGGCGATGCCTTCCGGGAATTCCTTCTTCGTCTTCTTGGCGATGCTCTCGGCCTGCTTGGGGTTCATCAGGCCGGTTGTGCGCTTCTCGATCAGCGCCTCAAGGCCGATGCCGTCGATCAGGTCGATCGGGTCGAGCACGTTGCCCTTCGACTTCGACATCTTCTGGCCTTCGCCGTCACGGATCAGGCCGTGCACATAGACGTGCTTGAACGGGATATGGCCGGTGATCTGCTTGGTCATCATGACCATGCGGGCGACCCAGAAGAAAATGATGTCGAAGCCGGTGACCAGTACGGTCGACGGCAAATATTGCTGCAAAATCGGATTGGCGGCGTCGATGGCTTCGTCGCCCGTCCAGTCCAGCGTCGAGAATGGCCACAGGGCGGAGGAGAACCAGGTGTCGAGGACGTCCTCGTCGCGGCTCAGGGTGCCGGTGTAGCCCTGTTTGGCGGCTTCGGCCTTGGCTTCTGCCTCGCTGTGGGCGACGAAAATCTGGCCGTTGTCACCGTACCAGGCCGGAATCTGGTGGCCCCACCACAGTTGGCGGGAAATACACCAGTCCTGGATGTTATTGAGCCACTGGTTGTAGGTATTGACCCAGTTTTCCGGGTAGAACTTGATTTCGCCGGAATGGACAACGTCGAGTGCCTTTTCGGTGATCGACTTGCCGTCATCGCCCGGCTTGGACATGGCGACGAACCACTGGTCGGTGAGCATTGGCTCGATGACGACATTGGTCCGGTCGCCGCGCGGCACCTTGAGCTTGTGCTTGTCGGTCTTTTCGAGGATGCCGAGGGCTTCGAGATCGGCGACAACGGCCTTGCGGGCGTCGAAGCGGTCGAGGCCACGGTATTTTTCCGGGGCGTTTTCGTTGATCTTGGCATCCAGGGTCAGGATCGAGATCATCGGCAGGCCGTGGCGCTGGCCAACCGCATAGTCGTTGAAGTCATGCGCCGGCGTGACCTTGACGCAGCCGGTGCCGAATTCGAGATCGACGTAGCTGTCGGCGATGATCGGGATTTCGCGGTCGGTCAGCGGTAATTTCACCATCTTGCCGATCATGTGTTTGTAGCGCTCATCTTCCGGATGAACCATGACGGCGGTGTCGCCGAGCATGGTTTCCGGGCGCGTCGTGGCGACGACCAGGCTATCCGAGCCATCGGCCAGCGGATAGCGGATGTGCCACATGAAGCCGTCTTCTTCTTCCTGGACCACTTCGAGGTCGGAAACGGCGGTGTTGAGCTTCGGGTCCCAGTTCACCAGGCGCTTGCCGCGGTAGATCAGGCCTTCGTTGAACAGCCGGACGAAGGTTTCGGTGACGACCTTGTTGAGGCCGGCATCCATTGTGAAACGCTCGCGCTTCCAGTCCGGGCTGGTGCCCATGCGGCGCATCTGCTTGGTGATGGTGTTGCCGGAGTATTCCTTCCATTCCCAGACTTTTTCGAGGAACTTCTCGCGGCCGAGGTCGTGGCGCGAAATGCCATGGGCGTCCAGTTGGCGCTCGACGACGATCTGCGTCGCGATGCCGGCGTGGTCGGTGCCCGGTTGCCACAGAGTGTTGTGGCCGCGCATCCGGTAGTAGCGGGTCAGGGCGTCCATCAGCGTCTGGTTGAAGCCATGGCCCATGTGCAGCGTGCCGGTCACATTGGGCGGTGGCAGCAGGATGCAGAAGTTTTCGTCTGGTGCCTTGCTGCGGTCAACGCCGGCAGCGAAGTAATTCTGGGCTTCCCACTCGGGGTACCAGCGGCGTTCGATATCGGCTGGTTCAAAGGCTTTGGCGAGTTCCATGGGCTTGTCGGAAAAGGGGAAAACCCATGATTATACCCGCGATTGTTAGCCTGCCTTGCCTGCTAGTTGGATGTCTCCATGATCGCCGTGCCCCAGCTCGATGTCCGGTAGCCGAGCGGTTTCCACAGGTGCTTCCAGGGCAACTCGACGATTCCCGGCGGGGCCAGCGTATGGGCGGTGGCAGTGGCATTGCGCAAGTTGGCTGGCATCTCGGCATTCTTGTCCGATATGGGCCAGACGACGGCGATTTTGTTGCCGTCTCCGGCCGGGGTGGGCAGTCCGTGCATTACGACGCGGGAGTCGGAGAAAAAGCGGCGGAGGTTGCCGCCGACATGGGGGTCGTTGACGATGATCGTTCCCCGGTCAAATCCCTTCTCGCGTAGCTTATCGGCGAGTTCGGGGTAGGGCACGGCCCAGCGGCATCGTGAGCAAAAGGGTTCGTACACGAACAGGTTGCCGCTTCGCACCGCATAGGCGGTGATCGTGAAGCCGAGCAGAACGGCCATGAATATCTGCACACGGCGCGGGGTGGGATTGGTTTCGCGGGCCTTCTCGGTCAGCCAGGGAATGGCGATGACGACCATCGGCAGAATGCTGTGCACGGCGTAGTTCGCGCGCGAATAGAGCAGGCCGTTGAAGAGGACGAGTCCGCTCAGTTCGATCAGCAGAAGGTGGAGCAGATACAGTTTCGGATCGAAAACGGTCGGGTCGATGGCGCGAAGCTTGGATTGCCTGAAGATCGTCCGGAAGATGGCCGGAAAGACCATGGGCAGGATCACGATGTAGGGTGCCAGGACGAGCAGCGGGAACGTGAACGCATCGCGCAGGCCAGCGGCGATGCCGGGCAGTGAGTGAGCGGGAATTTCCGGCAGCAGGTTTGTGCTCAGGGCCGTCAAGCGCAGTGGATCGGCGGCCAGCCAGAGTGCATAGGGCGCTACGACCAGCAAGGTGAGCGGCAGCGATGCCAGCATCGGCAGCGAGAAAACCGTTTTCCGCACGGACGGTTGCAGCCAGGCGGCGAGCAGCGTGGCGAATAGGGCAAAGGCGTAGATGTGCTCGGTGAGCAGGCCCAGCCCGATCAGCGTGGCCAACAGCAGGTAATTGCCACGACTCGGGCGGTCAATCAGCCGAAAGATCGCCCAGACAGTAGCGACAGCCAGCACCATGGCGCCGACACGATGGGTGAAGCCTTCGTGAAAACGCCAAAAAATCTGGTACACCGTCGCCATCGACTCGACCGCAATGAATGCCCACAGCGCGCTTTGCGTAATTTTTCGCGTGATTTGAAAAATGCACCCGGCCATGGCGACCAGCAGGGCGTACTTGAGGAAGAGAAAGCCCGAAAGGCCGGTGCCGAAAATATGCTGTAAACACCATATGGCCCAGTCGTAGAGCGGACCTTGCTGGACGTTGTAACCCGGGGCGAGGGTCTGGGCGATAAGGTTGTCGAGTGGGTCGTCTTCGCCGAGGTTGCCTGACGAAAACAAGCGGGTCAGTGCGTGAATCGAGGCGTAAATGGCAACGAGTACCATGACGCCGGACTGCGTGAAAGGAAAGCGGGGGGGCGCCGTCGAGGCGGAAACGAATGAATCGCTCTGGTTCATGGGGATTTGCGTGGCGGCCTGATGGGCCGCGATCAGGTGCTGGCTAACTGTTCTCGATCATTTCCTGTTCGGCCAGAAAGTCCCTGATGGTCGAACTGATTATCTCGGGCAAGGCAGCCTTGATGCGGTCCTCAATGCGGCCGGTGAGTTCGCGAATAAGCTCGTCACGCAAACCCGGATCGATGCTCGAGGGCGTTTCCGGCGCTATCTGCAGGGGCGTGTCGGCCACAGCATCGACGTCGATTTCGACTGGTTCAGGCACGGCTTCCATTTCCGGCATCGGCTCAACTTCGGTGAGAACCGGAATGTCGTCAAATTCATCGACGCTGTCGGTGAGTACCGGGACATCGTCAAATTCGCTGTCGGTCTGACGCCGGCGATGCATCAGGGCATCGGCTCGGGCGATGATGGGGCTGGGCACGCTGTTTCCTTAGCGGTCGCTGAGATCGAAGTAGCGGACTTCGTAGCCGCGATCCTTGTAGAACTTGACGCGCTCTCTGGCGGCGGTGCGGTCGTTCTCTTCCTGACCAACGACTTCGATCAGGCTCTCGAAGCGGGAAAAGCCGGGCGGGATTTCCTGGCTCAGGTTCATCAGGCGTTCGTCCTGCGCGATAGTTTCCAGCTTGTCCGTTATCAGGATTGGCGTTTCGGCCGCCAGCGGCGAATCGGCTCGGCAATGCGGTACGAAGCTGAGCGCGGAATGCGTCCACAGCATGCGGTCGACGCCGCTGGCGACCGAGTTGTCGACGGCGTAAACCAGCATCGGCTTTTTCTTGGCATAGGCCCCGCTCAGCAAGGCGCAGGCCGCGGCGATCTTGTCCGCCGCGCCGTGATAGAAAAAAACCTGCGTCAATTGAGCTTGCCTGCGCGTTGTAGCAGGTAATGCGTCAATAAGGGTACGGGCCGGCCGGTGGCACCTTTGTTCGCGCCGGATTTCCAGGCGGTGCCAGCGATGTCGAGGTGCGCCCAGTCAAATTTCTTGGTGAAACGCGACAGGAAGCAGGCGGCCGAAATAGCGCCACCCCAGCGACCGCCGATGTTAGCCATGTCGGCAAACGGACTTTTCAACAGTTCCTGATAGTCATCCCACAGCGGCATGTGCCAGGCACGATCGTAGGCCTCGTCGCCGGCATCGAGCAGTTCGCGGGCGAGGCCATCCTTGTTGGCGAACAGGCCAGTGGCGATGCTACCCAAGGCGACGACGCAGGCGCCGGTCAGCGTGGCGACATCGATCACCGTGTCCGGTTCGAAACGCTCGGCATAAGTCAGCGCATCGCACAGGATCAGGCGGCCCTCGGCATCGGTGTTGAGGATTTCGATGGTCTGCCCGGACATCGATGTGACGATGTCGCCGGGGCGTGTCGCCTTGCCGTCGGGCATGTTTTCGGTGGCCGGGACGATAACCGTCAGATTGATCGGCAAAGCCATCTTGGCAACGGCGTGCATGGTGCCGAGCACACTGGCGGCGCCACACATGTCGTATTTCATTTCGTCCATTTCGGCGCCGGGCTTCAGCGAAATGCCGCCGGTGTCGAAAGTGACGCCCTTGCCCACCAGCACGACCGGTTTTTCAGCAGCTTTGCCGCCCTTGTAGCTGAGAACGATCAGCTTGGGCGGCTGGTGTGAACCATGGGCAACGGCGAGCAGGGAATGCATGCCGAGTTTTTCCATGTCGGCGCGATCCAGAACTTCGCAGCCGAGCTTGAACTCCTTGGCCATGGCCTGCGCCTGTTCGGCCAGATAAGTCGGATGGCAGATATTGGGGGGCAGGTTGCCCAGATCCTTGGCCATCGCCACGCCTTCGGCAATGGCGAGTCCCTGGTTCAGTGCCTCCTCGGCTGGTGTGAGTTCATTGCGTCTTTCAACGCTGAACGTCAGCTTGCGTAATGGGCGCCGAACATCTTCCTTCTTGCTCTTGAATTGCTCAAATTTATAGGTTGCATCAAGTGCGGCCAGCGTTGCCTGGCGAATCCGCCAGCCAATGCTGCGTTTTTTGACGGTGAGTTCGGTCAGGAAGATGGAAGCATCGAAAGCACCTGTTTCGTTGAGCACTTTGACTGTTGCGCTGATGGCGCTGCCAAATTCCTTTTCACGAAAGTCCTTTTCCTTGCCCAGGCCGACGAGCAGGATGCGGTCACATAACGTCCCCGGCACGTTGTGCAGCAACAGGGTGCTGCCAGACTTGCCTTCCATGTCGCCACGCCGGACGATGTCGGCAATGTGGCCTCCGGATGCCTTGTCGAGCAGCTCGGCTGGAAGGGTCAATTTCCTCGATTCATACACGCCGACAACGACGCAGGCGCTGCGCTGTTTCTCCGGGCTGCCACTTTTTATGCTAAATTCCACAAGCTGCTCCTGATCAGGGAAATATCAGTTTTCGAGGGATTATCCTCGTATTTTTTCGGTTTCGTCAAAGCATGATATTCGAACGTGCCGCCCGGCGCGAATTTGCTCAGGCTGCTGCTGGCATTAGTGTTGCCCTGCTGGCTATCCTGGCTTCCATACTGTTGATCCGCCTCCTCAAAGAGGCCGTCGGTGGGCGCATTGTGCCCGAGGCGGTAGCCTCGTTGCTCGGTTTCGCCTTGTTGAATTTCATGCCGCTCGTGCTAAGTCTGATGCTTTTTGTATCGATTCTGCTTAGTCTGACGCGCGCTTACCGGGATTCCGAAATGGTTGTCTGGAGTACCTGTGGCTTGCCGCTTACGGCCTGGCTACGGCCGGTACTCAAATTTGCCTTGCCTTTTGTGCTGGTCATTGCGGCGCTGGCCGGCTTTCTCTCCCCGTGGGCCAATTTGAACACTGCGCAATATCGACAGGTTTTGTCGGCACGCAGCGATGTTTCGCAGGTCTCTCCTGGAGTTTTTCAGGAGTCCAGAGCCGGAAAGCGTGTTTTCTTTGTCGAAGCACTCGATGAAGGGGAGGCGCTGCTCGGAAATATCTTTGTCGCAAGCTTTCAGGATGGCAAGCTGGGCGTGGTGGTGTCGGATCAGGGTTACCAGGAGTTTGCGGAAAACGGCGACCGCTTTGTCGTTCTGGAAAAAGGGCGCCGATACGAAGTCGAGCCGGGGTCGCCGGAGTTTCGGGTAATGGAATTCGAGCGCTATCGAGTGCGTACTGAAGACGCCGAAGCCAAGCCCACGGAGCGCTTGCCCAATCGACTGTCGATGCCGGAACTGCTCAAGGATGACAGTAACAAGGCGCGCGGCGAACTTTTGTGGCGTATCGGACTTCCCGTCTCGGCCCTCATTCTGGCGCTGCTTGCCATTCCTCTTTCCTACGTAAATCCGCGTGCCGGTCGCTCGGCCAATATGTTGATTGCTGTGCTCATCTATGCCATCTACAGCAATCTGTTATGGGTTGCCCAGGCATGGGTTGCTCAAGGCAAGCTGTCGTTCTGGATCGGCGTTTGGGTTATCCACGCCATTATGCTGGTGCCGCTGGTGCTGCTGTTTTACCGGCGCATCGCTGTGCGCCTGCCATGGCAGGGGAGATCCGGTGTTTAAGGTAAATACGTACCAACGCTACCTGATGCGGGAAGTTCTCGCCGCAGTCTTGCTCGTCTTGCTTGCTTTTTTGGCCCTGTTCAGTTTTTTCAATTTCGTTGATGAACTGCGAAACGTTGGGCGGGCTGACTACACAGCAGGGCGTGCCGCGTTGTTTGTGGCACTCGGCCTGCCCGGGCTCGTCTATGAGCTGATTCCGATTGCCGCCCTGATCGGCACTTTGTACGCCTTGTCTACACTGGCCAGGCATTCCGAACTGACGGTCCTGCGGGCTTCCGGCTTGGCGACATCCGATTTGCTGATGACCTTGTTTCGCGCAGCAGCCCTGCTGGCCTTGTTGACCTTTGTTTTTGGCGAGGTGCTGGTGCCTTTTAGCGAACGACTGGCTCAGGAAATCAAGGCCAAGGCGCTCAGCAAGGTCATCGCCCGCAGTGGTCTGGAAAGCGGCTTGTGGATCAAGGACGGACGCAGCTTTATCAATATTCGCAAGGCCAATTCGGATGCCACCTTGGAAGGTGTGCGGATATATCGATTTACTGCAGACAATACGCTCGAATCCGTGACCGATGCCCGTGAGGCGACTTTCCAGTTGCCTGACCGATGGCTTTTGAAAGGGGTGGTCAGAACGGTTCTCGATGCGGACACCTCTCGTGTCGAATCCATCGACTCGACGGATTGGCATTCTGCGGTCAACCCGGATTTATTGGCAATTTTGACCGTCGCGCCTGAGCGGATGTCACTTTATGGCCTGTACAACTACACCCGGCATTTGGTGGAAAACAAGCAGAAGGCCGAGCGCTACCAGATTGCTCTTTGGAAAAAGCTTGTCTATCCCTTGACCGCGCTGGTCATGGTCGCCCTGGCACTTCCCTTTGGTTATTCACATGACCGGGTCGGTGGCGTCAGCCTGAAGATTTTTGCCGGGGTTATGCTGGGCATCCTCTTTTATGCCCTGAATGGCCTTTTTTCGAATCTCGGGGTGATCAATTCCTGGCCGCCAGTCGCCAGTGCAACGGCGCCTGCCGCCCTATTCCTGGTGACCGCGATGGGTATGCTGTGGTGGGTTGAGCGTCGCTAATCAGTTCGTGCTGACGATTCGGGTTCCGGCAATTCTGTCATGCAGGAACTGCTTATCCTTATCGAATAGCGCCCAGAAGATTCCGATACCGAACAACAGAATGCTCGGCCACGCGGCCAGGTAGCGAAGAACTGCCTGCAAGGGCCGCAGTGTCGCTCCTTCTGCCGAGACGATGCGTAGTTTCCAAGTCTTCATCGGCAGGGTTTGCCCGCCATTGAGCCAGCACCAGGCAAAATAGATCAGTAGCAACAGCAAAACGTGGAGCCAGAGCATCCGGGGAGATAGCTCGAAATGGAACCCCGAAAGGACAATTTGCGGTAGCAGAAAGCCAATCAGCAGGATTGAAAAAACGACAAGGCTTTCATACAGCATGCAGACTAGACGGCGCCTGATGCCGGGGATTGGGGTTGGCATCAATGTTTTGTTGTTTCTACGGCTGGTGGCTTGTTTGATGTACTGACTCCCGTTGTGGACGGGGTGGCCGTGCTGTTTGTCCCTGCGCTGCTTGGGTCAGTTGGCGGTGCCAGCAACTTGGATGACTTGCTTTTTTCGCGGAGCCGCTGCTGCTCTTCAGGCGGCAAATTCGTATAAGCATTCCACTTTTGCTTGACCAATTGTTTTTGTTCCGGCGGTAATTGATTGAAGTCCTTGTACGAACTTCTAACCTTGGTTCGTTGATCTGGCGTTAGATTGGCCCATTCACGCATTCGATATTGCATGCGTTGTTGCTCATCCTGCTTCATATTCGGATAGCGATCAGCGATACCTAGCCATTTCTTCTTGCGGATGTTCTCCATGCTGTCCCAGTCCCTGGCGAGCGGAGCGAGGATGTCTCGTTGCTGGGGACTTAACTGAATCCATTCGGGTTGAGGCGGCGTGCCTATGATCGCCGATGTTGGTGGTTCGACGGCAACGACGGTAGTCAGGCACAAACAGAAGATTATTCCTCCGAAGAGTCGTCTTTTAACCATTCGAAGAAGTCGTTATCCAGAAAAGCATCGGGGGGAAGGTCGTCGGTGAGCAAGGCGCTATCTACATCTTCTTGTTCAGCGATGTACTGAATGCTATGCCAATAAAAAGACATCCACATGCCGAGCAGCAAGGCTAGCACAGCGAGAATCTGTTTGAGATACGGGATGTAGGCGCCCGTCCGGAATGACGAAGTGCCTGCGCTGGCCATCACCATTTGTGGCTCAGCCTGCTTCTGTCGTGCCAAAGCTTGATGGCGAGCGGCTTCCAGCCTCCGCGATGCTGCCGGTGGAATATTGCTCAAGCCAAGGTTAAGCGCTTGCCGAACTCGATATGCGTAACGGTCTTCGTTCATAGTTTTATACCTCTTGCCGACAGGGCGGCTGCCAACGCGTGTGTAGCGCGCGAGCAATGGGTTTTGACGCTGCCTTCTGAGCAGCCCATCGCCGCTGCGGTCTCAGCGACGTCCATGTCTTCCCAATAACGCATGAGGAAGGCTTCGCGTTGACGGGCAGGTAATTTTTTTATTTCGTCATCAATCAGGTTGAGCGTCTGGGCCTGTTGCAGCTTGCTTTCCGGTGTTCTCGGGCCGGCATCGTCTTCATCGGCGGCCAGTGTTTCGAGTGGGTCGTAGTCCTCGTCGTCGTCCGGGGAAAAGGCTGAGAGCAGCGTTGTCCACATCGAGCGAACCTTGCTCCGCCGGTAAAAATCGCGAATGGTGTTCTGCAGAATTCGCTGGAAGAGCATCGGATACTCTTCGTCAGGTCGGTCGCCGTACTTTTCCGCCAGCTTGAGCATGGAGTCTTGGACGATGTCCAGAGCAGCATCTTCATCGTGAACGGCGAACATCGCCTGCTTGAAGGCGCGGCGCTCGATGGATTCAAGAAAGCTGGAAAGTTGTTGGGGGGATGACAGGGTCGTCTCTTCCGAAAGTTCTTGAGCATTATAGGGAAATGCCGGGAAACCTTGACCGAAAATGGTCGGTCGATTAAGGTTACGCCCTTTTACGCGATAGCTTTTTTGGGCTCAAGAATGATGATCAGCGGTGCAGAAATTGTAATCAGGTGCCTGCAAGAAGAAAAGGTCGATTGTGTTTTCGGTTACCCCGGTGGGTCCGTACTGCACATTTACGACGCCCTTTTCAAGCAGGATCAGGTTAAACACATTCTTGTTCGCCATGAACAGGCAGCTGTTCACGCAGCGGATGCTTATTCACGCTCCTCGCAGCGGGTCGGCGTCGCTCTCGTGACGTCCGGGCCTGGTGTGACGAATACCGTGACCGGTATCGCTACGGCTTACATGGATTCCATTCCGATGGTGGTGTTGACCGGGCAAGTGCCTTCGTTCTACATCGGCCAGGATGCTTTCCAAGAGTGCGACACGGTCGGTATTACCCGCCCTTGCGTCAAGCACAATTTCCTGGTCAAGGATGTCAAGGATCTGGCAGTAACCATCAAGAAGGCATTCCACATTGCCTCGACCGGTCGCCCTGGTCCGGTGGTTGTTGATATCCCCAAGGATATTACCGCCCAGATGTGCGAGTTCGATTACCCGAAGACTATCCAGATGCGTTCCTACAACCCTGTGGTCAAAGGGCATCTGGGGCAGATCAAGAAGGCTGTGCAGATTCTTCAGGAAGCAAAACGCCCGGTCATCTATGCGGGCGGCGGGGTGATTCTCTCCGATGCGGCCGAACAGTTGACCAAGCTGGCTCGTAAGCTGAACTTCCCGGTGACCAATACACTGATGGGTTTGGGCGGTTATCCGGCGACGGACAAGCAATTCATCGGCATGCTAGGCATGCATGGCACCTTCGAAGCCAATAACGCGATGCACTACGCCGACGTGATTCTGGCCATCGGCGCCCGTTTCGACGATCGCGTGATCGGTAACCCGGAACACTTCGGTGAAGAGAAGCGCCGTGTCATCCATATCGACATCGATCCGTCGTCGATTTCCAAGCGCGTCAAGGTCGATGTGCCCATCGTCGGCAACGTGCCGGATGTTCTGGACGAAATCGTCAAGTTGATGGATGACGGTTTCAAGACCGATCCTGAAGTTGCCAACTGGTGGAAACAGATCGACGAATGGCGTGGCCGTGATTCCCTGCGTTACAAGCAGTCGGAGCACATCATGCCGCAGTTCGTCATGGAAAAACTGTACGAAGTCACGGGCGGCAATGCCTTCGTGACTTCTGACGTCGGCCAGCATCAGATGTTTGCTGCCCAGTACTACAAGTTCGACAGGCCGCGGCGCTGGATCAATTCCGGCGGTCTGGGCACCATGGGGGTCGGCCTGCCCTATGGCATGGGTGTGCTGATGGCCAATCCGGATGCGCAGGTCGCCTGCGTTACGGGCGAAGGCTCGATCCAGATGTGTATCCAGGAACTGTCGACCTGCAAGCAGTACGGCTTCCCGATCAAGATCATCAACCTGAACAACGGCATGCTGGGCATGGTCCGTCAGTGGCAGGAAATGTTCTATTCCAAGCGCTACTCGCAGTCCTATGTCACTTCGCTACCGGATTTCGTCAAACTCGCCGAGGCATATGGTCACGTCGGCATGAAGATCGAAAAGCCGGAAGACGTCGAGCCAGCCTTGCGCAAGGCCTTTACCGAGCACAAGAATGATCTGGTCTTCATGGACTTCATCATCGATCCGGGTGCCAACGTCTTCCCGATGGTTGCGGCCGGCAAGGGGTTGACTGAAATGATCCTCGCTGAAGATATCTGAGCGGGGGAGGAAAAGAAAAATGCGACACATCATTTCCATCCTGATTGAAAACGAAGCGGGTGCACTTTCCCGCGTGGCCGGGCTGTTCTCAGCACGTGGCTACAACATTGAATCGCTGACCGTGGCACCGACGGAAGATCCCTCGCTGTCCCGGATGACCATCCTGACTTCCGGCTCCGACGAGGTGCTTGAACAGATCACGAAACAGCTCAACAAGCTGATCGACGTGGTCAAGGTGGTCGATCTCTCCGAAGCTGCTCATGTCGAGCGCGAACTGATGCTGATCAAGGTTCGCGCCACCGGCAAGGACCGCGAAGAGATGAAGCGCATGGCCGATATTTTCCGTGGTCGCATCATCGACGTTACGGAATCGACCTATGTCATCGAGTTGACTGGCGCCAGTTCCAAGCTTGACTCATTCATCGCCGCGCTTGATGCCGGCCTGATTCTCGAAACCGTCCGTACCGGCGTCTGTGGCATCGGTCGCGGTGATCGTATTCTCAAAGTTTAACTATCTGTCTATAAAGAGGATTTCATGAAAGTTTATTACGACAAGGACGCCGATCTCTCCCTCATCAAGGGCAAGAAGGTCACCATCGTTGGTTACGGCTCGCAGGGCCATGCCCACGCCCAGAACCTCAGGGATTCCGGCGTCAAGGTCACCGTTGGCCTGCGCAAGGAAGGCGCTTCCTGGAAGAAGGCCGAAGCGGCCGGCCTGAAGGTCGAAGAAATTGCCAAGGCCGTCAAGGGCGCCGATGTGGTCATGATCCTGTTGCCAGATGAGAACATTCCGCAGGTATATAACGAAGAAGTTGCCCCGAACATGAAGAAGGGCGCTGCCCTGGCCTTCGCCCACGGCTTCAACGTGCATTACAACCAGGTCGTGCCGCGCGCCGACGTGGACGTCATCATGGTCGCCCCGAAGGGCCCCGGCCATACCGTGCGTTCCGAGTACCTCAAGGGTGGCGGCGTGCCGTCCCTGATCGCTGTGTACCAGGACGTCACCAAGAAGGCCAAGGATATTGCCTTGTCGTATGCTGCTGCCAACGGCGGCACCAAGGGTGGCGTCATTGAAACCAACTTCCGCGAAGAAACCGAAACCGACCTGTTCGGCGAGCAGGCTGTTCTCTGCGGCGGCGCTGTCGAGCTGGTCAAAATGGGCTTCGAAACCCTGACCGAAGCCGGCTACGCCCCGGAAATGGCCTACTTCGAGTGCCTGCACGAACTCAAGCTGATCGTCGACCTGATGTACGAAGGCGGCATCGCCAACATGAACTACTCGATCTCCAACAACGCCGAGTTCGGTGAGTACGTGACCGGTAGCGAAGTTATCAACGAGCAATCCCGTGCCGCCATGCGCAATGCGCTGAAGCGTATCCAGAACGGTGACTATGCCAAGATGTTCATTCTCGAAGGCCGTACCAATTACCCGGCCATGACGGCCCGCCGTCGTTTGAATGCTGAACATCCGATCGAGACGGTTGGTTCCACGCTGCGCGACATGATGCCGTGGATCAAGAAGAATAAGCTGGTCGATCAGTCCAAGAACTAATTGGCCAGTCGCGGGCTCGGTAGCGCGTTGTTGCTTACGCTTGCCGTACTAACGTACTGTCTGGGCGTGCGCGCCTAGCGCTACCTTCGCTTTGGGCGGTGTGGGAAACCTCACCGCCCAAGTTGTTTGGGGGATAGGTGTATCCTTGCACCATTCTGGATAATTCTTTTTGCCAATGACCGAACTCAAACCCCGTAAATCGCTGTTCAATCCTGAAGTGAAACGGCGCGGTATTTATCTGTTGCCAAACCTGTTCACTACGGCGGCCTTGTTTGCCGGCTTTTTTGCCATCGTGCAGGCAATGCAGGGCGACTTTGAGCGGGCGGCGATGGCGATCTTCATCGCCATGGTCCTCGACGGGCTGGATGGCCGAGTGGCGCGCCTGACCAATACGCAGTCGGCTTTTGGTGCCGAATATGATTCGTTGTCCGACATGGTCAGCTTTGGCGCAGCACCGGCGCTGGTTATGTACGAATGGGCGTTACGCGATATGGGGCGTCTGGGCTGGATTGCTGCGTTTATTTACTGCGCAGGGGCTGCCTTGCGCCTGGCGCGGTTCAATACCACGCTGGAGGTCATGGATAAGCGTTATTTCCAGGGTTTGCCCTCGCCGGCTGCGGCGGCGCTGGTGGCTGGCCTGGTATGGGTATGCATTGAAACCGGCGTGGCCGGCAGCGATGTACGCTGGCTGGCCTGTGTGCTGACGGTGTTTGCCGGCGTGACCATGGTCTCCAATATTCGCTTTTACAGCTTCAAGGACATCAATCTCAAGAAAAGCGTGCCTTTTTTCGTGATTGCGGCGATTGCCTTGGGGTTTGCTCTGGTCGCCTATAGCCCCGAAATTGCCCTGTTCGGCTTCTTCGTCATTTATGGTTTGTCGGGCTATGTTCAGGCTGCGATCGGCCTGCTCAAACGGAAAGCCCCGTAGTTCGGAGTACTTATGAAACAGCATCTGGTTATTTTTGATACGACCCTGCGTGACGGCGAGCAGAGTCCGGGCGCATCGATGACGCGGGAAGAGAAGATCCGTGTTGCCCGCCAACTCGAAAAGATGCGGGTCGATGTCATTGAGGCCGGTTTTGCCGCCGCTTCGCCGGGGGATTTTGAATCCATCCAGGCCATCGCGCACGCTATCAAGGATTCGACGATTTGTTCGCTGGCGCGCGCCAACGAAAACGACATAAGCCGGGCTGGCGAGGCGATCAAGCAGGCGAAGTCAGGCCGCATTCACACCTTCATTGCAACCTCCCCTATCCATATGGAGAAGAAGCTGCGCATGTCCCCGGATCAGGTCGTCGAGCAGGCGGTCAAGTCGATCGGCTGGGCGCGGCAATATACCGACGACATCGAGTTCTCGGCCGAGGATGCCGGGCGTTCGGAAATCGACTTCCTGTGCCGCATTTTCGAAGCGGTCATCAAGGCGGGGGCGAAGACTATCAACGTGCCGGATACGGTTGGTTACGCCATTCCGTTCCAGTACGCCGAAACCATGCGCCAGTTGATTGAGCGCGTGCCGAATGCGGACAAGGTGGTGTGGTCGGTGCACTGCCACAACGACCTCGGGTTGGCGGTTTCCAATTCGCTGGCTGCCGTGCTGGCCGGGGCGCGTCAGGTCGAATGTACGATCAATGGTCTGGGTGAGCGCGCCGGCAATGCGGCACTTGAAGAAATTGTCATGGCGGTGCGTACCCGTCCGGATATTTTCGAGCTCGAAACGCGCATCGATACAACGCAGATCGTCCCGGCTTCCAAGCTGATCTCGCAGATCACCGGCTACCCGGTGCAGCCGAACAAGGCTGTTGTGGGGGCCAATGCCTTTGCGCACGAGTCGGGTATTCATCAGGATGGCGTGCTCAAGCATCGCGAAACCTACGAAATCATGCGCGCCCAGGATGTGGGCTGGTCGCAGAACAAACTGGTTCTTGGCAAGCACTCCGGGCGCAATGCTTTCAAGAGTCGCCTGCAGGAACTGGGCATCGAGCTGGAGAGCGATGAAGCCGTCAACGCCGCCTTCGCCCGCTTCAAGGAATTGGCTGACCGTAAGCACGAAATCTTCGATGAAGACCTGCACGCGCTGGTTTCCGATGAGGTGGTGACGCCTGACCAAGAGCATTACAAGCTGCTCTATTCGCATGTCTGTTCTGAAACAGGCGAGATGCCCCATGCCAAGGTGATCCTCAGCGTTGGCGGGGTCGAGCAGAAGGGTGAAGCCGAGGGTGGTGGTCCGGTCGATGCGACCTTCAAGGCAATCGAGAGCATCGTCAATAGCGGTGCGCAGTTGATGCTTTACTCGGTCAACGCGATCACTACCGGTACTGATGCCCAGGGTGAAGTGACGACGCGTCTGACCAAGGCTGACCGCGTGGTTAACGGCAACGGCGCCGATACCGATATCGTCATCGCCTCAGCGCGTTCCTATCTGAATGCCCTGAACAAACTACACTCTTCGCTCGATAAGGTTAAGGCCCAAGGCGACGTCTGATCGCCAGCGCCGCACCCAATCAAAAGCCGCTTCAGCTCTGCTGGGCGGCTTTTTCTTCTTTGGGGCCGCGGGTGGCGCGGACGAAGAGGATGGTCAAGACGAATAGAGCGGCAGCCAGCGTTGTTTCGGCGATGGCCAGCTGCTGGATCAACCCGTGGTCGCTGGTGGCGCGCAGCAGTCCTTCCATGAGGTAAAACTGGATGAACAGCGACAGCCATTTGTAGGTGTAGCGTTTGCCGCGCAGGATGCCGAACAGCGGAATGAGCAGGAAAGCACCTTTGAGCACCATCCATGAGCCGCCCGGCTTGAGCGGCGCCAGCCAGCCTTCCCAGGCCAGGCAGAGGAAAATCAGCGCGATGAGGCAGGCGCTGGCGGCAATCTGGTAGCGGGTGGCGATTCTCACGGTCAACTCAATTTTTTGGCTAAATTTGAAATGCGTTGCCCCTGGACGAAGGCCAGCCGGCTTTCGGCTTCGCTCAACATGGGGCTACCAGTGGCGCCGGCAACATGGCTGGGGCCATAGGGCGTGCCGCCGGTGCTGGTCGAAGAAAGTTCGGGCTCGGTGAAAGGCAGGCCCATGATCAGCATGCCGTGATGGAGCAGGGGCAGCATCATCGACAGCAGGGTGCTTTCGTTACCGCCGTGCTGGCTGCCGCTGGAGGTGAAGACGCAGGCCGGCTTGCCGGCCAGTGTGCCGTTTAGCCAGCTGGCGATGGTGCCGTCCCAGAAATACTTCATCGGGGCTGCCATGTTGCCGAAGCGGACCGGGCTACCCAGCGCCAGACCAATGCACTCGTCGAGGTCAGACAGTTCGACGTAAGGTGCGCCGGAGTCCGGAACGCCCGGTTCGGTCGCTTCACAAGTGGTTGAAACGCGGGGCACGGTACGCAGGCGGGCCTGCATGCCAGGAACGGATTCGATGCCGCAGGCGATACGTTCGGCTAACGCGCGGACCGAACCACGGTGGCTGTAATAGAGGACGAGGATGTCTTGCATGGTCGGCTATTATACGGCCCCATGCAAAACCACTCCCGATCTCGTCGCGGCGGCCTGAAGCAGGCAAAGAGCGTGGGCATTTTTCGACGCTTTCATAGCGAGAACATGATGCAGACCAGCTCGGCTCTGGCCTTCACGACCCTGATGGCATTGGTCCCCTTGGTGGCAGTCGTGCTCTCGGTGGCCGGGGCCATTCCTTTCCTTGATTCACTGGTGGCGCGGCTCGATCTTTTGATTCGTGAGGCCTTGCTGCCACCCGGTGCAGCGGGGGCCATTGCCGGCAACATTGGCAAGTTTTCGCACAAGGCGCAGCGCTTGACGCTGGCCGGCATTGCGGTGCTGAGCGTCACTGCATTCCTGCTCATGAACACCATCGAGCGGGCGTTCAATCACCTCTGGCAAGTCCAGCCGCGGCCCTTGCTGGCTCGCTTGCGCTTGTACGCTTTCGTGATGGCCGTCTGGCCTTTCGTTTTGGGGGCGGTGGCCGGTGCGATGTCGTTTGCCGTGACGACATCGCTGGGCTGGTTCGACGAGCCGGTCTGGTTCCGGCGCTTTGCCCTGAAAGCTGTCGCAGTGGTGCTGCTTGGCCTGTTTTTCTCGTTTCTTTATTACGCAGTTCCGAATGCCCAGGTTACGCGGCGCGCTGCGTTGACCGGCGGTATTTTTGCCACGCTGGCCTTCTCGGTCATGCAAAAAGTGTTTGAAGTCTTTCTGGTCAGCTCGGCCATGCTCAAAAGCATCTACGGCGCGTTTGCCGTCTTTCCGGTATTCCTTGTCTGGCTCCACCTGTCGTGGGCGGTGGTCCTCTTTGGCGGCCTGGTCGCCGCCAGCCTCAATCGTCCGGCAAGACGCTGAAAATTTCGATGGCGCTGGTCTGCTCATCGAGACTGGTAGCCTGAACTTCGCGAACTTCCAGATTGTCGGCCTCGATCAAGACGATGATTCGCCGGGTATTTTCTCTTAACAGGCCAGCCGGGACCACCAGTGACTGCGTCGGCCGCAATGGTGGCGTGGCAGGGAGGATGAGCGCGGCAATATTGCTCGACTCCAGGGCGTAGGTATGGGTGATTTCCACGGCGGTAGCCCGGGGGGCCAGTATCTGCAAACCCAGTTCAATGTGTTCGGGGTTCTCCGATACGGCCCAGCGGATAATGCAGACGTGCCACGTCGGCGTCACCTCGGAGTGGTCACCCAGGGCCTGCAGGGCAACAATGTCGCCAACACGCAGGTACTGGGTTTGCCCCGACATGTGCATCAACGAGAAGCCATCAGGGCTTTCGTTGGTGATCATCCATTCGCTCAGCTCCGTTGGCGTTTGCCGGGACTTCATCAGGTGCCAGAGATTGCCGAGGCCGGAACAAAGGTTGGCGCGATAGGACTGGCGCCGACGCGAGAAGCGTCGCTTGCTGGGGTGTCCCCAGAGCCGGTTCAGGCGCAACAGCGTACTCGGACCGACGCTGGTATCGGCGAATGGCGGCAGGCCCAGTGTCTCGGCGGGAATTCCCTGGAGGAGTGCGGTGCGTTGTTTCAGGGCAATTTCGGCAATGGCGTCGCAGGAAAAATAGAGCACCCTGGCATCCGGCGTCGGGATCCGCCGGATCAGTGCATGGGCCGGAAAGTCCTTGTCGAGATCGACCCAGAAAATGCCACCGCTGTCGAGCGGCGGGCTTTCGAGAAGATCAATGGGTGGGATGCAGTCGCTGATGAACTTGTTGATGAATTCGAGTTCTGGCGGTGAGAATGAAGCTGGCTGCGCCGCTGCGGCCAGCAGAATGCCGGTATAAATCTGGCGAATGCTCGGCGTGCCTTGTGGCCCGGGAAAGTCTTCAAGGCCAAGGCGCCGTGCCGTGAAAAATGCCGAATGCAACACTTGCCAGAGGCCGGGTGACGGCGGGGCGGCAATCAAATGGGTGATCCGGACCTGCCAGCCTATCGTGTGCATTGCCCGCCGCAGGGATGTATGGGGTACGCGTGACGAGCTCGGTCCTTCTGGGTCGAACAGCTCGGCCAGGGTGTTGAAATAATCCTGCGTCAGGGTTTCGAGCACATCGAGCAGAATGCGGACACGCTGACGCTGCTTGCGGGAAATGGGCAGGGATACCTCATTCAGGCGCGGCAATTCGCCGTTGGCGACGCGTTCGGCCTGGCCAAAGAGCAGGTCGAGCAATTTCAGGCGCTGGGAGTTGGGAACGGGTGCCTCACGCAGCAGCAGAAGCTGGCGATAGAGTTGATCAGCGTCGTCAGAGCCGGTTCTTCCATGTGCCAGAGCCAGCCATTCAAGAATGCTCTTGATGTTGGCGTCGGGGGCGGCTGGTGAAAGGGTGTCCGGTGAAGTGATCATGGCTTGCGCAGAATAACAAAAATTTACGTTTTCGCCATTGGCGTGCCTCCGTTTACGAACAGTGATCTGCTATCCGGCAGTATTTTCCAATTCCTAAGTGGCTTGTTTTTCCTTGGTAAAGCGCTATAATTCCGGGTCTTTTTTCCAGCTAACGAAAGTATTCCCATGGTTGTTATCCGTCTTGCCCGTGGTGGCGCCAAGAAGCGCCCGTTCTACAACATGGTTGTTACCGATTCCCGCAATCGTCGTGACGGTCGTTTCGTTGAGCGTGTCGGCTTCTACAACCCGGTTGCTTCCGGCAATGCAGAGTCGCTGCGTATTTCCGTCGATCGTCTGGCCTACTGGCAGAGCAATGGCGCCCAGCTGTCCCCGACTGTTGCCCGTCTGGTCAAGCAGCACGCTGCTCAGCAAGCCGCCTAAGTTTTGTTTTGACCGGCAACGATATCGTCGTACTGGGTCGGCTGGCCGACCCCTACGGGATTCAGGGCTGGCTTTGGTTGTACCCCTTCGGGGATGATCCGCTGGCCTGGGCAGAGATGCCCGTCTGGTGGATTGCGCGAGAAGGTGAGCCGTGGCGCGAATGCAGGCTGAAAAGCCTGAAAGCTCACGGTAACGGTGTAGTGGTGCTGTTGGATGGCGTTGCTGATCGTTCTGCCGCTGAATCGATGAAGGGTATTCTGGTCGGGGCGCCGCGCGAAGCGCTGCCAACGACTGACAAGAATGAGTTTTACTGGACTGATCTGATTGGTCTGGATGTCATCAATACCGCTGACGAGCGGCTCGGCAAGGTAGTCGGGTTGATCGAAACCGGGGCCAATGCCGTTTTGCGCGTCATGGGCGATGACCAGGTCGAGCGCCTTTTGCCGTTTGTTTCGGCTGTGGTGCTGACTGTCGAGAAGGAAGCCGGACAGATTCGAGTGGAGTGGGGCAGCGACTGGTGATCCGGTTTGACTGCATTACCCTCTTTCCGGAGATGTTCGTGGCGGTAACGGAAAGTGGCATTACCCGTCGGGCGCTGGAAGAGCTGCGCTGGCAGTGGCAAGGCTGGAATCCTCGCGATTTCGCCGAGAACACCTGGCGACGGGTCGATGATCGTCCTTTCGGCGGTGGGCCGGGCATGCTGATGCAGCCGGGGCCGCTGGAGAAGGCGATTGCTGCAGCCAAGACGCAGCAGCGTGAGGCGGGGCTGGCGAAGAGCCGGGTCATCTACCTCTCGCCGCAGGGCGCGCCGCTCACCCACGAACGGGTGATGCAGTTGGCGACGGGCGATGAAGGGCTGATCCTTCTTTGCGGTCGTTATGAAGGAATTGACGAGCGGCTGATCGAGCGCTGTGTCGATGAAGAAATTTCGATCGGGGATTTTGTGCTTTCCGGTGGCGAGTTGCCGGCGATGGCCTTGATAGACGCCGTTGTCCGCCAGTTGCCGGGAGTGCTCGGAGATGCCGCTTCGGCATTGGAAGATTCGTTTGTCGGTGGTTTGCTGGATTGTCCGCACTACACCCGCCCAGAGGTTTATGAGGGCGAGGCGGTGCCGGCGGTTTTGCTTTCAGGAGACCACAAAAAAATTCGACGCTGGCGGCTTAAACAGTCGCTGGCCCGAACCCGGCAGCGCCGGCCGGATTTACTGGCGCACCGCAGTTTGACCGCGGAAGAAACGCAACTACTCACGGAAATTTCCGGAGAGGAGCAATGCGGTGAGTAAGTGTTTATAAATTAAAGGATCTCACATGAACCTGATTGAACAGTTGGAAAAAGAAGAAATTGCTCGTCTGGGCAAGACCATTCCTGATTTCGCACCGGGCGACACCATCGTCGTGCAAGTGAAGGTCAAGGAAGGTAACCGCGAGCGTCTGCAGGCTTACGAAGGCGTCGTTATCGCCAAGCGTAACCGCGGCCTGAACTCTGCTTTCACCGTGCGCAAGATATCGTCTGGTGAAGGCGTCGAGCGTACTTTCCAGACCTATTCCCCGCTGGTCGCTTCGGTCGAAGTGAAGCGCCGTGGTGATGTCCGCCGCGCCAAGCTGTACTACCTGCGCGAGCGTTCTGGCAAGTCGGCACGTATCAAGGAAAAGCTGGTCCGCAAGGAAAAGCCGGTCGCTGCTGCTTAAGCGATTGTTCCGGATTGAAAAAGGGCGCCTCGGCGCCCTTTTTTATTGATTTCGATTTTGGTCAATTTTTACGGTAGACCGTAGCAAGCCCGGTTGACCGTGGAAGTCACGTTTGTGACCTCCATCGTCCCAAATCAGCTCGCGCAGTGTGCGCTGGGGTTCTTCTTGTCGTTCTCGATCAGGGCGTAGGCCGAGTGATTGTGGATCGACTCGAAATTCTCGGATTCGACGACGTAGGCATCGACACGCACTTCGGCATTGAGACGGGCGGCGACGTCGCGGACCATGTCTTCGACGAACTTGGGATTGTCGTAGGCGCGTTCGGTGACGTACTTTTCGTCCGGGCGCTTGAGCAGGCCGAATAGTTCGCAGGAGGCTTCCTGCTCGACGAGCTGGACGATTTCCTCGATCCAGACGAAGTCGTTGGTGCGGGCCGTGACGGTGACGTGCGAGCGCTGGTTGTGGGCACCGTACTCGGAGATTTTCTTCGAGCAGGGGCACAGGCTGGTCACCGGCACGACGACCTTGACCGAGGTGGCGATTTCACCGTGGCAGATGTCGCCGATGAAGGTGACATCGTAGTCCATCAGGCTCTGGACACCGGAAATGGGCGCCGTCTTGTTGATGAAATACGGGAAGTTCATCTCGATGTGCCCGGTTTCGGCTTCGAGCTTGGCGACCATGTCGCGCAGCATGACCGGAAAGTTTTCGACCGAGATTTCGCGTTCGTGGCTGTTCAGGATCTCCACGAAGCGCGACATGTGCGTGCCCTTGAAGTTGTGCGGCAGGCCAACGTACATGTTGAACATGGCGATGGTGTGCTGGACGCCAGTCGATTTGTCCTGGACCTTGATCGGGTGGCGGATGGACTTGATGCCGACCTTGTTGATGGCGATGTGGCGCGTGTCGACGGTGTTCTGGACGTCAGCGATAGGGGCGTTCGGGGTGTTCATGGGCTGTTCTTCAATGAATTATTGTGGGGTGGTCCTGGCCCGTACTGCACGTACGATGCCGTCCTTGTCGAGGCCGAGTTCGGCCAGCAATTGTCCTTGTTCGCCGTGGTCGATGAAGCGGTCGGGCAGGCCGAGGCGAAGCACCGGCACGTTCAGTCCGCGTTCCGCCAGCACGCGCTCGATTTCCGAGCCGGCGCCGCCGATCACAGCGTTTTCTTCGACGCTGACAAGCAGCGAATGGTTCCCGGCCAGTTCGACAATCAGATCGACATCGAGCGGTTTGACGAAGCGCATGTTGGCGACCGTGGCATCAAGTTCCTCGCCAGCGGCTAGCGCGGCCGGGACGAGACTGCCGAAAGCGAGCAAGGCGACGTCCTTGCCGCGGCGGCGAATTTCGCCCTTGCCAACGGGCAGCGTGTCGAGATTGCATGCCGGAACCTTGCCGGTACCGCCACCGCGCGGGTAACGGACCATGCTCGGGCCATCCAGCCCATAAGCGGTGGATAGCATCTGGCGGCATTCGGCTTCATCGGCTGGCGCCATGACGACCATGTTCGGGATGCAGGTGACGAAGGAGAGGTCGAAGGTGCCGTGGTGCGTCGGGCCATCGGCGCCAACCAGACCGCCGCGGTCGACCGCGAAAACGACGGGCAGATTCTGCAGGGCGACGTCATGCACCAACTGGTCATAGCCGCGCTGCAGGAAGGTCGAGTAGATGGCGACGACCGGCTTCAATCCCTCGCAGGCCAGACCGGCGGCGAAGGTGACGGCGTGCTGTTCGGCGATACCGACATCAAAATAGCGGTCGGCATGTTCGGCCGAGAAGCGCACCATGCCCGAGCCTTCGCGCATGGCCGGGGTGATGGCGACGAGCCGCGAATCGGCCTTGGCCATGTCGCACAGCCAGTCGCCGAAAACCTGCGTGTAGGTCAGCTTGGCGGGGCCCTTGGCAGACTGGATGCCGTCGCAGGCGGTGAACTTGCCGACGCCGTGGTAAAGAATCGGGTCGTTCTCGGCCAGCTTGTAGCCTTGGCCCTTCTTGGTGATGACGTGCAGGAACTTCGGACCCTTGAGTTTCTTGAGGTTTTCCAGCGTCGGGATCAGGGCGTCGAGGTCGTGGCCGTCGATCGGGCCGTAGTAATGGAAGCCGAACTCCTCGAACAGCGTGCCGGGGGCAATCATGCCCTTGACGTGTTCTTCGGCGCGGCGCGCCAGTTCGAGCAGCGGCGGGGCGAAGCCGAGCATGTGGCGACCGGCCTCGCGGGCGACGTTGTAGGTCTTGCTCGAGGTCAGGCGGGTCAGGATGTTGTTGAGCGCACCGACCGGCGGCGAGATCGACATCTCGTTGTCGTTGAGGATGACCAGCATGTCGGCATCGGCGACGCCGGCGTTGTTCATGGCTTCGAAGGCCATGCCGGCCGACATCGCGCCGTCGCCGATGATGGCGATGGCCTTGCGGTCCTCGCCCTTGTGTTTGGCGGCCAGCGCCATGCCGAGGGCGGCGGAGATCGAGGTCGACGAATGGCCGACGCCGAAGGTGTCGTACGGGCTCTCGGCGCGTTTCGGGAAGCCGGAAACGCCGCCGTGCATGCGCAGCGTGCTCATTCCTTCGCGGCGGCCGGTCAGGATCTTGTGGGCGTAGCACTGGTGGCCGACGTCCCAGACCAGGCGGTCTTCAGGCGTGTTGAAGACGGCGTGCAGGGCGATGGTCAGTTCGACCGTGCCGAGGTTGGACGACAGGTGGCCGCCGGTTTTCGAGACGGAGTCGATGAGGAAGGCGCGCAGTTCGGTCGCCAGTTGCGGCAATTGCTTGCGGTCCAGCCGGCGCAGGTCGGCCGGGCTGTTGATGCTTTCAAGCAGGCGGGAAGCGGTCATTAGAATTGCCGATGGCAGATGAAGTCGGCCAGTTGGGTCAGCCGGGCTGCCCGTTCACCGAAAATGGAGAGGGCGTCTAGGGCGTCAGCGCGCAGTTCGTCGGCGTAGGCGCGGGCGGCTTCGAGGCCGAGCAGGCTGACGTAGGTCGGCTTGTCGGCCGCTTCGTCCTTGCCGGCAGTCTTGCCGAGGGTGGCGGTGCTGGCGGTGCAGTCGAGGATGTCGTCGACGACCTGGAAGAGCAGGCCGGCGCGCTTGGCGAAACGGTCGAGATTGGCGCGTTCCTCGGTTGAAAGCGGCTTGCCGGCCAGGGCGCCGAGGAGCACAGCGGCGCGGATCAGGGCACCGGTCTTCAGGGCGTGCATGAGTTCCAGCTCAGGCTGGTTGAGCGACTTGCCAACCGAGGCGAGGTCGATGGCCTGACCACCGGCCATGCCGCGCGAACCGCTGGCGTGGGCGAGCAGGGCGATCATTTCGAGTTGCTGTTTCGGTTCGCCGATGGGCTGGCTGGCGAGCAGTTCGAAGGCCAGCGTCTGCAGGCTGTCGCCGACGAGCAGGGCGGTCGGCTCGTCGAATTCGACGTGGCAGGTCGGCCGGCCGCGACGCAGCACGTCGTCGTCCATGCACGGCAGGTCGTCGTGCACCAGCGAATAGGCGTGGATCATTTCGACGGCGCTGGCGACGATGTCGAGCGTTTCCGGCGTGGCGCCGGTCAGTTGGCCGGCGGCGTGGGCGAGCAACGGGCGAACGCGCTTGCCACCACCGAGCGTGGCGTAGCGCATGGCGTCGTGCAGGCGGGCGGGGATGCAGTCGCTGCCTGGCAGGAAGCGGGCGAGGGCGGATTCGGCGCGGTCTTGCGTGACGGCCATCCATTCGGCAAACGGGGTGGCGCTCATTGCGCCTCCAGCGTCTTGCGGTCGACGTCCTTGAATTCGCCGTTTTCGAGGATGCGGATCTGTTCTTCGGCGTTGGCGAGCTGGCCCTGGCAGTGCTTCATGAGTTCCATGCCGCGCTTGTAGGCGGCGATGGAGGCTTCGAGCTCGAGTTTGCCGCCTTCCATGCTGGAGACGATGTTTTCGAGCTCGGCGAGTGCCGTCTCGAATTTCATGTCGGCGATGGGCTTTGTGGCCATGTTTGAGGCGATCAAGGAAACACGCGAAAATACTCTATCAAGGGGCGCCCGGTCAAATATCGGGGTAAAATATCTACCCCTTTTTAACCCCCGCTGAAGGCTTGGCATGACCGACATGGCGACTCTGTCCCGGTTGGCCCCCGCAGTTTCCCAACTGCCGGTGGACTGGTATTTCGACGAGAAGATTTTTGAGCTGGAGAAAAAGCTCATCTTCGATGCCGGTCCGGGCTATGTCGGTCACCAACTGATGGTGCCGAACGCGGGGGATTACCGTTCGCTCGAGTGGAAGGACCACGGCCAGATGCTGCTCAACGGCGGCAATGAAGGGCCGAATGCCGGCAACTGGCAGATGTCGAACGTCTGCCGTCATCGTCAGGCGATCATGCTGCAGGGGTCGGGTACGCTGAACGGGCCGATCGTCTGCCCGATTCATCGGTGGACCTACGACCAGGGCGGTGACCTGATCGGCGCCCCGCATTTTCCGCAGAACCCCTGCCTGAACCTGAACAAGGCGAAGCTGGAAAACTGGAATGGGCTGCTTTTCAAGGGGCCGCGCTCGGCCACGGCTGACCTGGCCGGCATGAAGGTCGCGCCGGAACTCGATTTCACCGGCTACAAGCTCGACCACGTCGAGATGCACGAGTGCAACTACAACTGGAAGACTTTCATCGAGGTCTACCTCGAGGATTACCACGTCGCGCCTTACCACCCGGGCCTCGGCAATTTCGTCACCTGCGACGACCTGACCTGGCAGTTCGGCGACTGGTATTCGGTGCAGCGCGTCGGCATTACTTCGTTGCAGAAATCCGGCTCCAAGGCTTACGAGCGCTGGCAGAAGGCGGTTCGCGACATCTACGGGACGGAAGGCAAGACGCCGGAGCATGGCGCCATCTGGCTGACCTACTTCCCGAACATCATGGTCGAGTGGTATCCGCACGTGCTGGTCGTGTCGACGCTGATTCCGCAGGGTGTGAACAAGACGCTCAATGTCGTCGAGTTCTATTACCCGGAGGACGTCGTCGATTTCGAGCGCGATTTCATCGAAGCCGAACGCGCCGCCTACATGGAAACGGCGATCGAGGACGACGACATCGGCGAACGCATGGACCGTGGTCGCTACGCGCTGATGAAGGAAGGTCGCAATGAGGTCGGGCCGTATCAAAGCCCGATGGAAGACGGCATGCAGCACTTCCACGAGTTCTATCGGCGGATCATGCAGACTGCCATCGAGACGCGCTGACATTTCAATTTCGGGCCTTTTTTCCGGTTGACCGTAGCAATGAAGGCGGCGGGGTAAAATCCGCCGCCTTTGTCATTTTTTAGAGCCCACGCTTCATGCAATCCCTGTGGATGATCGCCGCCAGTTTTCTCTTCGCCTGCATGGGCGTCTGCGTCAAGTTTGCCGCGCAGACCCATTCGGCCGTGGAGATCACTTTTTACCGCAGCTTCATCTCGCTGATCCTGATGTTCGGGCTGGTTCGCCTGAATGGCGTGCCGCTCGCCACGCCGCATCTGCGCTGGCAGGTGACGCGCGGCGCCGTCGGTTTCATCGCGCTTTTCGCCTATTTCTACGCCATCACGCTGCTGCCGCTGGCGACGGCTGTGACGCTCAACTACACCTCGGCCATCTTCCTGGCGCTTTACCTCGGTTTCGCCGGCATGCAACTGCGCAAGGGCATCATGGGCGCGCTGGTCCTTGGACTGGTCGGCGTCGTCGTGCTGCTCAAACCGACCATGCACGCCGATCAACTGGTCGGCGGCCTGATTGGCCTCGGCTCTGGCGTCATGGCCGGCATGGCTTATTTCAGCGTGCGCGAACTCGGGGCGCGCGGCGAGCCGGAAATGCGCACGGTGTTCTATTTCTCTCTGGTCTCGTCGGTCGGCGCTGGCGCCTGGCTGCTGTTCAGCGACATTCACGCGGTCGACCTCAAAAGCGGCCTGCTTTTGCTCGGTGTCGCCAGCTTCGCCACGGTCGCCCAACTGGCCATGACCCGCGCCTACACGCGCGGCAAGACGCTGATGTCGGCGGCGCTGGCCTACAGCACGGTGATCTTCTCCAGCCTGTTCGGCATGGCCTTCTGGGGCGAGGTGCTGGACGCCTCGGCATGGGTGGCGATCGGCCTGATCATCCTGTCCGGCATCGCCGCCACCCACTTTTCCCGCGCCAACCCGGCAGAAGGCGATTAGCTCCGGCGTAGCGACAGCACGACCGCCGTGCCGATGATGCTGGCGACGACGCCGAGCGAAACGAGCACCGGAATAGGGTAGAGGTCGATGAGCAGCATCTTGATGCCGATAAAGACCAGCACAACGGCCAGCCCGTACTTGAGCAGAGCGAAGCGGTCGGCCATGTCGGCGAGCAGGAAGTACATGGCGCGCAGGCCGAGGATCGCGAAGACGTTGGAGGTCAGCACGATGAACGGGTCGGTGGTGATGGCGAAGATGGCGGGAATCGAGTCGACCGCGAAAATGATGTCCGAGAGCTCGACCAGCACCAGAACGAGTAGCAGCGGCGTGGCATGGCGGACGAGGCGCCCGCCGTCGTTGATGCCGACGAAAAAGCGTTCGCCGTGCAGCGTATCGGTCACTTTCAGGTGGCGGCGCAGCCAGCGGATGACGGGGTTTTGCGCCAGATCCGGCTTGGCTTCGGCGAACCACCACATCTTGATGCCGGTGAGCAGCAGGAAGGCGCCGAAGACGTAAAGCAGCCAGTGAAACTGCGCGATGAGCCAGACGCCAGCAAAGATCATCACCGTGCGCAGCACGATGGCGCCGAGCACGCCGAAAATCAGCACGCGCTTTTGCAGCTCGGGCGGAATGGCGAAAAAGCCGAAAAGCATGAGCCAGACGAAAACATTGTCGACCGCCAGCGATTTTTCGATCAGGTAGCCGGTGACGAATTCGAGTGCTTTCTGGTTGGCGACCTCGCGCCCGGCGGCGCCATCAAGGTACAGCCACAGCGCCCCGGCGAAAAGCAGCGAGACGGTGACCCAGATCAGCGACCAGACCGCCGCTTCGCGGATGCTGACGCGGTGCTGGCGGCCGCCGCCGACTGCCAGCAGGTCGATGGCCAGCATGACGAGGACGATGGCGAAAAAGCCGGTCCACATCCAGGTAGTGCCGATGGTTTCCATGGTGAGACTCCTTCCTGTTCCGCCTGCCCACCGCATTTTCCGGCGCTGGCCGGAAAAGCTGGCGAGACAAGACCCTGCCGCGCGGCAAGGGTCTGGCTCGCAGTTCGCGGGGCGGACTGCCCGTGGCACCGGAACAGCTTGCGCAACTGTTCGTATTGACGACGCCGCGGCGGAGAGCTACTCCCCCAGGATGCTGTCGGCCACCGAACAAGGCGACCGGCAAGGCTTGGAAAGGCAGCGCCCCGGGAAAGTTCCGCCGTCGTGTCGTGCTGCCCGAATGGCGCCCCGGTGGCGGATTCCGGGTTACACTGGAACCGAATCAGAACAACAATGAGGAGCGCATCATGATTGTCATCGACCATCAACCGAGCCGCGTAGGGGTTTCCGTCTTCGGCGAATTCACGTTGGCCGACTACAAGGAATTCGAAGAAGTCGTCAATTTCAAGGTCCAGTTCGAAGGTCCGGTCGATCTCTGTTTCGACCTGAGCCAGATGGCCGGCCTGACGCTCGATGTGGCGTGGGAGGAAATCAAGTTCTCGCGCGCCCATGCCAACGATTTCAAGCGCATTGCCGTCGTCACTAACAGCCAGTGGGTGACCTGGAGTGCCTGGCTGTCGCAGACCTTCGTCAATGCCGACGTCGAAGTCTTCGAGAACGTCGACGAAGCCAAGGCCTGGCTGGGCTGATCCGGCATGAGTTTTACCACGCTGGTCGATGTCGCGACGCTGCAGGCCCATGTCGACGACCCCAATTGGCTGGTCGTCGATGTCCGCCACCAGCTGGCCGATACCGGCTACGGCGAGCGTGTTTACGCCGAGGGGCACATTCCCGGCGCCGTCTTCCTGCATTGCGACCGCGATCTGTCCGGGCCGATAACCGGCTGCAATGGCCGTCATCCGCTGCCCGACCCGGAAAAACTGGCGCAACGGCTGGGCGAAATCGGCATCGGTGCGACGACGCAAGTCGTCGTCTACGACGATGCCCAGGGCATGATCGCCGGGCGCCTGTGGTGGCTGATGCGCTGGCTTGGCCATGACAGCGTGGCGCTGCTCGACGGTGGACTGCAGGCTTGGCAGGCGGCTGGCGGGGTAATGACCGACCTTGTGCCGACGCTGTCACCACGCATTTTCGTGCCGCTCAGGCAGGACCAACTGGTCGAGGCCGATTACGTCCTCGAACGCATCGAAACGCCGCACATGCATCTGGTCGACGGGCGCGGTGCGGACCGCTTCCGCGGCGAGAACGAAACCATCGATCCGGTCGGTGGCCACATTCCCGGCGCCGTCAATCGTTTTTTCAAGGACAACCTGCTGCTCGATGGCCGTTTCAAGCCGGCCGCCGAGCTACGTGCAGAGTGGCTGGCCATCCTGGCCGGTTCGCCGCCCGATCTGGTTGTCCATCAATGTGGCTCAGGTGTTTCCGCCTGCCTCAACCTGGTCGCCATGGAAATCGCCGGCCTGCCGGGTTCGCGTCTCTATGCCGGCTCGTGGAGCGAGTGGTGCGCCGATCCAGGGCGCCCGGTGGCGCGCTGAGCGGGTCGTTCGCTACATGGAAAGTCCGAAGACAGGCCTCATCCTTCTCGCGCTGGTCGCTATCACCACGGCGTCTGGCGCCTTCCTTGGCTGGACGCTCAGGCCGTCGGCGGTGCCCGTCGAAGCGGCAAAACCGGTTGCTGAAACACCTGTCGACGCGCCGGCCAGTCTCAGGGTTCCAAGCGAGTAAGCGCCCATTCGACGTGCTCGCGGACCAACGCCGACGGATGGTCCAATTTCATTTTTAGCGCATTTTTCCGGTTGACCGTGGAAGTCCCGTTGCCGAGCGCCACGGCGATATTGCGCAGCCAGCGCTCATGCCCGATGCGGCGGATCGGGTTGCCGGCCAGCCGCTCGTTGAATTCCGCTTCCGTCCAGTTGAACAGCTCGATCAGCGTTGCCGTATTGAGCCCGTGACGCGGCGAAAATTCGGGGTCACCAAGCTGGGCGAAGCGATTCCATGGGCAGCACAACTGGCAGTCGTCGCAGCCGTAAATGCGGTTGCCGATCAGCGGGCGGAACTCTTCGGGAATGGGCCCGGCTAGCTCGATGGTCAAATAGCTGATGCAGCGCCGGGCGTCAACCTGGTAGGGCGCAACGATGGCCTTGGTCGGGCAGGCGTCAAGGCAGGCCGTGCAGGTGCCACAGTGTTCCTCGATCGGTTCGTCGGGCGGTAGCGGGAGGTCGGTGTAGATGTCGCCGAGAAAGCGCCAGGAGCCTTCCTTCGAGAGCAGCAGCGTGTGCTTGCCACGCCAGCCAAGGCCGGCCTGACGGGCAAATTCGACTTCCATGACTGGCGCCGAGTCGGAAAAGACACGGTAGCCGAACGGCCCGGTCAGCGCGGCAATGGCGTCGGCCAGCTTCTGCAGTCGGGTGCGAATCAGCTTGTGGTAGTCGCGTCCCTGAGCGTAGCGAGAGATGGCCGCCTGCTCCGGCTGATCGGCGATTTCGCGGTGTGGCAGGTAGTCGATGGCCGCGCTGATCACGGTGATCGTTCCCGGATGCAGTTGCGGCGGGTCGGCGCGCAATTCGGCATGGCGGGCCATATAATCCATCTCGCCGTGGCAGCCCGCCGCCAGCCATTCCCGCATTTTTTCGACGGCGGGGCCGGGTTCGGCCCGCGCCACGCCAACGGCAGCAAAGCCGAGTTCCTTGCCGGCGTCGCGGATTTTTTCCTTGAGCGCTGCGTAATCCACCGTGGAGTCCTGATCGTGCATAGCCCAGATGTTACCGCCGTTTTCGAATTGCCCGACGAGGCGGCCACCCAGCGCCTGGGCGAAATGCTGGCGCCATTGCTGCAGCCGGGGATGGTGATCTTCCTCGAAGGTGACCTCGGCGCGGGCAAGACAACCCTGTCGCGCGCCATGATTCGGGCACTTGGTCACACCGGCCCGGTCAAAAGTCCTACCTATTCACTGGTTGAAGTTTACGTAGTTTCGAGCTTATACTTATATCACTTTGATTTTTATCGTTTCGAGTCCCCAGAGGAGTTTCTCGATGCGGGCTTTGATGAATACTTTAATGACACTGCGATCTGTCTGGTCGAATGGCCGGAAAGGGCTGCTGGCTGCGTTTCGTCGCCAGACTTGCGGTTGCGTATTCATCATGCAGGTGTCGGGCGTATCCTCGAAGCCGTGGCAGATTCACCGAAAGGGCAGGCATGTCTGAACACGCTCGTCCCAGCCATGGCCGCCGCCAGCTCCTCCGCTACGCCGGCGCCTCGCTGATCCTTTCCGTGACGCCGCTGGCCGGCGCCGCAGCCAGACTGCCGTCCGTCCTCGCCGTACGCGTCTGGCCGGCCGCCGATTACACCCGCGTCACGCTCGAAACCGACGCACCGCTCAAATTCACCCATTTTACCGTTGAAAATCCGGATCGCCTCGTCGTCGACATCGAAGGCGTCGAATTCAACAGCGTCCTCGACAGCCTCGCACGCAAGGTCGCCACCGACGACCCGAACATCAAGCTGCTGCGCGCCGGTCGCTTCAAGCCGGGCGTCGTGCGCTTGGTCATGGAACTCAAGGGCAAGGTCAATCCGCAGGTGTTCACGCTTGAGCCGGCCGGCGAATATGGCCGTCGTCTGGTCCTCGACGTCTACCCGGTCAATCCGCCCGACCCGATGATGGCGCTGCTCGAAGGCCGCAAGGATGGCGTCGAGCCGCTCAAGAACGAGCAGGATTTCCAGATTGCCGAAAAACGGCCGGATGAAAGCGCCGCGAAGAAGCCCGAAAAACCGATTGAAGCGCCGGAAATCCAGACCAGCAAGAAATCCGGCAAGCCGATTGTCGACCGCTTGGTCACCATCACGCTCGACCCCGGTCACGGCGGCGAAGACCCCGGTGCGGTCGGCAAGGCCGGAACTTACGAAAAGAACGTCACGCTCGAAGTCGCCCGTCGCCTCAAGGCGCGTATTGAGGCCGAACCGAACATGCGCGCCGTGCTGACCCGCGATTCCGATTACTTCGTGCCGCTGCAGATGCGCGTCCAGAAGGCTCGGCGCATCCAGTCCGACCTCTTCCTGTCGATTCATGCCGATGCCTGGATCAAGCCCGATGCGCGCGGTTCTTCAGTCTTCGTGCTGTCCGAAAAGGGGGCCTCAAGCACGCAGGCCCGCCTGCTGGCGCAGAAGGAAAACCAGGCCGACTTGATCGGCGGCGTCAATATCGGCAGCAAGGACCTATTCCTCGCTCGTACGCTGCTCGACCTGTCGCAGACCGGGACGATCAACGATAGTTTGAAACTGGGCAAATACTTGCTCGGCGAACTGGGTTCGATCAATACGTTGCACAAGGCCCATGTCGAACAGGCTGGCTTTGCCGTGCTCAAGGCGCCGGATATCCCGTCGGCCCTGATTGAAACGGCTTTCATCTCCAACCCGGAAGAAGAGGCTAGGCTCAACGACGATGCCTACCAGGAAAAACTGGCCGGGGCGATTGTGCGCGGCATCCGGCAGTACTTCATCAAGCATCCGCCCGGACCAAAGGCCAAGCTGGCTGCACTCGGTTAGTCGCGCCCGAGGAACGGAGCGCTTGCGGGCTTGCCCGAAGTGGAACTCCAGCCCTTACTTTCGTTGAGAACGACCTTGAACATCGGGGCAAGCAAGTGTCGCCCGCGTTCGTTAAGATGGTTGTTGTCAGAGAAAAGTGGGCGACCATTTCGGGAACCAAAACACTTATCGTCTTCGCAAAGATAGGGGACTGGGTCAAGAAGGCGAACTCCACAAATATCGCGCGCCTCCTTGAGGGCACCTATGACAAAGTCGTTGCGCTTGTGGTAATCCGCCAGCGTTATCGTGATATCGGGTGAATTCGGCTCTTTCCGCATAATGTTTCGGGCAAGCGCATTCGGAACATTTACGTGAAATTCCGGAATGGGCAGCATGTAGTAAACGGGCCGTTTGCTTTTTGCGTAAGAGCAGGCTGTCTCGATCAGCCGGCGACGATAGTCGGCGAGAAAATCTATCTGGTTATCTGGAGCGATATTGGGGAGTATGGCTTGTGGCCTGCCTGGTAAATGGGTCTCCACGCGGTACAACCCGAATGGGTATAGCGATACGCGATTGACGATCACGACGGGCACACCTGGTTCAGCCGCCGTTGTCCTGGTGAGAGCATGCGTGTTGAACGCCTTGCAGCGGGCGCCATCGGCCCTGTCGATGCTCTGGATATCCAGTACGGTCATGCATGCACCTTTGCTCCAGAGTTGGACGCCCCGGCCAAATGCGGAGGAGGCTTGCTGCAGGGCGGTAACCGTTACGCTGGCATGGCTGTCACCGATCATCATGGCGCCAACGGGAGCTTTTCCATACAAGCAACCCTCTTCACGAGAGCCGTTGAAACACTCAGGGCGCCAAGCGTTTTCAACAGGGGGTTCGTCGGCCAAAAGTGCAGCCGCGAGATAGGCCTGCGTCCGCTGCGGCAATACGTGCTGCTTGCTCAGCCAGGAAGCAGGAAAGGTCAGGGCGATCATGACGCCTGCGAACACCAGCCACAAGGAGCGAGTCTGGTAGCTTTTCAAGTGCTGCCGCGCGGGGGTTTCGATATGCCGGTAGGAGAGCAAGCCCATGATCAGCGTGGCGATAAGCCCAGCAAATATGGCCTCCGCATTTTCCTGCCACCCATAGAGGCCAAGAGCAACCACAAATGGCCAGTGCCATAGGTAGATCGAGTACGAGCGAAGGCCAATCCATTGCACAGCCGGATTTGTCAGAATCGGATTTTTGTCATCGCGTACGGCAATGATCAGGCCTGATATGAGCACCGGAAAAATTGCCCGCCATCCCGGCCAGGGGTCGGTAGGTGACAGAAACAGGATGGACAGAAATAGCAGGAACACACTTGTTGTGGCGAGTCGCGAGGCAAGCCGGTTCGATACGGTTTTCTGCTCCGCGAAAAGGTATATCAGTCCGCCTGACAGCAGTTCCCATGCCCTGAAAGGGAGGAAGAAAAATGCTTTTTCAGGTTTGGTGGCCGTTGCATAAAGACAAGAAACCAGCGACGCAATCAAAAGCAGCACTAAAAAATAGCGGGGACTTGCTGTTTGCCGAATCTTTTTAAATACCAGAAGGAGCAGCGGTAACACAAGGTAGAACTGCCATTCCACGGATAGTGACCATGTGTGCAGAAGCCATTTTTCATGAGCGGCTGTGTCGAAATAGCCAGATTCACGTGCGTAGGTATGATTGGAGACAAAGATGGCGCTATCGCGCACATGCTTGGCCAGTTGCTGGTACTCGTATGCGGTCAGAGGCAAGAACCATCCGACCGCCAATAGGGTTACGCACATGACCAGAAGCGCCGGGACGATTCGCTTTGCACGGGCAAGATAGAAGGCTGATAGCGAAAATTTCCCAGATTCGGATGCTGACAAGATGATCCGCGTCATTAGGTAGCCGGAAATGACGAAAAATATATCGACGCCGATAAATCCGCCGTGAAACCCTGAAATACGGAAGTGATAGAAGACGACGGCAATAACAGCCAGAGCCCTGAGGCCGTTGATGTCTTTGCGGAAATTTTCGTTTGGGGGCGATGTCATTCAGAACAAGCGGTGACGCTTCATGGTCGGGGAGTTTTTATCTGTCCATTTGCCAAGCGATGTTGTCAGGCAGGGCTCTGCTCTCGTCGAATCATTCTTGCTAAGCAAGGCAATCTGCTGAAGTGGCATCAGGGCAGATGACGAGCGTATTTTGTTGCTTAGGCTAGAATAACTCCACTTCGCCCTTGGCGATTTCCCTGGCGGCCACGTCGCCTGAGGCAACCAGTTTTTCATAGCAGTCGACCCGGTTTCGGCCGTTCCGCTTGGCGAAATACAAGGCCTCGTCGGCGCGGTCGATCACATCCGTCGGCGTGTCGTTGGGCATCAACGCGCTGAAACCTATGCTGACGGTAATGCGTCCGACCCGGCTGAACAGCTGTTTTTCGACGTTCGCGCGGAAGCGTTCAAGCGTCGCCAGGGCGAACTGCTCTTCCGTCGGCTGCAGCAGGGCGATGAATTCCTCGCCACCAAAACGGAACAACTGATCGTCGAAACGGAAGGACTGGCGCATTTCCTGGGCCAGCATGATCAGTACTTCGTCGCCGATCAGGTGGCCGAAGTTGTCATTGACCTGCTTGAAATTATCAATGTCGCAGACAGCCAGCCAGTGGCTGCTGCCGGGCGTGCTGCGCCGCCGGCTTTCCGGGCCGCTGAGCATCTCGTCGCTGGCGGCTTTGCCGAGCAGTTCGAAGAGGTGTTTGTCGAAAGTCTTGCGGCTGGCCAGCCCGGTCAGGGTGTCCGCCTCGCCGTAATCGAGCAGCGAAATGTGGTTGCCGAAATATTCGATCAGGCCCATCAACGTCACACGGTGGTCGGCAGAAAACTCGTCGGCAAGAATCAGTTCGATCAGATAGATCGGTTCGTCGAGACGGATAACCGGAAAAACGATGCGATGCGTGCCGTCGTCGAGAAAATCGATGACAGCCGAGCGCTCCTTGCGGCACCGGTTGAGCAGTGGGTCGCGCTCGATCGGCTGGCAGTAGCGGTGGTCCGGCAGGTAGGCGTTGCGCAGGAATTGACCGTTCGGGCCATAGCCGGCACAGGCAAAGACCATCGCCTTTTTGTTACCGGCGTAACAGCGGTAGATGGTCAGGCGCTGCGGGTGAAAAAGGCCGAGCAGCGCATCAACCATGGCCGAATTGATCTCGGTGCGGTCTCGTCGCGCCGAAATTCGGACTACATGGCTGATCAGTTCAAGCATGGAATGGGTAGAGGTGTTATTTGGTTAAACTCATTGATTATAGCGAAAATGAGTTTCCGCTGTTTTGCCGTGTATCAGGCACCGGCAGATGCAAAGCTACCTGCCGGTATCCGACGGGTGGCTTAAATCGTTATAATTCAACGTTTTTCCCGACAATTTACTTATGCGCGTTTTTCGCGGTTATTCGCGTCCCGTTCCTGCTCCTGTTGTGCTCGCCATCGGCAATTTTGATGGCGTCCACCTCGGGCATGCCGCGCTGGTAAAACGTCTGGCTTACGTGGCCGAGCAGCGCGAGCTGGCGCCCACGGTCCTGACTTTCGAACCGCATCCGCGCGAGTTTTTTGCGCCGGATTCCGCCCCCGCCCGTCTGACCACGCTACGCGAAAAACTTGAGTTGCTCGGTGAGTGCGGTGCGCGGCAGGTCGTTATTTGCCCGTTCAATGCGGCTTTTGCCGCACTGTCGGCTGACGAGTTCGTCGAGCAGGTGCTGGTCCGTGGCTGTCTGGTCCAGCACTTGATCATCGGTGACGATTTTCGCTTTGGTCGCGGCCGTAGCGGCGACTTTGCCCTGCTGCAGGATGCCGGCCGACGCTTTGGCTTTGCCGTCGAGGCGATGGGTAGCGTGCTGGCCGACGGCGAGCGCGTCTCCAGTTCGGCCGTCCGCCGGGCGCTGCTGGCCGGCGACATGGAGCACGCGGCTCGCCTGCTCGGTCGCCCCTATATCATCGACGGCCAGGTGTCGCATGGCCAAAAGCTGGGTCGTCAGATCGGTTTTGCGACGGCCAATCTGCGCATCAAGCACAATCCGCTGCCGATGACTGGCGTCTTCGCCGTCGAGGTTAGCGGTCTGGGTGACAAGCCGCTTCCCGGCGTCGCCAATCTTGGCGTCCGGCCTACGGTGGGCGGAACACGGCCCTTGTTGGAAGTTCATCTCTTCGATTTCGATCGTGATATTTATGGGGCGCACATCTCGGTGCGTTTCGTCCATAAGTTGCGCGACGAACAACGTTTTCCCAATATTGACGCCCTCAAGGCGCAGATCGCGGCCGATGCCGCGGCTGCCCGGGCTTTTTTCGAGTTGTGAGCACGCAAAATGGCTGATTACAAAGACACCCTGAACCTGCCGGATACGGCTTTCCCGATGCGCGGCGATCTGCCCAAGCGCGAACCGCAATGGGTCGCCCAGTGGCAGGAGAAAAAACTCTATCAGCGCATCCGCGAGATCAGCGCCGGGCGTCCGCGTTTCGTGCTGCACGATGGCCCGCCCTACGCCAACGGTGATATCCACATCGGCCATGCGGTCAACAAGGTTTTGAAGGACATCATCGTCCGCTCGAAGACGCTGTCCGGTTTCGATGCACCCTACGTGCCGGGCTGGGACTGCCACGGCCTGCCCATCGAGCATCAGATCGAAAAGCAGCACGGCAAGAACATCCCCGCCGACAAAGTGCGCGAGCTGTCGCGCGCCTACGCAGCAGAGCAGGTCGAGCGCCAGAAGAAGGATTTCATCCGTCTCGGTGTGCTGGGCGACTGGGGCAATCCCTACCTGACCATGAATTTTTCGGCCGAGGCTGGCGAAATCCGTGCACTGGGTAAGATTCTCGAGCGGGGTTACCTCTATCAGGGCTTGAAACCGGTGAACTGGTGTCTGGACTGCGGTTCGGCGCTGGCCGAGGCTGAAGTCGAGTATGAAGACAAAAACTCTCCGGCCATCGACGTCGCTTTCGAGGTCCACGAGAACCATGCCGGGAAGTTGGCCAATGCTTTCGGCCTGACCCATCTGCGTGGTCCGGCCTTTGCCGTGATCTGGACGACGACGCCATGGACGTTGCCGGCCAACGAGGCAGTCAGCGTGCATCCCGAGCTGCAATACGATCTGTACGAGACGGCCAAGGGCTCGTTGATTCTCGTGCATGAACTCGCCGAAGCCAGCCTGCAGCGCTACGGTCTCGAGGCCGAAATCGTTGCCTCCTGCAAGGGCGACAAGCTTGATCAGATCCTTCTCAAGCACCCGTTCCAGCCGCGCGATGTGGCGATCATCTGCGGTACGCACGTGACGACCGAGGCCGGTACCGGCCTGGTGCACACGGCGCCGGCGCATGGCGTCGATGACTACAACATTGGCAAGAAATACGGCCTGCCGGTGAACAACCCGGTCGGCAACGACGGCCGCTTCATCAGTACGACGCCAGCGCTTTCGGTTGGCGAACTGGCCGGCAAGACGGTCTGGGAGGCCAATCCGCTGGTGTTGCAGGAACTGGAATCCCACGGTCGACTGTTAAAAAACGAGAAAATCAAACACAGCTACCCGCATTGCTGGCGGCACAAGACCCCGATTATTTTCCGCGCCACGACGCAATGGTTCATCGGCATGGACAACAAGTCCAACGAGGATGCGTCGACCCTGCGCTGGATCGCCGAGCGCGCCGTTGATGAAACGCAGTTCTTCCCGGCCTGGGGCCGCGCTCGTCTGGAAGCGATGATGAAGACCCGGCCGGACTGGTGCGTGTCGCGTCAGCGCAACTGGGGTGTGCCGATTCCCTTCTTCTTGCACAAGGAAACCGGCCAGCCGCATCCGCGTACGGCCGAGTTGATCGAACAGGTCGCCCAGCGCGTCGAGAAGGCTGGTATCGAAGCGTGGTTCAGCCTCGACGCTGCCGAGTTGCTGGGCGCAGAAGCCGACCAGTACGTCAAGATGAAGGACACGCTGGACGTCTGGTTCGATTCGGGTACGACCCACTGGCACGTCATGCGTGGCTCGCATGCAGCTGATCTCAGCTATCCGGCCGATCTCTATCTCGAAGGCTCCGACCAGCATCGCGGCTGGTTCCAGTCTTCGCTGCTCTCCGGTTGCGCGATCGACGGTCGCGCCCCGTACAAGGCGCTGCTGACGCACGGCTTCGTGGTCGATGGCAAGGGCCACAAGATGTCCAAGTCCAAGGGTAACGTCATCGCGCCGCAGCAGGTGTCCGACAAGATGGGCGCCGACATCCTGCGTTTGTGGACAGCCTCAACCGACTATTCCGGCGAACTGACGATTTCCGACGAAATCCTCAAGCGCGTCGTCGAAGGCTACCGCCGTATCCGCAACACGCTGCGCTTCCTGTTGGCCAATGTCTCCGATTTCGACGCCAACGCCGACATGCTGCCGGTTGAGCAATGGCTCGAAATCGATCGCTACGCGCTGGCGCTGACCCGCGAATTGCAGGATAGCTGCCGCGCCGACTACGACAAGTACGAGTTCCACCGCGTGGTTCAGGCGCTGCAGACGTTCTGTTCAGAAGATCTCGGTGGTTTCTACCTCGACATCCTCAAGGACCGCCTGTACACGACGGCGCCGAAGTCGGTAGCCCGGCGTTCTGCACAGTCGGCGCTGTGGCACATTACGCAGGCGTTTGTCCGTTTGCTGGCCCCGATCACCGCCTTCACGGCCGAAGAAGTCTGGCAGGTGCTGACCGGCAAGGCTGACGACTCGGTCATGTTCCAGCTCTGGCACGAACTCCCGACGCAATCCGGCGAGGGCGATCTGCTCGCCAAGTGGGCGCTGATCCGCACGGCCCGTGCCGATGTGACCAAGGCGCTCGAAGAACAGCGCGAAGCCGGCAAGATCGGTTCGGCGCTGCAGGCGGCGGTCGAAATCCATTGTTCTGGCGAGAAGTTCGATGCCCTAGCCTCGCTTGGCGACGATTTGAAATTTGTGCTTATTTGCTCGTTGACCGTAGCAATCCGCGATGAAAACGAACAAGTCATCGCCACCCCGCTCGACCACGCCAAGTGCGAGCGCTGCTGGCACGTCCGCGAAGATGTCGGTGCCCACGCCGAGCATCCGGGGCTGTGTGGTCGCTGCGTCAGCAACCTGCATGGTGACGGCGAGGCGCGTGCGTATGCCTAGTGCCGGGCGCTGGTACGCGCTGGCCGGGCTGGTCGTTGTGCTCGACCAGCTCAGCAAGTGGTTGGTGCTCGAGAACATCGGCTTCGGTGAAACGATCTACGTCGCGCCGTTCTGGAACTGGGTGCTGACTTTCAACCCCGGCGCTGCCTTCAGCTTCCTGGCCGACCAGCCTGGCTGGCAACGCTGGCTGTTCACGGCACTGGCGCTCGGCGTTTCCGGCTGGATTGCCTTCATGCTCCGCCAGCATCCGCAACAAAGGCTGCTGTCGCTGGCCTTGACGCTGGTCATGGGCGGCGCGCTGGGCAATGTTATCGACCGTGTCCGCTTCGGCGCCGTGGTCGATTTTGTTCAATGGCATGTCGCCGGTTTCTACTGGCCGGCCTTCAATGTTGCCGATTCTGCCATCACCATCGGTGCCATTCTGCTCGTTGTCGAGCAGTTGACCACCGGCAATAAAAAAGAGATTTCCCGATGACCGCTAGCGTCCGTTCCGACAGTTTTTTGACCCTGCACTATCGAATTACGACGGTGGATGGTGAAGAGTTTCTCTCTACCTTCGACATGAGCCCCGCCACGCTGCAAATGGGCAGCGGACAACTGGCTGAAAACCTCGAATCAGTGCTCATCGGCCTCCCGGCGCACGAGCGCTTTGTCTTTGAACTCGAACCGGCACAAGGCTTTGGGCAACACAATGATCGTCTGGTCGAGCGTATCGCACGCAGCGGATTGCCGGCCGACATGGAACTCAAGGAGAATTCCGTCGTCGAATTCACCGCCCCCAACGGCGGCACCTTCGCCGGCTTCCTGCGCGAGCTTGATGCCACGCACGCCTTGTTCGACTTCAATCACCCGATGGCCGGAAAAACGATCCGCTTCGAGGTGGAAATCATCGGAATCATGTAAATGCAAGTCATCCTCGCCAACCCCCGCGGCTTCTGTGCCGGCGTCGAACGCGCCATCGCCATCGTCGAGCGCGCGCTGGAAAAATTCGGCGCGCCGATCTATGTCCGCCACGAAGTCGTGCACAACAAATTCGTCTGCGACGACCTGCGCTCCAAGGGGGCTGTTTTCATTGAGGATTTGAGCGAGGTTCCGTCAGGCAGCACCGTTATTTTCAGCGCCCACGGCGTGTCGAAGGCGGTGCGCAGCGAAGCCGAAGAGCGCGGCCTCAAAGTTTTCGACGCCACCTGCCCACTGGTCACCAAGGTGCACGTCGAAGTCGGCAAGATGCGCAACCAGACCCGCGAAGTAGTCATGATCGGCCACAAGGGCCACCCGGAAGTCGAAGGGACGATGGGGCAGAGTACCGGTGGCATGTATCTGGTCGAAACGGTTGAGGATGTGGCTACTCTGGAGGTTCTTAATCCGGAAAGCCTTTCCTTCGTGACCCAGACTACCCTTTCGGTTGATGACGCCACTGTTGTCATCAATGCCCTGAAACAACGCTTTCCGGAAATTCAGGGGCCGAAAAAGGATGACATCTGCTACGCCACACAAAATCGGCAAGATGCAGTCAAAGCACTAGCGGATGTATGTGACTTGGTGATCGTGGTGGGTAGTCAGAATAGCTCGAACTCACGACGGCTCAAGGAGGTGGCGATCGCTCGGGGTGTAGAGGGAATTCTCATTGATGGCCCGGATGAAATCGATGAGGCATGGTTTTCAGGAAAGAGTCGGATTGGAGTGACTGCAGGAGCGTCTGCTCCCGAAATTCTCGTACTTCAAGTGGTTGACCGCATCAAAATGTCGGGGCTTGACCCTGTACCCGTAGTCCAGTTCGATGGGGAAAAGGAGGGGGTTTCCTTCCCGTTGCCAAGAGAGCTCGCTTGAGTTTATCTCTGCCGCTGACCGAGATGATCAGGATGACGAATAGTCTATTTCAAGGATCCGCCAGCTCTTGATCGCTTTTCCCCCTGATACTCCCGGGCTGAATTTCGCTGATTTGAATAGCCCAACCAGCGTAGAGGCGTAGTCTTCCGCGAAATTCGATTCAAGCAATTCCACATTGTCCGCGAAGCCTTCTTCGTTGACGAACACTTTTATGCGCATGAAGCCTTCAGGGCTAAATGACTCCGAAGGCAACGGCAGATCCAGCGGTTCGATGACGCCTGCCATTTGTTCTATGCTATCTGGCGAGGCATAAGGAGATTCTTCAGCAATCTCCTCGTAAGGTGGAGCAAAGAAACCAGGTGCTTCAGGTCTGTCTGCTGCATTGTCGAATGACCTGGAGATTGGTGATGCAAACTTCGGGGCAGGCTGAGGTTTAGCCAGAACAAGACTTGCACCCATGCTGGGAGTCGAGCGAAATTCCCCCGAGTTTGTCCTGCTGCTATCGACGCGGGGTGCCAAGTTTCCCGCGACAATCGCGTGTACGGCCAGCGACACCAGAAGGCTGAATGTCAAAGGGCTCCACAGTTTCTGATTGGTTATGGAGCAATCAGAAAATGCGGGTTTGAAAGCCCTGAATGGATGCCAGATAGTCGGGTTAGGGAAATGTGGTGCCAAAATGCAAATGTCTGAAAATTAGAGAGAGTATATTTTTGCACTACTTGGTTTATTAGGCGTGACCGGCCGTCGTGAAAATTAATCCGCTTGGCAGACCAGATGGCCAAATCGCAATGGCATCTGCGATGATTCAATCAAACGCAATATAGGCGCGAGGTAAATATGCGGCGGGTATCGGGTTTTACTTTGGTGGAAATGATGGTTGTGGCGGCAATTTTGGCGATCCTCGCATCGATTGCCTTGCCGTCGTTTCGACCGATGATTGCCAACAATCGTATTGTGGCCAATACAAATGATCTGATTGCCGATCTGGCGTTGGCTCGCAGCGAGGCGGCAAAGCGCGGTGGCACCACTGTGGTTACCGTCTGCGCCAGTAGCGATGGAAGTTCCTGTTCAGGATCGACCGACTGGTCAGGAGGGCGTCTGGTATTCCTTGATGGTGGCACGCAGGGAGCAGTCGACGGTACGGATTCGACCAACGTGCTACGCAACAGTCGTGCTGTAAGTAACTTGGTACTTACGTCGACAGTTGCTTCTTTTTCCTATTTGTCTGATGGTTCAGTTAGCTCAAACCTACCCGGAACGGTGACGGTTTGTAGTAGTGGCGTTATTGGACGAATTGTCTCTATTTCAAACATCGGCCGTGCCAAGGTGGATGCTACGGCAGCTGCGTGCTCCTAGAGGGATATCAAATGATCGCTCCACACATCTCTGTTCGCCAGGGCGGTATGGCCCTTCTGGAGGCAATGATCTCCGTTGTCGTGCTTTCCGTTGGCTTGCTCGGTCTTGCCGGTCTCCAGCTTGCCGGGATAAAAAGCAATCAAGTTGCCTATGAACGATCGGTGGCCACCATGCACGCTTACGGAGTGGCGGATCGAATTCGGGCGGGAATGGATCCGGATAAACGCGTGCCTGTTACTCTCTCTCAAGCACAGACTGCTGCGGCTGATTGGGTGAGTGAGAATGTTCTCTTTCCGGGCGAATCGGTTGGGGTTAGCCAACCTACTGGGGGTAACCAATTCATAATTCGTGTCACTTGGACGGAGAGGTGTCTGGAAACAGGTTGTTCTGGGTCAGGAACTCGGAGCTTCGACACGGAGTTATTGCCATGAAATCCGCTATTCCCATTCAACCTGCAGCTGAAACTATTCGGTTGGAGCAAGGATTTTCGTTGGTCGAACTGATGGTTGCCCTGGTGATTGGCCTGATCGTGCTGCTGGTTGTTGGAACCTTGTTTATGAACAGCAGGCAGACCTATCTGGCTCAGGATGCAAATTCGAGGTTGCAGGAAAATGCTCGTTACGCAACCGAATTGTTCGGGCGCCAGATTCGTTCGGCTGGCTATACTGCTACCAGTTTCAGCCCTCTATCAGCTACTGATCTGTTTGCCAAGCCACCCAGTACCAAGTTCTCCGGAACTGCCATTTCGGGGACAGAAGTTAGTGGTGGCTCAGATACGCTTACTTTGAGTTTCGACGGTAGCAAGGATTGTCTGGGGCAGGCGGCAACGCAGCCAAGCAATCTTTTCCGGGTGAATGCCTCTGGTCAGCTCGAGTGTGTTGCCGGAGGAAATGTCGGAGTGATTCTCGATGATGTAGAGTCGATGCAGGTTACATACCGTGTGAAAGGCAAGACGGCGTATGACCCTGCCAGTTCGGTGGATATGGCCAACGTCACTAGCGTTCGGATTTGCCTGCTTCTGCGTGCCAAGGCGGATGGAAACAAGCGTGCTGTTGAATCGGGTCAAAGCCAGACCTATGACGATGATTGTTCAGCGGCTACTGTTTCAGTGATTAAATCAGATGGTTATATTCGTCGAGCAATAGGAATGACGTTCGTTTTGCGGAACCAGATGCCATGACAACAACCGAAGTATTTGAACGTCCGGAATTGCAGGTAAGAAATATTCCGAGGGTAGTGAGGGTGGTGCCTCGTGAGTGTGGCGCATCACTTGTCGTTGCACTTATTTTTCTGATTATTCTTACCATATTGGGTCTGACCGCAATGCGTGTGGCAACGATGGAAGAGCGCATGTCAGGCAATTCACGCGATCGGAGTCTGGCGTTTCAGGCTGCCGAAGCAGCCTTGCGTGATGCAGAGGCGGATATCGAATGTATAAAGTTTGGCACACCACCGGATCCGCGGAGCGCTTGTATTTCGGGTATGACTGGGGCTGATGCAGCCTGTACGAAGGGGCTTTGTTGCAACTTGAGCGGATTGGCTTGTGTTGAGCCTTCAACTCCTGTTTATAGCAGCAAGAGTCTATCGGCGGCTCCAAGCGTTAAATATGGTGACGCCACAGGGGCATCCGCGCTCACAGGTTTGTCGTTTCCGCCCAGATACCTGATAGAGCCATTTATTCTTAACGAAGTAAATCATTACCGCATCACCGCTCGTGGTTACGGGGTGAATCCCGATACGCAGGTAACCCTGCAAGAAATATATAAGAAGGAGTAATTGCCATGCTCAGCTTCAAGATAATTCGTCGTACAGGCGTTTTCCTGACTTGGGCATTGGCTTTGAGTTCCCAGGCTCAGGCCGGCGTAATTACCATTCCCTCCGGTCCGCTGTATGTTGGCGCCGCGGTAGCGCCATTGGTGATGCTTGATGTCACCAAAGACCAGAATCTCTACAAAAAGGCCTATGACGACTATACCGACCTGAACGGGGACGGTTCCGCAGACACGACATACGATCACACTATCGATTACTACGGTTATTTCGATAGCTACAAGTGTTATTCCTATGCCAGCGGTGTTTTTTCGCCAGATGATGCTGTTTTCGATAGCGCCACAAAAAAATTCATCAAGCCCGCTGACTGTGCCGGCAAGTGGCATGGAAATTTCTTGAACTGGGTGACGATGAGTCGCATGGATACCACGCGTAAATTGCTCTACGGTGGCTATCGTTCGACCGATACATCGTTGAAAACAGTTCTTGAGCGCGCATATATTCCGACGGATGCCCATGCTTGGGCAAAGTATTACAACCCGTACATAACGCGTCAGATGAATGGCGGGGATTCCAGTCGCTTTCCCGATACCAATAAGCTGACTCCTTTCGATCCCGTCGTTTCTCCGAGTGCTATTTCTGGTACGACTGGATCGTCGGTGTCGATTGCCGGGACGCAGGCTGCGCCAGTAGCCGTGACTTTGACCGTGACCGGCAATACGGGGAAATTTTCCTACGGTGATCAGGTTCTGGTTGAAAAGGATGCCAGCAACTACATGATTGGTGTGGTCAGTTGTGTCAATGGCACTGGCATCAATATGTTCAATGGACTTGTCTCGAATGCATCGAGCTGTGCGGCAAATCAGATCAAAGTGGTCGTTGAGAATAAAGTTGGTAGTGGGAGTTCGACGACCTGGAGTGTCTATAATTACACCCAGACGGGTATCTCGTTCTGCAATGCAACGCCAGATGTCAGTCCAAAAACCTCTCAAACCAGTACGGCTGTACCGCTGATGCGTGCAGCTCTTGGTAATTTTTCGCTTTGGTCGGCAAACGAACGCTGGCAGTGTCATTGGCGCGAAAGTTTACCCAGCGAAGATACGGGTTCGCTTGGTGGAACAGGCGCTTCTGGCAACCGCGCAGCGCTGAGTGGCCTCTGGGCTAGTTCCATTAGTCCAAACAAGACAACTACGTCAAGCGGTCGAGTTGCCAACGGTGTCGCTGGCACCAGTTCCGACTATAACGTGCGGGTCGAGGCATGTGTCGGCACCAGCACTAGCACAAGCAAATTGGGTAACGAAAAGTGTGCTAAGTATGGCTCTGTTTACAAGCCGATAGGGCTGTTGCAGTACTACGGAGAGAGCGGGCAGCTTATGTTCGGGTTGATGACGGGCTCCTATACGAAAAACCAGTCGGGTGGAGTCTTACGCAAAAATATCAGTAATATTTCTGATGAGATCGACCTTACAAATGGGACGATCAAAACTACCGCACCCTCATCTGGCTCGATCATTCAGTCGCTCGACAAGATGCGCATTGTCGACTACCAGTACAGTGATGGTACCTACGGTAGCGGATGTACGTTTGGACAAACCAGTTTTACTCAAGGGAATTGTCGATCGTGGGGCAACCCGATATCGGAGCTCTATTTGGAGTCGCTTCGCTACCTCGCAGGTAAGTCACCAACGAGCGCCTTTACAATGTCTACCTCGACCGATGATGCTATTTCCGGCTTGCGCTCGGCGACTTGGACGGATCCACTGTCAACGACTAATTATTGCGCACCCCTGAATGTTCTTGTTTTCAATTCGGCTGTCAATAGCAATGAGCATGATAGCCAGATGGGCGGGAGCTCCGATATCGGTACTTCCGGAAATACATGTGATGCGGCAACCTGGACCGATAAAGTTGGCGTGGAAGAGGGGATACAAGGGCAAGCCTGGTTCGTGGGGAACAATGGTTCGGGTAGTACGCCTGCGGATTTGTGTTCGACAAAAACCGTGAGTAATTTTTCCGCACCCTACGGCATTTGTCCGGAAGGAGCGGGTACCGAAGGTTCCTACATGATGAGTGGATTGGCTTATTTTGCTCGAACCAAGCAGATCAGAGCTCCGGGGCCATTGACAGTGCCGAATAGCGATGTGCGTTCGCTAAAAGTCTCTACCTTCGGCATTGCCTTGGCTACTAATACCCCCAAGGTCCGGGTCTTGGTTGGCGGCAAGCCGGTTGTTATTGTTCCGCAAGGTCGGTTGGATCGAAGTGGGTTTGGCAGCGGAGCCATTGTTGACTGGAAGATCGTCTGCGAAATTGCCGCGGATGCCAGCGATGCGACCGTCACACAAATGACCAAATTGAGCGCGGGGCGCTGCAGTTCCAAGGGGACTGGGGCTTTCTACTGGAACGAAGAGGATAGCGAGCAGGGCGGTGACTATGACCAGGATATGTGGGGCCGCGTGCAGTACGATATCGTTAGTAGTAGCAGTATCAAGATTACGACTGACGTGGTCGCGCAATCCACGCCATATGTCTTTGGTTTCGGATACGCAATGTCGGGGACTACCCAGGATGGCCCTCATTTCCATACTGGAATTAACGGTTTTAAGTTCACAGATGTAACCGGAGTTACTTCCTGTAGCGGCTCTTCTGGTTGCACTTTTGGCGATGCTCCGACCTCTGTCACCTATTCGGTCAGTAGTGCCAGTGCAGACACAGTGCTGAAGGATCCGCTCTGGTATGCCGCAAAATATGGTGGTTTCAAGGATAGCAACGACAATGGCAAGCCCGACTTGGCTACCGAGTGGGATGTTCGTAATGCTGATGGGGGTACTGCCAGTTGTACAAGTACCAAGTGTGATGGTGTTCCGGATAACTTCTTCCTGGTAACAAATCCGAATTATCTGGAAGAAGCACTTGATTCGGCATTTGTCGCGATGCTTGGTCAGTCCTCCTCCTCATCAGTGGCGACCAACTCAACATCACTGCAAACCGGAAGCTTCATATACCAGGCTCGTTATAATTCAAACGATTGGAGCGGCCAGTTGCGAGCGCTGGAGTTGGATACTGCCGATGCCACCGCTGGTAACGTAATTGAGCCTGCAAAGTGGGATGCTGGGCAGGTAATCAATACCCAAACATCCCGGCAGATCATTACCATAGGCTTGGATACGGCTTCAAAAAAGGGAATTCCTTTTACGTGGGCGGATATCACCGGGCAGGTCGACGGCACGACACAAAAAGATGCGCTCAATAGCAATGGACTAGGTAGTGCTGATGCAGCAGGAGAAGGTCGAGTTCTTTATCTCAGGGGGTCGCAAGCTAACGAAGGCAAGTCAGCTATTAATTTCCGGCCTCGTCCGACTAGTCGACTTGGGGATATCGTAAATTCAAGTCCGGTCTATGTGGGGGTTCCGGAGGCTGGATGGGGCGATCCCGCATACGCGAGTTTCGTGCTGAGCAAAGGCGCCAGAGAGGAGATGATTTATACCGGTGCCAACGACGGTATGTTGCATGCCTTCCAGGCCAAGGATGGTGTGGAGCGCCTTGCCTACGTGCCGGGGGTTTTCTATAACAATTCTGCGGCACTCTCTAACCTTAGCCAATTAAGCAATCAAGGCTACAGTCACAAGTTCTATGTCGATGGAACGCCTATGGTCAACGACATAGAAGTTGGTTCCGGGACTGCATACAAGTGGAAAACCGTTCTGGTCGGTGGTTTGAATTGGGGGGGGCGCGCATACTATGCGCTCGATATCACCAATCCAGACGATACGTCCTCGACTGATTCCGTGGCCTTCTCGGAAGCAAATGCCGGAAATATCCTGATGTGGGAATTTTCCAATGCGAACGATTCGGATCTTGGTTACACGCATAATCAGCCGACATATCCATCCTTTAAGGGGATAGCCCGGCAAATAGTGAAAATGCGCAATGGGAAATGGGCGGTAGTTGTTGGCAACGGCTACAACAGTGATGATGGCAAAGCGGCTTTGTTCATTTTCTTCCTCGATCGCGTACGATCAGGTGGGATATATAGTTCGACTTGGGTGTTGGGGCAGGATTACATCAAGATAGTGGCAGATGCTGAGTCGCCCTCTAACTTTAACGGTTTGTCTACCCCCTATCCCTTCAGTGCACGAGGTGATGGTATTGCCGACTGGATATATGCCGGCGATCTGAATGGCAATCTCTGGAAGTTCGATGTCAGTTCGGTTACTGCTGCCGACTGGAAGGTCGCCTACAACACTGTAACCTGTGCGGTTGGCAGTCCTTGTACGCCATTGTTCGTCGCCAAGAATTCTTCGGGAGTACGTCAGGCAATCACTACGGCGCCACAGGTCGTACGTCATCCGACAAAAGGTGCGGTTGTTCTATTCGGTACTGGCAAGTATCTCGAAAGTTCTGATACGACTTCAACGGCGTCGCAGACCTATTTTGGTGTTTGGGATGACGGAGCCAATACGGCGGTCAACATGGATCGCTCCACCCTCTTGCAACAAACGATTGTTTCGACGGTAGATGTGGGGACGTTTAGCTATCGATTGACTACTGACTATTGCATTGGTGCTTCAGGCACAAAATCCGGTAAGGATGCGCTCACGGGCGCCAGCACGGTAGTCTGTAGTGACAATTGGAGCGCTACTGGTGCTCAGAAGGGATGGTACATGGATTTGCCGACATCCGGGGAGCGGATCGCGTTCAACGGGATTGTACGGATTGACAGAATCGTATTTCCAACGCTTATTCCGTCTCCCCAACCCTGTCAGGCAGGTGGTAGTTCCTGGTTAATGGAGCTTGATGCGCTGACCGGGCGCAGGCTCGACGTCACGCCATTCGATGTGAATGGAGATGGTAAATTCAATAGTGGTTCCGGTAGCGATACGGATTTGGTCAACTTTTCGTCCAATTGCAGTAGTTGTATTGTCAGTGGGCAAAAGCCGGCTGATGGTGGGGTTATTACGACGCCTACGGTGATCAAGGGCAAGTCGGGTTCTGGAAAAGAGTTCAAATATGCCAGTAGTTCGACCGGAAAAGTTGAGAAGACAACTGAAAGCGCAGGTCGAACTGGTCGGATATCTTGGCGAGAAGTGACGCCGTAACGCTTGATGGGAAAGGGTGTGCTATGAGCGAAAAGAAACGGGATCAGGCCGGATTCACGCTAATTGAATTAATGGTCGTTGTGGCTGTGATCGGCATTTTGGTTAGTATTGCCTATCCAGCCTACATAGAAAGCGTCCGCAAGGCCCGGCGTGCCGATGCTCAAGCTGTACTCGCGCAGTTGGCACAGTTTATGGAGCGCAATTATTCGTTGGCGCAGCGATATGATCAGACAAGTAGTGGTGTTGCGCCAACATTGCCATTTACTCAGTCTCCAACCAGTGGCACAGCTTTCTACTCGGTGGCAGTGGTGTCCGATCAGAACACTTTCACCCTAACTGCAACGCCTCAAGGAGGTCAGTCGTCAGATCATTGTGGGAATCTTACTCTGGACAACGCTGGCGCGAAGTCGCCAACAACCTCGGGGTGCTGGTGATAAATATTGATGTGCTGGAAATTGTTTGATAAAATAGACGGCTCTTTATTTGATGTTCAGGATTACCTTTAATGGCCAATAGCGCACAAGCCCGCAAGCGCGCCCGTCAAGCTGACGGGCAGCGTTCCCATAACGCCAGCCTGCGTTCGACCCTGCGTACCGCAATCAAGCGCGTTCGTCAGGCGATCGAAGCTGGTGATAAAGCCGCCGCTCAGGGCGTCTTCCAGCAGTCCGTTGCAGTGCTTGATCGCATTGCTGACAAGAAGATTGTTCATAAGAATAAGGCTTCCCGCACCAAGAGCCGTCTGTCTGCTCAAATCAAGGCACTCGCTGCTGCTTGATAAAGCCGGACGCTCAAATAAAAATGGCGCCTTCGGGCGCCTTTTTTATTTCCTGGCTTGCTGTTGATTGTTATTTTTCCAGTGAGCAAACGCCGTCAATGATCTGCAAGTCGTTGTCCTGCGCAAAGTTGAGCATGAAGCGGTAGGCCATCGGTTCAATTTCGCCGAGGCGGCCATCGACGAAGACAGCTTTTTCGCCGTTGTAGTCACCGGGGCCGACGTAGGGGGAGTATTTCATCTTGCGTTCGGCGCCAAAGGCGGACATGACGCCGCATAGGCGTTCAGCCCAGTCGCTGGGGCGAAATTTTTTGCCTTGCTTTGTGAGGCCAACAATGATGAATGGGGTCGAGTCTGAAGTTGTCATTGTTCTAGTCTGCGTTGGGCGATGCGACCTTGCGTTGGCGAATTCTAGCAGAAGCCCGAAGCCTTTCCATAATTATGGCGCATGGGCGCCGGGACAGGCGTGCGCGGGTGTTTTTGCTGTTCTATACAAGGCTTTGCTTTTGACCTAAAATTCAAGCCTCTGTTGCTCTAGCGGGGTGCTCGCCCGTTAAGTGGCGATCATTTCCGGCGGCGATGTCCGCCGTTTTCGTTTTTTGGGGTTGTCTCATGTCGCATGTCATGAATACCTATGCCCGGTTACCAGTGGCTTTTAGCCACGGTCAGGGTTGCCGGATTACCGATACAGAGGGTAAGGAATACCTGGATGCGTTGTCCGGTATTGCTGTTTCTACGCTCGGTCATGCCCATCCCAAGCTGGTGTCTGCGATTGCCGCACAGGCCGGGCGCATGTTGCACACGTCCAATTTATATCGAATTCGCGAGCAGGAGTTGCTGGCTGATAAGCTCGCCGAAATTTCCGGAATGCAGGAAATTTTCTTCTCCAATTCTGGTGCCGAGGCCAACGAGGCTGCCATCAAATTGGCTCGTTTTTACGGCCACAAGAAGGGAATCGAAAACCCGACCATCATCGTCATGGAAAAAGCGTTCCATGGCCGGACGATGGCGACACTTTCGGCAACGGGTAATCGCAAGGCGCAGGCAGGGTTCGAGCCGCTGGTTTCGGGTTTTGTCCGCGTTCCCTATGATGATTTGGCGGCGATCAAGGCGGTTGCCGAGCACAATCAAAATATCGTTGCGGTCATGCTGGAAATTATTCAGGGCGAGGGTGGTATTCACCTGGCTTCACTTGAATACCAGCAGGCGTTGCGCCAGTTGTGCGACGAGCATGGCTGGTTGTTGATCTGTGATGAAGTGCAGTGCGGCATGGCGCGCACCGGGAAGTGGTTCGGTTATCAGCATGCCGGAATTCAGCCTGATATTGCGACGCTGGCCAAGGGGCTGGGCTCGGGTGTGCCAATTGGTGCTTGTATGGCCGGAGGCAAGGCGGCCGGCTTGTTCGGCCCGGGAAATCACGGTTCAACTTTTGGTGGCAACCCGCTAGTTTCCACTGCTGCTCTGACGACTATTGAAGCCATCGAAGCGGAAGGTTTGATGGCCAATGCCGAACGTATCGGTGCCTTGATTCGTTCCTTGATGGCCGAGGCTCTTGCCGGGACGGCTGGGCTGGTTGATATTCGCGGCCATGGTCTGATGATCGGCATCGAGCTCGATCGTCCTTGTGGCCAACTAGTTGGCATGGCACTGGCAGCCGGGCTTTTGATCAATGTGACGGCTGAAAAGGTTGTTCGCTTCCTCCCTCCGCTGATTTTTAGTGAAAATGATGCCCGGGAACTGGTTGACCGGTGCGCCCCTCTCATCAAGGAATTTCTGGCGGCCTAAATCATGGCAATCAAACACTTTCTGCAGTTCAAGGATTTCACGCGCGACGAGCTCGAGTATGTTTTTGAGCGGACACGCTGGATCAAGAACCAGTTCAAGTCCTACCAGAAGTACTGGCCTCTTTCCGACCGGACGCTGGTCATGATTTTCGAGAAGGCGAGTACGCGGACGCGTCTGTCCTTCGAGGCGGGCATGCAGCAGTTGGGTGGCTCAGCGATCTACCTGAATACGCGCGATTCGCAACTGGGGCGTGGCGAGCCTGTGGAGGACGCGGCGCAGGTCATTTCGCGGATGAGCGACATCGTGATGATCCGCACCTTCGAGCAGGACATCATCGAGCGTTTTGCCGCCAACTCGCGCGTGCCGGTGATCAACGGGCTGACCAACGAATATCACCCCTGCCAGATCCTGGCTGACATTTATACCTTCATCGAGCATCGCGGTTGCATTCAGGGCAAGACCGTGGCCTGGGTTGGCGATGCGAACAATATGTGCAATACCTGGCTGCAGGCGGCCGAGGTGCTTGATTTCAAGGTGCACGTGTCGACGCCGCCGGGTTACGAAATCAATGCCGATCTGGTTGGCAAGATCGATCCGGCGCGTTTCAAGGTCTTTGCCGATCCGATGGATGCCTGTCGGGGCGCCGATCTGGTGACGACTGACGTATGGACGTCGATGGGCTTCGAAGCCGAAAACGAAGAACGGATCAAGGCTTTTGCCGACTGGTGCGTTGATGGCGACATGATGCGGGTGGCAAATGAAGGCTCCCTGTTCATGCACTGTTTGCCGGCGCACCGTGGCGAGGAGGTTACCTCCGAGGTGATCGACGGGCCGCAATCGGTCGTCTGGGATGAGGCAGAGAACCGTCTGCATGTGCAGAAGGCATTGATGGAATATTTGCTGTTGGGCCGTATTCAGGGCTGAGTGGCAGGGTTAAACGAAACTAGGGAACGGAAATGAGCGACATCAAGAAGGTTGTGCTGGCCTATTCGGGCGGTCTGGATACCTCGGTCATCCTCAAATGGCTGCAGGATGTGTATAAATGCGAAGTGGTCACCTTCACGGCTGACCTCGGTCAGGGTGAAGAGCTTGAGCCGGCGCGCACCAAGGCGCTGAAGGCTGGCATCAAGCCGAAGAACATCTATATCGATGACGTGCGCGAGGAGTTTGTCCGCGACTTCGTCTTCCCGATGTTCCGTGCCAACACCGTTTATGAAGGCGAGTACCTCCTCGGTACCTCGATCGCCCGTCCGCTGATCGCCAAGCGCCTGATTGAAATTGTCAATGAAACCGGTGCCGACGCCATTTGTCACGGCGCGACCGGCAAAGGCAACGACCAGGTCCGTTTCGAGCTGGGTGCCTACGCTCTGAAGCCGGGTATCAAGGTCATTGCGCCGTGGCGCGAGTGGGATCTGATGTCGCGCGAGAAGCTCATGGCTTATGCCGAGAAGCATGGCATCGAAATTGACATGAAGCACAAGAAGGGCGGCTCGCCGTATTCGATGGATGCCAACCTGCTGCACATTTCCTACGAAGGCCGTCACCTCGAAAACCCGGCGGCCGAAGCCGAGGAATCGATGTGGCGGTGGAGTGTTTCGCCGGAGAAGGCGCCGAACAAGGCCGAATACCTCGACCTCGAATTTGCCAAGGGCGATGTCGTCGCGATAAACGGCAAGAAGATGAAGGCGCATGAAGTGCTTGGCACGCTCAACGAAATCGGTGGCAAGCACGGTATTGGCCGCCTTGACCTGGTCGAGAACCGTTACGTCGGCATGAAGTCGCGTGGCTGCTATGAAACCCCGGGCGGTACGATCCTGCTGCGCGCCCATCGCGCCATCGAGTCGGTCACGCTTGACCGCGAAGTCGCTCACCTCAAGGACGACCTGATGCCGCGCTACGCCAGCCTGGTGTACAACGGCTACTGGTGGAGTCCGGAGCGCAAGGCGCTCCAAGTGCTGATCGACCATACGCAAGGAAGCGTCAATGGCGTGGTTCGCCTCAAGCTGTACAAGGGCAACGTGATCGTCGTCGGCCGCGATTCGGCAACCGATTCGCTGTTCGATTCGACCATCGCCACCTTCGAGGACGATGCCGGTGCTTACGACCAGCGCGATGCGGGCGGCTTCATCAAGCTCAATGCGCTGCGCATGCGTATCGCCGCCAATCTGGCCGCCAAAAAAGCGGGCAAACCGGTGAAAAAAACGGCTGCCAAGAAGGTTGAGGCTGCAAAGCCGGCAGCGAAGGCCGCTGTCAAACCGGCTGCCAAGCCAGCCGCCAAGAAGGCTGTAGCGAAACCTGCAGCGAAGCCCGTGGTCAAGGCTGCTGCCAAGCCGCTGGTCAAACCGGTTGCAGCCAAGGCAGTGGTCGCCAAGGCCGTCAAAGCACCAGCCAAGGCAGCGGCCAAGAAGCCGGCTGCCAAGAAGAAGGGTTAATCGATGGAAGGCGGCACCGTATTCGGGCTGAACGAAGAACAGATCGCAGACTTCTTCTCGACCTGGGGCGTTGGCGCCTTCATCATCTTCATGTTGTTCATCATTGGCGAGATCGCCTGGAAGTCGAAGGCGGGCAAGACGGGTACTTTCGTGCTCTTCTTTGTGCTGGCTTTCGGCATGGTCGGCTTCATCGCCAAATCAGTCATTCAGAAAATCTGGGGTATGTAAATGTCGCAATACGACAACGTTTCCGTGGTCAAGAAGGCCAATGTTTATTTTGATGGCAAGTGCGTCAGCCACACCGTGGTACTGGCCGACGGCACGAAGAAGACGGTGGGCGTGATCCTGCCGTCCAGCCTGACCTTCAATACCGGCGCGCCGGAAATCATGGAAGGCGTCGGCGGTTCTTGCAGCGTCAAGCTCAAGGGTGAGAGCGAATGGAAGACTTATGGCGATGGCCAGTCTTTCAATGTGCCGGGCAATTCCAGCTTCGAAATTGAAGTGGCTGCCGGTGACGCTTACCACTACGTCTGCCATTTCGGGTAATCGCCATGCCGAGCTTTGACTTCACCTCCGAAGCGGACATGGTGGCGTTGAAGAACGCCATCGATGTCACCTCACGCCAGATCGACAATCGCTACGACTTCAAGGGCACTACCGCCAAGGTCGAGCTGAACGAGAAAGACAAGGTCATCACCCTGTGGGGCGATTCCGACTTTCAGCTTGACCAGATCAAGGACCTGCTTTTCCCGGCCATGGAAAAGAAGGAGAAGGAAAGCGTCAAGCGTCTTGATCACCAGAAGATCGTCAGTGTTTCCGGCAACAAGGTGAAGCAGGAAATGAAGATCAAGGACGGGATCGACAGCGATCTGGCCAAGAAAATCGTCAAGCTGGTCAAGGATGGCAAGCTCAAGGTCCAGGCGGCAATTCAGGGCGAAACGGTGCGTGTCACGGGCGCCAAGCGGGATGATCTGCAGGGCTGCATCGCGCTGATTACCAAGTCGATTACCGATTTTCCGATCAAATACGGTAATTTCCGGGATTAAGCGACCTTCCACGGTCAACCGGAAAAAACGGGCAAAAATGAAACCGGGCTGTGCGAACAGCCCGGTTTTTTTCTTGGGCGGATTAGCGGCCCAGACCCTTGATCCACACTGAGTAAAGCTGCTCTGAGAGCTGGCGCATGACCGGCAGCTTGGCGGAAATTTCCGTCAGCATGGCTTCCGGCGTCTGCGCGCTGGGCAGGTCGGCGACGGCAATAGCTTCATCGGCCCACTGCTCGCACCACGTGGCAATCATTTCCGGCGTCATTTCGACGTGGCACTGCATGCCGAGGTGCGGACCCATCACGAACATCTGGTTGGCGCAGTAACCGTTGGTCAGCAGGCGGTTGGCCCCGCTCGGGATGCTAAAGGTCTCGCCGTGCCACTGAAAAACCGTGCCAGTTTTGCCGGCGAAATCACCCAGCCAGTGGCGGGCGATGGCATTGTCCTCGCCATGCGCGCCGCTCCAGCCGATTTCCTTGACCGCGTTGCGCGTGACTTGCCCGCCCAACGCCTTGCTCATCAACTGTCCGCCGAGGCAATGGCCGATGACCGGGGTGTTTTTCGCCACCGCTTCGCGGATCAGCGCGCAGACGGGTTCTATCCAAGGTAGTGGATCGTTGACGCTCATCGGGCCTCCCATAAAACAGAGCCCCGAAAAATCGTCGACGCTGGCTGGTACGGCGGCCCCTTCATCGAGAGCAATCAGTGTCCATGGAATCCCTTGCTGCTCAAGGAATATGGCAAAATAGCCCGGACCTTCAGTAGGGGAGTGGCGAAAGATGGCGACAGGTAGCATGGCGGCATTGGTGTCCGGAATGGCGAGGCCTCATTTTACGCTGCTTACCTTGTTGGCGTTGCTGCTGCCGTCTGCAGGAATGGCACAGGATGTCGGGCTGGCCGGGATCATGGGCAGCAAGGCAATGCTCATGATCAACGGTGGCGAGCCGCAGGCGGTGCCCGTTGGCAAGACGGTCGATGGGGTCAAATTGCTCTCTGTTCAGGACGATCAGGTAATCATCGAGATCGGTGGCAAGAAACGCCCACTGCGCGTCGGTCAGCATGCCATCGGCGTTTCCGGTGGCGATGGTTCGGACAAGATCGTCATGACGGCTGATGTTCAAGGACATTTTTATACGACCGGCACGGTTAATGGCACCTCAGTGCGCTTTGTCGTCGATACAGGTGCCACCTCGATTGCGCTCGGCCCGAACGATGCACGGCGTATCGGCCTCGACCTCCGGCAGGGACAACGCGGCCTGACCAGCACAGCGAACGGAACAGTGGTCGTCACGCGCATACCGCTCGATACGGTCAGAATTGGCGGTGTCACCATGCACAATGTCGAGGCGGTGGTGCTACCCACCGAAATGCCGATTGCCCTGCTTGGCATGAGTTTTCTGAACCGCATGGAAATGCAGCGCGATGGCAGTACCATGACACTGAAAAAAAGATTCTAGGAGAGAGAAATGCCGCAACGTGATCAGGAAATAGCGCTATTGCGCGATGAGTTGGAGATGCTGATGAGCGAACGGCAGGCGCTGCTGCGCGTGGCCGGTGCAGCAGCCGTGATGATCGCCAGCATGGACAGCAAACGTTTGCCGGTCGGCGCCATCGAGTCGGCCGATCTGGTGGCAACCACCATCAACGACCTTTCCGAAGAAACGCTTCAGGATGCGCTGGCTGCGGTCAACGCTGAAATCGAGGAAGACTCCAAGGCCGCATGACGCTTGATCTGGAGCGCCTGCGCGCCAGCCTGTTAGCCGAGCCGCTGAGCGGACATTTCGTCCAGGAGGACGGTGTCGACGACCAACTACTGACCCCGGCGGCTGTGCTGTTTCCGATCGTTTTGCGTGAAGGTGGCCAAACAGTGCTGCTTACCCAGCGCACTGCCCATCTCCGCGATCATGCCGGGCAGATCAGTTTTCCCGGTGGGCGAGTCGAGGCTGAAGATCTTTCCCCGTCGCACACCGCCCTGCGAGAAACCGAGGAAGAAATCGGCCTGCCGCGCGAGCGTATCGAAATCCTTGGCTTTCTGCCCGAATACCGGACCGGTACGGGCTTTCGCGTGACCCCCGTTGTCGCCCTGGTTCAGCCGCCGTTCGAGTTGCAGCCCGACCCCTTCGAGGTAGCCGAGGTCTTTGAAGTGCCGCTCGCCTTCTTGCTCGATCCGGCCAATCATCAACAGCATTCGCTGCATTATCGCGGCGCGCTGCGCAATTACTTCGCCATGCCCTACGGAGACTATTTCATCTGGGGCGCCACGGCCGGCATGATCCGTTCGCTGAGCGAGCGTCTTGGCCTTCTCCAAGGGACTTGAGCTTGTGGTATCGTGACACTTTACTCAATGAAAATAAGCCGGATACGGCAATCATCGGCACCCCATGAGTCTTCTCTCGCTCATTGCAGTTTTCCTCCTCGAGCAACTGCAACCTCTTGATTATCGCCGCATCGTCGCCGACCCTCTTGGCGCATGGGCTGATTTCATCGAATCCCGCTTCAATGCCGGCGCCTATCGGCACGGCGTGCTGGCCTGGTGTCTGGCCGTCCTGTTGCCGGTGGCGCTGGTCGCCGTTGCTTATGGCCTGCTCTATTCGCTGAACCCGCTTTTCGGCTGGGCGCTCAACGTTGGCGTGCTCTACCTGACCATGGGCTTCCGCCAGTTCAGCCACCACTACACTGAAATTCAGCTGGCCCTGCGTCTCGGCGACCTTGAGCGGGCACGCCAGCTGCTCGCCGAGTGGCAAGGTATTTCGACCTACGGCCTCGGCTCTGAAGATATCGCCCGGCTCTCGATCGAAGGCGCGCTCGCCGCCTCACATCGCCATGTCTTTGCTGTAGTGCTCTGGTTCGTCCTGCTGCCGGGGCCTTGCGGGGCCGTACTTTATCGCTTGTCAGCCATTGTTCGCGACCGCTGGAATGCCAAAAACATGGTTCAGCAATCTGATTTTTCCACATTCTCGCGGCTGGTTTTCGGTATGATCGACTGGTTGCCATCCAGGACTACGGCCGCGGCTTTCGCCATCGTCGGAGACTTCGAGGATGCGGTTTATTGCTGGCGTACCCAGCCGGCGCAATGGCCGGACCGCGATCTTGGCATCGTCCTGGCAGCAGGTGCCGGCGCATTGGGGGTTCAACTTGGCCGGCCGGTAGTGGATGGCGTTGAGGTGTCCGACCGGGCCGAACTCGGGCTGGGCGATCCGGCCGATGTGGATTTCATGCAGAGTGCCGTCGGCCTCGTCTGGCGAGCTACTGTGTTGTGGATGTTGTTGCTGTTTTTGTTAGGGCTTGCCACCTTGGTGGGCTGAATAATTCTTACAGGAGATTTACATGAGCAGAGATGTCGTCGTTCTAAGCGCAGTTCGTTCCCCTATCGGCGCGTTTGGTGGTGCCCTGGCTGACTTTGAAAGCACCGAACTTGCTGGCATCGTCATGAAGGAAGCTATTGCCCGCTCCAATGTCGATCCGCAAGCCATCAATTACGTCACCGTCGGCACCACGATGCCGACTGATTCCCGCTACGCTTACGTTTCCCGCGTTGCCTCCATTCAGGCTGGTCTGTCGATGGATTCCGTCGCCATGCAAGTGAGCCGCCTGTGCGCCTCCGGCCTGCAAGGCATCGTCACTACCGCCCAGAACATCATGCTGAACGATGCCGACTACGGTATCGGTGGTGGCGTTGAAGTCATGTCCAAGGCTGCTTATCTGATGCCGTCGCTGCGTTCCGGCGCCCGCATGGGTGACACCAAGGCCATCGACTCGATGGTTGCCGTGCTGACCGACCCGTTCGGCGTTGGTCACATGGGTATCACCGCTGAAAACCTGGCCACCAAGCATGGCTTTACCCGTGAAGACCAGGATGCGCTGGCTGTCGAATCGCAGCGTCGTGCTGCTGCTGCCATCGACGCCGGTTACTTCAAGTCGCAGATCGTGCCGATCGTCAAGCAAACCCGCAAGGGCGAGGTCGTGTTCGACACCGACGAGCACCTGAAGCGTGGCACTACCATGGAATCGCTGGCCAAGATGAAGCCGGCCTTCAAGAAGGACGGTACCGTTACCGCCGGTAACGCTTCCGGTATCAACGACGGTGCTGCCTTCTTCGTGCTGGCTGCGGCCGATGTTGCTGCCAAGGCTGGTCAAAAGGCCATAGCCCGTATCGCCGGTTACGCCGTTGCCGGCGTGCCGAACGACGTCATGGGCGAAGGCCCGATCCCGGCGACCAAGCTGGCCCTCAAGAAGGCTGGCCTGACCCTGGACCAGATGGATGTCATCGAATCCAACGAAGCGTTCGCCGCCCAGGCGCTGACCGTTTCCAAGGTACTCGGTCTCGATCCGGCCAAGACCAATCCGAACGGCGGTGCCATCGCCCTCGGCCACCCGGTCGGCTGTTCCGGTGCCTTCATTGCTACCAAGGCTCTCTACGAACTTGAGCGTATCGGCGGCAAATACGCACTGGTTACGATGTGTATCGGTGGCGGCCAAGGTATTGCGGTCATCTTCGAACGCGCCTGATCGCTGCGGCGTTTCAGTTGGACAGAAACCCACCGGAGCGATCCGGTGGGTTTTTTTATTTGCACCAGATTGAAATTGCCCCGCACTGTATTGGGGCATGACCTTGCGCCATGAAATTGTAATATGCTGATTTTGTGCGCTTTTGTTCCGTGGCATGGAACCTGCTGAATTAGCGTTGAGAGCATCCTCAGCGACGAGTCCAATATGAATTTCTACAACGAAATGATGGACGCCAACGGTGGCGTCCGAGCTCATTACCAGGGTTACGATTCATGGCTCAAGGCGACCCCGCCCGAGCGAATCGCCCGCAAGCGGGCCGAGGCCGATCTGGCCTTTCATCGGGTCGGCATCACCTTTGCCGTCTATGGCGAAGAAGCGGGCAAGGAGCGCCTGATTCCCTTCGACATCATTCCCCGCGTCATTCCATCGGCCGAATGGAAGTCACTGCGTTCCGGACTACGCCAGCGCGTCAAGGCGCTCAACATGTTCCTGCATGACGTCTATCACGATCAGGAAATTCTCAAGGCCGGCAAGATTCCGGCCGAGCAGGTGCTCAACAATGCCCAGTTCCGCCCGGAAATGATGGGCGTCGATCTGCCGGGCAACGTCTACGCGCACATTGCCGGGGTTGATATCGTTCGTGCCGGCGAGGGCGAGTTCTATGTGCTCGAAGACAACCTGCGTGTGCCCTCAGGTGTCTCGTACATGCTCGAAGACCGCAAGATGATGATGCGCCTCTTCCCGGAGCTGTTTGCCAAGCACAAGGTGGCACCGGTCCAGCACTACCCGGACATGCTGCTTGAAAAGCTGCGCGCCGTGGCACCGAAGGGCGTCTCGAATCCGACTGTCGTCGTGCTGACCCCGGGTGCCTATAACAGCGCCTATTTCGAACACACCTTCCTGGCCCAGCAGATGGGTGTGGAACTGGTCGAAGGCCGCGACCTCTTCGTCAAGGACGAGGTGGTCTACATGCGCACGACGCAAGGGCCGCAGCGCGTCGATGTCATCTACCGCCGCCTTGACGACGATTACATGGACCCGCTGGCTTTCCGCGCCGATTCATCGCTCGGCGTGCCGGGCATCTTGAAGGCCATCCAGGCCGGCAACGTCACGCTGTCCAATGCCATCGGCACCGGCGTTGCCGATGACAAGTCGATCTACCCGTATGTACCGGACATGATCCGTTTCTACCTCGGTGAGGAGCCGACGCTCAACAACGTGCCGACCTACATGTGCCGCAAGCCGGACGAACTCAAGTACGTGCTCGACAACCTGGCCAAACTGGTCGTCAAGGAAGTCCATGGGGCCGGCGGCTACGGCATGCTGGTCGGCCCGGCTTCGACCAAGGAACAGATCGAACACTTCCGCCAGTTGCTGATCGCCAAGCCGGACGGTTACATCGCCCAGCCGACGCTGGCCCTGTCGAATTGTCCGACTTTTGTCGAAGAAGGCATCGCGCCGCGTCACCTCGACCTGCGCCCCTTCGTACTGTCCTCGGGCAAGTGCGTGGACATGGTGCCGGGCGGTCTGACCCGCGTTGCGCTGACCAAGGGGTCGCTGGTCGTCAATTCGTCGCAGGGCGGCGGTACCAAAGATACCTGGGTTCTGGAGGATTAAGTCATGCTGAGTCGAACTGCCGATCACCTGTTCTGGATGTCGCGCTACATCGAGCGCGCCGAGAACCTTGCCCGCCTGCTGGATGTCACCTGGCAAATGTCGCTGGTGCCGCAATCGCTCGATGCGATCAATCAGAGTTGGGCCGCCATCATTGCCCTGAACAGCCTCGAAGAGGCTTATGCCAAGAAGTATTCCACGGTCAACGGGGAAAATGTCCTGAAATTCATGGTCAGCGACCCGGACAATTTTGCCTCGATTCACAGCTGCCTGCGCATGGCCCGTGAAAACGCTCACGCCGTGCGTGGCACCCTGACCACGGAAATGTGGGAAACGCTCAACGCCACCTGGCTCGAAGCACGCGAAAAGACCTTCGACCAACTCTTCAACGCCGGCATCGGCGATTATTTCGAGTGGGTCAAGATGCGTTCCTCGCTGTCGCGCGGCACGACGCTGGGCACCTTGCTGCAGGACGAGGCTTACCACTTCATCCGCCTCGGCACCTTGCTCGAACGGGCTGACAACACGGCGCGCATCCTCGACGTCAAATACCATGTCCTGCGTCCGCATGACGACGAGGGGGCGACCGATTTCTACGAATGGGGCGCGCTGCTCCGTTCCGTCTCGGCCTTCGAGGTCTATCGCAAGGTTTACCGCGACGTCATTACGCCGGAGCGGGTCGCCGAATTGCTCATCTTCAATCAGGACATGCCGCGTTCGCTGCAGTTCTGCATGAACAGCGTGGTCAAGAATCTTGACCTGATCGCCAACAGCAATTCCGGCGAAACCCAGCGCCAGGCCGGGATGCTGCACGCCCATCTACGTTACGGGCGCATCGAGGACGTCCTTGAGCACGGCCTGCATGAGTGGCTGACCGATTTCATGGATCGCATCTACATGCTCGGAAACGGCATCAGCAAGGATTTTCTGGTGCCGATGGAAGAGGCGGCCTGACGGCTGGTATTGGGTCGACAGTTGTTAGCTGCCAGCTTCGGCGCCAGGTCAACCCGGCGCCGAAGTGCTTTGGGGGGCTGCTTTCAGGTGTGTTGAAGGCGCCAGGTAGCCAGCGCCTCAAGCGCGTCGTCGAGCGTCGTGATCAGTTCGGCATCGCCTGTCCGGCTGATGCGGGCGACGCCGCCGCCGCCTGCCCATAACACCGTCTTCTCCGGCAGGACCAGGCGCAATTGTTGCAGCAGGCCGGGAATCTGCCGTTGCGGGAAGGCCTGCGAGAAGGAGAGGGCGACGATGTCGGCCTGATGGGCCTCGGCGGCGCGGCCGATTTCGAGCAACGGCATTTGCGTGCCGAGCGGAATGCACTCGGCGCCCTCCAGCGCGAACAGGGCTTCGACCATCAACAGGCCAAGCACGTGCTGTTCATCCGGCACGCTGGTCAGTAGCACACGCGGGCCGCGCGGACCGCCGGGCAGGGTGGCGATGGCCTGGCGCAACAGGCGCTTGGTCAGCTCGGTATACAGGTGCTCCTCAAAAACCTCGAAGCTGCCGTCTTCCCATTTTTCGCCGACTTGCCGCGTCAGCGGCGCAACCGTGTCCTGGACAAAGCGCTGCAAACCCTGCCGGGCCAGACGCTGTTGCATGGCTTGCTGATAGGCGGCGGTGTCGTGCTGTTTGATCAGGGCGAGCAATTCGCCCAGATCGCCGTCGTCGGCAGAAACATCGACCGCCACCGATTTTGTTCGGCGCGAGGTCAGCGCGCCCAGTTCCTCCGGCGGCGTGGCGATCAGCTTGCCGGGCCGGTGTCCGAGATCCATCAGGCGTTTTATCTGGCGCAGACGATCCACCTGCTCGGCTGGATAGCAGCGTTCACCATTGTTGTCGCGGCTGGGTACGGGAAAGCCGTAGCGACGTTCCCACATGCGCAGGACGTCCTTGGAGAGCCCGGTGTCGCGCTCGACGGCGGCAATATTAAAAGTGACGGCATTCATGGTTGTCCTGAACAAATGTTAGACAAAACGTTGACAAGTGATTCTTTGGTGGCTATCTTACGAACAAACGTCCATTTTGTCTAGGACAAAACAAGTAAGGAGCTGAACATGTTTTCAAGTCTCAAACGCTGGATCGGTATCGCCGGGCTGCTGTCGGCAGGCATTCTGCCGGCGGCAGCGGCTGGCGAGTGCCCGGCCTTGCTCAACCACGACTTCACAAGCCTGCAGGATGGCAAGCCGATGCCGCTTTGCCAGTACGCCGGCAAGGTGATCCTGGTCGTCAATACCGCCAGTTATTGCGGTTTCACATCGCAATACGATGGTCTGGAAAAGCTCTATACGCGTTTGAACGACAAGGGACTGGTTGTCCTCGGCTTTCCTTCCAACGATTTTGGCGAGCAGGAGCCGGGCAGCGAGAAGGAAATTGCCGAATTCTGCCGCCTGACCTACGGCGTCGAGTTCCCGATGGTTGGCAAGACGGTGGTCAAGGGCAAGGGCGCCAACCCCTTCTACCTGAAGCTGGCCCAAGTGACGGGGAGCCGGCCGAAGTGGAATTTCCACAAATACTTGATCAGCCGCGATGCAACCCAGGTCGTCGCCTACACCAGCTTCACCAAGCCGGATGACAAGGATCTGCTGAAGCAAATCGACGAATTTCTCGGCAAGTAGGGGCAAGCATGACAACAAGAAAACGCATCGCTGTCGTTGGCGCCGGCATTTCCGGGCTGGCCAGTGCCTGGCTGCTCAGCCGCGAGCATGACGTGACGCTGTTCGAAGCCGGTACTTATCTGGGCGGCCATACCAACACCGTCGACGTGACTTTGGAGGGCAAAACACATCCGGTTGATACGGGATTCCTTGTTTTCAATGACAAGACTTACCCCAATCTGATCGCGATGTTCGAGTTGCTTGGCGTCGACAGCGTCGAAACCGAAATGTCCTTCGCGGTCAGTCTGGAAAACCCCGATCTCGAATGGGCGGGCAGCAATCTGGCGACGGTTTTCGGGCAAAGGCGCAATCTGTTCCGCCCGCAGTTCTGGTCCATGCTGAGCGACATCCTGCGCTTCAACCGTGAAAGCACGGCGTGGCTGGCGGAGTATCCGGAGAGCGAAATCAGCCTCCAGGATTTCCTCGACGACGGCCGCTATTCGCGCGCCTTTGCCGACTGGTATCTGCTGCCGATGGCCGCTGCCATCTGGTCATGCCCGACCGGGCAGATGCGCGCCATGCCGCTCGCCACCTTTATCCGCTTCTGCCAGAACCACGGTTTGCTGCAGGTCTTCAACCGGCCGCTGTGGCGGACTGTGCAGGGCGGCGGTCGTGCCTATGTGCGAAAAATTGCCAACTGCCTCATCGCCAATGGCGGTGAAATCCACCTTGCTTGCCCGGTCAGCGCCGTAAGCCGCGAAGGTGATCGGCTCAAGGTGATGCATGTCACCGGCAGCGAGCATTTCGATCAGGTCGTCATGGCCTGCCACAGCGATCAGGCGCAGGCCATCCTCGGCTTTACCGCGACCGATGGCCAGCGTGAGGTGCTGTCGGCCATCCGCTATCAGCCTAACCGGGCCATATTGCACACCGACCGCGCGCTGCTGCCGCGCGACGAGAAGCTGTGGTCAGCGTGGAATTACTTTGCCGGCAGCGGTGAGCCAGGGGAGCAGCCGGTCGGCGTCTCCTACCTGATCAACAAGTTGCAGCCGCTGCCGTTCGAGACGCCGGTTGTCGTCACGCTCAACCCGGCGCGCGAGCCGGACCCGGCTAAAGTGCTCGCCGAGTTCGAGTACGCCCACCCGATTTTCGACGCGCCGGCCATTGCCGCCCAGCAACGGTTGGCGCAGGTTCAAGGCGAGAACGGCATCTGGCTGGCCGGTGCCTGGGGCAGCTACGGTTTCCACGAAGATGGGCTGAAATCGGCACTGCGTGTCGTCAATGGCCTCGGTGTCATGGCGCCGTGGCAAGTTGATGCGGCCGTCGTCAAGCCCGGGCTGGAAACGGTCTGAGCCGGCCATGAACCGCCCGCGCCTCTTCCTCGGCCATGTCATGCACCGACGCCTGCGGCCGGCGGTCAATGCCTTTGTCTATCCGGTTTTCTACGTCCAGTTGCCGGTGCGCGACCTAGCCTTGGCAAATTGCCCGATTTTTTCGGTTGACCGTGGGAACGTGCTCAGCTTCCGCCAGAAAGACCATGGCCCCCGTGACGGCAGCCCCTTGTTGCCGTGGATACAGGCGCAACTGCGCCAACACGGCCTGCCCGACGACGGCGAAATCACGCTGCAATGCTTCCCGCGGGTTTTTGGTTTCGTCTTCAATCCGGTCAGCTTCTGGTTCTGCCGCAACGTCGAGGGCGCTCTGATCGCCGTGCTGGCCGAGGTAAACAACACCTTCGGCGGCCATTACAGCTACCTGCTGCACAACGCCGACGGCTCGCCGTTGCGCGACGGTCAGGAACTGCGCGCGACCAAGGAATTCCACGTCTCACCGTTCAACGAAATCGAAGGCGGCTACCGTTTCCGTTTCCACCTCGACCGCCCAGTGCCGCTGGCCCGCATCGATTACGACGACGCCGATGGCGAACTGCTGCTCACTTCCATCTCGGGCAAGCCGCGCGCCTGGTCCACGGCGGCCTTGCTCGGCGCCTTCCTCAAAATGCCTTTCCTCACCGCCGGTGTGATGTTCCGCATCCACTGGCAAGCCTTGAAGCTGTGGCTGAAAGGGGTGCCGTTCCGCGGCGCCCACGTTCCTCAACCCCTCCGGGATTCGACAAAATGAACAACACGATGATTTTGCGCGGCAGCGAAAGACTGGCCCGCGACACCCGCCTGGTTTTCGACCTGCTCGAAAAACTGCAGGGCGGCATGCTCGAAATCCGTCTGCCGGGCGGCGCCAGTGCGCTGTTCGGCGACGGCGAACATGGTGTCACCATGCAGGTCCATGACGAAGCGATGTTCGGCCAGGTGCTGGCGCGCGGCGACATCGGTCTGGCCGAAGCCTATCTCGATGGTCAGTGGGATTCGCCCGACATCACGGGGCTATTGAGGCTGTTGGCGGCCAATCGTGAGCAGCTCAAGAAGGCCGTCTATGGCTCGTGGGGCAGCCTGATCGCCGCCCGCGTCCGTCACTGGCTCAACAGCAACAGCCGCAGCGGCAGCAAGCGCAACATCATGGCGCACTACGATCTCGGCAACGATTTCTACAAGCTGTGGCTCGACCCGAGCATGAGCTACTCGTCGGCCGTCTATCGCGAAGCCGACGACGGCTCGCTCGAAACGGCGCAACACGCCAAGTACCGCCGTATCCTCAATTGCCTGAAAGCTACACCCGGCCAGAACGTGCTCGAAATCGGCTGCGGCTGGGGCGGCTTCGCTGAAATGGCTGTGCAGGAAGGCTTGCGCACCACCGGCCTGACCCTCTCGCCGGCCCAGCTCGCCTGGGCGCAAAAGCGCGTGCCGAGCGCCGATCTGCGTTTGCAGGACTATCGCGATCTCGATGACCAATTCGACCACGTCGTTTCCATCGAAATGTTCGAAGCTGTCGGCGAACGCTGGTGGCCGACCTACTTCAAGACGGTCGCCAAGGCGCTCAAGACCGGGGGCAGGGCGGTTGTCCAGAGCATCACCATCCGCGACGACATCTTCCCGGAATACCGGCGCAGCACCGATTTCATCCAGCAATACATCTTCCCCGGCGGCATGCTGCCCTCGCGAGCAGCCTTCCGCGCGGCCGCTGCCAAACAGGGCCTGATCGTCCGCAACGAATACGCCTTCGGTCACGACTACGCCAAGACCTTGGCCGAATGGCGCCACGCCTTCGAAGCCAACTGGCCGGAAATCCAGAAGCTCGGTTTCGACGAGCCCTTCCGCCGACTCTGGCGCATGTATCTTTGCTATTGCGAGGCCGGTTTCCTGGCCGGGAATATCGATGTCGTCCAATTTGAACTCACGCATCGTTGATCTGGTGGCGCCGGGAGCTCGCGCCAGCGAGTTCCACGGTCAACCGGAAAAAGCGGCCAAAAATGAAATGGCCTCGGGGCTGCGTCGTCGGCTTTTGCTGGCGCTCGCCGTGGCGCCGTTCGCCGCGTTTGCCAATGCCGATCCGACGGCTGGCCTCAAGCGCTGGGGCAATGGCGAGTTTCGTCGCTTCGGCTTTCTCGTTTATGAAGCGACGCTGTGGGCGGGGGATGATCCGCAACGGCCGCCGTTGGCGTTGCGGCTTGATTACAAGCGGACGCTTGCCGGAGCGGCGATTGCCGAGGCGAGTGTCAAGGAAATGCGGGCGCTGGGGGCGGATGAGGCTTCCCTCAAGCGCTGGGGCGAGCTGATGACGCGGATTTTCCCGGACGTGAAGGAAGGGGATTTCATCGTTGGGCAATACGAACCTGGTGTTGCGCGTTTTCATTTCAATGGTCGTTTGGTTGGGGAAGTTGCCGACGCCGATTTTGCGCGGGCGTTTTTTGGCATTTGGCTTGATGCGAAGACCAGTGCGCCGGGGTTGCGGGCGGCGCTGTTGAGGCGGGTTTGATGACTTTTGTTCCTCCGGGGCAGGCTTGGGTTTCCGCCTTGCTGGCGGGCGTACTTTCTTTTGCTTCGCCAAAAGAAAGTAGCCAAAGAAAAGGCGACCCCGAGGGCGGCGCCGGCGTTGCCGGTTCCTTGCGCTACTCGAAACGCCGGGCGGCTGCGGAACTCGGGCTTCGCCCTCAAACAGTCCTCGCCGACTGCCCCCGGCCTTCCTGCGTTGCTCAGCGCCTTCCACGGGGACCCCAAAGGCGTCCGGGATTGACCGATGTAGCGCAAAAAACTGGTTTCCACGGTCAACCGGAAAAAACGGCCAAAAATGAAATCGACACCTATTCCAGCCCGCCCGCCTTGCCCCTCCCCCTGACAAGGGGGAGGCCGGGAGGGGGTTTGCTTTTCAACCCCTTGAGAGGTGCCGAGCAACGCAGGGGCTGGCGGATAAAGGGCGAGGACTGTCTGAGGGCGAAGCCCGAGTTCCGCAGCCCCCGCCAGAACCGAGTAGCGCAGGGAACCGGCGCAGCCGGCACCGACCCAGGGTCGCCTTCTTTTTGCTTACTTTTTCTTGGCGAAGCAAGAAAAAGTGAGACGCCCCGCAAGGGCGGAACCACCTGCCAATCGTCAGGCACCAAGCCATGACCAACGGCCGCATCCTCTCCTATGGCCTGCTAGGCCTCCCCCTGGCCTTCGCCGCGCTCCCCATCTACGTCCACGTTCCCCGTTACTACGCCGAATCCACCGGCATGGAGCTGGCGCTGCTCGGCTTCATCCTCCTCGGTGCCCGCCTGCTCGACGCCGGCATCGACCCCTGGCTCGGCTGGCTGGCCGACCGTGTTTCCCGCCCGCGCATGGTGGCGCTGGCTTTGCTGCCCTTCGCCATCGGCTTCGTCGCGCTGCTCAACCCGCCGGTCGAACACGCCGCACTCTGGCTGCTCGGCTCGCTGGCGCTGACCTACCTCGGCTTCTCGGCCGCCAGCGTCGCCTATCAGGCCTGGGGGGCGGACATTGGCGAGGATTCCTCCCTGAGAACCCGGTTGACCGCAGCAAGGGAAGGCTTCGGTCTGCTCGGTGTCGTCCTCGCCGCAGCATTGCCGGCCGTGCTGGCAGCCAGTTTGAGTGACGGGATTGCACGCCTGAGCTGGATACTGCCGCCGCTGTTGCTGATCGCTGCGGTCACGACCTTCAGCCGAGTCGGCGTCGGCAAGCCGGTACTCGCCGCCAGCCAACCCTTGCTACCCAGCTTGCGCCGCGTCTTCGCGGACGATGCCTTCCGTCGCCTGCTCATCGTCTTCGTCGCCAACGGCATCGCTGCCGCGCTACCGGCCACGCTTTTCCTGTTCTTCGTCGCTGACGTGTTGCAGGCCGAATCGGCCAGTGGCCCGCTGCTCGCCCTGTACTTCATTGCCGGCGCCGCTTCGCTACCGCTCTGGGTGATGCTCTCGGCCCGGCGCGGGCGCGTCTTCGCCTGGCTGCTGGCGATGGGCGTTTCCATCGTCGCCTTCGCCGGTGCCAGTCTGCTTAGTTCTGGCGATGTCTGGCTATTTGCCATCATCTGCATCGCCTCCGGGCTGGCGCTCGGTGCCGATTTGGCCCTGCCGGCCGCCATCGCCGCCGACCTCGGCGAACGCCAAGGTCAGGCCGGGGCCTGTTTCGGTGTGTGGAATTTCGTTGCCAAGCTCAACCTGGCGCTCGCCGCCGGGCTTTCACTACCTCTGCTCGGTGCGCTCGGCTATGTGCCGGGCGGTAGCGCCGGGTTGCCTGCCCTGACCTTTGCCTACGCGTTGTTGCCGCTCGCCTTCAAGGCGCTGGCCGGCGGGCTGCTCTGGCGCTGGCGCCATTCTCTGGAGATCTGAATCATGAAACTCTTGCTCGCTGCTGCCTTCACCCTCGGCCTGGCCGGCTGCGCCTCGACCGGCGTCGAACAATACCGCGCCGAACAGCCGGCTCTCGATCTCAAGACTTATCTGAACGGTACGCTCGACGCTTGGGGTGTTTTCCAGGGCCGGGGTGGTGAGGTGCAAAAACGCTTCCATGTCGTCATCGACGCCAAGTGGAATGGCGACACCGGCGTCCTCGACGAGAACTTCAAATGGTCCGACGGCACCACCTCGCGCCGCGTCTGGACGCTGACCAAACAGGCCGACGGCACTTTCCGCGGCCGGGCGGACGATGTTGTCGGCGAGGCGATCGGCGAAGTTTCCGGCAATGCCCTGCGCTGGCGTTACGTGCTGGCGCTGCCGGTCGACGGCAAGGTGTACAACGTCGATTTCGACGACTGGATGTTCCTGATGGACGAGAAGGTCATGATGAACCGCTCCTACATGTCGAAGTGGGGCTTCAACCTGGGCGAAGTGACGCTGACCTTCGTCAAGCGCTAGGGCGGTGCCCATGTCTTCCAACCCGATCATCTCCGACTGGAAGGGCAAGTGCGTCTGGCTCGTCGGCGCATCGAGCGGCATCGGCGCCGCCATTGCCCGCGAATTGGCCGGGCGCGGCGCCCGGGTGGCCCTGTCGGCCCGCAGTGCTGACAAGCTTCTGGCACTGGGCATCGCGGATGCCTTGCTGCTGCCCTGTGATGCGACTGATGTCGCCAGCCTCGCGGACGCCCGGCAATCAATTCTGGAAATCTGGGGCGGCATCGATCTCGTTGTCTATCTGGCCGGCGACTACGTCCCGATGCGCGCCGACAACTTCGATCTGGCCGTCGCTGAAAAGGTGGTCACCGTCAATTTCAATGCCGCCATGCGCCTTGCCGCAACCGTGCTCGGCGACCTCAAACCGGGCGGCGGCATCGCCTTCGTCGCCAGCGTCGCCGGCTACCGCGGCCTGCCCAAGGCGCTTTGCTACGGGCCGGGCAAGGCGGCGCTCATTCATTTCGCCGAAGTGCTGCATCTCGATCTCGCACCGAAAGGCATCGGCGTCTGGGTGATCAACCCCGGCTTCGTTTCAACCCAACTGACAGCGAAAAACGATTTCGCCATGCCAGCACTGCTGACGCCGGAACAGGCAGCGATTGCCACGGTCGACGGCTTTAAGTCGGCGAATTTCGAAATCCATTTCCCAAAGCGCTTTACCCGCCTCATGAAGCTTTTCGCCCTGCTGCCTTACCGCTGGTATTTCCCGCTCATTCGCCGCTTCACCGGAGGCTGACATGACACTCGACGAACTGATCGTCTTCTACAACGAATTCGCCCCGGCCAGCGTCGCCCGCTTTCCCGAGTTTTACAGCGACGATGCCTATTTCAAGGACCCGTTCAATGAAGTGCGCGGCCTGCCGGCCATCCAGCGCATCTTCACCCACATGTTCGGACAGGTTGCCGAGCCGCGTTTCGTCGTCACCGAAAAGGTCGCTGACGATAAGGGCGCGATGCTGGTCTGGGAGTTTTATTACCGCGTGAAGCTGTGGGGCAAGGGCGAGGCCCAGGTCATGCGCGGCGTCTCGCATCTCAAATTCGATGCCGACGGCAAGGTCTGCTACCACCGCGACTACTGGGATGCGGCCGAGGAGTTGTACATGAAACTGCCGGCCATCGGCACGCTCATGCGCGGCTTGCGACGCATGCTGGCCGCCTGAGTTTTCAGGCGAGTCCCAAAGAAAAAGGCCCGCAGCGATGCGGGCCTTTCCAGTTCAGCGAGAGCTGAAAATTACTTGGACTTCTTGACAGCCTTGGCGGTGGCGCTGGTAGCGGCAGCCATGTTGGTCTGGGCCATTTCGGTCACTTGCTTGGCGGTCTTGCGCATGTTGTCGAAAGCCGAGTTGGCGGCAGCGATGGCGCTCTGAACGGCAGCAACGGCAACGTCGGAACCAGCCGGGGCAGACTTGGCAGCCTTTTCGAGCATGGAAGCAACGTTCTTCTGGAAGTCGCCGAATTGGGCTTCAACCATCTTGGCCAGTTGTTCCTGGGTTTCGGTGGAGATTTCGTAAACCGACTTGGAGTAGGCAACAGCCTTCTCGACGCTCGGCTGGGCCAGGGAAGCCTGGATGGACAGGGCTTCTTGCGGATCCTTGGCACCCATCAGGGCCTTGGCGTTGGAGACGGAGTCTTCCAGCACGGAACGGGCGGTTTCAAGATTCAGGCTGGCGATGCGCTCGGCGGAAGCCAGGGCGGTGTTGGCGACGGACAACAGGGAATCAACGGCGGCTTTGTTAGCGGCGGCGAACTGCTCGGGATTGATGGACATCGGACGCTCCTTGAAATGGGTAAGTAAATAATTGCTGCGGGGTGCATTGTAACAATGTTTTTAACAAAATGCTGCAATGCAGCAATGTCGCCGGTATGGCCTGGGTAAAGAGTTTCGGGCCAGTGTGACAAACATCTGTTTCAAACGTATTGCATAAATGTGATTTCAGAATCGGCAATTTTCTGGTGAAAATGCCTGAAAAGCATTCTGCCATCGTTATTCCGTGTGATTTCTGAAACAGTATTTCGGCCGGATCGGCGTCTGAGGATTATGCATTACGAATGTGCATTTGGGTTGTTGCGTTTACAACAAATGATTTCCCCGCTAGGCGAAATGTGCCTCGATTTGGTGCCGCAATGCGGTCAAGCCGGTCAGCGTTGCCCCGGGTGATAGAATCCGCCCCGTTTCAGTGCAAGCTATCTCTCCCGATCGGACCCCATGCATTTCGACATCATCGTTATTGGCGCCGGCGCGGCCGGCATGATGTGTGCGGCCCAGGCCGGGGCGCGCGGCCGGCGCGTGCTGCTCGTCGATCACGCCGCGACGCTCGGTGAGCGCATCCGCATCTCGGGTGGCGGGCGTTGCAATTTCACCAATCGCACAGTCAGTGCCGACAACTACCTGTCGCAGAATCCGCATTTCTGCCGTTCGGCACTGGCGCGCTTCTCGCAGTTCGATTTCATCGCCATGATGGACAAGCGGCGCATCGCCTATCACGAGCGCGAACATGGCCAACTGTTCTGCGACGATTCGGCCGAGCAGATCATCGACATGCTGCGCGATGCCTGCGACGACGCCGGCGTCCAATGGGCCTTCCCTTGTGCTGTGCAGCACATCGAACGCCATCCAGGCGAGGCAGCCAGACGTTACACGGTCGACACGGAAAATGGCCGTTTTTCCTGCCAGTCGCTAGTCGTCGCCACCGGTGGGCTGGCCATTCCAAAAATCGGCGCCAGCCCGTTCGGCTACCGCCTGGCCGAGCAGTTCGGCATTCCCGTCGTCGCGCCCAAACCGGCCCTCGTGCCGCTGGCGCTGGGGCCCGAGGTGCTCGAACCGATCAAGCCGCTGGCCGGATCGACGCTCGACGCCGTTGCCCAATTTGACGGCGCGCAGTTCCGCGAAAACGTGTTGATCACCCACCGCGGCCTGTCCGGCCCGGCCATCCTGCAAATTTCGAGCTACTGGCAGATGCAGGAGTACCGCAGCGGCAAGAAGCAGCCCGTCGAGATCGACCTGCTGCCCGGCCTCGATGCCGGTGCCTGGCTCGAGGAGCACCGGCAGGGCCGGGTGCATCTGCCCAATCTGCTGGCCGAACGTCTGCCCCGCCGCTTCGCCCACGAATGGTGTGCGCTGCTCGGCGGCGAAAAAATCGTGACGCGGCCGATTGGCGAACTGGGCCGCCGCGATCTCGAGATGATTGCCGGCAAGCTCAACGCCTGGCCGCTCATGCCGGCCGGTACGCTGGGTTTTGCCAAGGCCGAAGTAACGCTGGGCGGCGTATCGACCGATGCGCTGTCGTCGAAAACCATGGAAGCCAAGGCGGCGCCGGGCTTGTTCTTTATCGGCGAAGTCGTCGACGTCACCGGCTGGCTGGGCGGCTACAACTTCCAGTGGGCGTGGTCGTCCGGCTGGGTGGCCGGGCAGTTTGCCTGAAGCCTGACTAGCTCTGTCCAGCCATCGACAGCGCCACCGCTTCGGCGACCTTGATGCCATCCACCCCCGCCGACAGAATCCCGCCAGCGTAACCGGCGCCTTCGCCGGCCGGATAGAGGCCGCGGGTGTTGATACTCTGGTAATCGGCGCCGCGTTTGATTCGGATCGGTGACGAGGTACGCGTCTCGACGCCGGTCAGGATGGCGTCGGCCATGGCGAAACCGCGAATCTGCTTGTCGAAGGCCGGGATGGCTTCGCGCAGGGCGTCGATGACGTAGGCCGGGGCGCAACTGGCCAGGTCGGTCATGTGCACGCCCGGCTGGTAAGACGGATCGACTTCTCCTAATTGTGTAGACGGCCGACCGGCTAGGAAGTCGCCGACGCGCTGGGCCGGGGCGGCGTAGTTGCTGCCGCCGGCGACGAAGGCGGCCGATTCCCATTGCCGCTGGTACTCGATGCCGGCCAACGGATTGGTCTTGTAGTCGCCGGGGAAATCTTCCGGCTTCACTTCGACGACGAGCGCCGCGTTGGCGTTGCGTTCGGCGCGCGAATACTGGCTCATGCCGTTGGTCACGACGCGGCCTTCTTCCGAGGTGGCGGCGACGACCTGGCCGCCCGGGCACATGCAGAAACTGTAGGCGGCGCGGCCGTTGCCGCAGTGATGGACCAGCTTGTAGTCGGCGGCGCCGAGGATTTCGTTGCCGGCATTGGGGCCGAAACGGGCCTTGTCGATCATGGCCTGTGGGTGTTCGATGCGGAAGCCGATGGAGAAGGGCTTGGCCTCGATGAAAACGCCTTGTTCGTGCAGGGTCTGAAAGGTGTCGCGGGCGCTGTGGCCGACGGCGAGGACGACATGGTCGGTGGCGATGGTCTGGCCGTCGGCCAAGACCACGCCGCGCACCTGATGGTCATCGATGACCAGCCGCTCGACCTTGCTGCCGAAACGGACTTCACCGCCCAGATCGGTGATCGTCGCCCGGATGTTCTCGACCATTTTGACCAGCCGGAAAGTGCCGATGTGCGGCTTGCTGACGTACATGATCTCTTCCGGCGCGCCGGCCTTGACGAACTCTTCGAGCACCTTGCGGCCATGGTGCTGCGGGTCCTTGATCTGGCTGTAGAGCTTGCCGTCCGAGAAGGTACCGGCACCGCCTTCGCCGAACTGGACGTTCGATTCCGGGTTGAGCTTGTTGTTACGCCACAGGCCCCAGGTGTCCTTGGTCCGTTCGCGCACGGCCTTGCCGCGTTCGAGGATGATCGGTTTGAAGCCCATCTGGGCGAGGATCAGCCCGGCGAGCAGGCCGCAGGGGCCGGTGCCGATGATGACCGGGCGGGTCTTCAATTCGGCCGGCGCCTGGGCAACGAACTTGTAGTCGGTGTTCGGGCGCGGGCCGATGTTGCGGTCATCGGCCAGTTTTTTGAGCAGAGCCGGCTCGTCGCGAACATTGAAGTCGAGCGTGTAGATCAGCGTGATCGCCGATTTTTTGCGCGCATCGTAGCTGCGCTTGAAAATCGTGAAGTCGATCAGCTCGCCATCGGCAATCCCCAGCCGCTGGCAAAGCGCCGGGCGCAGCGCGTCCGCCGCGTGATCGAGCGGCAGCTTCAGTTCGGTCAGTCTCAACATGCGGAATTTCCCGGAATCTCAGCGTTCCTTGAACTGCTTGTGGCAGGTCTTGCAGGCTTCATGCACGGCGTCGTAAGCCTTTTCGACCTGCGCCTTGTCCTTGCTCTGGGCGGCGACGAGCAGGGCGTCGGTGGCGGTGATGAAGGCTTTCTTGTTCTTCTCGAATTCTTCCGGCTGCTTCCAGACCTCGGCCGTCGCCTTGGTCGGCGGGTAGTTGGTGTCCGCCCCAAAATAGTCCCACGGACCATCCCGCTTGGCGAGCAGGGCTTCGGCCATGGGCAGGAACTTGTCGGCCTTGTAGGTCTCCTTGCGCAGCATTACGCCCATCGGCTCAAAAGTCTTGACGATCTCCTTGAACGCCACCTGCCGGTGCTTGACCGGCTGCCCCGGCCGCGTGTCCTCGACCTCGCCGCAGGCGGTAAGCATTGCTGCGGTCAACAGGAAAAACAGGGGAAATTTCAAATGCTGGAACATGGCTGGCGATCGATGACAGGGCAGGGCCCGGGAGCGCGAATTATACGGGCTGCGGGCGTCCGACGCTGCATGGCAAACGCGGCAAAGCGGTGATCTGCGATTTCAAATTTGGCCGTTTTTTCCGGTTGACCGTAGCAATTGCCTTCCTCTGTTTCCCCATTGATTTGCGGTAAAGTTTGGCCAGTTTGTCCCAACCAAGGAGCGCGCCATGTTCGATCTCTACATCGGCAACAAAAACTACTCGTCGTGGTCGTTGCGGCCGTGGCTGCTGATGAAGCATTTCGCCATCCCCTTTACCGAGCACATGGTGTCGGTGGCCGGACGCGATTACAACGCGGCGCTCAAGCCGCTGGCCGGCAACGCCCGCGTACCCTGCCTGCACGAAGACGGTTTTCAGGTCTGGGAGAGCATCGCCATCGCCGAAACCCTGGCCGAACGCTATTCGCAGATGTGGCCGGCCGACGCCAGGGCACGGGCCAGGGCGCGCAGCATCTCGGCCGAAATGCACGCCGGCTTCGCCAAGCTGCGCACCGCCATGCCGATGAACCTCAAGTTCAGACTCAAGGGCAAGCCGGCGACCCCGGAAGTCCAGCGCGACATTGACCGCGTCGTCGAAATCTGGACGGAAGCGCGCAGCCAGTTTGCCACCGGCAACGGCCCTTGGCTGTTCGGCGAATTCTCGGTGGCCGACGCCATGTTTGCCCCTGTCGTCTGCCGCTTCAACGTCTACAACGTGCCCCTGCCGCCCGTCGCCGCCGCTTACCGCGACGCCCTGCTGGCCCATCCGGCGATGCTCGAATGGCACGCCGCGGCGCTCACCGAAACCGAGGCGCACGCCCATTACGATCAGCTGGCCGACGACTACGGCGGCCCGCGCTGACGGCTTCGCCCAAGCCTGTGCCGCAATAAACAAGCGGCAAATGGGCAGAATAATTTGCCTGCCTCGGGTTCAAAAGTGCTCGTGCATTGATTGCGGTTATCATGGCTTGAATTGATTCAAATCAAAAGCCACAATGCGGCCAATAAATGCCAAATGGATTAGCATTGAGCGCGATTAATAGCGAGGAGGCAGCATGCGGGATTTCCAGCCGGTACAAATCGAGAGCCTTTTAAGTCGTATTCCCCTGTTCGAGGGGCTGTCACCGGAAGAGCTCGCCAGAATGGCAAAAGGGACGCATGAACTGCGACTCGTCAAGGGTGACATGCTGTTTCGCCATGGCGATCCATGCACGGGATTTCATGTTTTGGTCTATGGCCAGATAAAACTGGCGCTTTCCTCGGCACAGGGCACCGACAAGGTGGTCGAGATCATTCAGCCGGGGCAGAGCTTCGGTGAAGCCATCATGCTCATGGACAAGCCGTATTTTGTCTTTGCCCAGGCGCTGAGCGACTCGCTCGTCCTGCATGTCTCAAAGGCGGCCCTTGATGAGGAGTTGCAGAGCGACCATGCTTTCGTCCGAAAAATGATGGCCGGCATGGCCATGCGCCTGCATCAGCTAATGACCGATGTTGAATCCTACTCATTGCATTCGGGAACCCAGCGCGTCATCGGTTACCTCATGCACGAACTGCCCGAAAGCGAGCATGGCGCCGAGAACGCCGTGCTTGAGCTTTCGTCGAACAAGGGCGTGATTGCCTCCCGGCTCAATCTGACCCAGGAGCATTTTTCGCGCATCCTGCATGACCTGAGCGAGCTTGGCCTGATCGTGGTTGAAGGCAAGCGGATTCGTATTCCCAGCGTGCCAAAACTGCAGAAGCATCAACCGGTCTGAGTGCCTCTTCATTTTCGAAGCTGCCCGCATAAAACGATGAAGCGGCACGTCGGATTCATCAAGACCGGCGTATCCGGCGATTGCAAAATTAGCCATTTTTTCCGGTTGACCGTGGAATGGCCGATTCGGTGAAGCCGACGCCGGGTTTCCGGCCTGGTGCCGGAGAGGGATAGAATGGGCCATTCGATTCCCCGCCTGTTGGCTACCCGCTAGCAAAAACCGTGAACAGCGATCCCACCATTGATGTCAGCGAACTTCGGATAGGGCTGTACGTCTATCTCGATCTGCGCTGGTTCGAGCATCCGTTTGCCCTCAGCCATTTCAAGATCAAGAATGAGGAACAGATCCGGACCATCCGCGGGCTGGGCCTCAAGCGCGTGCGCTACAGCCCGGAGCTGAGCGACCGCGAGAGCCCGGAGCAAACGCCGCCGGCCGCGCCGGCCAGGGATGAGGTCAGCCCGGTCATCGCCCAGGCGCTGGCGGCCAAGAAACAGATGATCGAGCGCATTCGCGTCCAGCGCGCTGCGGCAGCGCGCATCGAAAATGCCTTCATCGTGACCGCCAGCACCATCCGCGAGGTCGAAAAAAACATCCTGACCAAGCCGGCCGAGACGGTGAAAGCGGCCAATCAGCTGGTCGACCAGATTTCGGAATCCATCCTCAGCGCGCCGGAACTGGCCATTCACGTCATGGGCGACATGACCGGCGGCGAGGAGCTGTATTTTCACTCGCTCAACGTCACCATGTTGTCGCTCATGCTTGCCCGCGACCTCGGCGTGCCGCAGGAGGCGGTCACCGCACTCGGCATGGGCGCCATGTTCCACGACCTCGGGCGATCAGAAATTCCCAGCCGCATCCTGCTCAAGGTCGAGCCCCTGACGCAGGCCGAGCAACATCTCTTCGAGCAGCATTGCGATTACGGCGTGACGCTGGGCAAGCGTCTCGGCTTTGCGCCGCCCGTGCTCGCCATCATCCACCAGCATCACGAAATGTTCGACGGCTCGGGCTACCCGCAGCACCTCAAGGGCGACAGCATCAACCTGATGGCGCGCATTGTCGGGCTGGCCAACTACTACGACGAGCTGTGCAACCCGGTCAACATCGCCAACGCGCTGATGCCGCACGAAGCCCTGTCGCTCATGTTCGCCAAATTGCGCGGCAAGTTCGACCCGCGGCTGCTGCAACTGCTCATTCGTCGGCTCGGCGTTTATCCGCCGGGGACCGTGGTGCAGCTGTCGAATGGCGCCATGGCGATGGTGGCGACGGTCAATACCGGCCAGCCGATGAAGCCGATCCTCATTGTTTACGACGAATCGGTTCCCCGCGACGAGGCGATCCTGATCGACCTGTCGCAGGATTCCGACCTCAATATCGCCAAGGCGATCAAGCCGGCCCTGGTGCCGCGCCATATCTACAATTACCTGAGCCCCCGCAAGCGGGTCAGCTACTACTTCGACGCCAGCCAGGCGCAGGAGGGGACCAGGAAATGATCTCTCTCGAGCAAAAGATGCTCGATCACAGTGCCAGCATGGTTCTGCTGGTCGATCCCAACGGCTTGCAGATCGTCCGCGCCAACCGCCTGGCCGGACAGGTGCTCGGTTACACGGTGGAGGAGCTGCTGGCGCGCAAGATCATCGACATCGAAAGCTCGCTGCCGGATGTCTTTTACTGGGAGGAGGTCGCGGCGGGCAGCTTTACCGAAATCGAATGGCAGGAGGGGCTTTACTGCGGTGCCGACGGCGAGCTTATTGAAGTCTCCAAGTCGATCTCGCTGATTCAGCATGAGGACAAAACCTACCTCCTCGTTCAGGCCCGCGATATCCGCCAGGAGCGCAAGACCGAGGAGCAACTCGAGCAGACGCTGTCCCGCCTGCGCGCCACGCTCGAAGCCACCGGCAACGGCATTCTGGCCATCGACTGGCACGGCCGTATCGTCAGCATGAACCGGATGTTCTCGGCCATGTGGGCGATTCCCGATGAACTGCTCGAACAGCACAAGGACGACGCCGTCATCGACCACGTTTCTAGCCTCGTCAAGGAGCAGGCGGCCTGCCGGGAAAGGCTGAGCGCCATCGTGGACAGCGAGGCGAGCGACGAGCATTTCAACCTGGCCGATGGCCGGGTCTTCGAATGCAAGTCGCGGCCGCAATACCTCGGCGAACACATCGTCGGCCGTGTTTTCAGCTTTGCCGACGTGACCCGCCGGGTTGCCGCCGAAGACGCCCTGCGCGAATCGCGCGACGAACTCGAGCGGCGCGTCGAGCAGCGCACCGCCGAGCTGCAGTCGGCTAACAGCGATCTGCAGGCCGAGCGCGAACAGCAGGCGGCGCTGATCGCCCGTCTCGAAGAGGCGCAGAGCCAGTTGATCCAGTCCGAAAAGATGGCCTCCATCGGCCAGCTGGCGGCCGGCGTGGCGCACGAAATCAACAATCCCGTCGGCTTCGTCAAATCCAACCTCGGTACGCTGCAACGCTATATCGCGGACATCGGCAAGGTCCTCAACGCCTACGCCGAAATCGAGCACGAACTCGGCGAAGCCTCTCAGCTCAACGTCACGCAGTTGAAAAAGGAACTCGACCTCGATTACCTGCAGCAGGATCTCGAGGTCCTGCTGGCCGAAACCAACGACGGCGTCCAGCGCGTTCAGGACATCGTCCGCGACCTCAAGAATTTCTCCCACGTCAGCAGTTCCGAAATCGTCCTGGCCAACCTCGAAATGGGGCTAGACAGCACGCTCAACGTGGTCTGGAACGAACTCAAGTACAAGGCCAAGGTCGTCAAGGAATACGCTGCCATTCCGGAAATCATGTGCGCGCCGTCGCAGCTCAACCAGGTCTTCATGAACCTGCTCGTCAATGCCTCGCAGGCCATCGAAGAACACGGTCAGATCACCATCCGGACGGCCAGCAGCGCGGACGAAGTACGTGTCGAAATCGAAGACACCGGGCGCGGCATTCCGCCGGAAAACCTCAGTCGCATCTTCGAGCCATTCTTCACCACCAAACCGGTCGGCAAAGGCACCGGGCTGGGGCTTTCGCTGTCCTACGGCATCGTCAGGAAACATCATGGCCGCATTGAAGTGAGCAGCGAAGTCGGCAAGGGCACGCGCTTCACGGTCATTTTGCCGCGCCATGTTGATTATGCTGCCGGGGATTCCGCCGGGGAAAATGGCGCCAAGTGACCCGTTTGATACGCTGAGTTGCGGCGATTTTCGAGTGTAGCGGCCAGCCCGGACAGACTTCCACGGTCAACCGGAAAATTTGGCCAATTTTGAAATCGATACGCATAAAATTGCCGTCTGCAATCAGGCGCCAGAAATCATGAACCAGACCATCAGCTTCATCACCCTCGGCGTGTCCGATCTGGCCCGTAGCCGGGCTTTCTACAAGGCGCTGGGCTGGCAGGAATCATCTACCAGCCAGGAGGCGATTGCCTTCTATCAGGCCGGGTCGGTCGCCTTTGCCCTGTTCCAGCGCGAGGCGCTGGCCGAGGATGCGGCGGTGCCGTCGGCCGGTAGCGGTTTTCACGGTTTCACGCTGGCTCACAACGTGCCCTCAGAGGCGGCAGTGATCGCCACGCTGGAAGAAGCGGTAGCCGTCGGCGCGACGCTCGTCCGTCCGGCCGACAAGGTGTTCTGGGGCGGCTTTCGCGGTTATTTCGCCGACCCGGACGGCTTCCTCTGGGAAGTCTGCTTCAACCCCTTCGTGCCGCTCGATGCCGAAGGTTTCGGTAAACTTCCATAAATTCTCTAGCGGTACCACGGGGTGGTGCCGCACGTTTTTGGTGCGCCCGTCCTGTCATCAGGCTTTCATGAGGTGCGTGTGAAGATTTGGTTTATTTAAAAACAATGGCTTGCAAGGTGGTTCGCGTCTTGCTTTTAAGCTGTTAATCATTCTGTCTGGAGCAAGCTCGTGTCGATCCATGTCGCGCTGAATCACGTTACCCGTTATAACTACGATCGCCTGATCAACCTCGGGCCGCAGGTCGTTCGCCTGCGCCCCTGTCCGCATTCGCGGACCCGCATCCTGTCCTACTCGCTGAAGATCGGTCCGGACAAGCATTTCGTGAACTGGCAGCAGGACCCGCAGGGCAACTACCTGGCCCGCCTGGTTTTCCCGGAGAAGACCCGCGAATTCAGCATCGAGGTCGACATGGTGGCCGAGATGTCGGTCATCAATCCCTTCGACTTCTTCCTCGAAGACCACGCCGAGAAGATCCCCTTCGCCTACGAGGCCTGGGAACGCCACGAACTGACGCCCTACCTGCACAAGCTGCCGGAAACGCCCGAGCTCAAAAAGTACCTGGCCGGCATCTCGCGCGAGCCGCTGCGCAGCGTCGATTTCCTCGTTGCGCTGAACGCCAACCTGCAAAAGGCCATCGGCTACACCATCCGCATGGAACCGGGCGTCCAGACGCCGGAAGAAACGCTGACCAAGCGTACCGGCTCCTGCCGTGACTCGGCCTGGCTGCTCGTCCAGATCCTGCGCCACCTCGGCCTGGCAGCCCGTTTCGTTTCCGGCTACCTGATCCAGCTTACCGCCGACGTCAAGTCGCTTGACGGCCCCTCCGGCCCGGAAGCCGACTTTACCGACCTGCACGCCTGGGCTGAAGTCTACCTGCCGGGCGCCGGCTGGATCGGCCTCGACCCGACGTCCGGCCTGTTCGCCGGCGAAGGCCACATTCCACTCGCCTGCACGCCGGAACCCGGTTCCGCCGCGCCGGTCACTGGCGGCCTCGACGAATGCGAAACCGAGTTCTCGCACCACATGCAGGTCACCCGCATCTGGGAAGCGCCGCGCGTCACCAAGCCCTACACCGATGAACAGTGGCTCGAAATCGAAGGCCTCGGCCACCAGATCGACGACACACTCGGCAAGCTCGATGTCCGCCTGACGCAAGGCGGCGAACCGACTTTCGTCGCCGTCGACGACCCCGATGGCGCCGAATGGAACACCGCCGCCCTCGGCCCGACAAAGCGCATTTTCGCCGCCGACCTCTTCCACCGCCTGCGTGAAAAATACGCCCCGAACGGCCTTATGCACTTCGGTCAGGGCAAGTGGTACCCCGGCGAACAACTGCCGCGCTGGAGCCTGAACTGCTTCTGGCGCAAGGATGGCCAGCCGATCTGGAATGCGCCTGAACTGTACGCAAACGAAAGCGTCGATTACGGCGCCACGGCCGAGCACGCCCAACGCTTCCTCAAGCGCGTCGCCGAACGCCTGGGCATGACCTCCGACTACGTCTTCCCGGCCTTCGAGGACGTCTATTACCACATGTGGCGCGAGCGCCGTTTGCCAGGCAATGTCGATCCCTTCGATTCGCGCGTCGACGATGCCATGGAGCGTGAACGCCTCATGAAGGTGTTCACCCAGGGCATGACTTACACCGTCGGCCACGTCCTGCCGATCATGAAAAACGTCTGGAACCAGTGGCAGACCGGCCCGTGGTTCCTGCGTGCCGAACGTTGCTACCTGTTCCCCGGCGATTCGGCCATGGGCTACCGCCTGCCCTACGACTCGCAGCCATGGACGGCAACGAGCGACTACCCTTACGTCAATGTGCCCGATGCCGAAATGGCCACCGATCCGCTGGCCAGCTATGCCGCCCTGCGTAACCGCGTGAGCGGTGAAGCCGGTGCTCGCGAGCCGCAGATGCAGAGTCGCACCGGCAGCGCAGGTGCCGGCACAGGCGCCGCCGGCGCTGGTGCAGCCGCCGCCTCGGCGACCGGTGACGGCAAGGTCCGCCCGTGGGAAAAGCCGACTGAAACGATGCCGCGCTTCAAGGAGTCGGCCGGCTGGATCACCCGTCTGGCCATGTGTGCCGAGCCGCGCGACGGCCGTCTCTACGTCTTCATGCCGCCGACCGAAAAGCTCGACGACTATCTCGAAATCGTTGCCGCCGTTGAAGCGACGGCCGAAGAAATGAAAATGCCGGTCATCATGGAAGGCTATACGCCGCCGTCCGACCCGCGCCTGACGCATTTCAGCGTCACCCCCGACCCCGGTGTCATCGAGGTCAACGTCCATCCGGCACGCAGCTGGGATCAACTGGTCGACCAGACCACCCACCTCTATGAGGCGGCCCACTACTCGCGGCTGACCACCGAAAAGTTCATGGTCGATGGTCGCCACACCGGCACCGGCGGCGGCAATCACTTCGTCCTCGGCGGCGCCACGCCGAACGATTCGCCCTTCCTGCGTCGGCCGGACCTGCTCAAGAGCCTGGTCGCCTACTGGCACAACCATCCGAGCCTGTCCTACCTGTTCTCCGGCCTGTTCATCGGCCCGACCAGCCAGGCGCCGCGCGTCGATGAAGCGCGCAACGACAGCCTCTACGAGCTCGAAATCGCCTTCAAGCAGATTCCGCAGCCGGGCGGCGTCGTCCCGCCGTGGCTGATCGACCGCATCCTGCGCAACCTGCTCACCGACGTCACCGGCAACACGCACCGTTCCGAGTTCTGCATCGACAAGCTCTACTCGCCGGACGGCCCGACCGGCCGCCTCGGCCTGCTCGAGCTGCGCGCCTTCGAAATGCCGCCGCACGCCCGCATGTCGCTGGCCCAGCAACTGCTGCTCCGGGCCATGATCGCCCGCTTCTGGGAAACGCCCTACGAGCCGGCCCGCCTGGCCCGCTGGGGCACCGAGCTGCACGACCGCTTCATGCTGCCGTTCTACGCCGAGCAGGATTTCAAGGACGTCATGCAGGAAATGGCCGAGGCTGGCTTCGCCTTCAAGGCTGAATGGTTCGCCCCGCACTTCGAATTCCGCTTCCCGAAATACGGCGATTTCGCCGTCAAGGGCATGGAGTTCGAACTGCGTCACGCGCTGGAGCCCTGGCACGTCATGGGCGAGGAGGGCGGTGGTGGCGGCACTGTGCGCTACGTCGATTCCTCGGTCGAGCGCGTCCAGGTGCGTATCAAGGGCATGGCGCCCGACCGTTACGTGCTGACCTGCAACGGCGTTCCGGTACCGCTGCAGAACACCGGCATCAACGGCGAATTCGTTGCCGGCGTGCGCTACCGTGCCTGGCAGCCGGCGTCCTGCCTGCATCCGACCATCGGCGTCCATGCGCCGCTGGTCTTCGACATCGTCGATACCTGGATGCAGCGTTCGCTGGGCGGTTGCCAGTACCACGTGGCGCATCCGGGCGGGCGCAGTTTCGACACCTTCCCGGTCAATGCCTTCGAGGCTGAAAGCCGTCGTCTGGCCCGCTTCTTCCGCTTCGGCCACACCCCGGGCAAGCTGCAGGTCAAGGCGCCGGAGGTCAGCGCCGAGCACCCGTTTACGCTAGACTTGCGTCGGTTTTGACCAAAAAATCGGGTTGACCGTGGAAACAGGCCGGAAACGGCCTGTTTTTTCTACTAGAACAAAGATAAATGGCGCGCACCCTCCTCGCAATCTACCCCCACAGTCCCCGCCGCTACGATGAAATGCTGGCCAAGGACGGGTCTGTCCGGCCGCACTGGAATCAGTTCCTGACGCATCTCGATGCGGTGACGCCGGAGGAAATGCGCCGTCGACTCGATTTTTCCGAGCAGCGCATCCAGGAAAACGGCGTGACCTACAACGTCTACGCCGATCCGAACGGGGCCGACCGGCCGTGGGCGCTCGATCCGCTGCCGCTGATCATTCCGCCCGACGAATGGGCCGAGCTGTCGGCCGCGGTCGCCCAGCGCGCCACCTTGCTCAACGCCATTCTCGACGATCTCTACGGCGAGCAGACGCTGCTCGCCGAAGGCCTGCTGCCACCGGCGCTGGTCTATGGCCAGCACGGCTACCTGTGGCCGTGCCGCGGCGTCAAGCCGCCGGGCGGCATCTGGCTGCACAATTACGCCGTCGATCTGGCGCGTTCGCCGAACGGCCGCTGGTGGGTCATCGCCGACCGTACGCAGGCCCCGTCAGGGGCGGGCTATGCGCTGGAAAACCGGCTCATCGTTTCGCGGGTTTTCCCGGAAATGTTCCGTGATCTGCGCGTCCAGCACGTCGCCGACTTCTTCCGCGACCAGCTCGACGGCCTGACTGCGTTGGCCCCGGTCGAAGGCGACGAGCAGCCGCACATGGTCCTGCTCACCCCGGGGCCGTACAACGAAACCTATTTCGAACACGCCTACCTGGCCCGCTACCTGGGTTTCCCGCTGGTCGAGGGCCAGGACCTCACGGTGCGCGGCGAAACCGTCTATCTCAAAACCCTGCGCGGTTTGAAGCGCGTGCACGTCATCCTGCGCCGTCAGGACGACGCCTATTGCGATCCGCTCGAACTGCGCGGCGAGTCGGCGCTCGGTATTCCCGGCCTGCTCAACGTGGCCCGTGCCGGGCGCGTCGTCATCGCCAATGCGCTGGGCAGCGGCCTGCTTGCTTCCGGTGCCCTGATGGGCTTCCTGCCCGCCATCTGCCGGCATCTGCTCGGCGAAAAACTGGCCATGCCGTCGGTGGCGACATGGTGGTGCGGCGAGAAGCCGGCGCTTGATTACGTCAAGGAAAACTTCGACGATCTGGTCATCAAGCCGGCCTATCCGACCCAGAACATGGAGCCGGTTTTCGGCAACGAATTGAAGGGCGAGGCGCGCGCCGAGATGCTGCGCCGGATCGAAGCACGGCCACACGCCTACGTCGCCCAGGAAATGATCAACCTGTCGCAGGCACCGACCTGGAGCCGGGCGCATGAACGTCGCCTGCTGGCCCGGCCGGTCGGCCTGCGCGCCTACGCAGTGACGACGCCGGACGGTTATTCGGTGATGCCGGGCGGCCTGGCCCGGGTGACGACCGCCGCCGGGACACGCATCATTTCGATGCAGCGCGGCGGGGCTTCGAAGGATGCCTGGGTATTGACTAATGGCCCGGTCAGCCAGTTCTCGCTGCTCAAGCCGTCGGTCGGCGTGCGTGATCTGGTGCGCGCCGGCGCCAACCTGACTTCGCGTGTCGTCGAAAACCTGTTCTGGCTCGGCCGCTACTCAGAGCGCTTCGACGACAGCGCCCGCATGCTGCGTGTCGCCTTGTCGCGCGTCGTCGTCGGCGGCGGCCAGAAGACGCCGGTAGTCATCGCGGCGATGGAATTGGCCCGACGCCTGGGCGTGCTGCCCGAGCCGGGCGAGGACACCGAAGTCAAGGAGGGCGGCGAGCACGAGTTGCTCGAGGCGATCTACGATCCCGAGCAGCCGGGCAGTCTGGCCCGCAATATCCGCGCCCTGATGTGGTCGGCAACGCATGTCCGCGAGCGCCTTTCGCTCGATCACTGGCATTCGCTCAACCGCCTGCAGCGCGATCAACAGGCGGCGCTCAAGACGCACCCGACGCTGACCGAAGCGATCGCCTTCCTCGACCGCGTGCTCGGCGTCTCGTCGTCGCTGACCGGTTTCGCCATGGACAACATGACGCGCGACGATGGCTGGCGCTTCCTGTTCATCGGCCGCCGGCTCGAACGGCTTTCCTTCCTGGCCATGATGGTCGCCCATTTTCTCCGTATGCCGGCGGCGCGCAGCCAGGGCTCGCTCGAATGGCTGCTTGAGCTGTCCGACTCGATCATCACCTACCGCTCGCGCTACTCGCGTCAGCCCGAGCTGCTGCCGGTTGTCGACCTGCTCGTTTTCGACGAGAGCAACCCGCACGGCGTGGTCTTTCAGGCCAATGTGCTGGGCAACTACCTGGAGCGCATGGGGCGCGAACTCGGCGACGATTTCGGCGCCGGTCTGGCCGCTGCGCTGGCCCGTCTGCAGGCCTTCGACCTGCACCGTCTGGAAAACATCCAGTTCGACAGTGCCCGCGATTATTCGCACTGTGAAGAACTCGCCGACCTGCTGCAAGGCCTCGATACGGCCGCCAACAAGCTCTCCGAGGCCCTCGGCATGCGCTACTTCACCCATGTCGGCGATGTCAGCCGGCAGACGATGGCGGTCTGATCATGGAACCCGTTCGCTACCGCGTCCTGCACGAAACCCGCTACGACTACGGCAGCAATGTTTCGCTGTCGCAACAGCAGCTCCACCTGTCGCCACGTGTTCTCGACTGGCAGCAGGTCGAAGAGCAGCGCATCGACATCACGCCGGTGCCGACCTGGCGCCGCGACGGCCGCGACGCCTTCGGCAACCCGGTGACCTGGATGGCCTTCCACACGCCGCATGACGAGCTGTTCATCAGTTCGGCCATGACCGTCGCCGTCATGCCGCACCTGCCCAAGGATCTCGAGGCCTCGCTGCCCTGGGAGGAGGTCCGCGACCGGCTGGCTTACGATTCGACCGATCCGATCCCGTCCGACCTCGATGCAACGCGTTTCCTGTTCGAAAGCCCGCACGTCCGCGTCAAGCACGAGCTGGCCGACTACGCCGCCGACTGCTTTCCGCCCGACAGGCCGGTGCTGGTCGGGGCGCAGGCCCTGATGGCCAAGATTTTCCGTGAATTCACTTTCGATCCCGAGGCGACCACGGTGTCGACGCCGGTCCTCGAAGTGCTCGAAAACAAACGCGGTGTCTGCCAGGACTTCGCCCACCTGATGATCGCCTGCCTGCGCGCCCTCGGCTTGGCGGCTCGTTATGTCAGCGGCTACCTGCTGACCCGGCCGCCCCCCGGCAAACCGCGCCTGATCGGTGCCGACGCCTCGCACGCCTGGGTTTCGGTCTATGCGCCGGGCAGCGACAATGACTGGGTGGATTTCGATCCGACCAACAATCTGCTGCCCAATACCGAGCACATCACGCTGGCTTTCGGCCGCGACTTCTCCGACATTTCGCCGCTGCGCGGCATCATTCTCGGCGGCGGCGGCACCGAGCCGGACGTCGCGGTGACGGTGATTCCGCTCGACGAGGAAGAGATTCCTGAAGAACTGCTCGAGGCGGAAAAGGACGAATCAGCCGAAACGCCCGAGGCGCCGGAAGCCGACGCGGACGACAAGTGATGCAGCGCGTCGCCATCATCGGCGGCGGTCCGGCCGGGCTCATGGCGGCCGAAATGCTGGCGGCGGCGATTCCCACGGTCAACCGGAAAAAAGTCGACATTTTCGAATCCATGCCCTCGGTCGGTCGCAAGTTCCTGATGGCCGGCAAGGGCGGCATGAACATCACGCATTCCGAGCCGCTGACCGATTTCATTGGGCGCTACGGAGATCGTGCCGGGCATATCGCGCCATTGCTCGACGCCTTCGGCCCGAGCCAGCTGCGTGATTGGATACACGGTCTCGGCATCGACACCTTTGTCGGTACCTCGGGCCGGGTTTTTCCGACCGACATGAAAGCGGCGCCGCTACTCCGCGCCTGGCTGCATCGCCTGCGCGGCCAGGGCGTCGGGTTTCATGTGCGCCATCGCTGGCTCGGCTGGGCGGCCGATGGCAGCCTGCGTTTTGCGACGCCGGCCGGCGAGATCGCGGTCGAGGCCGATGCGGTCATTCTGGCCCTTGGCGGCGGCAGCTGGGCCAAGCTCGGTTCGGATGGCGCCTGGGTGCCCACGCTGGCCGACCGCGGCATCGAGGTGGCGCCGCTCAAGCCCGCCAACTGCGGTTTCGACGTGGCGTGGAGCCCCTATTTCAGCGCGCGCTTCGCCGGCGCGCCGGTCAAGGCCGTCAGCGCCCATTGCTACGGTCAACCGGAAAAAAGGGGCGAATTCAACATTACGGCAAGCGGCATCGAAGGCGGTCTGATCTACGCCGTCTCGGCCCCGTTGCGTGAGGCGCTGGCCCGCGATGGCCGCGCCGTGCTGCATCTCGATCTGGCCCCTGGCCGCAGCCTGGAAAAACTGAGCGCCGACCTCTCCCGGCCGCGTGGCCGCGATTCGCTGGCCAACCATCTGCGCCGGCATGCCGGCATCGAAGGCGTCAAGGCCGGGCTGCTCCGTGAATTCTGTCGGCCGGAGACCTTCAACGTGGCGAGCGATCTCGCCGCGGCGATCAAGGCCTTGCCGCTGGCGGTGACGGCGACCCGGCCGCTCGACGAAGCGATCAGCACGGCCGGCGGCGTCACTTTCGAAGGGCTCGACGAAAACCTCATGCTGCGCTGCCAGCCCGGCGTCTTTTGTGCCGGCGAGATGCTCGACTGGGAAGCGCCAACCGGCGGCTATCTGCTCACCGCCTGTTTCGCCAGCGGTCGGGCGGCCGGGCTGGGCGCCGGTCGCTGGCTGGAGTGTCGGGCCTAGGCTTCTTGTCTGTCGGGCTGGACGGTGTCGTTGAGGAAGGCCAGCGCGCCTTCGAAATCGAAAGAGGCAACCAGTTCTTCGAAGGTCAGGTAATCCCTGCCGAGAACTTTCTTGAGCGTTTTGGCCTGCCGGCGGACGAGATCCTGGGCGCTCATTTCACCCTGTTGCAATTCGTGCCGCAGGCGTTCGAGCAGGGCCGTCGTTGCCGCCGCATCGCCTGCGTCTTCGCCCGTTTGTGCGGGCTGGGCGACGGCAGCCAATTGCTCGCGCAATGAGGCATAGGCTTGCTCGGCGGCGGCGATGAGCGGCTCAATGACAATCCTGTCTTGCCCTTGTTTGATCGCCGTTTCAAGCGTCACTGAAGTCTTGTTGATGAGCACGGCACCGAGGGTGGCCGAGACGCCTTTGAGCGAGTGGGCGAGGCGCCGGGCTTCGTCGCGGTTGCCGGCGGCCAGATTGTCGCGGATACGGGCGAAATCGGTGCTGTGGTTTTCCGAGAACTTGGTGAGCAGCCGCAGATAGCTGTCCATCCGGCCGCGCACCGACTGCAGGCCGAAGCGGCTGTCCAGTCCGACTATGCCGGAGAGTTCGTTGCTGGCGGCCGACTTGCCGTCGGCCAGCGTCGGGATGGGGGCCTTGATCGGCAGCCAGCGGGCCAGGGCGGCGAAAAGAACTTGTGGGGCGACCGGTTTGGCGACATGGTCGTTCATGCCGGCGGCCAGGCAGGTGTCGCGATCCTCGTCGAAGGCATTGGCCGTCATCGCCAGGATGGGGATTTTCCCCCAGCCGGGCAGGGCGCGAATCTGGCGGGTGGCTTCGAGGCCATCCATGACCGGCATCTGCATGTCCATGAGGACCAGATCGTAATGCCGCCGGCGAGCCAGATTGACGGCCTGGCTACCATCGACGGCGAGGTCGACCTTGAGTCCGGCCGAGTGCAGCAATTCGCTGGCGACTTCGGCGTTGATCGCATTGTCTTCGGCCATCAGGACATGCGCCCCGCGCTGGTGGCTGGGCGAGGGGGCGACCACCGTCGCCGGCGCTTGCTGTTTTTCATCGGCCACGCCAAGGCGGGCGGTAAACCAGAAGGTGCTCCCCGTGCCGGGCTGGCTGTCTACGCCGATTTCACCGTGCATCGCTTCGGCCAGCCGGCGGCTGATCGCCAGACCCAGGCCGGTGCCGCCATAGCGGCGGGTGGTCGAGGTGTCGCCCTGTTCGAAGGGCCGGAAGAGCCTGGCCAGACCTTCAGGGGGAATGCCGATACCGGTGTCGGTTACCTCGCAGCGGATCATGGCGTTGCCATCGGCGCGACCGAGCAGGCGCATGCGGACGGCGATCGTTCCGCTGTGGGTGAACTTGATCGCATTGGAGAGGAAGTTGAGCAAGATCTGCTGGACGCGCAGCGGGTCGCCGAGCAGGGTGGCCGGCAGGGCCGGGTCAACATCGCAATTGATCGGCAGGTGCTTGGCCTGGGCGCGTTCGGCCACCATCTCGCAGGTTGTGGCGCAGACGTTGGCAAGCGAGAAACCGGTATGTTCCAGGAGCAGCTTGTCGGCTTCGATCTTCGATAGGTCGAGCACATCGTTGATGATGCCCATCAGGTGCTGGGCCGCCTCGGCGACCTTGCCCAACCTGTCCTGTTGCTCGCTGTTGCCGGCACTGCGCTGGGCGATGTGGGTAAGGCCGATGATGGCATTCATCGGCGTCCGGATCTCATGGCTGATATTGGCCAGGAAGGCGCTCTTGGCCCGGCTGGCCGACTCGGCTTCATCCTTGGCCTGGATCAGTTGCTCGGTACGGTCGGCGACCAGCGTCTCGAGGTGATGACGATAGTTCTCGAGTTCGGACTGGATGCGCTTTTTCTCGGTGATGTCTTCCTTGATGGCGAGATAGTGCGTGATCACCCCATCCTGCTGGCGTACCGGCGAGATGATGGCGAATTCGATGAAGCTGGAACCATCCTTGCGCCGGTTGATGAATTCACCGCGCCAGGTTTTTCCTTCAACGAGTGTTGCCCACAAGCTGGTATAGGTTTCCCCCGGCGTTTCCGTGGACTGCAGCAGGCTTGGTTTCTTGCCGATGACTTCTTCGCGGCTGTAGCCGGTGTTGCTGACGAAGGCGTCGTTGACGTACTCGATTTCGGCACGGATGTTGGTGATGACGATGCTGTGCGGACTTTGCTCGATGGCCAGCGACAGCTTGCTCAACTGTTCCTCGGCCTGGTGACGTTCGGTGACATCCTGCACCGTGCCCACCGCGAATACCGCCTGGCCGGACGGGTCAAAGCGGACATTGGCCCGCTCACGGACCCAGCGCAGTTCGCCATTGACGAGGATACGATGCTCGCTGTCGTAGCTGGCGCCGGCCAGGGCTGCCTGCCAGTCGGTCAGGACGCGTTCCCGGTCATCAAGGTGGATACGTTCGAGAAAGTCGGCCAGCCGCAACGGGTGATCGTGCGGGAGAGCGAATATCTGATAGACCTCGGCGCTCCAGTTGAGTTTGTCGTTGACGATGTCCAGCGTCCAGCTGCCGAGATGGGCGACGGCCTGGGCCTCTTTCAGTTCCGCCTCGCTCTGGCTCAGGCGCTGCTCGAACTGCTTGCGCTCGGTAATGTCCTGGCTCGTGCCGAACAGCCGGCTGACCCGGCCATTGCTGCCATAGGCAATCTGGCCGACGGTGTGGATCCAGCGCTCCTGGCCATCATTGCGGCGGATCAGGCGGTATTCGTTGTCGAATGCCTGGCCGCCGCGGAAGACGTGGTCGCGCGAGTAATCGCTCATGCGCGCCCGGTCTTCGGGATGGATCAGTTGCCGCCAGCCCTCGGTGTCGAGCAGCGCGTCCGCCGCGATGCCGAATATTTCGTTGTGCGTCGGCGAACCGGTCAGGCAGTCGGTCGCGGCGTCGAAAGTGAAGTGGCCAAGCCGTGCCAGACGTTGGGCCTGGAGCAGCATGGCTTCGCTTTGGGCCAGCGTTTGCCGCGAGCGCTGCATGCTCATGCCGAGGCCGAGTTCGCCGGCAAGGTTGCCGAGCAGGGCGATTTCCTCGTCGGTAAACGGGTCGACCGTGGCCGAATAGAGATTCAGGATGCCGGTGACCTGTCCGTCAATGCGCAGCGGCAGTGCAATCGTCGCGCGAAATCCTTGCTCCCGCGCCGCCGAGCGCCATGGCGCGAACGACGGATCGTCATCGATGTTGCGGATGATGGCCGGGATGCCGCTGCGGGCGGCGCGGCCACTCGGACCACGGCCGCCCGGCGTATCGTCCCAGCTGACTTGCAGATTGCTCAGATACTGTTCGCTCAGCCCCGAACTGGCTTTCGGCACGATGCTTTTCTTGTCATCCTGGGTCAGTTCGCCGACCCAGGCCATCAGATAGCCACCGACTTCAACCAGGACGGTGCACACCTCGGTCAGCATCTGCTGGGTATCGTTGTAGCGGACCAGAGCCTGGGCGACGCCGCTCATCATGCGCAGGGCGCGGTTCTGACTGGTGATTTGCTGGCGGGTCACCTGGCGTTCGGTGATGTCGTTGACTACGCCCGTTGTCACGACGGGGCTATTGTCGGCACCATGTTCGACGATGCAGCTGCGATCCTCCACCCAGAGCCAATGCCCGTTGTTGTGGCGAATCCGGTATTCGAGAACCCGGGAATGATTTTTCGGGCGATTTTTGTCGTTGACCGTGGGAACCAGCAAATGCCGGTCATCGGGATGTATCCACTCCATCCACTCGGCCTTCGTCTGCGGCGCGTTGGCGCGGCTATGGCCGAGCATGGCCAGCAGGCCATTGCTGGCGATCAGGCTGCCGCTCTTGTGGCTGTATTCCCAACTGCCGGCGGCGGCGCCGTCGAGCGCCAGACGCAGGTGGGTTTCGAGGCGCAGCCGCTCGCGTTCCTGCTGGGTCTGGAAGATCGCGCCTTCCAGATGTTCCTGCGCCAACTGCTCGAACAGCCGGCGCTGGCTGATGACGCCAAGAATCCGGCCGTCATGGGCGAGGACGACCATGTGCCGAAGGCGGAAGCGATTCATCATTTCCAGGGCCGTGCTCACCGCCGCATCGACATTGACGCTACGCAAGGGAGCGCTCATTGCTTCACGCAAGGTGGTGGCGTGGAGTTGCTGACAGGTGCAGATCAGGCGCGGGATGTCGCGTTCGGTAATGATGCCGAGTGGTTTGCCATCCTCGACGATGATCAGGTAGTCGGCGGCATGCTCGATCATGCTGGCCAGGGCATCGCCAAGTGTCGCGGCGGGCGGCAGGTTGGGGATGTTCTTGTCCATGCTGCCTTCAACCGTTCGCAGGTGGCGAAAGGCGTCGCTGCCCAGGCGCAGGCGAAAATCGGTGTCGCTGACGATGCCGCAGACCTGGCCGGCTGCATCGGTAACGACGAGGTGGTGGATGCCGTGTTCCTCGCCGAAGTGGCGGGCGCTGGCCAGGTCGAGATCGGCCGGAGCGCAGATCAGCGGGTGCGACATGATGGCATCGAGTCGGACATCGTCCGAACGGTGCGCATGCAGGGTACGCAGGATGCCGCTTTCGGTGATGATACCCAGCACTTTTCCCGCGTCCATGACGAGCAGGCAGGAAATATGTTCCCCGGCCATCAGTTGCGCAGCTTCGCGCAGCGTGGCGTGCGGCGGCAGGCTATGCACGTGGCTGCTCATGATGTCGTGCAGCGTGATCGCGGGATTTGCGCTCATTTACCTTCCGTTTTCGTCGCAGCAATGATCGGCGACAGGGCGCCCGCTGTTTCCTGCACGCGTTCGCCCAGGGTCACGACCAGGCGATCTATTTCAGGGCGCTCAGCGGATTGGCGCAAAGCTTCATTGAGGGCCTGCGCGGCTTCGTAGATTCCGTTCAGGCCAAGGGTTCCCGAGACGCCCTTGAGGCTGTGGGCAATGTGCCCGGCCTGCGCGAGGTCGCCGCTGTTCAGGGCGGCGCTGATTTTGTCGCCGTCGTCGCCATGCGTGTCGAGGAAAATGCCGAGCAAGCGCAAATAACTCGGCAGCTTGCCGCGCATAGCCTGCAGGCCGTAGGCGCTATCGAGCCCGGGGACTTTTTCGAGGGCGGCGATGGTGGTCTGCGCCGCATCGGATGAGGCCGGCAGAGCAGGCGCCGGAGCGTGACTGTTGGCGGTTTCGATGACGACCGGCGTCAGCCATTTGATCAGCGTGGTGTAGAGATTGCCCGGGTTGACCGGTTTGGCGACATGGTCGTTCATGCCGGCATCGAGGCAGCGCTGACGGTCCTCGCCGAAGGCATTGGCGGTCATGGCCAGAATGGGCACCCGGCGGCCAGCGGGATTCTCACGAATCAGACGGGTGGCGGTCAGGCCATCCATGACCGGCATCTGGATATCCATCAGGATCAGATCGTAGGCTGTTTCGGCTGCCATTTTTACGGCTTCTTTCCCGTTGACCGCAAGATCGGCCTGCAGGCCGACCCCGCGCAGCAACTCGAGTGCTACCTCCTGATTGATCGCGTTGTCTTCGACGAGAAGAATGCGGGCATGGGCGTATTCGCTGCTGATCACCCGTTCCGCTTCGTCAGCCGAGAGGCGTGGCGTCGAGATGTCGGTAGCGGATGTTCCGACCTGCAGGCGGGCGGTAAACCAGAAGGTGCTGCCCTGGCCGAGGGTGCTCGTCACACCGGCTTCGCCACCCATCAGATGGGCGAGACGGTGGGCGATGGCCAGCCCGAGTCCGGTGCCGCCAAAACGTCGGGTCGGTGAGTTGTCGGCTTGTTCGAAGGCTTTGAAAAGCCGGCCTTGCTGTTCGGGCGGGATGCCGATGCCGGTGTCGGATACGGCAAAACGCACGAGCAGCTTGTCGGCCTCGGCCGTGACCAGATTGACGGAGACTGAAATGCTCCCCTTTTCGGTAAACTTGACTGCGTTGCCGAGGTAATTGAGCAGAACCTGGCCAATGCGCAGCGGGTCGCCACGCAGCACGGGGGGCAGCGCCGGGTCGATTTCCTGGAGGTACTGGAGGCCCCGTGATTGCAGGCGGTCGAGCACCAGTTCGGCGGTATTGTCGAGGACGCGCGAGAGGAGAAAATCGACCGGGGCGAGTTCCAGCTTGCCGGCCTCGATCTTCGAGATGTCGAGGATCTGGTTGATGATCGCCAGCAGATGGCGTGCCGCATCGGCCACCTTGTTCAGGCGCGCGAGTTGTTCGACATCCTGGGTGTGGTGCTCGGCAAGGTGGGTGAGCCCGATGATGGCATTCATCGGCGTGCGGATTTCGTGGCTCATGTTGGCCAGGAAGTCGCTTTTCGCGCGGTTGGCCTGTTCGGCTGCCTCCTTGGCTGCCTCCAGTTCCGTGGTTCGCGCGTCGACTAGCTCTTTGAGATGCTCGCGATGCTGCTCGAGTTCCGCTGCCGTCCGTTTGGCTTCGGTGATGTCCTGCCAGATGGCGGATATTTTGATGCTGTCGCCGACGCTGACGGCCGAGGCAGCGACACGGGCGACCTGGACGCTGCCGTCGTGGCGGCGGTGCCGGCGCTCGAACGTGGCGCTGCCCTGGCGAATGATTTCGGCCAGGAAGGCGCGAAGCTCGGTCTCAGTGGTTTCCACCTGCAGGTCGAGCAGATTCATTCCGGTAAATTCAGCGCGGAGGTAGCCGAGGTTGTGGATGATGGCGTCGTTGATTTCTATGAAGCCCAGCGTCTCGGGATCGATCAGGCAGATGCCGTCGTTGGCATGGGTGACGATGCTGCGGAAGATCTCTTCACGTTCGCGCAATGCTTGTTCGGCGGCTCGGCGTTCCGAGACGTCGATGATGTAGACGACGAGATGCGGTTCGCCGTTTACATCGATCCTGGCGGCAGAAAGGCTGATGCGTCGCTGGCGACCATCGCGGCCGGTGGCGATGCTTTCAAAATCGACGACGTAGCCATCGCGGCGGAGTATCTCGACCATCCGGGCTCGATCCTCGGCCTTCCAGAGTCCGGCCTCGATGGTCGTTTTGCCGAGCAGATCTTCACGTGTCGCACTGTATTCGCTGAGCAGTTGTTCGTTGACGTCGATCATTTTTCCATCGGCGACGCGGGTGATGCAGGCGGCAACCGGCGCGGCGCGGAAGGCGATGGCCAGTCGCTCTTGCAACTGGGCGATTTGTTCCGCCGCCCGTTTGCGCTCGGAAATGTCGAGGACAAAAGAGAGCACATACGGGTTGCCACCCAGGTGCACGACTTCGGCGGAGAGGCTTATCTGGAGCGGCGTTCCATCGCGTCGCCGCCACTCGGTCTGATAGTCCTGGAGCAGACCCGTTTCCATCAGCCTGGCGCGCCAGCTCTCCCTGGCCGCGGCGTTCGGCCACAAATTGAAGGTCAGGGAACTCTTGCCGACCAGCTCCTCGCGTTTCCAGCCGAGAAGGTCCAGGTAGCGCGGGTTGACCTCGAGGAAGGTGCCGTCGTCCAGCGTGCTCAACGAAATGGCCGCCGGGCTGCCGTTGAAGGCGACAGTAAAGCGTTCCTGCAATTCGTGGTTCCGGGTCATGTCGCGGCCGATGCCGAGGACGCCGATCAGATGCCCGGCGCTGTCGTGGATCGGCGCCTTGGTGGTTTCCAGCAGTTCGCGATGGCCATCGCTGGCGAAGGTCACCCATTCGTCGTTGCGGCAAGGTCCTTTGGCGAGCAGCGCGGCGAGATCGTTGGCGCGGAAGAATCTGGCCAGTTCGGGATCGACGAAATCGAAGTCGGTTTTCCCCCGGATGCTGGCTTCGTCGGCTCCGAAAAACTGTTCGAAGCGTTTGTTGCAACTGATATAGACCCCGTCGGGGTCTTTCAGCCAGACGAGGTCGGGCATGGTGTCGAAGAGGGCACGCAGGTGGCCGCGTTCGTGTTCGAGAGCGGCCTTGGCATCCTCGGCAACCGTCCGGCGGGCCAGGCTGTCACGGAGCAGGCGATAGAGCAGTGCGCTGAGGAGTGCGGCCGTAATGGCGATGAAAAACCAGCCTTTGAGCATGCTGATCGTGAGCCTTGTCTCGGCATCGGGCACGAGGTAGGCCAGGAGTTGGTCAGACACCAGAATCCACAGCGCAGCCAGGGCAATATAGGGCAGCACCACCTGGGCGATTGCCCGGTGTAGCTCTTTTTGCTGGCTGCGGCGACGGGCGCTGGGCATCGTCTATTCGGCGTACATCTTGGCGATGCTCATGAAGGCGGGGTATTCACGAACGAAGGCGTCGACCACGTCGGGATCGAAATGGCTGGCGCGGCCGTCGACGATGATGCGGTAGGCGTCGTCAAAGGAGAAAGCCGGCTTGTAGACGCGTTTGCAGGTCAGGGCGTCGAAAACATCGGCCAGCGCCATGAGGCGGGCGGCAATCGGGATACTGTCGCCGGCCAGTCCGTCCGGGTAGCCGCTGCCATCCCATTTTTCGTGGTGGGAGCGGGCGATGAGCTTGGCGATGGCAAGAAACTCGACCGGCTTGTCGGCATCGGCCTCGGCTTGGGCAATGGCGTTGCTGCCCAGTTCGGCATGGGTTTTCATGATTTCCCACTCTTCCGGCGTCAGTTTGCCGGGCTTGAGGAGGATGTGGTCGGGGATGCCGACCTTGCCGATGTCGTGAAGGGGGGCGGACTGGGCCAGGGCGTTGATGGTCCGCTCGTCGAGATAGCCGGAGAAACGCGGATTGTCACGCAGCGCCCTGGCCAGGGTCAGGACGTATTCCTGCGTTCGGCGCAGGTGCTTGCCGGTTTCCGGGTCGCGCGTCTCGGCCAGGCGGGCCAGGGCGTGGATACTGACTTCCTGGATAAGCTGGTTTTCGCCCATGCGGCGAACGACTTCGGCTTCGAGATAGCTGTTCTGGTCGTGCAGGATGTCGCGCGCCTGCTTGAGTTCGAGTTGGGTGCGGATGCGGGCGAGGACGATGCTGGGGCGGATCGGCTTGGTGATGTAATCGACGGCGCCATGGTCGAGACCGCGCTCTTCATCCTCGGTGCCGTCCATGGCCGTGACGAAGATGACCGGGATATTCCGCGTCGCCGGGGCGGCGCGCAATTCGGCGAGGACTGCGTAGCCGTCCATTTCCGGCATCATCACATCGAGCAGGATGAGGTCCGGTGTCGGCGTGCCGAGCGCGATCTGCAGCGCTCGCCGGCCGGAGTTGGCGGCACGCACCCGGTAGGAGGGTTGCAGTAATTCACCGAGAACGCTGAGGTTCTCCGGGGTGTCGTCCACGATGAGGATGGTTGGCGGGTTGGCACCCATTTCCTGTCTCCAGTCGCCGATCATGGCGAATTTCACAGAATTATCACCTTGTGGGCAGGAAATTGCTATGGCGGAAAACCCCTCCACGACTTACTGGGGGGAGTTTCGGTTCGTACGTGAGCCAAAACAGATTTCAATTTTGGCCAGAATTTCCGGTTGACCGTAGGAATGATGCAAAGGCTTGGCTGGCGCGCCAAAACAGGTCAGCGTGCGCCAATGTGGCCTGGTGGTCAGCTATTGCGTTGGTTGCCAACAATGCGGTGATAGGTGGAAAAGCGCGAGTTTTCGATTTTTCCCGCGTCGACGGCAGCAATCAGGGCGCAGTCCGGCTCGCGGTTGTGATGACAGTCACGGAAACGGCACTGACCGAGATAGGGGCGAAATTCCGGAAAGGATTGTTCAATTTCCAGCCGGTCGAGGTGGCCCAGGCCGAATTCCTGCAAGCCGGGCGAATCGATCAGATGGCTGTCGGTATCGAGGTGGTAGAGCGTGGCGTGGGTTGTCGTGTGCTTGCCGGAGTCGAGTGCCTGCGATATTTCGCGGGTGGCGGCTCGGGCTTCGGGGATCAGCGCATTGACCAGCGTCGACTTGCCCATGCCGGATTGGCCAACGAGTACGCTGGTCTGGTTGGCAAGGTAGGGGCGCAGGTCTTCGGCGTGTTCGAGGGCAGACAGTTCGAGGACGCGGTAACCAAGGTCGGCGAGCACCGCCAGGCGTTGGCGCGCGGCTGGCAGCTTGTCGGCGAGGTCGCACTTGTTGAGGACGATGAGCGGCTCGATTTCCTCGCTTTCGGCCGCCACGAGGGCACGGGCAATCAGCTCGTCGGAAAAGGCCGGTTCGGTGGCGACGACGATGACCAGTTGATCGACATTGGCGGCGATCAGTTTCTGGCGGATTTCGTTGGAGCGGTAGAGCAGGCTGGTGCGTGGCTGGATGGCTTCGATGACGCCCTGGTCGTCTGAGGTTTGCTTGATATCGACGCGATCACCGCAGGCGACATCGCTTTTCTTGCCGCGCGGGAAGCAGGGCAGGCGTGAGCCATCGGCCAGTTCGACGACGTACTGGCGGCCGTGGGCGGCAATGACGCGGCCTTCCATCAGTCTTTGAAGTGGTAGTACTGCTGGTTCAGATAGGCGGCAACTTCGGCTTCTTCTTCCGGGAACCAGCCGGCCTTGACCTGCGAGTTGCAGGTGGCGACGCGTTGCAGGACATCGAGCTGGGTCGATAGCAGTCGCCCGTCGCGGGTGTACATCTTGCTGCCATCGCCGCCGTAGAGGCGGACATGGCAGGCGACACAGGCCTTGTCGTGGTGTTCCTTGCCGACTTTGGGGTCGGCATTGCCCCACGGCTCGGCGGCCAGTACCGGGAAGGAGATCAGGGAGCTGGCAAGCAGTGCGTTGACTGTTTTCATGCGGGTTTCTCCTGAATTTGCAGGTGCGCGATGCGCTGCGCGGCCGGCGGGTGGGAATCGTTGAACAACGAGTGTAACGGGTCGGGCGTCAGGGTTGAAGCATTGTCCTGATAGAGCTTGACCAGGGCGCGGATAAGGTCGCTGGCAGCGGCGTGTTGAGCCGCGTAGGCGTCGGCCTCGAATTCGTGGCGACGGGACAAATGACTCATCAGTGGGGTAAGCAAAAAGGTGAAGACCGGCATGACCAGGAAGAACAGGATGAGGGCAAGCGTTGTGTTCTGCGCCGATACGCCAAGCCCGGCGTAGAACCATGGGGCGTCGATTAGTTGGCCAAGCAGCCAGAGGAAGCCGAGCGAGCCGGCGAACATCAGGACCATGCGCTTGACGACGTGTTTTTTGCGGAAATGGCCGAGTTCGTGGGCCAGCACGGCTTCGACTTCCGGTGGTTCAAGGCGGGAGAGCAGGGTATCGAAAAAGACGATGCGCTTGGTGTTGCCGAAGCCGGTGAAATAGGCGTTGCCGTGGCTCGAACGCTTTGATCCGTCCATGATGAACAGGCCGGAGGAGCGGAAGCCGCAGCGGGTGAGCAGGGCTTCGATGCGTGATTTCATTTCGCCGTCTTCAAGTGGCGAGAACTTGTTGAAGAGCGGCGCGATCCAGGTCGGGTAAACGAACATGATGAGCAGGTTGAAACCGCTCCAGAACAGCCAGACGTAAAGCCACCAGTACTGGCCCATGGCGCCCATCAGCCAGAGTACGGCGGCGATGACCGGGGCGCCGATGGCGATGCCGAGCACGGTTTGCTTGAGCAGGTCGGCGAAGAACAGGCCGAGGGTCATGCGGTTGAAGCCGTGCCGGGCTTCGATGACGAACTGGCTGTAGAGCGACAGCGGCAGGTCGATCAGGCCGGAAATGATCATGACGCTGAAGATCATGGCCAGGCCGTAGGCGAGGCCGTCCAGGCGGAGTGACCAGAAATCGTGCAGGACAGCAAGACCGCCACCGAGGGTAAAGGCCAGAAGCAGCACAGCCTCAATCAGCGTGCCGACAATGGCCGTCTTGCTGCGGTCGACGGTGTAATCAGCCGCTTTTTGATGCGCCGGCAGGGCAATGCGTTCGGCGAAATCAGCCGGCACGGCATTGCGATGGGCGGCGACGAAACGGATGTGGCGCAGTTTGAGCCAGAGGCGGACTGCTACGGTCAACCCGAAAAAAAGGAGAAAAATGAAAGTGAAGTCAGGTGTCACGGATGGGGGACCAAAGCTGTGCGAAAATCGCGGTTTTCAAGGATTCGGGCAATTATATGGCAGGCACTGCAAACAACCTCGTCTGGCTGGACATGGAAATGACCGGTCTGAACCCGGATGGCGACCGCATTATCGAAATGGCCATGGTCGTCACCAATTCGGAGCTCGAAATGGTCGCCGAATCGCCCGCCTGGGTTGTCCATCAATCCGACGAAATCCTCGCCGGCATGGATGATTGGAACCAGAAAACCCACGGTCGTTCCGGTCTGATCGACAAGGTCAAGGCATCGACGATGAATGAGGCTGAAGTCGAAGCCCAGGCGCTCGAGTTTTTGAAGAAATATTCGCTGGCCGGCCACTCGCCGATGTGTGGAAACTCGATCGGCCAGGATCGTCGTTTCATGGCCCGCTACATGCCGACGCTGGAAGCCTTTTTCCATTACCGGAATCTTGATGTCAGCACCCTCAAGGAGCTCTGCAAGCGCTGGCAGCCGGAGATCTACAAAGGCTTCAAGAAAAAGAGCAAGCACACGGCGCTGGCCGATATTTACGAATCAATCGATGAAATGAAGTATTACCGCGAGCACTTCCTGAAGGGGTAATCGCACCGCAACCGCTGCACCCCAAGCTTGCTTTTTGCCGGGTGCGCGCTCAGCGCCGGAAGAGACGGAAAGTTTCCTTGCGGTCGCCGGGGCGGTTGCCTTCCCAGACCTTGGTCCACTTGCCGTTCGGTGCCGCCAGTTCGCTGCGCGTGTCGCCGACGACCAGGAGCCAGTTGCAAGCCTGTCCGGTCTTTGAGTTTTCGTTTGTCGGTTCGATGCCGACGAAATAGGACAGCGAGGCAAGCTGGGTTTGATTCAGCCCACGCTCGGCCAGGCAGCCGTGATCAGCCGGCAAGGTCTGAGCAATAGCCTGGGCGACCGGGCGATAGGATTTGTTGAAGTCGAACCACGGCATGATCAGCGTCGTCGCCAGCAGCCACAGCGTCGTGCAACCCAGCGTCCAGTGCGTCAAGCTGCGATACGGCGAGCGCGGCGCGGTGACGATCAGCCAGATCCACCACGCGGTTGCGGCCAGGCCGACGACCAGGGCCAGCAGATCGAATTGACCGACGAAGCCGGGGCGCAGCACCACGGCGCGCTTGGCCATTTGCCCCGGCCAGCCAAGGGCCATGGCGGACCAGCCGAGCCAGACGATGCCAATGAACAGGCTGAAGGTCGACATCGCGAACCAGTCGAAGGCATTGGCTGCCCCACGGCGCAAGGCCAAAGCCCCTGGTGTGGCGAGCAGCGCCAGCGGCGGCAACAGAAGCAGGGCGGGAATCTGGCGCGGACGGTAGGCCCAGGCCAGCAGCAACAAGGTAAGCAACAGAAAGACAAGCGGCAGCAACTGCGCCGGCGCCTTGATCTCCTTGCGCCTGAGGCGCAGCGTCCATATTGCCAAGGGAAAGGCAGGGAAGGCGAACCACGGCAGCATGGCAATGAAACGGCCACCACCATCAAGGGAAAATGGCGTTTTCAACGGTGTCAGTTCGGTGGCCAGCCAGCCGTGGAAGCGAGCCGGTTCCAGATTGAGCAGCAGCAAGGGCCAGGGCAGGATCAGCACAGTCGCGATGGCCAGGCCGATGAGCAGGGTGTGCAGGGCCTTCGGCCGGTCCGGCGACAACCACCAGGCGACGGGCGCGATGGCCAGCAAGGGCAGGGTCGGGGCGATGCCGGTGCCGAGCAGGCAGCCAGCCACGGCGAGGCCGTAGAAAATGCCGGTCAGGCGCGGTTTGCGGCCGATGGCAGCGAGCCCGCCGAGTCCGCCGGCATAGGCGGCGAGCGCGATGAGCATCGGCTGTGCGTCGTGGGCGTGGAAGAGCAGGCCGGCACAGCCGGCGAGCAGCAGCGGGCTGGCTGCCGCATTGTCCTCGCCATACAGTTCGCGGCCGGCGTAATAAAGACCCATGAGCGCCAGCGCCACCCAGATGCCGCTGGCCAGACGCATCGCTTCATGCAACGGCAACAGGCCGCCGAACAGCATGCCGGTCAGTGCGGCGCTCCAGTAGTAGAGCGGCGGTTCGTGGAAGGGGCGGCCAGCGATGTCGGGCGATAGCCAGTCACTGTAGTTCAGCATGTGCCAGGCGGCGCCAATGTGGATGGCGTCCTCGCCCTTCCACGGGTCGCGGCCGAACAGGCCGGCCAGCACGTAGAAGGCAAGGATGGCAGCGAGCACCCAGCCGGCCGGCGGCAGGCGGATGCCCCGACGCAAGGTGTCGCGAATCAGCGTGAGCGAGTCAGGCATGAGTCAGAGAATCTTTGCCAGAAATGAAAAAGGCAGCCATAAGGCTGCCTTTTATACCGTAATTCGTGCCGATCAGGCAGCAGCCTTGCCGCGCATGGCGCCGAATTTCTGGTTGAAGCGTTCAACACGGCCGGCGGTGTCGACGATCTTCTGCTTGCCGGTGTAGAACGGGTGGCAGAGCGAACAAACTTCGACGTGAAGGGCCTTCTTCATGGTCGACTTGGTCGTGAAGGTGCTGCCGCAGGAGCAGGTCACCTGAATCTCGTTGTAATCCGGATGGATATTGGCTTTCATCTTTAGTCCTTAAGTCAAGCGACCGGCGGATGTGGCCGATCTGGTAAGCCGGTCATTATCGTTGAATAATCACCGGCTTGCAATATTTATATTAGCCGCGACGCATGGCGTCAAAGAACTCCTGGTTGCCCTTGGTGGACTTGACCTTGTCGAGCAGGAATTCCATCGCTTCGAGATCGTCCATCGGGTAGCAGAGTTTGCGCAGAACCCACATTTTTTGCAGGACGTCCGGCTTGAGCAGAAGTTCTTCGCGACGGGTACCCGAACGATTGACGTTGACCGCCGGGTACATCCGCTTCTCGGCCATGCGACGGTCGAGGTGGATTTCGGAGTTGCCGGTACCCTTGAACTCTTCGTAGATGACTTCGTCCATGCGTGAGCCGGTGTCGATCAGGGCTGTAGCGAGGATGGTCAGCGAACCGCCTTCTTCAATATTGCGCGCCGCACCGAAGAAGCGCTTCGGCTTCTGCAGGGCATTTGCGTCGACGCCGCCGGTCAGCACCTTGCCGGAAGCCGGCTGGACGGTGTTGTAGGCGCGGGCGAGGCGGGTGATCGAATCAAGCAGGATGACGACATCCTTCTTGTGCTCGACCAGGCGCTTGGCTTTCTCGATGACCATTTCGGCAACCGCGACGTGGCGGGTAGCCGGTTCGTCAAAAGTCGAGGCAACGACCTCACCTTTGACGGTGCGGGTCATTTCAGTGACTTCTTCCGGACGCTCGTCGATGAGCAGGACGATCAGGATAACTTCCGGGTGGTTGGCGGTGATGGCGTGGGCAATGTTTTGCAGCATCACCGTCTTGCCGGTCTTTGGCGGAGCGACAAGCAGGCCGCGCTGACCGCAACCGACCGGCGCAATCATGTCGATGACGCGGCTGGTGATATTTTCTTCGGACTTGATGTCGCGCTCGAGCTTGAGGTGACGCGTCGGATGCAGCGGCGTCAGGTTCTCGAACATGATTTTGTGCTTGTTGGCTTCCGGCGGGAAGCCGTTGATCGACTCCAGCTTGGTCAATGCAACGTAGCGTTCGCCTTCCTTCGGCGTGCGGATCTCGCCTTCGACGGTGTCACCGGTGCGCAGGTTGAAGCGGCGAACTTGCGATGGAGAGACGTAAATGTCGTCCGGATTGGCGAGGTAGGAGGTGTCGGAGGAGCGGAGGAATCCGAAGCCGTCCGACAGTACTTCCAGTGTGCCATCACCGTAGATGGTTTCGCCGTTTTTGGCCTTGGCTTTCAGGATGGCGTAGATCAGCTCCATCTTGCGCATGCGGTTGGCGTTTTCGATGGCCAGTTCGGTAGCCATATCCAGCAGTTTGCTGACGTGTAGTGTTTTTAGTTCGGAAAGTTGCATGTAGGAGTGTGTGGCGCCAATCGAATATGGGCCGGGCTGCTGCCCGAGACCGGGGCGCAAGAGCTTGGGAGCTTTTGGGTGGGGAGTGATGTCCGGGCACTTGGCCGGGGGCATCTGCCTGAAAGTGCAGGACGCACCTTCAGGCCGGGAGACTACGGAGATTACAGGTTGCTGTCAATAAAAGCAGCGAGTTGGGACTTGGACAGTGCGCCAACCTTGGTTGCTTCGATGTTGCCGTTCTTGAAAATCATCAAGGTCGGAATGCCGCGGATGCCGTACTTCGCCGGGGTGCCCTGGTTGTCATCGATATTGACCTTGGCAACCTTGAGTTTGCCGGCATATTCGGTGGCCACTTCGTCGAGGATCGGAGCGATCATCTTGCAGGGGCCACACCATTCGGCCCAGTAGTCGACGAGAACGGGCTGCTGCGATTGCAGCACTTCCGCTTCAAATGTGTCGTCGGTTACGTAATGGATGTGCTCGCTCATGGTTGCCTCATGGGATGGGTGAAACGAATCGGTAAGTTTGCGCCGGATTGGCGACGTGAGTGTGGCGTGATGCTAGCGAAAAAAGAAGCGCAGGGGAAGCATCGGCATCAGGGTTTAAGCAGATTGGCTAGTTCGACCGCGGTTTTTACCTGCATTTTGTCGAAAAGATTGGCTCGATGCACCTCGACGGTGCGCATGCTGATGTTCAATTCGTCGGCGATGACCTTGTTGAATTTGCCGAGTAAAACGAGTTCCATGATTTGCCGCTCGCGCGTGGTCAATGTCGAAATTCGTGCTTTTACCGAGTCGACCGTAGCATTGGCCGCACGCTGGCGCGCGTCGAGGGCCATCGCTTCCTCGATGCGCGTGGCCAGATCGTTGTCGTTGAGGGGCTTTTCGAAGAAATCGAAGGCGCCTTTCTTGAGCGTGCTTACTGCCAGCGGGACATCGCCGTGGCCAGTCAGAAAAATTACTGGCAACGCCGATTTTCTTTCGAGCAATTGATCAAAGCAGTCGAGGCCGCTGATGCCGGTCATTCGCATGTCGAGGACGACGCAGCCGCTGGTGGCAGGAGTCCAGGCAGCGAGAAAGCTTTCGGCCGAATCATAGGCGGCATAAGGAATGCCGCGCGAGGTCAGTAGCCAGGCCAGGGCGTCACGGATAGCATCGTCGTCATCGACCAGGTGGGCTTGGGGGGCGCTCATGCGGTCTCCATCGGCAGGGTGAAGATGAATATCGTACCGCTTCCGGTTGGCGACTGCAGATTGTCTTCGACCCACAATCGGCCGCGGTGAAATTCGATGATGGAGCGGCAGATCGACAGGCCGATACCCATGCCCTCGGGCTTGGTCGTAAAAAAGGCGGTAAATAACTTGTCGCGGATTTCTGGAGCGATGCCACTGCCACAGTCGCTGACGCTGACATGCAGTTCGTTTTCGACGATTTCGGTGGCAATTTTTAGTGTGCGATTGGGTTCATCGTTGGCGGACATCGCTTCCATGCCATTCCTGATCAGGTTCAGAAGGACTTGTTCCAGCATCAGTCGGTCAGCCGGGATGGGGGGGAGTTGCGGTATGGAGCATTCAATCCGGACATGTCGCTTGCGCGCCTCGGCTTCGACGAAACCCAGGCAATCTTCAAGGACATCGCCGAGCAGGCAGGGCGCGCGTTTGGGTTCGCTCTTGCGGACGAAGTCGTGGACGCGGCGGATGATCTTGCCAGCGCGCTGGGCTTGCACCCCGATTTTTTCCAGAACCGGCAGAATATCTTGTGGCGTGGCCTTGCCGCTGCCAAGCAAATTCTGGCAACCGGTGTTGTAGCTGGCGATGGCAGCAAGTGGCTGATTCAATTCGTGGGCAAGCGTCGACGCCATTTCGCCCATGGTGACCAGGCGGGAAGTGAATTGCAGTTGTTCCTGTTGCTGGCGTGCCAGTTCTTCGGCTCGTTTTCGTTCAGTGATGTCGAGTACCGAGGCCATCCAGCCGGTATGTCTTCCGCTGCCATCGATGAGCTTGGCCTCGTAGACAAGTGCGTGGAAACGCTCGCCGTTCTTGCGCATGAAGGTGATTTCAAAGCCGTCTGTTGGTGCTTCGCCAGCCAGTACGGTCTGGTGCATGGCATAGGTTTCTTCCAGTTGCTCCGGTGCCCAATAGGGCATCGGCGGCGCCTGGTTGACCAGTTCGCCGGCATTGAATCCGGTCATTCTGCAGAAGGCCGGATTAACGTAGATGACGCGTCCGAGCAGGTCTCGAGCGCGCATGCCGACGGTCAGCGAGTCTTCCATGGCGGCCCGGAAGGCATGTTCTTCCCGAAGCGCATCTTCGGCAAGAGAACGTTTTTTCATCAGGTCGCGAACCAGCCACAGGCTCCAGAAGACCCCGGCAGCGAGCAAGATGATGGCGGCAACCAGCAGGCGTTGTAGTGAGTTATCCGGGGCGTTGTAGTTTGTTACCCGCAGCAACAGTCCGGATCCGGGGGGGTCGAAGGGGATTTCGTAGCTCTGGCTGCGGTTGCCGGAAATATGAGTTTTTGTGGCGAATTGGAGATCGTTGTCGTCGACAATCTCGACTTTGTATTTCTCGGTAAACCACCATGGAACCTGGTTGGCGAGGAGTGTATCCAGTGGATACAAGAGGACGAGCATGCCTGTTATGCGACGCTCATTGAAGACCGGAACGAGCAGTTCGACGAAGGCGCGGTTGCCTTCAAGAAAGAAGGGCTCGGTGTATTGCCGTTTGCCCAGCCGGCTGGCTAATTCGAAAGCCTTGGCTGCCACGGAGGGACCGAATGATTCGATCTCGCTATCCGGCGGCGTTGTGGTCGGCAAGGCGTCAAGCACCTGCCGGCCGGTATCCAGCCAGAGCACTTGGGCAATATCCGGCGAGTTTTTCAAAATGTGCTCGGCGCGTAGCCGGAACAGCTTCTGGCGATTCGCCGAATTGGCCATGTCCAGCGCCAGTTGCTGCATCTGTTCTTCGTTGCCATCAAGGTGAAAGCGCAGATTCTGTTCCAGCCAGAGCACGTCCTTGATCAAGGCCGAGCGCTCTTCCTCTGCTTCGTTGCGGTGCAGCAGCCAGATCAGGGTGAGTACGGCAACGAGCAGCAGCACGATGCCCAGCTTGGGCAAGGCAAGCAGCCAGCGTAGCCGGCGCGAACTGCCAGACGTATTCGGAAGCGTGTGATTCATTTGCAAAATGGTACACCACGTTTTTTCGGGCTGGTTGATTGTGGTTTTCCACAACACGGATATCCACAATGGTCGCGCGATGGCGGCTTGGAGATACTGCCGCCCGTTTTCCGGACTTTTCCGGAACCCGCCATCAGAGGAGCGCAAATTCCATGGCCAGAAGAACGATATTCAAGAGTCTCTATTTTCAGGTGATCGTCGCCATCATCATTGGCGTTGCCCTCGGTCATTTCTATCCCGAAACCGGCGCGGCGATGAAGCCGCTCGGCGATGGCTTTATCAAGCTGATCAAGATGATCATCGCCCCGATCATCTTCTGCACCATCGTTGTCGGCATCGCCGGTATGGAAGACATGAAAAAGGTCGGCAAGACCGGTGGCCTGGCCGTACTTTATTTCGAGGTGGTGAGCAGCGTTGCGCTGATCATCGGCCTCATCGTTGTCAATCTCTGGGCGCCTGGTGTCGGAATGAACGTTGACGTTGCGACGCTCGATACCAAGGGCATCGCCAAGTATGCCGAGCCGGGCAAGATGCAGTCCACAGTTGATTTTCTGCTCAACATCATCCCGACCAGTGTCGTCGATGCCTTTGCCAAGGGCGACATGCTGCAGGTGTTGTTTTTCTCGATTCTCTTCGGTTACGCCATGCATGCCTTTGGCGAGCGCGGCAAGCCGGTCTTCGAGCTGATTGAAAAGTTGTCGCATGTGCTGTTCGGTATCGTTGGCGTGATCATGAAAGTCGCCCCGATCGGCGCCTTTGGTGCGATGGCTTACACCATCGGCAAGCATGGCCTCGGTAGCTTGACGCAGCTGGCCAGTCTGATGGGTGCTTTCTACCTGACCTGCGTGATTTTCATTTTGGGTGTGCTGGGCAGCATTGCTGCGGTCCACGGCTTTTCCATCATTAAATTGATCAAGTACATCAAGGAAGAGCTGTTCCTGGTGCTTGGTACCTCGTCTTCGGAATCGGCGCTGCCGCGTCTGATGGCCAAGATGGAAAACGCCGGCGCCCAGAAATCGGTGGTTGGTCTGGTCGTGCCGACGGGGTATTCGTTCAATCTTGATGGCACCTCGATCTACCTGACCATGGCCGCCGTGTTCATCGCCCAAGCCACCAATACGCCGATGGATCTCGGTCAGCAGATCACCTTGCTGCTCATTTTGTTGCTGACCTCCAAGGGCGCAGCCGGCGTCACCGGCAGCGGCTTCATCGTGCTGGCGGCGACATTGTCAGCCGTCGGTACGGTGCCGGTGGCCGGTCTGGCGCTGATTCTCGGTATTGATCGTTTCATGTCGGAGGCCCGTGCGCTGACCAACTTCATTGGCAATAGCGTCGCTACGCTGGTGGTCGCCAAATGGTGCAATGCGCTCGATGTCCCGCGGATGAATGCTGTTCTCAACAACGAAACAACAGATGAGGCAGAAAACCCGGAGCTGGTTCTCGATGATGCGCCGGACGTGTTCATTCCCCACGTGCCGCGGCCGATCGTCGAGCATCACTGATCGCGATTGGCGTTTCCAAACAAACCGCCGGCTGGTCCGGCGGTTTTTTTATGGGCAACCGGTATGTGGAAAACCACAATACGCAGCGGTTATATCTTTCGTAATAATTTCACTCAGCCGAAATTTTTAAATTTCGCTATTCCATATCCGGAGGAGAAAACAATGAAAGTATCCAAGCTGTTGGTTGCCCTGTTTGCCGGCGCGCTGTCGCTGGCCGCCTATGCCCAAGCCCCCATCGTCATCAAATTCAGCCACGTGGTGGCGGCCGACACGCCGAAAGGCAAGGCGGCCGAAATGTTCGCCAAGAAGGCCGGCGAACTGACCAAGGGCAAGGTCAAGGTCGAGGTCTATGCCAATTCGACCTTGTACAAGGACAAGGAAGAAATGGAAGCGCTGCAACTGGGCGCCGTTCAGATGCTGGCACCCTCACTGGCCAAATTTGGCCCGCTTGGTGTCAAGGAGTTCGAAGTATTCGACCTGCCGTTCATCTTCAGTGACTACGATGGCTTGCGCAAGGTAACCAACGGCGCAGTCGGCAAGCAGTTGCTGGCCAAGCTCGAGCCCAAGGGTATCCGTGGTCTGGGCTACTGGGACAATGGGTTCAAGTCGTTCTCGCTGAATTCTCCGATCAAGTCGCCAGCTGACCTCAAGGGCAAAAAGCTGCGTATCCAGTCGTCGAAGGTGCTTGAAGAAGAAATTCGCGCACTGGGTGGTTTGCCCCAGGTGATGGCTTTCTCCGAGGTGTATCAGGCACTGCAGACTGGCGTGGTCGATGGTACCGAAAATCCGATTTCCAATCTCTACACCCAGAAGATGCATGAAGTGCAAAAGCATCTGACCCTGACCGACCACGGTTACCTGGGTTATGCGGTCATTGTTAACAAGAAGTTCTGGGATGGTCTGCCGGCTGACGTTCGGGCTCAATTGACGGATGCCATGGAGCAGGCAACCCGTTACGCCAACCAGATCGCCAAGGTTGAAAACGACAGCGCGCTGGAGGCTGTGAAGAAGAGTGGCAAGACGACGGTCTATGTGCCGACCAAGGAAGAGCGTCTGGCTTTCAAGAAGGCGCTGGTCCCGGTTCATCAGAAGATGGAAGGCCGCGTTGGCAAGGAAGTCATCCAGGCGGTCTACAAAGACACCGGGTTCAAGCCGGATAGCCTCTAACAGCAGCAACACGAACGCGGGGGCTGCGGCCCCCGCGTCACAACGGGGAACTAGTCATGATCAACAAGGCGTTGAATCATCTTGAAGAGTTGCTGGTCACTTTCCTGATGGGAGCGGCCACACTCATTATTTTCGTCTCCGTCATGCATCGCTATCTGGCCGGTCAGGATATTCCTGGCCTGCAGGACTGGTTGCTGACGCTTGATTTCGGCTGGGCTCAAGAGCTCTGCATCATCATGTTCGTCTGGATGGCCAAGTTCGGCGCGGCCTACGGGGTGCGTACCGGCATCCACGTCGGGGTCGATGTGCTGATCAACCGTCTCGACGACAGCGCTCGGGGCAAGGCCATTGTTTTCGGCTTGCTGGCCGGAGCCTTGTTTACTGGCATCGTGGCGACGCTGGGCGGTCATTTCGTTTGGGAAAACGGGGCGCACTACGCCATCTTCCAGTTCCTCGGTATCGATACCGGCGACAACTATGAAGGTCCGACGACGCCCGATCTCGAATGGCCAACCTGGATTGTCTACAGTGCCATTCCGCTCGGTTCGTCGCTGATGTGCTTCCGTTTCCTGCAAGTTTGTCTGTCGTTCATTCGTACCGGCGAACTGCCGCACCATGACCATGGCCACGTCGATGGTCTGGAAGATGAGACGCCACCAGTCGATGTCAATCTCTATGGCATGGACGACAACCTCCACATGCACGACCTCAAGCACCCGATGATTGGTGAGCGCCGCACGGGTGAAGATCGTCGGCAGGGTGAGGCGAACGCACCGGAAAACGAGCGTCGCACCGCTGAACGCCGCACCAACGACGACAACAAAGGAGGCCAGCAATGAACGCCCTGGTAATTTTCGGCCTGCTGGCCGTGCTCATGCTGACCGGCATGCCGATCTCGATTTCGCTCGGCCTGACGGTACTGACCTTCCTGTTCACGATGACCGAGGTGCCGCTTGAGTCGGTCGCGCTCAAACTATTTACCGGTATTGAGAAGTTCGAAATCATGGCGATTCCGTTCTTCATCCTCGCTGGCAACTTCCTGACTCACGGCGGGGTGGCGAAACGGATGATCAACTTCGCCACGTCAATGGTGGGTCATTGGTATGGCGGTCTCGGTCTGGCTGGCGTGCTGGCCTGCGCACTGTTTGCTGCCGTTTCGGGCTCCAGTCCGGCGACGGTCGTGGCGATCGGTTCCATCCTGCTGCCGGCGATGGTCAAGGCGGGCTTCCCGAACAAGTTCGGGGCTGGCGTGATTGCGACTTCCGGGGCGCTTGGTATCCTGATTCCGCCGTCCATCGTCATGGTGATGTACTCGGTGGCGACCAATACTTCGGTCGGTGCCTTGTTCATGGCCGGGGTGATTCCCGGGTTGGCCTTGGCTGGCGTGCTGGGTGGCGTCACTTGGTATCGCGCCAAGAAGTTTGATTATCCGCGTCAGCCGAAGGCAACCTGGGGCGAGCGCTGGAAAGCCTTCCGTGCTTCGGTCTGGGGCTTGCTGCTGATCGTCGTCGTGATGGGCGGTATCTACACCGGTATCTTCACGCCGACCGAAGCGGCGGCGATGTCTGCGGTCTACGCATTTATTTGTGCCGTTTTCATCTACAGGGATCTGGGCTTGAAGGATGTGCCGAAGGTGTTGCTCAATTCGGCCAACATGTCGGCGATGCTGCTCTACATCATCACCAACGCCGTGTTGTTCTCGTTCATCATGACCAACGAGAACATCCCGCAAGCGCTGGCTGACTGGATGCTGGGTAACGGGCTGGGCATCATTACCTTCCTGCTCGCGGTTAACGTGATTCTGCTGCTGGCCGGTAATTTCATGGAGCCGTCTTCGATTGTCCTGATCTTCGCGCCGATTCTATTCCCGGTGGCGATTGCGCTCGGCATCCATCCGGTGCATTTCGGTATCCTGATGGTGGTGAATATGGAGGTTGGCATGTGCCATCCGCCGGTCGGCTTGAATCTCTATGTCGCGTCGGGGATAACCAAGATGGGTATTACCGAGTTGACCGTAGCTGTCTGGCCGTGGCTGCTCTCCATGCTCTGCTTCCTGATGGTTGTTACTTACTGGCCGGACCTCTCGCTGTGGTTGCCGCGGACGATGGGTATGATTTAAGGCTGCCCCTCCCGCAATCGACAAGCCCCGACCCTGTTCGGGGCTTGTTTTTTTGTGGGGTGGGTGTGGCACAATCCTGTCCCCGGAAAGTCCGTTAGGAAATCATGAAATTCGCACTCTCGATGATCGCGCTGATCGCCATTGCTTTGATAGTTCCCTTTTTGGTTCCGGGGCTGGGGAAGCAGGAAGGCGTCGATCCCAATGCCAACCTGCCCTGGCAAATCGAAGTCGATGCTCAGGGGGGCAGTTCGGTCTTCGGTCTGCGGCCGGGTGTCAGTACTGTGGGCGAGGTGCGCCAGAAGTTCGGTAGCGAGATGGATGTGGCAATCATCGCCGAGCCGAACGAAATGGGAACGCTGGAAGGTTATTACTCGCAAGTGGCGCTCGGTTTTGTGCTGGCCAAGGTGATTGTCACGGTCGACGCGAAAAATGAGCTAATTTTGGAAATGCGTGAGCGTGCCCTGAAGGCCAAGCACATGGAAAGCACGACGCGCAAAATCACATTGAACCCGGATGACCTGGCTGCGATTGAAAAAATGCCAGTGAAGGCGATCAGTGTCATTCCGTCGGTCAATCTTGATGAAGCGACGGTGATCCAGCGCTTCGGGCAGCCGGGCGAACGTCTGGCCGTGTCGGAGAAACGGGTCCATCTGCTTTACCCGGAAAAAGGACTTGATGTGGTGGTCGACGGCGATGGCAAGGAGCTGTTGCAATACGTCGCGCCACGCAACTTCGCCGAGTTGCGCGAGCCGCTGAACAAGCCGGAAGGCGAGAAATCGCCAGCACAGTGATTCGGGCGTTCGTGTTCTGAATCTGCTAAAATTGCCCGTTTTTCAACTGACTAGCTTTTGCGGAGCAATTAAATGGCTATCGAACTCGCCCTCTCCATTATCAAACCTGACGCTGTTGCCAAGAACGTTATCGGCAAGATTTACTCCCGTTTCGAAACCAACGGTCTGAAGATCGTTGCCTCCAAGATGGTCTGGTTGTCCGAACAGGAAGCCGGCCAGTTCTACGCCGTGCACAAGGCCCGTCCTTTCTTCAAGGATTTGGTTTCTTTCATGACCTCCGGTCCGGTCATGGTTCAAGTGCTCGAAGGCGAAAACGCCATCGCCAAGAACCGCGAACTGATGGGCGCCACCAACCCGAAGGAAGCCGCCGCCGGTACCATCCGCGCCGACTTCGCTGAATCGATCGACGCCAACGCCGTGCACGGCTCTGATGCCCCGGAAACCGCCGCCGTGGAAGTTGCTTTCTTCTTCCCGGGTCTGAACGTCTACGCTGGTCGCTAATCAAAACCGAATGACCGTCAATCTGCTGGATTTCGATGGCGAAAGCCTGACTGCCTGGTTTGCCGAACAGGGCGAAAAGCCCTTTCGCGCCAAGCAGGTCTTGCGCTGGATCCATCGTTCCGGCGTGGCGGACTTCGATGCCATGACCGACATCGCCAAGAGCCTTCGCGAGAAGCTCAAGGCGAAGGCGGTCGTGGCGCCGCCGGCCATCGTCTCCGACAAGCTGTCGGATGATGGCACGCGCAAGTTCCTGATTGATGTCGGCAACGGCAATGCCGTCGAAACGGTGTTCATTCCCGAAGACGACCGCGGTACGCTGTGCATTTCGACGCAAGCTGGCTGCGCCCTCGACTGCGCCTTCTGCTCGACCGGCAAGCAAGGCTTCAACCGCAACCTGACGGTGGCGGAAATCATCGGCCAGCTCTGGCAGGCCAATCACGCACTCGGTGCGGTCCATGGCGACGAACGCGTCATTTCCAACGTCGTCCTGATGGGCATGGGCGAACCGCTCGCCAATTTTGAAAATTCTGTTGCCGCCTTGAAGCTGATGCTAGACGACAACGCCTACGGTCTGTCACGCCGCCGTGTCACCGTCTCCACCTCGGGCCTCGTGCCGGTCATGGACCGTCTCGGCAACGAATGCCCGGTGGCGCTGGCCGTCTCGCTGCACGCCCCGAACGACAAGCTGCGCGACCAGATCGTGCCGATCAACCAGAAATATCCATTGAGAGAACTGATGGCGGCCTGCCAGCGTTATCTGGACAAGGCGCCACGCGACTTCATTACCTTCGAGTACATCATGCTCGACAGCATCAATGACAGTGACGCCCACGCCCGCGAATTGCTGGCGTTGGTCAAGTCGGTCCATTGCAAGTTCAACCTGATTCCCTTCAACCCCTTCCCAGGCTCGCCGTTCAAGCGTTCACCGGCCGAGCGGGTGCGCCGCTTTGCCGATATCCTGATGCAGGCCGGTATTGTGACAACGACGCGCAAGACGCGCGGTGACGACATCGATGCCGCCTGTGGCCAGTTGGCCGGGCAAGTGCTGGATAAAACCAAGCGTACCGCCGGACGAGTGATTCCCTTAGTGGAGGCAAGATCGTGAAATTCTTTTCGCTGAAAAGCCGGGTTGCCGGTGTTTTTCTGGGCGCGCTCTGCGTTTTGCCTGTTCAAGCCCAATACGACTTTAATCCCTCGGCAACCGGTCAGTCGACGGTTCCGAGCGATCCCCGGAATCGGGCGAAGATTCATACCGAACTGGCGTCAATGTATTTTCAGGCCGGAAATCCGGGGGTCGCGCTTGATGAGCTGCGCATCGCGCTGAGTGCGGACGCCGGTTATTTTCAGGCTTATAGCGTGCGTGGGCTGGTCCGCCTCTCGTTGAAAGAGTACGACAAGGCGGAAGACGATTTTCGGCAGGCGCTGAACCTTGCGCCGAACGATCCCGAGGTCAATAACAACTACGGCTGGTACCTCTGCGAAACGGGCAAGGAACGTCAGTCCATCGCCTATTTTCTCAATGCGTTAAAGAGCCCGTTATACGAGACACCGGACAAGGCCTACACCAATGCCGGCGCTTGTGCTTTCAAGGCGGGGGATTTCGATGGCGCGCAGGATTACCTGCTCAAGGCCTTGCAGCTTTCGCGCGATGGGGCCGTGCCGGCACGCCTGCAACTGGCCAAAATTTTTTACAAGCGCGGAAATTTTGAAGAGTCACGTATCTATCTGGCCGAAGCGCTGAAAATGATGGAGCCGCCAACGGCTGATGCCCTTTGGCTTGGTCTGCGTCTCGAACGCAAGCAGGGTAACCGTGCAGGTGAAGCTGGCTATGCCTCGCAACTGCGCGGGCGTTATCCGACATCGCAGGAGTATCAGGAATTCCTGAAAGGCAATTTTGAATGAGTGAGCAGGTGAATATTCAGGACGTCGTCGCCGAGGAGGTTGTTGTGATGTCCGGGCCGCCAGTCGGCGAGCAGTTACGTTTGGCGCGCGAGGCGCGCGGGTTGGAAGTGGCGGATATCGCCCAGACGCTCAAGCTCGGGCCGCGGCAGGTTGAAGCGCTTGAGGGCGGCGACTGGAAAGGTCTGCCGGGCAATACCTTCATTCGTGGTTTTGTCCGCAATTATGCCCGCCTGATCCAGATTGATCCGGTGCCTCTGATGGCGCAACTGGACGATGTACTGGAAAAGCCGGTCAATAGCCTGGGTGTTTCGGAGATGACGCCCGCTACGATGCCGCATTCCGGCAGCGCCGGGTCCCAGCGCAGCAAGCTGTTCGTGCTGATCGGGGCTGGATCGGTCGTCTTGGCAGCATTGGCGTATTTCCTGATGCCCGGCGATCTTTCGTCCCTGCGCGAAAGCACGCAGTCTTTGCTCGACTCACTGGCCCGCAAGGAGCCGGAAGTATCGACAGCTGCGCCAGTTGCCACTGCTGTCGAGCCGGTTTTTCCGCCTGGGGCGACGCCACAGCAGGTCATGAACCCGCAAGTGCTTGCGCCCGCCGAGGTGCAAACGCCCTCATCTGCGTCTCCGGCCAACCCGGAATTGCGGGAGTCTGGCGTAGCGCCGGCCAATGCGCCGCAGATGCGTTTCCTGTTCGAGAAAGACTCCTGGCTTGAAGTTCGGGATCGCGACAACAAGGTCGTATTTTCCCAGAAGCTGACGGCAGGTACAGAACAGGCACTATCCGGGCAGGGACCACTTTCCATTACTATCGGCTACGCGCCGGGTGTCCGTGTGTTCTGGCATGGACAGGCGGTTGATCTGGCTCCGCATATGCGTGGCGATGTGGCCCGTCTGGTTCTGGAGTAAGCCGTGAGCGCAGTTGCCAAACGCTTGACCCGGTCCTGTTTCGTCGGGCATGTGAAACTGGGGGGCGATGCCCCGACGGTCATCCAGTCGATGACCAACACCGATACCGCCGACTATCTGGCCACCGCTTTGCAAACCGCCGAACTGGCACGGGCTGGTTCCGAACTGGTGCGCATCACGGTGAACTCGCCCGAAGCCGCTGCCGCCGTGCCGAAAATCCGCGAGCACCTTGACCGGATGAACTGCAACGTGCCGCTGATCGGTGATTTTCATTACAACGGTCATCGCCTGCTGACCGAGCATCCGGCCTGTGCCGAGGCGCTGGCCAAGTATCGGATCAATCCGGGCAACGTCGGTTTCGGCAAAAAGAAGGACGAGCAGTTCGCCCAGATGGTTGAATTGGCCTGCAAGTACGACAAGCCGGTGCGCATTGGCGTCAATTGGGGCAGCCTCGATCAGGAACTGCTGGCTCGAATAATGGACGAAAATTCCGGTCGACCGCAGCCTTTGGATGCGACCGAGATCATGCGCCATGCAATGGTGACATCGGCTCTCGAATCTGCTGCCAAGGCCGAAGAGGTTGGCTTGGCTGGTGAAAAAATCATTCTGTCCTGCAAGGTCTCCAGTGTTCAGGACCTGATCGCCATTTATCGCGAGCTTTCGAAGCGTGCCGACTATGCGCTGCACCTTGGTCTGACCGAAGCGGGCATGGGTTCGAAGGGAATCGTCGCATCGACCGCAGCGTTGTCCGTTTTGTTGCAGGAAGGCATCGGCGACACCATTCGTATTTCGCTGACGCCGGAACCCGGTGGTTCGCGCACGCAGGAAGTCATCGTTGGCCAAGAGATCCTGCAAACCATGGGTCTGCGCGCCTTTACGCCGATGGTCGCGGCTTGTCCCGGTTGCGGCCGGACGACCAGCACCCTGTTTCAGGAACTGGCCGGTGAGGTGCAGGATTTTGTCCGCGCCAAAATGCCAGAATGGAAGCTACGTTACGACGGCGCAGAGAACATGACACTGGCCGTGATGGGCTGCATCGTCAATGGCCCTGGCGAATCGAAGCACGCCAATATCGGCATTTCGCTGCCGGGGACCGGTGAGGCACCATCGGCACCAGTCTACGAGGATGGCCAGAAGACCGTCACCCTCAAGGGCGACAACATTGCCAACGAATTCAAGCAAATCATCGAGCGCTATGTCGAGCGCACCTACACCAAGAAACTGAAGTCATGAGTCAAACCTTGCAAGCCGTCCGCGGGATGAACGATATCCTGCCCGACGAAGCCGCATTCTGGGAACTGTTCGAGGACACCATCCGGTCGTGGCTGAAGGGCTACGGCTATCGCCCGATCCGCATGCCCATCGTCGAGCCGACGCCGCTTTTCAAGCGCGCCATCGGCGAAGTGACCGATATCGTCGAGAAGGAAATGTATTCCTTCATCGATGGTCTCAACGGCGAAGCGCTGACCCTGCGCCCGGAAGGCACGGCCGGTTGCGTGCGCGCCGTCATAGAACACAATCTGGCCGCTCGGCAGACTCAGCGCCTTTACTACATTGGCCAGATGTTCCGCCACGAGCGCCCGCAAAAGGGCCGCTATCGCCAGTTTCATCAGGTCGGGGTCGAATCCTTCGGTATGCTCGGCCCGGATATCGATGCCGAAATGATCCTGATGGGCGCTCGTCTGTGGAACGACCTCGGGCTGGATGGCATCGAGCTGCAGCTCAACAGCCTTGGTCAATCGGAGGAGCGCGCCCAGCATCGCGCCGCCTTGATTACCTACTTTGAGGAAAACGCGGATTTGCTTGACGAAGATGCCAAGCGTCGCCTGCATACCAACCCGCTGCGGATTCTCGATACCAAGAATCGGGCCATGCAGGACCTGTGCGCCGCTGCGCCGAAGCTTATCGACTACCTCGGTGCCGAATCGCTGGCCCATTTCGAAGGCGTGCAGCGTGTCTTGCGTGATGCCGGCATCCCCTTCAAGATCAATCCTCGCCTGGTCCGTGGTCTCGATTATTACAACCTTACCGTTTTCGAATGGGTGACCGACAAACTGGGCGCCCAGGGTACGGTCTGCGCCGGTGGCCGTTACGATGGCTTGGTTGAGCAACTCGGCGGCAAGCCGACGCCAGCCTGCGGTTTTGCCATGGGTGTCGAACGCCTGATCGCCCTGATCAGGGACTCCGGAGGCGAGCCGGCAGCGCCGACGCCGGATGTTTACCTCGTACATCAGGGCGAAGAAGCAGCTCGCCTTGCCTTTCGTGTCGCTGAAGGTTTGCGCGACCAAGGGATCGACGTGCTACAACACTGCGGTGGTGGCAGCTTCAAATCGCAGATGAAAAAAGCCGATGGCAGCGGTGCAGCCTTCGCGGTGATTATTGGCGATGACGAAGCGTCGACCGGAGAAGCTCAGTTGAAGTCGCTGCGTCAGCCCGGCACTGAACAACGTAAACTGAAAGTCGATGAGTTGGCAGAAGCCATCATCGACCAAATTATTGATTCGGATGAAGAGGAATAAGCAGCATGGCGCATTACGACCTCGAAGAACAGGAACAAATAGATACCCTGAAGACCTGGTGGAAGATGTATGGCAACCTCGTGACGAGCGTGGTTGTTGCTGCTTCGCTGGGGGTTATCGGTTGGCAAGGCTGGAACTGGTACCAGCGCGGGCAATCGGCGCAAGCAGCAGCTATCTATGGCGTACTGGAGCAGGCGACGGCCATCGGCGACGCCCAGAAAGTCAAAGCAGCGGCTGGCGAGCTGGCCGAGAAATTTGGCAGCACCAGCTATGCCTCTCTGGGGGCGCTGTTGGCTGGCAAGCAGTCATTTGAAGCGGGCGACCTGAAAACCGCGAAGAGCCAGTTTGGCTGGGTGGCCGAAAATGGCAAGGACGAGATCAGGGATCTGGCCCGTCTGCGGCTGGCCGCTGTTCAAATTGACGAACAGGCCTACGACGATGCGCTCAAGCAGCTTGAAGCCGCTCATGCCCCGGCATTTGATGCACGCTTTCAGGAGTTGAAGGGTGATGTGCTTTCGGCTCAAGGCAAGAAGGCTGAAGCGCGGACGGCCTACAAGGCTGCACTGGAAAAAATGACTGGCAAGCAGGGTTCCGGTCGTGAATTGCTGCAACAGAAACTCGATAACCTGGGTGAGGCCGTCTGATGTCACGACAACTTGCTGCCCTGTTTGCCGCTGCCGGCCTCTTCCTTGGCGGCTGTGCGACTGTGTCGGATACGATCGATTCGATCAATCCGTTTGCCACCGCCGGGCCGAAAATGGCTCCGCTAGGGCCGCTGACCGCAACAGCGGAAGTCCGTACGGCGTGGGCTGTCAGTGTTGGCAAGGCCGGTGACTATACGTTCACGCCAGCCGTGGTCGGTAGCGTTGCTTATGTGGCGAGCCGGAGCGGTACGGTTTCGAAGCTGGAAGACGGCAAGCTTGTCTGGAAAGTCGAAGCCGGCCAACCCCTGTCGGCTGGCGTCGGCGCAAATAGCCGCTTGCTGGTCGTTGGTACGTCAAAAGGTGATGTACTGGCCTTCTCTGCTGACGATGGCAAAGCGCTTTGGCAGGCCAAGGTTTCGAGCGAGGTGCTCGCCGCCCCCGTCATCGGTGATGATGGCGTGGCGGTGAAGAGTGGTGACAACCGCATTCATCTGCTTGACGCCGGCGATGGTGGGCGCAAATGGGTCTATCAACGGTCGACGCCTTCATTGTCTGTGCGCAGTGCGGGTTCGCCGGTGTTTGCTGACCGCTATATCTTTGTTGGGTACCCCGGCGGCAAGCTCGTCGCTCTGGCGGTACAAAACGGTGCTCCGGTCTGGGAAGGTGCTGTTGCCTTGCCCAAGGGGGCGACCGAACTTGATCGGGTGGCTGATATCGTTGCGCCACCGGTTGTCGATGGTCGTTTGATCTGCGCTGTCGCCTTCCAGGGGCGTGTGGCCTGTTTCGACATGGGGCAGGGCGGGGCAATGGTCTGGTCGCGTGACCTGTCTTCGGTGGCTGGCCTGGCCATGGACAGCCGCTACCTATTCGTCGCCGATGACAAGGGCGTCGTCTATGCGCTCGACCGTCAGTCCGGGAGCAGCCTGTGGAAACAGGATAAACTCAAAAATCGTCGCCTCTCTGCGCCTGTCGTGCAGCGTGGGCTGGTCGCCGTGGCTGATGCTGAGGGCATTGTTCACTTCCTTTCCCGTGACGATGGCAGCTTTGCCGCGCGCCAGAAAACCGATGGCACGCCGGTTCGCGCGCCACTTCAGATGCTCGGTAACGCCGTTCTGGTTCAGACCACGGGCGGCAGCGTGAGCGCAATCGAGGCTCAATGAAACCTACGCTCGTTCTGGTTGGCCGACCCAATGTCGGCAAATCCACGTTGTTCAATCGCCTGACCAAATCGCGCGACGCTATCGTCGCCGATTTGCCAGGGCTGACTCGCGACCGTCACTACGGCCACGGAAAACTGGGCAAGAAGCCCCATCTGGTGGTTGATACGGGCGGTTTTGAGCCGCTGGTCAAGGAAGGCATCCTGCACGAAATGGCTCGCCAGACGGAACAGGCGATTGCCGAAGCCGATGCCATCATCTTCGTTGTTGATGGTCGTGCCGGCCTGACGCCGCACGACAAGGAAATCGCCAACAAACTGCGCCGCGTCGACTGTCCGGTCATTGTTGCGGTCAACAAGGCTGAAGGCATGAATTCCGGCATGGTCGAGGCGGAGTTCCACGAACTCGGCCTCGGTGAGCCCAATGCCATCTCGTCGGCCCATGGTGAAGGGGTGCGTGGTCTGGTTGAACTGGCGCTCGAGAGCTTCCCTGAACCTGAAGATGACGAATGGCATTCTGACGCCATTCGCGTTGCCATCGTTGGTCGCCCCAATGTTGGCAAGTCGACCCTGATCAATACCTTGCTCGGTGAAGAGCGGGTCATCGCCTTCGATGCGCCGGGAACGACACGCGACTCGATTGAAATCGATTTCGAGCGAGGCGGCCGAAAATACGTGCTGATCGATACGGCAGGGATGCGCAAGCGCGGCAAGGTTTTTGAATCGATCGAGAAATTCTCGGTGGTCAAGACGCTGCAGGCCATCGAAGACGCCAATGTTGTCATCCTGATGGTCGACGCCCAGGCTGATGTGTCCGACCAGGATGCCCATATTGCCGACTTTATCGTCCAATCCGGTAAGGCGCTGGTGGTTGCAGTGAATAAATGGGATGGTCTCGATTCCTACGTTCGTGAACAGACTCGCCTGATCCTGCAACGCAAGCTGCAATTCCTCAGTTTTGCCAAGTTCCATTTCATTTCGGCACGCGACAATATCGGTCTGGAGTCGCTCTTCCGCTCAGTTGACTCAGCCTATGCCGCAGCGATGGCCAAAATGACCACCCCGCGCCTGACTCGTGTGCTGATTGATGCGGTCGCCAAGCAGGCGCCGGCCAAGCACGGGCTATTCCGGCCCAAGCCGCGCTATGCCCACCAGGGGGGCTCGAATCCACCGATCATCGTCATCCATGGCAACGCAGTCGACAAGATCACGGACAGCTATCGACGTTTCCTCGAACACACTTTCCGTGAAGCCTTCAAATTGCAGGGAACGCCGTTGCGCATCCAGTGCGTAAGCGCAAAAAATCCGTTTGCCGACAAAGACAAGAAATAATCTACAAAATCTTTGGCAGCACTTTATAAATTTGGGTACATTAGGACCCTCATAACAATTACATGGAGTCCACACCATGAGTAACAAAGGGCAACTTTTACAAGACCCCTTCCTCAACGCTCTTCGTCGTGAGCATGTTCCCGTCTCAATTTACCTGGTGAATGGGATCAAACTGCAGGGCCAGGTAGAATCGTTCGATCAGTACGTTGTACTGCTCAAGAACACGGTTACGCAGATGGTCTACAAACATGCCATCTCAACGGTTGTTCCGGCGCGTCCGGTCAACCTCCAACAGGAACAGGCTGCGGAATAATCCAATCCTGTCCAGCAACCCACCTTCATGGTGGGTTCGCGCTTTTTCTTCCTGGAATTGCCCATGATTGAACGACCTGCCGCCGGAGAACGTGCGGTGATCGTTCAGCTCAATTTTGGCCGGTCCGATCTCGAGGATCAACTGGAAGAGGTCCGCTTGCTGGCTGCGTCGGCTGGTGGTGTGGTCGTTTCTGAAGTTTTTGGCAAGCGCCAGAGTCCCGATCCCAAGACATTTGCCGGTAGAGGCAAGGTTGACGAAATCGGTGCGATGGTTGCGGCTGGTGGGGCGGATCTGGTGATTTTTAATCACGAGCTTTCTCCCGCTCAGGAGCGCAATCTCGAAAGGGAGCTTAAGTGCCGAGTGATCGACCGAACCAGTCTGATACTCGATATTTTTGCTTTGCGTGCTACCAGTGCGGAGGGCAAGCTGCAGGTCGAGTTGGCTCAACTTGAGCACTTGTCGACACGCTTGGTGCGTGGCTGGACTCACCTCGAACGGCAGCGCGGCGGTATTGGTATGCGTGGCCCGGGCGAAAAACAACTGGAAACGGACCGCCGCTTGCTTGGCAACCGTGTCAAGTTATTGAAGGAAAAGCTTGGACGGCTCTCAAGGCAGCGTGGCGTACAGCGTAAAGCACGGATGCGTGGTGATGTCCTGAATGTTTCGCTGGTGGGCTACACCAACGCCGGAAAGTCGACTCTATTCAATGCACTGACACATGCCGGTGTTTACGCAGCCGACCAGTTATTTGCTACGCTGGATACGACTTCGCGCAAACTATGGATCGAAGGGGCTGGCAACATTGTTATTTCCGATACCGTCGGCTTTATTCGTGACCTGCCTCATTCTTTGGTTGATGCTTTTCATGCAACGCTGGAAGTGGCAACGCATGCGGATTTGTTGTTACACGTGGTGGATAGTGCGAGTCACGCTCGCGACGAGCAGATTGACGAAGTCAATAAGGTGCTCAGGGAAATTGGCGCTGACGGTGTCAGGCAATTGATTGCCTGGAACAAGATAGACCTGACCGAAGCCATGCCGGGCATCGAGCGGGGCGAGTATGATAATATCGCGCGCGTTCGAGTTAGTGCGCGTACTGGAGAAGGCATGGATTTGCTGCGTGAGTCCCTGGCCGAATATGCCCGAGCAAAGGCTGAAGCCCGTCAGAAGGCGATTGCTGAAGCTGAATATGAAGCACAACACGATTACATTTACTGAATTCCCGACACCCATGATTCCGACCCTAGGTATTTTTATGTCGCTCAATGACCCACAATGGGGCAACCGTGGTGGCAGTGATGGTGATAAATCCAACGGCAGCGGCCCTCGCCGACCCAATGATGGCCCGCCTGATCTGGAAGAGCTCTGGCGCGACTTCAATCGCAAACTTACCGGTATGTTCGGTAAAAAAGGCGGTGGTGGTGGCAACGGCGGTGGTGACGGTCCCCGTATGCCGAATATCGATTTCAATCCGAAATTCATTGGCGGCGGTGTCGGTTTGCTTGTCGGATTGGTGGCTATCGTCTGGCTGGCATCTGGCTTCTACATTGTCGATGCTTCGCAGCGTGGCCTCGTACTCCAGTTCGGCAGTTTCAAGGAAGCGACTGATCCTGGTCTGCGCTGGCGCCTGCCGTATCCGATCCAGTCGCACGAATTGGTCAATCTGACTGGTGTGCGGACCATCGAAATCGGCTACCGCGGTAGCGAGCGTAACAAGGTGCTCAAGGAAGCGCTGATGCTCACTGATGACGAGAACATCGTGAATATCCAGTTTGCCGTCCAGTACATTCTGAAAGACCCTGTTGAATATCTGTTCAATAACCGCTCGACTGATGAAGCGGTTATGGGGGCTGCGGAAACGGCAGTTCGCGAAATTGTCGGCAAGAGCAAAATGGACTATGTGCTCTACGAAGGTCGCGAGCAGATTGCAACCCAGGCAGCGAAGCTGATGCAGGACATCCTTGACCGCTACCAAAGTGGCATCATGATTTCCAAGGTGACCATGCAGAATGCGCAGCCACCTGAGCAGGTTCAGGCTGCTTTTGATGATGCCGTGAAGGCAGGGCAGGATCGCGAGCGCCAAAAGAATGAAGGCCAGGCATACGCCAACGACGTGATTCCGAAGGCCAAGGGCACGGCAGCACGACTGCTTGAAGAGGCCAACGGTTACAAGCAGCGCGTCATTTCCTCGGCCGAGGGTGATGCGTCGCGCTTCAAGCAGGTGCTGACCGAGTATGCCAAGGCACCAGAAGTGACGCGTCAACGCTTGTATCTGGAAACAATGCAGCAGATCTATGCCAATACCAGCAAAGTGATGGTCGATACCAAGGGGCAGGGCAATCTTCTCTATCTGCCGCTTGACAAGCTGATGCAGGCGGCCAGCGCGACGACGGCTGCGCAGGCCGCACCCGAGGCTTCCGTGGCGCCATCGACGGCCAGACCGACTGCGCCATTGTCTAACGATGCGCCGCCACAGCTTGAAGGTGCGCCGAAGGTCGGTGGTGGTTCGTATTCTTCAAGTTCGCGCGATGGTTCGCTGCGTTCGCGTGATCGGGAGGGACGTTAATGAGTCCGCGTATCAATTTGTTGGGTGCTATTCTCGCCACAGTGCTGGTGGTTATGGCCATGTCGATTTTTACCGTCGATCAGCGCCAGTACGCCGTGGTTTTCCAGTTGGGTGAGGTCAAGCGGGCGATCAGCGAGCCGGGGCTCTATTTCAAGATTCCCATGGTCCAGAACGTCCGTTATTTCGAGAAGCGCATCATCACGCTCGATAATGCCGAGCCTGAGCGTTTCATTACCTCCGAAAAGAAGAACGTCCTGGTCGATTCATACATCAAGTGGCGCATTGTCGATCCCCAGCTTTATTACATCTCGGTGGGCGGCGACGAGTCGCGCGCCAAGACCCGTCTGAATCAGACGGTCAACGCCGGTTTGCGCGAGGAGTTCGGCAAGCGCACAGTGCATGACGTGGTTTCTGGTGAACGCGACAAGATCATGAACCAGATGCGCGAAAAAGCAGACACCGATGCACGCAAGATTGGTGTGCAGATTGTTGACGTTCGGGTAAAGCGGGTGGAACTGCCGACTGAGGTCAGCGAAGCTGTTTATCGCCGAATGGAAGCAGAGCGCAAACGAGTAGCCAATGAATTACGTTCGGAAGGCTCGGCCGAAGCTGAAAAGATTCGCGCCGATGCCGATCGTCAGCGTGAAATCATTGTTGCCGAAGCCTATCGCGATGCCCAGAAGATAAAGGGTGAGGGCGATGCCAAGGCAACCAATACCTACGCTCAGGCATTTGGTCAGAACCCCGAGTTCTATGCTTTTTATCGCAGTCTCGAGGCGTATCGCGGCAGCTTCAAGAACAAGAGCGATTTGCTGGTTATCGAACCCAGTTCCGACTTCTTCAAATACATGAAGAGTGGCGGACGTGGGGCTGACAAAGGCAAATGACCTCGACTCTGCTGATGGCCTTCGCGCTGATGTTGGTGCTCGAAGGCCTCATGCCTTTTATTGCCCCGGCGGCCTGGCGTGAAACCTTCCGCCGCCTTGTTCAATTTTCGGATGGGCAAATTCGCTTCGTCGGCCTGACATCGATGCTGATTGGCCTGATCCTACTGATTGTTTTGTCATGAATTGGCTGTTACCTGAATACCTTGCCGATGCTTTGCCTGCAGAAGCGGCTCGCATCGAGAATCTGCGCCGAACCGTTCTTGATCATTTTCGCAGCCGTGGCTACGAACTGGTCATGCCGCCGATGCTGGAATATCTGGAATCGCTGCTGACTGGTGCCGGTCAGGATTTGAAACTGCGTACCTTCAAGCTGGTGGATCAACTATCTGGTCGGACCATGGGCGTTCGCGCCGACATGACGCCGCAGGCTGCGCGTATCGATGCTCACTTGCTCAACCACCAAGGCGTTACCCGGTTGTGCTATTGCGGTAGCGTGTTGCATACGTTGCCAGCAACGATTTCAGCTGGTCGTGAGCCGCTTCAGATTGGTGCTGAACTCTACGGTTACGCGGGGATCGAGGCTGACCTTGATGTCATTCGCCTGATGGCCGGTGCTCTCGAGCGGATAAAACTTCCAGTCAGCCGTATTGATCTCGGTCACGTTGGTATTTTCCAGGCGCTTGCTGAGGCAGCCGGGTTGCCCCAGGAAGCAGAGGATGCCGTCCTTAGTCTTCTACAGGCTAAAGACGTACCTGGTTTGGAAGAGGCCTGTGCCGATGTTCCGTCACCCTATCGCGAAGCACTGCTGCGCCTGCCGCTACTGTACGGCGGTGCCGAGGTTCTGGATCGGGCAGATGTAGAGTTGCCAGCATTGCCAACGATTTCTGCTGCTCTGAACGGTTTGCGTCATCTACTTGCCGCTGCGCCTGAGTTGCCTTTTTCGATCGACCTTTCCGACCTGCGCGGCTACCACTATCACAATGGTGTGGTCTTCGCCGCCTACTGTCCGGGCTACCCGGCGGCGATCGCTATGGGCGGCCGCTACGATGGCGCCGGAAAGGCTTTTGGTCGGGCTCGTCCGGCCACCGGCTTTTCGATGGATTTGCGCGAAGTGGCGCGCTTGGCCCCTGCTGGCAAGCTGTCCGGTGCAATTCTGGCGCCGCACGCCGGGCACGATGTACGTCTCACTGCCCATATCGCCGCGCTACGCGAACAGGGCGAAGTTGTTGTCCAGTTGCTGCCAGGCGAAACCGCCTGCGAAGGTCCGGTCTGTGACCGAAAGCTGGCGCTGGTTGGCGAACACTGGATTATTGAAGCAATACAAGAGGACTAAAAAATGGCAAAGAATGTCATCGTGGTGGGTACGCAGTGGGGCGATGAGGGTAAGGGCAAGATCGTCGACTGGCTGACCGATCACGCCAAGGGCGTCGTTCGTTTTCAGGGCGGTCACAATGCCGGCCACACGCTGGTCGTCGGCGAACAAGTTTACAAGCTGAATCTGGTGCCTTCGGGCATTGTCCGCGATGGTGTCGAATGCTATATCGGCAATGGTGTTGTGCTTGACACTCATCATCTGCTGTCGGAAATCGCCGAACTGGAAAAGGGCGGCATTGACGTTCGTTCGCGCCTGAAGATTAGTCCGGGATGTCCGCTGATTCTGCCCTACCACTCAGCTATCGACCAGGCTCGCGAAGGCGCCAAGTCGGATGACAAGAAGATTGGCACGACCGGCAAGGGTATTGGCCCGACCTATGAGGACAAGGTTTCCCGCCGTGGTCTGCGCGTCTATGACCTGTTCCATCCGGAACGTTTTGCCGAGAAACTGAAGGAAGTGCTGGAATATCACAACTTCGTACTGACCCAGTATTTCAAGGCACCTGCCGTTGATTTTCAGATGGTTTACGATCAGGCAATGGCTGATGCCGAGCAGATTCGGCCAATGGTGACTGACGTTTCTGCAGCGCTTTACGCCGCCAACAAAGCCGGTTCTAACCTGCTGTTCGAAGGTGCGCAGGGTACCTTGCTCGACATCGACCATGGTACCTACCCGTTTGTTACCTCGTCGAACTGCGTTGCCGGCCAGGCTGCAGCGGGTTCGGGCATTGGCCCGGGCATGCTGCATTACGTGCTGGGCATTACCAAGGCCTACTGTACTCGCGTCGGTGGTGGTCCCTTCCCTAGTGAACTGGATATCGAGACCGAAGGCGTACCGGGTTATCAGATGTCGCAGGTTGGTCGTGAGTTTGGCACTGTTACTGGCCGCAAGCGTCGTTGTGGCTGGTTCGATGCCGCAGCCCTGCGTCGTTCCGGCCGTATCAACGGTCTGACCGGGCTGTGCATCACGAAACTGGATGTGCTTGATGGGCTCAAGGAACTGAGCATCTGCACCGGCTACAAGCTGGATGGCAAGGTCATTGACCTGCTGCCTATTGGTGCCGATGAGGTGGCCCGTTGCGAGCCGATCTACGAAACGATGCCGGGCTGGAGTGCGACTACGTTCGGCGTCAAGCGCTGGGAAGACCTGCCGGCCGAAGCGCGCGCCTATCTCAATCGCCTGGAAGTGTTGTGCGAAGTGCCAATCGCCATCGTGTCGACTGGTCCGGAGCGCGATGAAACCATCCTCAAGCAGCACCCATTCAATAACTGAGCGAAAGCCGGATTGCTATGTTCAACGGGCCTTTTCGGCCCGTTTTCATTTTTATTGCGCTGGTACAGCCTGCCATCCTTCCGGACAGGCGTTGGTGTACGGATAGTACTGGCCGGACGAACCGCAGTAGTACCAAGTGCCGTAGTCGGCTCTTGGCATCGGGCGGGGCGGGGCGCTATAGACCGGAGCCGGGCCGTAGCTGTTTTGGGATGCCACGGCTGCGCCAATGGCCAGTCCGGTGATAGCCAGCACGGCAGCCGGCCCAACCCAGCCATGGCCACCTCGGTGGCCATGGTGTCCATGACCGTGGCCGCCATGGCGATGTCCCCATTCGGCTTGGGCCGATGTGGTGGCGGTCATGGCTAGAGTGGCAGCGATAAAAAGGGCGGTAATTTTTTTCATGGTTTCGACTCGTATTTGTCGTTTGGACAAGTCGAATAACGCGGGATGTGGCTGGCCGATGACCCGTGCTGTGTACCCAAGTGTTACCAATCGTTACTGCAGTGCAGCGAAGCATCTGCTATGAGACAATGCAATTGCGATTGGCAATCGGCCGTGTTGGCCGCTTATCAAAGCCCGGCGGCAGAAATGAAAAAAGGCCTTGTTTTAACAAGGCCTTCTATCAAAATCGCTGGTGCCCAGGAAGGGACTCGAACCCCCACGGAGTTACCCGCTAGTACCTGAAACTAGTGCGTCTACCAATTCCGCCACCTGGGCACAGGTGCGAAGAGCCGCCATTATAGAGAAAGAAGAACTGATGTCAAGAAAAAAACTATCAAAAATCCGTCGTGCTGATCCCTTCTTCGAGCGTGAATTGGCGCGCTACGAGTTTCCTTTGCCTTCGCGTGAATATGTCTCGCAGGTGCTGACTGACGAAGGTCGGCCTGTTGAATTCAATGAACTGACCGAGTTGCTGGATATCACCAACACCGAACGTGAAATGTTCCAGCGTCGCCTGGGAGCCATGGAGCGTGAAGGGCAGTTGATGCGCAACCGCAAGGGCGCCTACATCCTGCCCGAGCGGGCCAGCCTGACGCCGGGGCGTATTCAAGGACATCCGGATGGCTACGGTTTCCTGATTCCCGATGACGGCAGCGCCGACATCTTTCTCGATCAGCATCAGATGGGGAAAGTGCTGCATGGCGATCGGGCGTTGGTCCGGGTTACCGGCATAGACCGCAAGGGGCGTCCTGAGGGCGGCATTGTCGAGGTGACCGAGCGGGTCAATACGCGGATTGTCGGGCGGATGTTTGTCGAGCATGGCGTGGTTGTCGTGGCGCCGGAAAACAAGCGCATTTCGCAGGACATTCTGGTGCCGCCGCAGCCCAAGGCGAAGAACCAGCCGCAGTCCGGCCAGGTGGTGATGGTCGAAATCATCGAGCAGCCGAGCAAGTTCTCGCAGCCAATCGGCAAGATTATCGAGGTGCTGGGCAATTATGCCGATCCGGGCATGGAGATCGAGATCGCGCTGCGTAAGCACGATCTACCCTTCGAGTTTTCCCGGGCAGCGCTTGAGGAAAACAAGGAGCTGCCGGACAAGGTAACCAAGGCAGACCTCAAAGGGCGCGTCGATTTGCGCGATGTTGCGCTGGTCACCATCGACGGCGAGACGGCGCGCGATTTCGATGATGCCGTCTATTGCGAAAAGAAGGGCCGTGGCTGGCGGCTGATCGTGGCGATTGCCGACGTGTCGCATTACGTCAAGCCGGGCATGGCGCTCGACAAGGAGGCGGTGGAGCGTGGCAACTCGGTTTATTTCCCGCGCCGGGTCATCCCGATGCTGCCGGAGAAATTGTCGAACGGCATCTGTTCATTGAATCCGGATGTCGAGCGCATGGCCATGGTTTGCGACATGGAAATCAGCTCGACGGGCAAGATCGGCAAATACAAATTCTATCCGGCGGTGTTCAAGTCGCACGCGCGCCTGACCTACAACCTCGTCTGGTCGTGGCTGTCCGGCGAGAAAGTGCCGGAAACCGACGTCCACCGCAGCGTTTTGCCGCATGTGCAGAATCTCTACAAGCTGTTTGCCGCTTTGCACAAGGCGCGCGGCCAGCGTGGGGCGATCGATTTCGAGACGACCGAAACGCAGATGTTGTTCAACGAGCAGGGCAAGATCGAGAACATCGTTCCGGTCGTCCGCAACGATGCGCACCGGATCATCGAGGAGTGCATGCTGGCGGCCAACGTCTGCGCTTCGGATTTCCTTGCTGAGCACAAGCAGACCTGTCTCTATCGCATCCACGCCGCGCCGTCGGAAGAAAAGCTGGCCAATCTGCGCGCCTTCCTCGGCGAGTTCGGTCTGGCGCTCGGTGGCGGCGAAGATCCGCGCGCCAAGGATTACGCCATCCTGCTCGAAAAGGTCAAACTGCGTCCGGACTTTCAATTACTGCAGACGGTGATGCTGCGTTCGCTGCGTCAAGCCATGTACAGCCCGGACAATGTCGGCCACTTCGGCCTGGCCTACGAGCATTACACCCATTTCACCTCGCCGATCCGTCGTTACCCCGACCTGCTCGTGCATCGCGCCATCAAGGCCGTACTGGCCGGCGAAACCTATACGCCGGACCGTAGCTGGGATGACATTGGTTTGCAATGTTCGAGCACCGAGCGGCGGGCTGACGAGGCGACGCGCGATGTTGAGAACTGGCTGAAGACCTTCTTCATGAAGGAGCGTATTGGCGAAGAGTTCGACGGGACGATTTCCGGGGTCACGGCCTTTGGCATTTTCGTGGCCCTCGACACGGTTTATATCGAAGGCCTGGTGCACGTTTCAGAGTTGGGGGCTGATTACTTCCAGTTCGACAACATCAAGCATCAGATGCTTGGCGAGCGGACTGGCGAACGTTTCCGGCTCGGCGACCGCGTGCGGGTCAAGCTGGTGCGGGCCGACCTTGAGTCGAACCGGATCGATTTTGTTCTGGCAGGTAGCGAGAAATCCTACGCCGGGAGAAGAACGGTGCCGAAAACGGCCGTCAAGCCGGTGAGTCAGCGGCCCGTAGCCAAGGCGGTTGCCGCCAGGGCTCCGGTTGCCAAGGCGCCGGTGAAGTTGGATAAACCCGCGGCCAAGCCTGTTGTCAAAAAATCAGCAGCCAAAAAATCAACGAAGCCGGCGGTCAGGAGCGAGGCCAAGCCGGCAGCCAAAAAGCCGGCGGTCAAAAAATCGGCCGCGCCACGCAGCAAGAGCGCTGGTGCCAAGCCGGTAAAAAAAGCGGCGGCGAAAAAGCGCTGACCGGTGCCGTTGCGCTCAGTGGTGGGTCGGGTCGAGCAGATCTGCCGCCTTGAGCGCGATGGCGGCAACATGCTCTTCGTCGAGGCCTGGCAGTTGTTCGGCCAGCCATTCCAGCGAAGCGCCGGGGATGATTTCCTTGGCCGCGGCAATGTCGGCCGGGAGGGCTGGGTCATCGGGCCCGCTGCTGATGTGGCGGGCGGTATCGACACAAAGACGGGAGAGGTTGGCGCGGTTGTTGTCGATGCCGCGGATCAGTTGCGTCAGCAGCGATGGCAGGTGCCAGATCAGGGCGCATTTGAGGGTCAGATCCTTGAAGCGGAAACCGCAGGTGTCCACCTGCGCCTGCAGCGAGCGTGGTGACCGGCCGGAATGCAGGGCTGCAAGGGCGGCCAGCGGCAACTCTGCGGCGAAAGACCAGAGGAGCAGTTCGCCGATTTCCGAAAGCAGGGCGGCCATGGCGACTTCATCGGGCGAAATGTCGGCGCGTGCCGCGCCCCAGCGCAGGGCAAGTCGGCTGGCCAGGTGGGCACGGGCTTCGCATTCAGCGAGGCCGATGTTCGATTCGTCGGTTTCGGGGCATTCGAGCATCAACTTGTGCACGGCATCGGTACCCAGTTGCATGACGGTGCCGAGCGGGCTGGTGGTTTCGTGGCCGAGGCGCTGGGCGCGGTGGCTTTCTGCTTCACGCAGCAGGCGCAGGCAAAGAAAGGGGTCGGCGGCGGCGATGTCGGCCAGATCGCAGGCGGCCAGGCGTTCGCCCTTATCAGCTTCGAGTTCGAGCAGACGCGCTTTTGAGCGCGGCATGCAGGGCAGATCCTGGCTGCTAAGGTAGGCCGCCCACTGATCAACGCCCCAATGTTTCTGGTGTTCTGTCAGCAAGAGATTCCCCCGGTTGGTGCAATGGTTTGCTACTGAATATTATCCTAGAAACCGTAGTTGATCCCTTGCGCGCACCAGCGTCGGCGTCTGGCGACGGTATCGGGGATCATTACCATAATTAACAATTACCGTAGCAAGAAGGCAAATTACGACGGTAAAATAGCGTTTTCTAATACTTTCGGAATAGGGATGACGAAGCAGCGGGTGGTTCCCAATCCTCACAAGGCAGGGCCTGTTGTCGATGTCGTGTCCGAAAGTACGGCCTATTGGCTGACGACCGGCGAGCTGCCGGCTGAACTGCTCACCGGTCACAAGTTGATCGATTCCGAGCACCGTTTCCTGATTGCCGCCATCGCCAACCTGCGCCGGGTGTGCATCGATCACGTCAATCTGAAAGATTGCACGGGTTGTAGCCATGAGCGGCAACAGCGTTGCGAGGCTGACGTGATTGCCATGCTCGGTGATGTTTTCGCTTTTATCCTCGACCATTTCAAGACGGAAGAAATGGTCATGCGTGACTCGCTGCTGCTCATGGTCGACCGCGATGTCTGCGAGGCGCACATGGAAGATCATGCGGCGATTTCATCGACCGTGCAGCAAATCGTTTCGTCGCTCGACTCGCATCATGTCGTTTCGCGAATCCGCGAACTGGATGCCTTGCTCGCCCGGTGGGAAACCAATCACATCGCGCTCCACGACCTGATTCTGTCGCGCTGGATTTCCCGCGAGGATTCGCTGCTCAAGAATTTGTGAACGACCGTTGAATCTTCGGCCTGTGGCGCCGGCGCGGTAAAATTCGTCCTTCAGTTTTTCGAAAGCAGCCATGTCTTCCCGCCTGATCTACGGCTTTCACGCCGTTACCGCCAAACTTCGCCACGACCCGGAATCGGTCAAGGAAATCGTCATCGACGCCACCCGCCACGATGCGCGGGCGCGTGACCTCCTGGCGCACGCCGAATTGCAGGGCGTCAAGGTGATCGGGGCCGATGGCAAGCGGCTCGACGGCATGGCGCCCGGGGCGAAACATCAGGGCGTACTGGCCCGCATCGAAGGTGATCGCAAGCTGGCGCATCTCGACGATGTGCTCGATACGCTCGAAGAACCGGCCTTTCTGCTTGTACTCGATGGCATCACCGACCCGCGCAATCTCGGCGCCTGCCTGCGCGTGGCCGATGCGGCCGGCGTGCATGCCGTCATCGCGCCGAAGGATAGAGCCGTCGGCCTGACCGATGTGGCGGCCAAGACGGCCTGCGGGGCGGCCGAAACGATGCCTTACGTGATGGTCACCAATCTGGCGCGCACGCTGCGCGAGTTGCAGGAACGCGAAATCTGGGTCGTCGGCACGGCCGGCGAGGCGGAGAGCGATCTTTATGCGGCCGAATGGCCGAAGGCGACGGCCTGGGTGCTCGGCGCCGAAGGCGAGGGAATGCGTCGGCTGACGCGTGAAAATTGCGACCAACTGGTCAAGATTCCGATGCACGGCTCGGTCGAAAGCCTCAACGTTTCCGTAGCGGCCGGTGTCTGCCTGTTCGAGGCGCGGCGGCGTCTGGGCTAGATGGATTCGGCCACGACGGTGCGGTTGCGGCCCGCATCCTTGGCCCGGTAGAGCGCTGCATCGGCTGCAGCGATGAGGGTTTCGAGACTGTTGCCGGAATCCGGATAGAGGGTTGAAACGCCGAGGCTGATCGTGACATGCGCTGCCGTCGTCGAGGCTGCATGGGGGATCGCCAGAGCCCGAACGGCCAGGCAGATGCGTTCGGCCACGGCGTGGGCGCCGGCCTGATCGGTGTTGGGCATGACAATGGCGAACTCTTCGCCACCATAACGGGCCGTCATGTCGGCCGGTCGAAAGACGGCGGCGCCAATGGCGCCGGCCACCGCACGCAGGCACTCGTCACCTTTCGGGTGGCCGTAGTGATCGTTGTAGTGCTTGAAGTGATCGATGTCACCGAGAATGAAGGCCAGCGATGTGGCCGTGCGCCGGCCGCATTTCCATTCGAATTGCAGCTTGTCGTCGAGCGATCGGCGATTGGCCAGACCGGTCAGGCTGTCCTTGGTCGCCAGGTTCTGCAGCGCCATTTCGGCCAGCTTCTGGTCGGTCATGTCGCGCAGCGTTTCGACGATGGCAATCAGCTTCCCGTGGTCGTCGTAAATCGGCCCGGCATCGACGGCCAGGTAATGGCGCTCGCCCTTGACCGGCATGACGCACCAATTCTCGGCGCGCAGGCCGAAGCCGAATTCGCCGGGGCTGGTATGGGCGGCATAGAGCTCGGCGAGCTGGTCGTATTCTTCGAGTGCGATGAGGTCGGCCAGGCAGTGGCGGGGCTCATTGTAAAAGCCGCGCCAGTGCTCGTTGGTGCCGACTATTTCGGCTGCGGGGATGCCGGTAAGACGTTCGCAGGCATGGTTCCAGATGGTCACCCGGCGCTCGGCATCAAGGACGAAGGTGGGAACGACCAGATGCTGCATGAGGCGGACCGCCATGCTGTGGTCGATGTCGCTGCCAAAGGTGGGCTTGCCGGAATCCAACGAGTTCTCCTTGCTGAGGATAAGAATGCGTTCTCGTGGGGGAGTATCGCCGGCCTGATCATCGGCTGGTCTGTTGGGGGAAGAAACTTACGCGATGACTTTGGTCATGTCAAAGGGGGCAGACCTTGCGGTCTGCCCCGATTTCATTTTTGGCCATTTTTTCCGGTTGACCGTAGCAAGCCCGGTTGAGCTTGCTGATGGGGGGACGACGGAATCAGCCGGCGACCCAGCCGCCGCCCAATGCCTTGAACAGATCGACTGCCGCGCCGAGGCGGCTCTTGCGACTGGCCAGATATTGCAACTGGGCGCTGTTCAGCGTGCGCTGGGCGTCGAGCAGATCCATGTAGCCGGAATAGCCGGACTCGTAACGCTTCTCGGCCAGATTGAGCGCCTTTTGCGAGGAACCGACCTGGGCCGAGTAGGCGGCCTCTTCTTCGCTGTATTCGCGCAGGCCGACGATGGCGTCGTTCACTTCCTTGAAGGCGGTTTGCACCGTTTTCCGGTAGTTGGCCAGGCTTTCCTTCTGCACGGCCGTCGCCTGATCGACCCGGGCGCCGGTGCGGCCGGCGTCGAAGATCGGCATGGCGAGGCCGGCGGCGGCTGACCAGATGCCGGCGCCGCTGGTGAACAGATTGGATAGCGCCATGCTTTCGCTGCCGAACAGGCCGGTCAGGCTGATCGTCGGGTAGTAGGCGGCCTTGGCGACACCGATTCGGGCGTTGGCGGCAACCAGCTTTTCCTCAGCTTGGCGGATGTCCGGGCGGGCTTCGAGCAGGGCCGAGGGCAGCCCGGCCGGCGGGGTTGGCGGCAACGGCAGCTTGTCGAGGCCGGTGGCGGCGATCTTGAGGCCGGGCTGGCCGCTGAGCAGGCCGATCTGGCTTTCGGACAGGGCGCGCAGCCGTTGCAACTGGCTCCATTGGGCTTGCGCGCCGTTCAGCGCGCTTTCGGCCTGGGCCAGTTCGAGGCCGGAGGCGCTGCCGGCATCGAGCCGGGCCTGGACGATTTTGAGCGCCTGCTTGCGAGATTCGAGCGTTTGCGCCGTGACTTCGATCTGGCCATCGAGGCTGCGCAGGTTGAGGTACTCGTTGGTCACCTGGCCGACCAGCGTCAGGCGCAAGCTGTCGCGGCCGAAACGGCTGGCCAGCGCTTCTGCACGCACCGCTTCGTTGTTGCGCCGAATGCGGCCCCAGAGGTCGAGCTCGTAGCTCAGTGTCGCGGCAACCCGGTTGTTATCGTAGGTGGCGCCACCCATTTTTCGGCCGTTGTAGGTTTCGCCACTACTCTTGCTGCGCCCGGTGCTGGCTTCCAGACCGATGCGCGGCAGGTAATCGGCGCCGGCTTCGCGGGCTGCCGCTTCAGCCGCTTCGAGGCGGGCGATGGCGGCTTGCAGGTCCTGGTTGGCGGCCAGTGTCTGGTCGACCAGCGCATTGAGGTCGGCGTCGCCGAACAGCGTCCACCACGTCGGATTGACCGGCACTTGAGCCGTGGCGACGGCCGGCGCCGCTTCCGGCAGGGTCGAAGCCGGGCGGAAGTAGTCCGGGCCGATGGCGCAGCCGCTCAGGGCGATTGCCACGGTCAACCCGAAAAATGGGCCAAATTTGAAACGTTTCGGGAGCAGGGAATGCATCTTATTTTTCCTCCGACTGGTGGTCGTCTGCGTCGCCGGCCGGCAGCATCTGCTTGCCGCGCTCCAGCCACTTGAAGAAGAGCGGGATGAAAATGGTGGCAATGAAGGTCGCCGCGATCATGCCGGCAAAAACGCCGGTACCCATCGACTGCCGGGCCGCCGCGCCGGCCCCGGTGGCCTTGACGAGCGGGAAGACGCCGAGCACGAAGGCCAGCGAGGTCATGACGATGGGGCGCAGACGCAAACGGGCGGCTTCCATCGCGGCATCGACCACGTTCATGCCTTCAGCGTACTTCTGGGCGGCGAACTCGACGATCAGGATGGCGTTTTTCGACGCCAGACCAATGAGCACGACGAGGCCGATCTGGAAGTAGATGTCGTTCGGCATGCCGCGCAGCCAGATCGCCGTCAGGGCGCCCATCAACGCGAAGGGCACGGCCATGACGACGGCCAGCGGCAGCGACCATTTTTCATACTGGGCGGCGAGGATCAGGAAGACCATGATGATGGCGAAGACGAAAGCCTGCATCGACGAGCCGGAACTGCGCTTTTCCTGGAAGGCCTGGCCGGTCCAGGAGATTTCGAAGCCGCTGGGCAGGGTGGCTGCCGCAACTTCCTCGACAATCTTGATGGCATCGCCCGAGCTGATCCCCGGCTTGCTGTCGCCCATCACCTTGGCGGCGACGAAGCCGTTGAAGCGCTCGACCTGTTCCGGACCGACGACGTTCTTGACCTTGCTGATCGCCGACAGCGGGATCATGGCATTGGTCGTCGAACTGCGCACATAGACCTTGCCGAGATCTTCCGGCTTGGTCCGGTAGTTGGCCTCGGCTTGTAGCTGGACGCGATAGACCCGGCCGGACTTGTTGAAGTCATTGACGTACAGGGCGCCCATCGTGCTCTGCAGGGTTTCGTAGATGTGGGCAAGCGGGATGCCGAGCGCCAGCGCCTTCGGCTCGTCGACTTCGACGAACAGTTGCGGCACGGTCGGCCGGAAGAAGGTGCTGATGCGCGTGAATTCCGGGTGCTTTTGCAGTTCGGCGATGAACAGCTGGGTGACTTCATTGAGCTTTCGGGTGTCGCCATCGAGGCGGTTCTGCAAATACACCTCGAAACCGCCGGCAGTGCCCAGGCCCATGATCGGCGGCGGGTTGAAAACGAGCGCCATGCCATCCGCCTGCATCATGCCCATGCCCATGAACTTGCCGGCCAGATCCTGCGCCTTGCCCTGGCGTTCGCTCCAGTCCTTGAGCGGAATGAAGATGGTGCCGGCGTTCGGCTTGCTGCCGCCGCCGATCAGGTCGAAACCGGACACGACGAAGGTGTGCTTGACCGCCTCGTCGTGGCTCAGCATCTGGCGCATGTTCTCGCCGGTAGCGGCCGTCCGCTTGAGCGTCGCGCCGTCCGGCAGCATGAGGGCCGAAATCAGGTAGCCCTGGTCTTCAGCCGGCACGAAACTGCCCGGCAGGGTGCGGAAGAAGAAGACAGTGATGCCGATGACCAGCGCGAAAATCAGGCCGCCGACGATGCCGTGCTTGAGCGTGAAGCCGACCGTCGTCGTGTAGGAGCGGGTGAATTTCTCGAACAGCCGGTTAAAAGGGCGGAAAAGCTTGTGCTCGGTGTGCTGCGCCTTGAGCAGCAGGGCGCACAGCGCCGGCGTCAAGGTCAGCGCGACGACACCGGAAAGCACCACGGAGACGGCGACGGTCACGGCGAACTGCTTGTAAAGCTGGCCGGCAATGCCGCCTAGGAAGGCGACCGGGACGAAGACCGAGACCAGCACGAGCACGATGGCGATCAGCGCGCCCTGAACCTGCTGCATGGCCTTGATCGCCGCATCCTTGGGCGACAGCTTTTCTTCGGCCATCAGGCGCTCGACGTTCTCGAGCACGACGATGGCGTCATCGACGACGATGCCGATGGCCAGCACCATGGCAAACAGCGTCAGGGTGTTGATCGAGAAACCGAACAGCCACAGGCCGGCGAAGGTGCCGATCAGCGAAATCGGCACGGCGACCATCGGAATCAGGGTAGCGCGCCAGCTTTGCAGGAAGATATAGACAACAGCCAGCACCAGAATCATGGCTTCAATCAGCGTCTTGACCACTTCATTGATCGAGGCGGAAACGAAGCGCGTCGTGTCGAAGGGGATGACGTAGCCCATGCCTTCCGGGAACTTCTTCTTGAGCTCGTCCATTTTTTGACGCACTTTTTCGGCCACTTCCAGCGCGTTGGCGCCGGTCTGCAGGAAAACGCCCATGGCGATGGTCGGCTGGCCGTCCAGCGTCACGCTCTGCTCGTAGCTGTAGGCGCCAAGCTCGATGCGGGCGACGTCCTTGAGGCGCAGGGTGCCACTTGGGCCGCTGGCTCTGATGACGATGTTGCCGAATTCCTCCGGCGTCAGCAGGCGGCCCTTGGCGGTCACCGTGTAGACCAGTTGCTGGTCGCTCGGCGCCGGCTCCTGGCCGATCTTGCCGGCCGCGTTCTGGGCATTCTGGGCCTTGATAGCGGTCGAAATGTCGTTGGTCGTCAGGCCCAGTTGCGCCATGCGATCCGGCTTGAGCCAGACGCGCATCGAGTAATCCTGGGCGCCGAAGATGGTCACGTCGCCGACACCCTTGACCCGCTTCAACTCGTCGGCGATGTTCAGGCTGGCGTAGTTGGACAGGAAGAGGGTGCTGTACTTGCCCTTTTCGGACTCCAGGGCGACGACCTGCAGAATGTCGTTGGAGCGTTTCTGGACGAGCACACCGTTGGTCCGTACTTCGGCCGGCAAGCGCGGTTCGGCCGCTTTTACCCGGTTATTGACGTTGACCGCAGCGATGTCGACATTGCTGCCGACATCGAAGGTTGCAGTGATGGTGACGACGCCGTTGGCGGCCGCCGACGAGGTGAAGTAGGAGAGGTTTTCGACCCCGTTCAACTGTTCCTCGATCGGTGCGGCGACCGTCTTGGCCAGCGTTTCAGCCGAAGCGCCCGGGTAGGTCGCGGTGATCAGCACGGTCGGCGGGGCGATCTGCGGATACTGCGCGATGGGCAGCACCTGCGAGGCAACCAGCCCGGCGATGACGATGATGATCGAGATGACCGACGCAAAAATCGGCCGGTTGATGAAGAATTTGGACATGGCTGCTCCTTAACCCTGCTTGGCCGGTGCCGGTGCAGCTTCCTTGGCTGCAGCGGGGGCGCCTTCCTTGGCCGGGGCCGGGGCACCCGGCTTTTCGCCAGGGCCATGCGGGGCGACCGGAGCGCCGGGGCGCAGCTTGATCAGGTTGTCGATAATGACCTTGTCGCCAGCCTTCAGGCCGCCGAGGATGACCCAGTCCTTGCCGCGCCATTCGCCAGCCTGGATCGGACGCGGCGTAACCTTGTCGCCTTCACCGGCCAGCATGACGAGCGGGCCTTGCTCGGTTTGCACGACGGCCGACTGCGGCACCAGGAAAACGCCATCGCGTTCGCCGGTGAGCAGGCGGATGCGGACGAACTGGCCGGGCAGCAACTGGGTGTCGTGGTTGTCGAACTCGGCGCGCAGGGCCTGGGTGCCGAGCGTGGTGTCGATGTTGCTGGCCAGGAAATTGAGCTTGCCGGTCTTCGGATAGACCGAGCCGTCGGCCAGGATCAGCTCGACCCCGCTGACATTCTTGTTGGTCACGCGCCCGCCGGCCAGCTTGGCCAGATCGCTGTCGCCGAGGCTGAAGCGGACCCAGATCGGGTTGCTCTGGTAGATCGAGGTGAGCAGGCTGTCGGCGCCGGCCGTGATCAGGTTGCCCTCGGATTTGGCGGCGCGGCCGGTGGTGCCGGAAACCGGCGCGGTGACCGTCGTCCATGACAGATTCAGCTCGGCCTGACGCAGGGCGGCCTGGGCGATGGCGTTATTCGAGGCGGAGTCGTCGTATTCCTTCTGGCTGATCGCCTTGGCTTCGATCAGGCCTTTCAGGCGATTCATTTCGCGGCTGGTCTGCTCGGCCTTGGCCTTGGCTTCGGCCAGGGCGATTTCGTAGCTTGAGCGGTCAATCTGGAACAGCGGCTGGCCGGCCTTGACCGTCTCGCCTTCCTGATACAGGCGCTTGACCAGAATGCCGGCGACGCGGGCGCGTACTTCGGTTTCGCGGGCGCCTTCAGTCTGCGCCATGACCTCGACCGAACTGGGCACCTTCTGCGGCTGAACTTCCAGCACGGTGACCGGCATCGGCCCCATCGGCGGGCCGCCGGCCGGCTTGTTGTCCGAGCAGCCGGTGAGCAGGGCGGTGCCAAGAACCGTTGCACCGAGAAGGGTCGAAAGCGTCGTACGCCGCAGCAGATTTCCGGAAATCATGGGGAAGGACTCCAAATTTAGAAAAGTTTGGGCTATTATATACAAACACGAATGTATGTAAAATATTTTCGGTGTCGAAGTTGATGGCTTAACATTGGCAACGGCCAAGCCAGAAAGTTGCCAGGCCGGGAGAGGACAAAGTGGTCAGAAAAACCAAGGAAGACGCGGAAAAAACCCGTCAGGACATTATCGGATCGGCGCGCACGGTGTTTCACGAATGCGGCGTCAGCCGTTCGACGCTGGAAAAAATTGCCAAGGAGGCCGGTGTCACGCGCGGTGCCATCTACTGGCATTTCAAGGACAAGGCCGAGCTGTTTTTCGCCATGCGCGAAGATGTTTTCGCACCTATGGTCGAGAGGACAGACTCCCTGCTCTTTTCCGAAGCCTACGATAACCCGCTCGACGCCATCGAAGCCTCGCTGAAAGAATTTTTCCGCGTCCTCGACGATTGCCCGGTGGTGCGCGAAGTCTTCGAAATCATGATTTCACGCTGCGAATACGTCGATGAATTCGCCGCCGTCCAGGAAGAGGCCGGCCGCCCGGCCTACGAATTCCTCGAAAAAATGGAACGCTTCTACCGCAAGGCAGCGGACAAGGGCGCCTTGCGCCTGGGTCTCGACCCGGAGGCGACGGCGCGCGATACCTGGGCGTTCACCAGCGGCCTGCTGCACCTGATGCTCGGTTGCCAGAAAGGCTCCGACCTCGACAAGCGGATTCCGGCGATGATCACCATGCACATGGCGTTGCGGCGACGGGCTTAGGTTTTACGATAAGGTTTCATTGATACAGATCGGGTGCACTGACGGCATTCCTGCGTTATTGTTGGCTCCTGCGAGTTCTGGATTTTTGTCTTTTGGAAGCTTACGTACTCTCTGCTACCGGTCGTGTCGTTCCCCGCGTCGTACGTGAGCGGCGCTGGTGGCTGATCCTGCTTGTAGTCTGGGGCGCGGTTGTCGGGGTGTCGCTGCAATCCCACAACGAGCAGACGCGCCAGCAAGCGACCGAGGTGGCTGTCGAAGGCGCTCGCAACATGTTCCGGATGGTGTTGCTGACCCGCAACTGGAACTCCAGTCATGGCGGCATCTATGTGCCGGTGACGCCTTACACGCAGCCGAATCCCTACCTTGTGCATCCGCGTCGCGATGTCCGGACGACCGACGGGGTCGAAATGACCATGGTCAATCCGGCTTATATGACCCGCCTCATCGGCGAAACGGCCGAAGCCTCGTCCGGCGCCATTTTCCGCCTGAGCAGCCTGCGCCCGATCCGCCCCGGAAACGAGCCGGATGCCTGGGAACGGCAGGCACTGCTCTCCTTCGAGCAGGGCATCAAGGAAACCACAGGCGTCGAGCGCGGCCCGCAGGGGGCGATGTTGCGCTACATGGCGCCACTGCCGGTCAAGAAAAGTTGCCTCGACTGCCATGCCCGGCAGGGTTATCAGGTTGGCGATGTGCGCGGTGGCCTGAGCGTTTCGCAGCGCTACGAGCCGATCGAGGAGGTGGTTGCGGCCGGCGAGCGCGAGGCCCGGATTACCTACGGCATCGGTTTCGTGCTGGTGGTGGCGGCCGGCTGGTTCCTGCTCGAAGTCCTGCGCCGCCGCTGGTTCGAGCTGGCGCACAAGGTCGATGAACTGGAGGCCTCGCAGAGCCAGTTGCTGCAGTCGGAAAAAATGGCTTCGATTGGCCAGTTGGCAGCCGGGGTGGCCCATGAAATCAACAATCCGGTCGGTTTCGTCAATTCCAATCTCGGGTCGCTGAAAAATTACAGCGAGCAGATGATTGCCCTGCTCGAGCGTTGCCGCAGCGGCCAGGCCAGCGAGGCCGATTTTGCGGCCATCGATTTCGATTATCTCAAGGACGATCTGGGCGATCTGCTCACGGAGTCGCGCGACGGTCTGGAGCGCGTCAAGAAGATCGTCGTCGATCTCAAGAATTATTCGCGTATCGACGAATCCGCCTGGCAGGATGCCGACCTCAACAGCGGCATCGAAAGCACGCTCAACGTGGCCTGGAACGAGCTGAAATACAAGGCCGATGTCGTCCGCGAACTCGGCGACCTGCCGCCGGTGCCTTGCGTTGCGGCGCAGATCAACCAGGTGGTGATGAATCTGCTGGTCAATGCGGTTCATGCCATCGAGACCCACGGCACGATTACGGTGCGCAGCGGCCACGATGACACCTGGGCCTGGATCGAGGTGGCTGATACCGGCAAGGGCATGACGCCGGCCGTCATGAAGCGCATTTTCGAGCCGTTCTACACCACCAAGCCGGTCGGCAAGGGCACCGGGCTGGGGCTTTCGCTGTCCTACGACATCGTCAGGAAACACGATGGCCGCATCGAGGTGAGCAGCGAAGTCGGTGTCGGCTCGACCTTCCGGGTCGTGCTGCCCTTGCAGGGCAAAAAGCCGGATGGCGCGGCAAGCCCGGAATAACGGCCGCTAGTATCCAAAGAAATTTGCGGGTCGGGCGCATCAAATCGGCGCACGGTCATCTGGCGGCAATGCGCGGCCTCGATAATCGGGCACGACCAGATGAGGATGCCCGTCATGACACGAACTGCCGCAGCATGGCTGCGCGCCTACGCCAATTGGATGCGCCGGTTGCCGCAAGCGACGGGAATGATGTTCGCGGCCCGTTCATCGCTCGGGCGCCGGGTCAAGATTGGCCTCTTCGGCGTCGGCGTGGTCTTGCCCCTGGGTTCGCTGATCTGGGCGTTGCTGTTCTGGCACGGCAATGGCGTGACTCGACGGGCCGTGCTGGTGCCGGCCGATGACGCTAAACCCAAGTTGCCTGGCGAGGCCTAGATTTACCTTGCCCGGTCGAGGTCGGCCCGGTTTTTCTCGTCGACGTAAATGCCCGTTTCGCCCGGCCGGCTGCTGGCGAAGCAGCTGATTTCGACGTTGGCCAGCGCCTTGGCCTTGTGCAGCACGTCCACGGCGCAACGGCCGAAAACGCTGTCGATGGTGGCGAGCAGGTTGCGGGCGTAGGGCGTTTCCAGTTTGCCATCGAGAATCAGGTTGGCGAGCAGCACGCCGTCCGGCTTGAGCACGCGGCGCGTGCTGGCCCAGAATTCGCGGGTGACGAGGTGGCTGGGAATCGAGGTGTGTGAGCTGTAGACATCGACGACGACGGCATCGAAGCGGCGCTCACTGGTCGCCACGAAACGGCGGGCATCGTCGGCGATGAATTCGCCGCGGGCCGGTTCGCGCAGGAAATACTTTTCGGCGATGTCGCGGATCGCCGGGTCGATATCGACGTAGGTGTAGCGGTTGAGCGGTTCGTGGTGCGACAGCGTGAAGCCGCCGGCGCCGAGGACGAGGATGTCCTTGCCCGTGAAGCCGAGGTCGTCGAGCAGGATCTGGCGCAGGTGTTTGATGTAACGCGTGTAGTTGGGCGGGTATGAATTGTCGATGAGCGAGGCGGTGGACTTGTTGACCCAAAAGGCGCGCGGGTTATTTTGGCCCGGGAGATCGACGGCGCCGATGACATATTCGGCGTAGGCCGTGTCGGCCGTGACGTCGTGCTGCAGGTTGAAGCCGGCAGCCATTGCCACGGTCAACCCGGAAAAAAGCCAAGATTTGAAATCTTTCCCGGCCAGCAGCAGGGTGCCGATGAGCAGACCCAGCGCGCAGGCGAAGACGGCGGCCGAAACGCCGAGCCACTGCATGACGATGAGCGAAAGGCTGATCGAACCGAGGAAGGAACCGAGGGTGGACCAGTAGAGCGCCAGGCCGCTTGCCTCGCCGGTGCGTTCGGCTTTCATGAGGTTGGTCAGGATTGGCACGGTCTGGCCGAGCAGCCAGGCCAGCGGGCAAAGCACGCCGCCGATGAAGACGAGGTAGGCGACGAGCACCGGCTGCAGGTGGGCGAACATCCAGTCCACGCTGATACCGGCCAGCCCGATGCCGGCCAGCGCGGCGGCGATCAGGAAATTGCGGGCGACGATGTTGAGGTAGTTGCCGGCGACCCTGGCGCCCGAGGCGTAACCGAGCGCCAGCGCGAGCAGGAAGAAGCCGATGGTCGGCGCCGTGACGACGATGGAGCTGCCGATGTGCGGCACCAGCCGGCGCAGCGCGATGACTTCGGCGCCGAGCGAGCAGAAGCCTTCGATGAAGACGATGGCGTAGATCAGGAAACGGGACATCGCCCGATTATCGCCTGCGGCGGCAGGTTTTACGCGGTCGGCGGCAGGCGCGTGACGAGTAGCTGGTCGATCCGGTTACGGTCGACGTCGATGACCTCGAACTTGAGGCCGCCATGGACCACGCTGTCGGTGCGTTTGGGCAGCTTGCGCAGCATGTACATCATGAAGCCGGCGACGGTTTCGTACTGGCTGTCGTCGGGGAAGGGCGGCAGGTCGAGTTCGGTCTCGACATCGCCAATCGGCGTCAGGCCGTCGATCAGCCACGAATCGGCGTCGCGACGGACGATCTGGGCTTCGTCGCTGTCGATCAGCGGGTCGCCGACCAGCGTGCTGGTCAGGTCGTTGAGGGTGATCAGGCCGACGATTAGCGCGTACTCGTTGATGATCAGGGCAAAATCCTCGCGGCCGGCGCGGAAATGACCGAGGATTTCCGACAGCGTCAGGGTGTCGGGCAGGATCAGGGCGGGATTGAGCAGCGGCGTGTCGAGCCCCAGCGGCTGGCCGGCGATGATGCGGCTGAGCAGGTCCTTGGCGTCGACGTAGCCGAGCGGCTGGTCGATTTCGCCGCGGCAGACCGGGTATTTCGAGTGCGGGCGGGTCGCCAGCTTGGCGCGCAGGCTGGCCTCCTCCTCGTCAACATCGAGCCAGACGATGGCGTCGCGCGTGGTCATCGACGATGGCGCCGTCCGCGTGTCGAGTTCGAGCACGTTCTCAATCATCTGCTGCTCCTGCTCGGCGACCACGCCGGCATCGGCCCCGGCCTGGGCGAGGGCGACGATGTCCTCGGTGGTGACGTCGTCCGGGCGCTTCTGGGGCAGGCCAAGGGCCGACAGGATGCGGCTGGCGATGCCGTTGAAGGCCCAGATCAGCGGCGACAGCAAACGGATGCACAGCGTCATCGGGCCGGCGATGCGCAACGCGATGCGCTCGGGGGCGACGATGGCAATGCGTTTCGGCACGAGGTCGGCGAAGAGGATGAAAACCGAGGTGACGAGCAGGAAGGAAAGCACCGTGGCCAGCGTATCGGCGGTTTCCGGGCTGGCGAAGTACGGGATGAGCAGGGTCGTGAAGTACGGCGCGTAGGCTCCTTCGCCGAGGATGCCGGCGAGGATGGCGACGGCGTTGAGGCCGATCTGGATGGTCGTGAAGAAATGGCCGGGTTGGGCCTGCAGGGCCAGGGCCAGCCTCGCCCGCGCCTCGCCGTCGTCGGCCAGTTGTTGGAGCTTGAGCTTGCGGGCGGCGGCCAGGGCGATTTCCGAGGTGGCGAAAAAGGCGCTGGCGGCGATCAGCAGCAGGATGATCAGGGTGCTCTCGAACATGCGGTGCCTCGGGTTATCCGGTCAGGGAATTATCCCCTTTGCCGTTCAGTTGCGGTGCAACTTCTGCCACATGCTGACGCTGAAGACAGCCAGCCCGAGCCAGATCAGCCCGAAACTGACCAGGCGCTCGATCTGCAATGGCTCGCCGAAAATCCAGATGGCGGTGACGAACTGCATGGTCGGGTTGATGTACATGAGCATGCCGACGGTGGCCAGGTCGAGGCGCTGGGTGGCGGCGGCGAAGGCCATGAGGGGCAGGGCGGTCATGATGCCGGAGCCGATCAGCAAGGCTGCGGTCCACCCCGAAAAAAGGCTGAAAACCATGTGCCCGTGTTGCGCCTGCCAGGCTGCGTAGATCAGGCAGATGGGCAGCATGGCCAGGGTTTCCAGCCACAAGCCCGAGATCGCATCGACCGGCACCTGTTTGCGCAACAGGCCGTAGCTGCCGAAGGTGCCGGCGAGAAACAGCGAAATCCACGGCACTGTGCCAAGGGCCAGCAGTTCGTTGCCGACGGCAACGCCGGCCAGTGCGATGGCTAGCCATTCCTTGCGATTGAGTTTTTCTTTCAGGACGAGCAGGCCAAGCAGCACGTTGACCATGGGTGTCAGGAAATAGCCGAGGCTGGCCGCGACGAGTTGATGCTGGTCGAGCGCCCAGAGGAAGCCGAGCCAGTTGCTGCCGAGGAGCAGCGCAGCGATGCTCAGGCGAACGAGGTGATGCGGCGTGCGGAACATGGCGATGACCTTGTCCCAGCGCCGGCGCAGCGTCAGCAACAGGGTAACGAAGACAAAAGCCCAGGCGGTGCGGTTGGACAGGATGTCCATCGGCGAGATTTCCGCCAGTTGCCGGAAGTAAATCGGAAAGCAGCCCCAGATGACGTAGGCGAGCAGGCCGAAGCCGATGCCGGCCAGTTGCGGTTTGGGTTGCACCAACTTAGTCGCGCAGCAGTTGCAGGGCCGGTGAGCGGTAGTCGCGGCGGAAGAGCACGACCAGCACGACGACGGCAAAGGCGCCGAGGATGGCCGGGTTGAGCAGCCAGCCGGAGGCGGCGAGGCCGAAGTAGTAGGCCCGGATGCCGCGGTTGAAGTCGTCGCCGGCCAGGTTGTTGGCCCCGGCCACGCGCCTGGCGTAGGTGTCGATGCCCGGTTCGCCGGTCTTGCCCAGGGGCGCGGCGCCGACGAGGATGGACAGCAGGTTGAACTGGCGCAGCGACCAGGTGAATTTGAAATAGGCGAAGACGAAGGAGGCGAGCAGCAGCATGAGCTTGATTTCGAGCAGCTCGCGGTTGCCGGCGCCGCCGAAGGGCAGTTCGGAGGTGAAGCTGAGCAGCTTGTCCGAGGCGCCGAGCGCCGCGACGAGGCCGGCGATGATGTAGATAGTCGTGTTGGCGTAAAAGGAAACGCTGGTCACCAGGTTGCCGATCAGCGTCGAGTCGGCCACCCGCAGGTCGCGCTCGAGCATGCGGTAGGCCCATTCCAGGCGGTAGCGCTGGGCCGTGCGGATCAGGCCGTTGGCGCCGCGCTGGCTGTGTTCTGAGTACCAGGCATAGCCGGCCCAACTGGCGAAAAAGATGGCCAGCGAGATCCAGTCGATCACTGAAAGGTGGGGCAGGGCATGCATCTGCGCATATTGCCATAGCCCATGGCGCTTGCGACATTGTGTAAACCCTTGTTGTCGGCGACAGGAACATTGATTTATGCTCAAAGTCATATTCGGGCCACATTGTCCGAAAACCGTTTCATTTTGCCGACGCGAAGCATTTTCAAGGCGGTCCATCAATGAACAGAATGCATCCGCTCACCCTGCGTTTCCATGATCCGGAAACCGAGCGTGCCTTCCTCCGGCAGCTATTGCCGCGCCTGCGTCTGCAAGGCCGGGCGGCGATTGTCGTTGGCGTTTTTGTGTACTTTGTCTATGGCGCGCTCGATCACCTTTTCGTGCCGCCCAATCAGCTCGGGCTGGTCTGGGTCATCCGCATGCTGGCCCTGGCAGTGCCGCTGGGGGTTCTCGTGCTGACCTTCACGCCGTGGTTCGAGAAAGCCAACCAGTTCCTGCTCGCCCAGGTCGGGCTGTCGGCTTCGCTCGGCCTGATCGCCATGCTCTGGCACTTGCCCGTCGACAGCAGCGCCTACTACTACCCGGGGCTCATGCTGGCCACGTTTTATACCTATAACCTGATCGGCGCCCGCTTTATCCAGGCGCTCGGCATCAACGTTTTTGTGCTGCTGCTCTACAACCTGCTGTTCGGTTTCGTGAGCGCCTATCCCGACCCGATGCTGCTCAGCCAGAATTTTTTCATGATCTCGGCCAACCTGATCGGCGGTGCCGCCGGCTATCTGGTCGAATACCAGCGGCGCCAGCTTTTTCTGCGCGAGGTGCAACTTGATCGGGAGCGTCGCCTGCATCTCCAGCGTTCGCTGCATGACCGGCTGACCGGCCTGCCCAATCGTGACCTGCTCGACGACCGGATGAATCAGGCGCTGGCGCTGGCCCGGCGGGATTCCGAGCGACACGCCGGGTTTTTTGTCGATCTCGACGGCTTCAAGAGTGTGAACGACACGCTCGGGCACGAAGTCGGCGACACGGTACTGCGGGAAATCGCCCGCCGCCTGGTTGCCGCGACGCGTGAAACGGACACCATTTCGCGCCTCGGTGGCGATGAATTCTTCCTGCTCGTGCAGGACATCGGCTCCTGCGACGCCGCCGCCCATCTTGCTGAAAAGCTCATCCGGATCATCGAGGAACCGGTCGCCGGTCTCCCCGATATGCCCCCGATCAGCGCCAGCATCGGCATTTGCCTGTTTCCCCAGATGGGGCTGGAAAGCACGCCCGAAGCCATCATCCGCTGCGCCGACCAGTCGATGTACCGGGCCAAGGCGGCCGGGAAACGGCGTTACCAGTTAGCCCAGTAAGCTGGCCGGCCGGGTTTGAATTCCTGTATCCTGCCAGCCATTCAAAATCGCGGGGAACAGACATGGGACAGGCCAAAAATCGGGGTTCACAGGCAGAACGCATCGCTCAGGCGCAAGCCAAACTTGAGTCGACGCGCCCGGAAAAGCTGGTCTGCAACGGCTGCGGCGGCGACGTGACGAGCATCAACCCGGTCAGCACGCGCGGCCTGCGCGGCATCGACGCGATCTGGGTCGGCCAGTGTGACTGCGGCCAGACCACCTTCGCCGCCTCCGGCGAGCCAAAAGCCGTCGAAGCCTTCTTCTTCGCCCTCAGCGAAAACACCGAACTGACGCTGGGCCGCCAGGACAAGGACGGCGCCGGGCACGAGACGGCCTGATCAGGATTTCATTTTTGGCCGTTTTTTACGTTTCACGTAGTAAACCGGGTTGACCGTGGCAGGTGCGCAATGTCGCGCCTGACGCCAACGAAAAAGAATTACTGCCGTCGGGTAGTCGAGCATCAGGTCGCGTACTGGGCAACCCCACTGCCGAAAGACCAGTTTTCCTTTTTGACCTCGACCAGATTGATGAAGACATCTTCCAGCCGAACACCCGCTTCCCGGTGGAGGCCGTCGGCAATTGTCTTATAGAGAAGTCTCTTCTGATCCGCCGAACGTCCCTCATTAAGGGTGATCTGGATAAACACCAACCCGTCGGTTCGTTTTATCCCGAGATACGTGGGGTCATAGACGAAGTGGTCGTCGTCGTGCTCCGCCAGAACCTGAAAGTTATCGTGATCGGGGACGTTAATCGCAGCCTTCATTGAGTCGTAGACCACCTTGCCCAGCTTTTTGGCGTAAGAAGGGTCCGGGTTCCTTTTGATGTCGATACGAACGAGGGGCATCTATCTCTCCTTTAAATGTGTGATCCGGTTAAATGCGTTTTCATGCTTGAGCGCCCATCAACAACGCCCAATTCATCGCATCTTGATGACGACTTTTCCCTTGGCATGCCCAAGGGAAAGGTACTCAAGTGCTTCCTTGGCTTGTGCGAAAGGGAACACCTTGTCGATCACCGGCCGGATGCGCTCCGTCTCGAGGAGTTTGCCGATTTCGCCGAGTTGGGCGCCATCGGGACGGGCAAAGAGAAACGAGTAAGCGACATCCCGCTTTTTCGCCAGGCGCATGATCTTGCGGCTCATCAAGCCGAAGACGAAGGTCAGGATGAGGTTGAGCCGTCGAGCGCGAGCGAATGCGGCATCCAGCGGACCGACCAGGGAAACGATAGTGCCGCCCGGCTTGAGGATGCCGAGTGATTTCTCGATCCCATCGCCCCTGACCGTGCCGAGCACCGCGTCGTAGTCGCGCAGCACTTTCTCGAATGCCTGTTTCTTGTAGTCGACCACCTCGTCAGCGCCGAGGCTAAACACCAGGTCGACGTTGCCCGTGCTGGTGGTCGTTCCCACCCTGGCGCCGAGGTACTTGGCCAGCTGGATCGCAAACGTGCCAATGCCGCCGGAGCCTGCCGGGATGAACACTTTCTGGCCGGCCCGAAGATTGGCCCGCTCCTTCAGCGCCTGCCAGGAGGTGAGCCCGACCATCGGGATCGATGCCGCCTGCACGAAATCCAGGTTGGCCGGTTTCAATGCGGCAAGGCGCTCCGGCACCACAGCAAACTCGGCGATGGCGCCGGTACCCAGATCGAAGATGTTGGCAAAGATGGCATCTCCCGGCTTGAAACGGGTCACGCCGCTGCCGACCTCGGTCACCACGCCGGCCAGATCACTGCCCAGGGTGGCCGGAAGCTGGAAATGCAGGACCGGTTTGAACATTCCCGTCACGATCATGTTGTCGATCGGGTTCACGCTCGCGGCGTGGACTTCTACGAGCATTTCGTCGGCCTTCAGCGTCGGGCGTGGCACGTCGGCGAAGCCGATATCGGGCGACTTGCCATAGCGTTTGAAGGTGAGTGCTTTCATGGTTTGAGTTTTCATTTTTGGTCTTTCATTTTTATCTGAGCGACTCAGTCGGCAAGGAAGTCCAGCACCGCCGGCACAAAGGCCCGGTAATGCTGAAAGACGCCGCCGTGTCCGGAATCTGGGTAAATCGTCAGCCGGGCATTCGGCAGACGGCGCGCCATGTCGGCCGAAAGACTGCTGGCCACCATGAGGTCGCGGTCGCCGTTGGCAACGAAAACGGGTTGCTTGATGACCGACAGATCGTCGGGCGCGCTCAGCCCCGCCGTTTTGATGGCCTGCAATTGGGCGCGTCGGGCCTGCAGGGAAATTGGCTTGTCACGGCCCTCGGTGCGCTCCTTGAGCCGTGCGAAGTAATCTTTCGCGGCGCGCTTGCCCTCCGGGGTACGGGGGAAGAACAGGAAATTCCTCGGGTCACTCCATGTGAGCGCGGCCTTGAGGTAAGCAACGGCGGCGACTCTGTTGATCTCGTCAATCCCGCCGCCACCTTTGGGCCCGGTTCCGGCAAGGATCATCCGACGCACGAGATCAGGCGCCTGCAAAGCCACCATTTGTGCGACGCCGCCGCCCAGGGAGAAGCCGAGAAGGTCGACCTGCTTGAATCCCAAGGCCCGAATGAAGGCGATGGCATCCCGCCCCATTTCCTCGATGGTGTCCGGCACCGATCCGCCCGAGGCACCGACCCCGCGATTGTCGAAGGCGATCACCCGACGCTGGGCGGCGATGCCATCGATAATTCGCGGGTCCCAGTCATCGAGCACGGCCATCAAGTGGTGCAGGAAGATGACCGGCACGCCGGAATCGGGACCAAGTTCCCGATAGACAAAAGGCACCCCGCCCACGGCTATCGTGCGGGTCGGTACATTTTTCCATGTCACATTGCTCATCAATCAATTCTCCATGCGGGGTGGCTTGCTGGTCGCCGAGGTGTTACTATCAAATTGAAATGGACGATACTACCAATTTGAAAGTAAGTCACTACCAGAACAGTATGAACGACGAAAATAATTGCAATGAGCCATGCCCGATAGCGCGCAGCCTGAGTTTCGCGGGGGACGCCTGGAGCCTGTTGATCCTGCGCGACGCCCATGCCGGCCTGACGCGCTTCGACCAATTTCGGAAAAGCCTGGGCATCGCCCCGACGATGCTGACCCGACGGCTGGCGACGCTGACTGAAGAGGGATTACTGGAGAAACGGCGCTACTCGGAGCACCCGCCGCGCGAGGAGTATCTGCTGACCGCGGCCGGTCGCGATTTTTTGCCGGTGCTCTTCATGATTGGCGCCTGGGGACGTCAATACCGGGGCGGTGGCAAATTGGTTCAGTTTTTTGACGCTGAAACGGGAACGGAAATTAAAGCGGTAGCCGTGGATGAAGTCACCGGGGCGAAGATCGGTACGCGTCCGATACGCATGGTCGCGCCAGATGTGAGCTGACAGGTGATTTGGTAAACCGGATGGCTGCTGACGCTCTTTGCGTAGAAAACTACGCCTCTGTCAGCAATCTGCGACTTTGCTTATGCTGCTACCGAGATCACCCGATGGCAGCAAAGACGGCAACAATATGCAAGAAACTGCCGTTTTCTCAACTCAGCCAGAGCTTCTTCCAGCCCTCATGGCCGAGGCGTTCCATCGTCTCGATGTTGCGCTCGAAAATCGCTTCGGCATCGGGGAAGGCTGCGACGGCGCGGTCGATGCTGCTTTCGCGGAGCAGGTGCAGGGTCGGGTAGGGGGAGCGGTTGGTGAAATTGGCGATGTCGTCCGGCTCGCTGCCGGCAAACTCGTATTGCGGGTGCAGGCTGGCGATCTGGAAAACGCCTTCGTAATCGAGGTTCCGGATCAGCGCATCGACTTCGCCGAGGAAGAAATGGAAGTCGAGAAAATCGGTCATCGCCAGCGGGTGGATGAGTAGCGTCGTGTCGAGTTTTGCCGGGTCGGTTTCGACCATCAGCGCCAGTTCATGCTCCAGTTCGGCCAGTAACTCGTCGGGCGTACTGGCCGCAGTCAGAGCGTAGCGGACCTGTTTTTTGACGAAGACGCTTTTGGCGAAGGGGCACAGGTTGAGGCCGATGACGGCGCGTTCCAGCCAGACTTTCGTGCTGGCAATGATTTCCTCGCCGGCTGCGGTGTCGGGGTAGGGTTGGAGAAGCTGGGTCATGGCGTACCTTGGGTGCGTTGAGGCGACGCTGACGCCGCTCGGGTATTTCAAAATTGGGCAAAATTTCCGGTTGACCGTGGGATTCGGGAAAAACCTGGCCGTGAATTTGTCCGGCTATTTTTTCAGGGGTTGGACCGAGATTTTCGGCCCGCTGGGCGGTTCGGCCTTGGGGGCCGGCGCCGGTTGCGGATGAACGTGGAGACGTTGCGGATAGACCGGCACGCCGACGGGGGCGTAAACCGGCTGCGGGCTGGTCAGATTGCGGCATTCCGCCTCCATCTGGGCGCGCTGGCTGGCTTCCAGAACCATCGACTCGACGTTGCGCAGGCATTCGTCGGTGTTGCCATATTGACGGGGGGCGCGACTGGCCGTGTTTTGCTGGCGCTGGCTGACAACCCGCGCCTCCCGGTCCGCCGCTTCTTCGGCGCGCTGCACGGCTTCGCGTTTCTCGACGTAAGTGCGCATGCGCTCGACATCCTGCTGGGCTGCCCGACGCGAGGCTTCGGAAACAGGTTCGTCCGGTCGCACGGTTACCGTGCCGCTACCTGTCGGGCAGGGAACGTTGGTTATCTCGGTCTTGCCATTGGCCAGGCGGCATTTGTAGATTTCCGCACTGGCCGGGGCTGTCAGCGAGATGAGGGCGGCGGTGGCGATGAATATTCTCAACATCGTGCAATTATTCACCAAAAATGCGTCTGGTGCGTGGCGGCGAGGGCTCTCCGCCGGTATTCTGCCTTGCTGATGCAATGCAGCTATTTATTTGTATTATTTGAATAAAATGACAAAAATGTTTTGCGTGGCGGCTGGTTTTTGCTTTTAATAAAATCGGCTAAAATGCCAGCCTGTACATGCGGCTTGCATGTGCAGGCGCTGGCAACAATACAAGGAAAATTGGCGGGATGAATTTGGGCAGGCTGAAACAGTTGAATGCTGCGCTTTGCCTGACCTTTTTCGCCGGGGCGGTGCTGGCCGAATCGGCCGTTGATCTGACTGAGCTGCCGTTGGAGCAACTGATGCTCCGCGAGGCCGCCCCGGTGGCGCAAATTGCCCAGCAAATCAGCGATTCCCCTTCCGCCGTCAGCATCGTTACCGCGGCCGATATTCGCGCCTACGGCTATCGCACGCTGGCTGACGTGATCAACAGCATGCGCGGTCTCTACACCACCTATGATCGTCGCTATCAATACATGGGCGGTCGCGGTTTCGGTGCTGCCGAGGACTACGCCGGGCGGATCATGCTGTTGATCGACGGCTACGCGACGCAGGACAGCCTGTTCAACCAGGCTTATATCGACGAATCAGGCCTGCTTGACCTCGAACTCGTCGAACGCGTCGAATACGTCCCGGGCACCGGTTCGGTCACCTACGGCAACAACGCCATGCTCGGCATCATTAACGTGGTGACCAAAAAGGGACGCGATTTCAATGCTGCCCAGTTGTCCGGCGAGGTCTCCAGCCATGGCGGGCAAAAGCAGCGGGCGACTTACGGCAAGCGTTTCGACAACGGCGCCGATCTCCTGCTGTCGGTCTCGGCGCTCGACATCAAGGGCCGCAACCTGTATTTCCCGGCCTACGATACGCCGGGCACAAACAACGGCATCGCCGACAACCTCGATAGCGAGACCAACAAGCGGGTTTTCGGCAAGTTTTCCTACCAGGGCCTGACCGTTGAAGGCGGCTATGTCGACCGCAAGAAGATGCTGCCGACCAACCCCAGCGAATCGACGACATTCAACACGCCATTTTCGGTGCGCGACGAAAACGCTTTCCTCAATCTCGCCTACCAAACGACGCTGGCTTCCACGCTGAGTTCGCAGTCCCGCTTCTATTCCGGCCACTACGCCTACGATACATGGCGGGAGTTTCCCGACTACCTCATCGACAACGAAAAGTACGGGCGGCGCGAATACCATGGCCAATGGTGGGGCATCGACCAGAAATTTGTCGGCAACTGGTTTATCGACCACACGATGGTCTTCGGCTTTGAATTCCGCAACGATTATCGCCAGCAGTTCCGGCGGACGTATTTGTCGCCCGAGAAAGCCGTCGTCGAGGTGTTCAGCGATTCACTGTCACGGCGCACGGGCAGTTTTTACCTGACCGACGAGTACTGGATCAACGAACACTGGTCGCTCAACGTCGGGGCGCGCTACGACGATGCCAGCGATCTGGCCGGCAACTGGAGCCCGCGTCTGGCCGTGATCTACAAGCCGACCGTGCAGACCACCCTGAAGGCTTCCTACAGCGAAGCCTTCCGCATGCCGCATGCCTACGAGCGTTTCTCCTACGACGGGAGCGCCGTGCCCGAATATGTAGCAGCCAGCGAACTGGCGCTGCAGCACGAATTCACCCGCAACATGCGCCTGACGGCTTCGTTGTACAACTACGACCGAAGCAGCCTGCTGATCTACAACGATGCGCTCGGCGACTATGTGCCCGAAGGCAACAGCCGCACCCAGGGGCTGGAGGTCGAGCTTGAGCGTATGTGGGAAAACGGCATTCGTTCGCGTGGCAGCCTGGCCTGGCAAAACGCGCGCGACGTTTACGGGGCCGAAGCGGTCAATTCGCCGCATGTGCTGGGCAAGTTCAATCTGAGCTTTCCCATGTTCGACAATAGACTGCGTACCGGGCTCGAAGCGCAATACCTCGGTTCGCGGCTGACGCTGGAACGGCGGCGCCTGGCCGGCGTCGGGCTGGCCAACCTGACCTTCTCGAGCGAGCGCAAGTGGCACGGCCTGTCGGCCTCATTCAGCATTCGCAACCTGTTCGACCGCGAGTACGAAGCCGTTTCGCCCTTCGACTGGCGTCCCGACAGTGGCCTGGCGCAGGACTCCCTGCGCATGGATGGCCGAACCTACTGGTTCCAGCTCAACGTCGATCTCTGATGTTTTTGCGCCGTCGTTTTTGGCGCGGCGCTATCTGGCGATAGTCGCGCTAAGAGGCCAGCGGGTCGCCTTCGGCCTCGGCCAGGCGGGCTGCCTCGACCTGTTCCTCGGGGGCGCCGATGCGTTCGAGCAGATTGCTGTGGCCGATGTGCAGCAGCGTTTCGATGGCTTGATAGTCGTCCGGCAGGGCGGGGTCGTTCCAGCCATTGGCCGAGTGGCGGGCCAGATCGACGGCGAGCTTGACGTTTCTGACATTCGCCGTTTCGGCATCGGCCGGGTTCAGAAGTGTACAGAGCAGGGGCGGCAACCCCCAGTGGGTGATCAGTTCGACGGCGATGTCGTCGAGCGAGGCGCCAAAAACCTCCTCCTGGATCTGACTGCTGCGCCTGCCCGGTTCGCTGGCCAGCCTTTCCTTGGCCCGGATGGCTAGGTTGGGGGCGAAGCACCACATGAGGATTTCGACCAGATCGTGGAGCAGCGCCGCCATGGTGATTTCATCGAAGCTGGCATTCTGGCGCAGCAAGGCCCAGTCGCGGGCCCATTGGGCAGCGACGCGGGACCGGGCGATGACCTTGAGCAGGCCGAGCATGGCCTTCGGGTAGCCCTTGAGCTGCTGCTCGAGGATGGGCGGATCCTGGATGCTGTTGTAGAAATTCTGCGTGCCGATCATCACCAGCGAACGCTCGATGGTCGTGATGTCCGCCGACTGGCGGCGTGAGCGGTTGGCCTGCATGTATTGAAAAAGGCGCAGGGTCATGAGCGGATCGTGCCCGATGACGGCAGCCAGTTTGCGGGTATTGATCGTGTTTGCCGTTTCGCGCAGCTCGTCAAGTTGGTGCACCGTATGGCGCAGGACCGGGACCTCGATGGTCTTGAAGTGATCGACCCAGGGGGCGGCGCCCGGGAAGGGAAAGTCGATCATCAAGGTCATGGTCGTAAACCTTTCTTGGCTCAGGTGTTGAACAGCTGTTTCAGGAAATTTTCGACATAGGCCGGGCGCACCGGCTTGACGACATAGCCGCGGGCGCCGAGACCGGCCGCCTGCTGGACGATGGCCCGCGAAGTGTCACCGGTGACCATGACGACGGCCGTTTTCGGGCTGGCTTCGACAATCCGGGGCAGCGCTTCGAGGCCGCCGAGAATGGGCATGTTGACGTCGAGAAAGAGCACGGTCGGCTGGTGGGCCTTGGCGGCGCGGATGGCTTCCTCGCCATTGGCCGCCTGGGCGACCACATTGAGGCCGAGTTCGCTGAGCAGGCCTTTGAGCAGCAGGCGGATCGAGCTGTTGTCGTCAACGATGACGACGGTCGGCTGCTGTTTGCCGGATGCTTTGGGGGCGCCAGCGGCCGTCGGCTGGGGCAGTGGCGCCTTTCTGGTTTCGGCCGGCACATTGGCTTCGGAAGCACGATTGCGCGTGTCACAGACGGCGCGCAATTCGTCGATTACCTGTTTCTGGCCGAACGGCTTGCGCAGGAAACCGGCGGCACCGGCATCGGCGGCCTTGGCTTCAAGCCCCGGGGCTTCCGAGGCGGTGATGAAGAGCACGTCGATTTCGGGAAACAGCGAATTGATTTCGCGCAGGATGTCGAGGCCATCCCGACCCGGCAACAGGTAGTCGAGACAGACAAGTTCCGGCGCCAGCTTGCGGATGGCATCGATGACGCCATTGCCCTCTTCCAGCGCACCCACCACCGTGTAACCCTGGCTGGACAGCAGGGCGGTCAGCAGGTCTCGCATCGAGGCATTGTCATCAACAATCAGAATGCGCATTCAGAACTTCCCAGCAGTTTCGTTGAGTCCGGATTTCGGGCGATTCGGTCAAATCGCTTGCGACGCTTATGTTAGCCGCGAAATGGGCGAAATGGACAGAGACAAATCAAAACGCCTCCGGGTCGGAGGCGTTTTCAATTTTGGCCGATATTTCCGGTTGACCGTGGGAGGTCAGAGAATCATCCCGGCCCCGACCGTGTTGTTGTTGCTCTCGTCAATGATGATGAAAGCGCCGGTGCCGCGGTTTTCCAGGTAGGGGTCGGCGAACAGCGGCTGGGCCAGCTTGAAGGTGACCTGCGCAATGTCGTTCATCGCCAGCTTTTCGGCCGGGACTTTTTCCAGCGTGTTCACGTCGAGGCGATGGTCGATGGCGGCCAGCTTGGCTTTCGAGTCGCGCGTCGTGTGGCGGATCAGGTAGGTGCGGGCGCGGTCCATTGGCGCTTCGGCCATCCAGCAGACGGTGGCTTCGATCTGCTTGACGGCGGCCGGGACTTCGCTCGACTTGACGATCATGTCGCCACGCGAGGTGTCGATTTCGTCGGCGAGCAGCAGGGTGATGGATTGTTCGCAGAAGGCTTCGCCGATATCGACGCCGCCAATTTGTACGGCTTTTACGGTCGATTCGCGGCCGGAGGGCAGGACGGTGACGGCATCGCCAACCTTGATCGAGCCGGCTTCGACACGGCCCATGAAACCGCGGTAGTCGTGCAGTTCCGGGTTGGCCGAATCCTGCGGGCGGCAGACGTACTGGACCGGAAAGCGGAACTTCTCGGTGTGCTCGGTATGGGCGGCCGGGGCGACTTCGAGCATTTCAAGCAGGGTCGGGCCTTCGTACCAGTTCAGGTTGTCGCCACGGTCCACGATCATGTCGCCGTTGAGCGCCGAGAGCGGGATGAAGCGGATGTCTTCGATGCCGACCTTGGCAGCAAATTCGAGGTATTCGCCCTTGATCCGCTCGTAGGTTTCCTGCGAGTAATCGGCGAGGTCCATCTTGTTGATGGCGACGATCAGGTGCGGGATGCCGACCAGCGAGGCCAGCTTCGAATGGCGGCGGGTCTGGGTCAGGACGCCCTTGCGCGCATCGATCAGGATGATGGCGAGGTTGGCGGTCGACGCGGCGGTGACCATGTTGCGGGTGTACTGCTCATGGCCCGGTGCATCGGCGATGATGTACTTGCGCGTGCCGGTCGAGAAATAGCGGTAGGCGACATCGATGGTGATGCCCTGTTCGCGCTCGGCTTGCAGGCCGTCGGTGAGCAGCGACAGGTCAACCGCGCCCATGCCGCGCTTTTCGGAAGTCTTGGCGATGGCCGATAGCGTATCGGCGAGGATGGTCTTGGTGTCGAACAGCAGCCGCCCGATCAGCGTGCTCTTGCCGTCATCGACGCTGCCGCAGGTCAAAAAGCGTAGCAGGCCGTGGTCTTCTACGTGGGCGGTCATCAGAAGTAACCCTCTTTCTTGCGTTGTTCCATGGAGGCGTCGCTGGTTTGGTCGTCCAGACGGGTAGCGCCGCGCTCGGTGATGGTGGTGGTGGCGGTTTCGAAAACGATCTTGCTGACGTCGTCGGCGTCCGATTCGACCGGGGCCGTGCAGGAAATGTCGCCGACGGTGCGGAAGCGGACCTGCAGGTCGATGATCTCTTCACCTGGCTTGGACGGGTTGGCGACTCCGCCACCGACCAGCGGCACATTGACCGGCACGATGGAACCCTGGCGCATGACGACCGGACGCTTATGAGCGAAATAGATGCTCGGCAGTTCCAGACCTTCGCGCTCGATGTATTGCCAGACGTCCATTTCCGTCCAGTTCGAGATCGGGAAGGCGCGGATGTTCTCGCCCTTGTGGCTGCGGGCGTTGTACAGGCTCCACAGTTCCGGGCGCTGGTTCTTCGGGTCCCATTGGCCGAACTCGTCGCGGAAACTGAAGATGCGTTCCTTGGCGCGGGCCTTTTCCTCATCGCGACGGGCGCCGCCGATGCAGGCGTCGAAACCGAATTCCTCGATGGCTTCGAGCAGGGTCACCGACTGGTGCTTGTTGCGCGACTCGCCTTCATGCTTGAGGACGACGGTGCCGCGGGCCATGGAGTCTTCAACCGAACGCACGATCAGCCGCTCGCCCAGTTCGGCCGCACGCTTGTCGCGGAAGGCGACGACTTCCTTGTAATTGTGGCCGGTGTCGATGTGCATCAGCGGGAAGGGGAACTTGCCCGGGCGAAAGGCCTTTTCGGCCAGGCGCAGCATGCAGATCGAGTCCTTGCCGCCAGAAAACAGCAGAACCGGGTTGGAACACTGGCCGGCCACTTCGCGCATGATGTGGATGGCTTCGGCTTCGAGCCAGTCGAGGTGAGAGAGGGTAGAGCGTTGGGTCATTGCTTGGGTAATCCGCGTGGATTGTCGAATGAGCGCCATTGTAGCAAGTCCTTAATATTCGATTAAGAACAAGTGCGCATCTTGTTATTGCAAATTGTTATAAAGATGGGCGCATATTGACGGAACATCCGTTTTGCATATGGGTCAGACGACATTGCCCGTTTCCATTCAGGAGAAAACCATGCTGCTCCGCCCCGCTATCGCCTTGAGTGCCTTGTCCATTGCCGTGCTGAGCGGCTGTGCGACCTCCATGTCCGGCCCGTCGGCCAGCGCCGAATTGCTCGCCCGTTCGGGCAGCATGGTCAGCGGTACCGTCAATTTTTCCGAAACGGACGGCCGTTTGCGCATTGAAGCCAAGGTGGCCGGGCTGACGCCGGGCGAGCATGGTTTCCATGTGCACGAGGCAGGCGATTGCAGCGCACCGGACGCGAGCAGCGCCAAGGGCCATTTCAATCCGATGAGCAAGGCGCACGGCCACCACGCCAGCGAAGAACATCACGGCGGCGACATGCCCAACCTGATCGCCAGCGCCCAGGGCGAGGCCAAATACACAGCGGAACTCCGTGGCCTGACCCTGAGCGGCCCGACCGGGGTAGTCGGGCGCAGCGTCGTGATCCATGCTGATCCGGACGACTACAAGTCGCAGCCGGCCGGCAATTCGGGCAAGCGCATCGCCTGCGGGGTGATCGCAGCGCGCTGACGGATGCTGAAAATTTCAAATTTGGCAAAAATTTCCGGTTGACCGTAATAACCGGATACAGGCAGCAGATTGGCCGGTAATGTGTGGTTTGGGCTTGCTGCGGCCAGTGCAGGGCGTTGTTGGGGCGTGCTCACAGTGACCCGCGCTGCCCGTTGCTTGCTGAGTAAGCGCCAATGGCTGCGAAATGTGTCGAAAAGACTTACACGGCCAAAATTGCCAACATCATTTTTCGTTGTGCTGGTGGGTTTTCCAGACGCAGGCATCATGTTTGCTAAGTGTCCAGAACCGGCTTTGTAGCAGCCGAGGATGCTGGCGAACTGGAGGCGAGAAGCTGATGATGGAAGCAGAAAACCCGGGCGAGAAAATACTCACAATCCTGCTCGAAGCCTTGACCTCGATTTCATATCTTCGAGGGAAGGACGAGCGGGCGGCCAGCATCGCCGAATATGCCCTGGATCAATACGAAAAGGCCTTGCGCTATGCCGGGCATGCGGAGGGCGTTGGCGAGCTGCCATATTTGCCTGGTCTGTGTCCGGAGCTGCGCAATCATCATGCTCTCCGGCGCAGCAACGACAGGCGATCCATCGACTACGGCCCGCCCGCGGGACAGGCGGACCAAAGGCTCGGTGCGGAACGCCGAATGAATTCGGATCGCCGCAGCCAGTAGCAGACGGCCGGCACCAGGGGAAAACGCATCGCCTGCGGCGTGATCGCAGCGCGCTGGGCATCGCCAGGATTTCATTTTTGGCCAAAATTTCCGGTTGACCGTGGCAACCGCTACCTGGCGGATCATCAGCACCCGATCACCTTGAACTCGACCCGCCGATCCAGCGCATCGCTGGCATCGTCACGGCCGTTGCCGACCATGGTTTGCCGCGAGCCGACGCCGTTGGCGATCATCCGTTTGTCGAGTCCGGGCGAGGTCTGGGCCAGCCGCGACTTGATGAATTCGGCCCGGAGCAGCGACAGTCGCTCGTTCAAGGGTTCCGGTCCCGTCGGGCTGGTGTGGCCGGTGATTTCCAGGCACTTGCCGCTATCGCCGGTGCGCCGGGCGATGGTTTTCAGCCAGCTCGGATAGCTGCTGCTCAGCGCCGCATTCGCCATGAAAGCCGTCGAGCCGGGGCGGAACAGGAACTTGACGGCCAGCCGCTGGTGTTCGAGGCCGTAGTCGACGACCTTGGCAAAGGCCGCTTCAGCCGGCTGCCGGCGGCCGAGTTTCCAGTTGGCGAGATAGATGCCGTTGTGCACGCGAAACTGGTCGCCGGTCGGCATGGCCAGGGCGCTGGTGTAAAAGTCGAGGGCTTCGCGGTAGCGGCCGGCCTCGTAGGCTTCGATGCCTTCGGCGACGACCGAGGCGGCCAGAATGCGGTCGAGGTAGAGCGGGTTGATCGGGTCGCCGGCCTTGGTGCCCTGGCAGGTCTTGATGTAGCCCTCGGTCGCCGGGTCTTCCGACCAGGCCGGAGCGTCGCGGAAAAAGGCCAACGGTGTCGGGTCTACGCCTTCCGGCAAGGCAAAGGCCAAGCCCTTGCTGACCAGCTTGCCCGTGCGCAGATCGGCCAGCGCGAAGCAGATGCGGTAGGCCTCGCGGGCGCCCGCCGTCTTGCGCTGGGCATTGACCCCCGTGAAGGTGCCGATCAGGACCAGCGGGCTGCGCGCCACATTGGCCGACGAAAAGGCCTGCACGTCGAACTGCGGGTAGCGCTCATGCATCAGATCGGTCAGCCGCCGGCCCATCGAACGCGTCGTTACCGACTGGGCGCCGGTCATGCCGTCGATCAGCGGGTCGATCACCAGCGCGTATTTTTGCTGGGCCGGGGTGCCGGCCGGTGGCAGTTTGGCATTGGTGAACAAGGCGGTGGCGGCGCTCAATACCGCCTGGTCGTAAGGCTGGGCCGGCGGTGGGGCTGGCGCGGCGGCTGATGGTGGCGGGCTGGCCGCGGCCGGCGGGGATGACATGGAAGAGGCGGTAGCAGACGGCGTCGGCGAAGCGCTGAATTCCTTGAGACTGTCGCAGCCGGCGATCAGCAGCAAGGCAGCGAAAACCGCAGCGCACAAGGCTGAACGCGAGAGGCGGGGAGATTGATTGTTCATTGTCGGCACTCCTTGTCGAATCTGGATTGGCTGGCCTCGGAAAGCGTTTCGCCGAGCTGGATGCGGGCCAGCAGATCGGCGCAGCGGGCGCTAGACAGCCGGGTCGAATCGCTCCGCTTGATGGCGGTGGAAGGCTCAGGCTGGGTTCTGCTGCGCGACAGGGGCTCCGTCGAGGATGCCAACGCAGCGCGCGAGTCACGCGAAACTTCCGGCCGGACGCTTGCCGTTGGCGGGGAAGGGGCGGCCGGAACGACGGTGGGAGCAGCCGGCGGCGCGCTTCGCTCCGGTTGCCGGCTGGCTGATTCCGGGAGCGGGGGCGCGGGAACGGGTTGCTGGCGCGACGACAGGCCGATGAAGGCAGCCGCACCCGCCAGCAGTACGCCTCCAGCCAGCGCCCAAAGTGGCCAGCGCGCTTTGGTTCCATCCGTCGCCGGCTTGGCCCGGCCGGGTAAATCGGTCGTGTTGTAGGGCGGGTCAGAATCGTGTGCTGCATCGGCTTTCCCGGTCGGGAGGCTGGCCGACGATGGACTGTCAACGGCACTCACCACCGGCTTGCCCAGCAGATGCTCAAGGTCCGACAGCAGCATGCGCAGGCCATCGAAATCGGGCGAGCCATCCCAACCCGTCAGATCGGCCGCCTGAATCTCGCGGAAACCGGCCGGCGGGCGAACATTCTCGATCAGCACCGGCACCAGCTTGCCGTGCCGGCGCCCCTCGGTGGCTTCCTCGTAAACCCATTCGCTTTCGATTGATTTGGCCGACCACAAAACCACCATGCAGCGCATGTCTTCCAGCGCATGCTCAAGCACGCTGCGCCAGGTTTCCCCGGCCGGAATCCGCCGGTCCCACCACACGCTCCAGCCGGCCGAACCAAGCGCCTCGGCAACCCGCCGCGCCGTCTCCCGGTCACGCTCGGTATAGCTCAGGAATATATCGGTCATTCCTTCTCCCCGATGAGGCCAGAAAAACCGGAAAACCCGTCGATTCGCAACGCCGCTCAATCGGCGGGTAGCCAAGGACTCGACGCCAGCAAACCGGCCAACCTCAGCTAGTCGACCGCGGAAATAATATTCCGTTCAATTAAAAGGAGTGGAGGAGTTAGGGGCGTGTTTGTTCAAGAGCACTGCGTAATCGAAAATGCCGAGGGGCTGCCTGACATCTCTAAATCGGTTGTTGCCGACCTTGACCTGATTGTTAGGCGGAACGCTTGAGGGGGCGTGATGTATGTGCTCTGGAGTTTGATTGCAATTCAGATAACAATTCTGTCGCTCTCTGCGAAATGGGAACCAGTGTTTTGGTAACGTTAATGTTGTATTTTGCTAAATACATTGCAGAAGCTTCTATATAGAAGCAAATGCTAGTCAGCACCATGTTTAAGGAAAAAATATATTTTTCTATCTCTACTGATTCCGCATACCCCTCCACCTCAATAATTCTTGTCATGAGGTTGTTAAGGATATCTTCAGGATCATTGTGTGCCTGTGAGCAAAGTGCGGCATAGATCGTTCTGTAATCGACCTCTTTCCCAATCTTTGAAAAGCGATCAAAAATACTGGGCCAGGAGCCAAGGTAGGCATCGTAGTCAATATTGATGATGGCAAGGGATTTCCGGAGTCCTTCCTCGTAGAAGTCTAGGCTTTGTTCCTTGTTTTCTATGAGTTATCCGATGATAAGCCTTTGCTTCGTTTGAGTAATTTGAGCGCTCTACACTCTTGAGCTAGGTTTTGTTCTGGCCTCGTTCTGTAGCAATGTAGTTACGAAAATAAGCGATTACGTTGCCGACATCATCGCCACAACTGGCGTAATGTAGATTTACGGCGGACTCCACGGCAGTTCTGCAAAGTGCCTCTGCAGAGCCGATATGTGCTATCAGGAACGTGGCTAGAGCACCACTTGTAAATTCGTGGCACTTCTTATACATGTCGTGGAGGATGGACCAAGCCACCTCATGTTGTAGACGATCAATATTTTTTTCGGCCAGCCTGTTGACCTCGTCGTCAGCCAATTCAATAAGCTCTGCAGCCTGAACGACATATGGATTTAGATCCATTTCCGTAGAAATGCACCTGTTCTTGAAGAAACGTTCAGCGGTTTCATTCATAAGCATTGCGCCTAATGAGAATAGGGAAGCTCTTGTAGTAGAGCTAACAGGCAGGACGAAAGCGTAGCTTTTGGAGTGCCCCTGTTGAGCGCCATGTTAGAGCTAATTTCCGAAAGAGGAAGGAGAATAGATTTCTTCGAATTTTTTTCTATCAATTGATTCTCCACTCTTGATGAGCTTATTTGCTTCACTCTCTACTTCAGCAAGAAACTTGAGGTAGTTTTTGTGGCCTTCTGTCATCGAAGATAGGTCTGGGTTGCACTCGTTGTCGATGTGATAACGAACATGCCATCTGATCGCTGCGGAATTTATGTATTCCGCCTTGATCATTTCTCCCCACTCTTTTCCAAATACTACAGTTTCTTCGGTTGTGCCGTTCTTTTGGTGGTGCTTCTGTATCTCTGTTGTTAGGCTCCGAATGCTATCAAGCCCTTCGTTTAGACTGCGAATTAGGGAGTGTATGAGCTGATACGAAATTCTTTGGTTTTGATTTAAAGATAAAAGTGCGTCTTTATAATAGTTTGAAAAAATATAGTTTGAGACGCCAATACAGGCTGAATTTCCAACGCCTTTTGCGCCGTATATCTGTAGATCTCTGGCGCTGGACGTCATCACCCTTTCCATTTCTCGGTCGACGTCCCGCAGTTCTTCAAGCAGAAGCGCTTTGATTTTTCGCGCTTTTGCCCAGTCTTTGACTAGGCTCGTGACTTGAGCGAGTAACCAGCCAATGAAGCCAGATGCGATGCCAATACCTAGTTTGATGATTAAATCGGTGTTATCCATGGCTGGCTCTAAAAGTTATTCACGAGCAGAAACGTCCAGATCACTACTAATAATACGGACACGATTGGACCACCTGAAAAGTATTAAATGGCATGGAGATTATCCGATGCCGATCTCCTTATCAATCAGCAATCATACGGACAAAGCCAACGTCCGCTATGCGGCGCTTTCTTGAGGGACCGGAAATGGCCGGGACCGCCAGTTCGGCAGCGTTGCCGCAATGCGGTTGTTGGACAGTCGGCGTCTTTTTAGTTTCAGCTCTGGTGACTACTCGACACAGCGCCGCCTTTCATTGAGCAGGCTGGCAACAGTAAATGCCTAACTTCACGACTTGATCCCGGAGGTTCGCGGCCTCTGAAAGATTCGGAGGTTTGATTTCACTGAAAAGAAAGAATGCATTTGTCGGCGGTCTCAAGAGTGGAGCGCAACAAGTCGGATGGCCATGTTGGAAACAGATCACTTCGATCGATGGAACTCCGAAACCAGGACTTTTGCCTTGAGCAGCATGATGTCTTTCAGCATGCGTATTTTTCGGCCATGTTCCTGATGCGCCAGGTCGTAGATTTGCTTTTTGACTGTTTCGTCACTGGATTCAGGAAAGCTCAGGGACCATTGGGTGAAATAGGCGTCATAGCCATTAATTGTCTTGATCAGCTCGAACCTGAGCTTTTCTCGGGGTCTCAGCGGGATGGATGCCAATATGTCTTCAATGTCGCCATCGTAGTCATGGTTTCGCTGATTATTCTGAACGGGAAAATCGATAATCCGGGTCATGGGTAAATTCACCTATTCATTGATTCAAGAAAAAGGCCTCTGGACATCATGCAGGCCAGTCACGAAATCGTTTCGAGCAGGACAGTGCGCGCTTTGGTGATGCGGACGAACTGTTCATGACTTCCCCCGACGTCGGGATGCGCCTTCTGGGCGAGCCGTCTGTAGGCGGTGTTGACCTGGCGCCGTTCGAGTTTTCCGCTGGCCGGCAGATTCAGTACCTCGCGATGTTCGCGTTCGTCCACGGGTTGGCGCTTGCCGTGGTGTCTGCCTTGCCGGCCGAAGAAGCGGGCAAATTCGTCGTTAATTCGCTCCTGGGCGGCACGGCGCAGGTGGATTGACTCCCGCTTCAACGCCGCCTGGTCGTCCTGCCAGCGTTGGCGTGACATGACGATGCAGGCCGCAAAGCTTATTCGGCCGTGGGTCTCGAGTTCGTCGAAATCGAATGGCCCGACCATGTCGAACGGTTCTTCCAGCCATGCTGTTCGGCCACCGGGGCCGACCTCGACCCGGCCGAGCGTGGCCGTGGTGACCACGCCGAGCCCACCGTTCCAGATGACCCATTCGTCGTCACCTGCAGCGGAACAGGTGTCATGCATGCCTTGCCTCCCGGGCGTGAGGGGCGCGGTATCGACAGGGCCGCGGGCGCCAGCTGTCCAGTGCGGTGTGCGAGGTGGCAAGGGATGAGGGTTGAATTGAAGGGAACACGACAAGAATCGCCCGTTTGAACGCTGTTACCAACGGGAACGCAAATAGCGCACCAAGAATTGCCTGCGCTGTCAGGCCAGAGTCCATATTCAAGGCTGCGGAGATTTCAATTTCGGCCAAATTTTCCGGTTGACCGTAGCAATCGCCTTTTGCCGGTAATTCAGCCGACTATTTCCGTCGGCACGGCTTGCCTTCGTATTGGTGCCGATGAACCGCGTATTCCCGGCCGTTCCAGCGTTGGACGGGGAAGCAGAAGCCGGGGCCGCCGATTTCGAGGTCGGGCCAGTCGCCGGCGCCTTTGGTGTTGAGAATGCTGAGCATGCCGGTGCCGTTGGTCATCAGCTTCCAGCCGCCGTTCGGCTGTTTGCTGACCAGGCTGTAACCGGCGCCGGTATGGCCGTAGCAGTAGGTGCCGCCCTCGGTGATGATGGCTTCGGGCAGGCTGTCGCCGTTGAGGTCGCGGACATTTTCCATGGCGCCCGGGCTGTAAGTCGGAGTCGGATCGTCACAGGCTTGCCAGCGTTTGCCCTTGAGCTTGAAGCCGGCGGCCTTGAAGGCGGCAGCCTGGTCGGCTGGCGACAGTTTTTCCGGCGCGCCGAGGGCGGCGGTGCAGGCAAAGGCCACGAGAGTGCTGGCGATCAGGAGACGGGTTTTCATCGCAAACCTTCCTTTTCTTTACAGTGCGGCAGGGCGCTCGTGGAAGGGCGATTCACAGCGTTTTCAAATACTCGACCAGGGCATCCTTTTCGCTGCCTGACAAGCCAGTGCCGAACTCGTGCCCCTGATTGCCGCCGCCCTTGCTGGCGGTGTCGAGCCGGGTGCCGACGCGTTGGGCTTCCGGCGTGTCGGTGACGAAGCCGACGTTCTTCTGGTCATAAACGTCGTAGCCGCGCCAGAAAACTTTCGGGCGCTTGGCGGCGGGTTCGAGCAGGTCGCGCAGCGTTGGCACCGAGCCGTTGTGCAGGTAGGGGGCGCGCAGCCAGAGGCCGTCGAGGAAGGGGATGTGGTAGCCGGGCAAATCCTCCTCGACCAGTCCTTTGCGCTCGAGGCCCATTTCCGTGACGATCTTGTTGGCCTTGATCGCGGCGTCCTTGTTCCAGGTGTCGAGGCGGCCGCGGTCGGTACCGACATCGGCGAGCGGCAGGGATGTGCCGGTCTTGTCGCTGGCGTGGCAGGCGGCGCAGTGGGTGTTGAACAGCACTATGCCGCTGGCGGCCTTGGCCTGGTCGATGGGGAAGGGGTAGTTTGGTGGCTGGAGCTGGGAGAGGTAGGTTTTTAGCCACTCGATCTGCTCCATGAAACGGGCGTTGTTCTTGGGCGGGGCGCCGAGCACGCCGAGCGCCGAATCGATGACCACGGAATGGACATCGTGGGTGTCGGCGGCGTAGTTCGGGCGGCTGCCCTTGGCCGGGTCATACTTTTTCAGGTTCCACACGGCCGGCATGTCGGCCGGGCCGAAGTAGTCGTCCATCGGCGCCTTGATCATGAAATACCGGGTCAGGTTCATGCCGTCGTCGCGGCCGCGGCCCCATTCGGGGAAGTCCGGGCGGTAGAGCCAGGCGAATTGCGCCTCGCGTTCGAGCAGGCGCTTTTTGGTGATCGGGATGATCAGGAAGCGGTAGAGCAGCTGGTCGATCCAGTCGAGGTGCGTGACGCGGTTGATCTCGGCCATCAGGATGTCGGCGTTGAAACGCGGGTCCTTGGCGCAGTTGATGAGCAGGCGGAAAAAGGCCTGGACGTTGGTGGTGTGGCCTGAGCCGCCGACAACGAAGACCGGGTTGGAATCGGGCGAAACGCGGTAGGTCGTGGTGTGGCAGACTGCGCAGTTGTTGGCGACGCGCGGGAAGCCGATGGTGGTTTTGGTGAAGCCGACCGGCAGTTCGCGGCCCATTTCCCACGGCACGCCGAGCGCCGCGTAGCCGCCGGGGACGACCTTGCCGTCTTCCTTGAATTTCTCGGGGAAGACCCGCGGCAGCACGTAGAAAATCCAGTACGGGATGCCGGAGTCCTGCTCGGCGCCGATCGAGCCGTATTTGAAGCGCATGTCCGGCGTGGCGGTCACCCAGTCCGGTTGTGGATATTCGCGCAAGCCGCGGTCGTAGCCGATCATGCCGCCGATGACGGCGAGGGTGGCGAGGCCGAGGGCGGCGTATTTGAGCCAGGTTTTGCAGGAACAGTTGCTCATGATGGTGCCTCTCAGAATGTCTTGAGGAACTCGACCAGCGCGGCTTTCTCGCCGGAGCTCAGTTCGGTGCCGTAGGCCTTGCCCTCGTGGCCGCCGTTGCCGTTGCCAGGCACGGTGGTGTCGAGGCGGAAGAATTTCTTGCCGCCGGCTTCGCTGATGTTCGAGACGAAACCGACTTTCTCCGGGTCATAGACGTCGTTGCCGCGGTAGAAGGCTTTCGGGCGTTTGGCGGCCGGTTCGAGGAGGTCGCGCAGACTGGGCACCGAGCCGTTGTGCAGGTAGGGGGCGCGCAGCCACAGACCGTCGAGCGGCATGTTGGCGTAGCCGTGGGTTTTCTGGAAATGCGTGAAGCGCCACGGGTAGCCGGCATAAAGCGTGGCCTGGTTTACTGCCAGCGTGTAGGTGTAGGAGTCCAGCCGGCGGCGGTCGGTGCCGATTTTGGCCAGCGGCTCGACGGTGCCGACGTACTGGCCGCTGAAGTCGCTGCCCGAGGCGCCGTGGCAGGCCGCACAGTATTTTTGGTAGATCGGCGCGCCTTGGGCGGCAATGCCACGGTCAACCGGAAAAAATGCCGAAAATTGAAGTGGCTCGACATCCATGATCCACGCTTCGACGCGCTTGATGCGTTCGATGTCGATGGTCGGCGGCGTCGTGCCGGTGCCGAAGGCGGCGCTCTTGTTGCGCTCCTCGACGGTGGTGTTGTTGCCGTCCCAGTGCAGCTGCATTTCCTTCGGCTCCATGCGCTGACGCTGGCGCCAGATCGACGGGAAGTCGGCCGGGGCGTCGAATTCCTTCGGGTCGAGCAAATGCATCGGCCAGTTGAAAATGACCTTGGCCGAATTGAAGGTATCGACCCGGCCCGGCCCCCATTCGTGCTGCTTGAAGACCCAGTCGAAACGCCCGGCCAGCGCGAGAACGCGGTCGCGCATGATGGCGATGGCGATGGGGTAGACGAGGTAGCGGTCGAGCAGGTCGAGGTTGGCGCCCTGTTTCTCGATCTCGGGCAGGATGTATTCCTTCGAGAACTTCGGATCGGCGGCGCAGCGGAAGAAGAACTCCTCGAAGGCCTTCATGTTGAAGGTGGCGGCCGGCATGCCGAGGACGATGGTGGCCGGCTTGTCGGCCGCGGTACGCACGGTGCTGACATGGCAGACGGCGCAATTGACGAAAACGCGGTCAATGCCCTGGAAACGCCGCTGCGAGGTGCCGACCGGCAGATCGCGGTCGCTGCCGTCGGGGTTTTTCTCATAGACCATGCCGAGCGATTGGTAGCCCTTGCCCGGCAGGTATTGCGTGCAGACCTCGGGCAGCGCCTTCCAGATCCAGTAGGGAAAGCCCATCTCATGCTCGCCGCCGGTCGAGCCGTATTTAAAATGCTCGGTCGGGCTGGCGTAGTCGACCGGAATGTCCTCGCCGAAGCGCTTGAGGAGCAGCAGGCCGATGAAGCCGGGGATGATGACGGTGAGTGTGAAGAGAATCAGGAAGCGGCGCTTCCAGGGGCTGGGGGTCTGTTCGAGTTCTTCGTTCATGGTGCTCCCCTTGGTTTGTTGGTGTTATGGCGTGAGCCAGGGCAATTGCATGAATGCGGGATGCATCATCTCCTCCCCCTTCAAGGGGGAGGTTGGGAGGGGGATGGGTGTTGAGGGGTTTTTCATGGCTTGTAGTGACCCATCCCCACCCCAACCCTCCCCTTGAAGGGGAGGGAGTAGCGTTTCATGCGATTGCCCTGTGGCGTGGGCAGGCAGGGGCGCAGGGCTTCGTAGCCACCGGCCAGCATTTCGTTGAGGTTGGGCGGACGGCCATTTTCAGCGCGCAGCCAGTCGCTGACTTGTGCTAACAGGGTCTTGCGGGCGGCGCTATTGCGCCAGCGGTCGCTGTTGGTGGCGAAGGCCGGGAGCATGCTTTCCGGCGGCATCGGCGTCTTGTCGCGCTGTTCCGGTGCCAGATCGGCCATGGCCAGCCGGACGTAAAGGCGCGGCGCGCACTGGCGCAGACGGGCTGCCACCTGCGCGCCGTTGCCGCTCAGGAAATTGGGCGGGAAGGTTTCGGCTGTCTGGTGGCAGGTG